>CAZMCP010000082.1:0-2723 GCA_964565035.1 uncultured Flavobacterium sp. | reverse complement strand
TTTCAAACCTAATTCTTGTGATTTTAACAATTCTGGATTATCTGCTTTTGCATGCATTCCTAAAATTATAGCTTCAATATCTGATGTTATTTTTTCAGGAAACCAACCCATTTCAACAGGTAATAATCCTTTTTTTTCTAATCTTGATTTTGACGGTTCAAAAATTGCATCGTCGCTACCCGTTACTTTATATCCTTTACTGTGTAATGCTAGTGCTAAATTGTGCATGGCAGCCCCGCCAATTGCTATGAAATGAGTTCTCATTTATATATTCTCTATTCTTTTTAGTTTTTAAATTCAGACTTTAATTCCTCTGCTTTAGCTTTATTTTTTATTTTATTTAAATATAAGTCGTACAATTTTTCATAAGTTGTTTTAGAATGGCCTAAAGCATGTGCTTTCTTATAATTTATTTCAGCTGTTTCGTAACGCTTAAAATAAACATCAATATAACCTTTTGCCAAATATCCGTCAACTTTTGATATTTGCATAAGCTCACTAGCATATTTTAACGCTTTACTCTCACTTCCTCCAATAATTCCTGGTAACTCAACATATAATACTACTAAAGCCCAACGTGAATTTATATGCTTAGGATCTAATTTTGTAGCTTTAACAAAAGCACCTTCGATATCATCTAGCATTCCAAAAGCTTTAATTTTACTACCATTCTTAGCTTTCATACCAAGAGAACCTCCATATCGAAACCAATATTCGGCATTAGTAGGAAATGCATTTTTAAGTATTGTAGCATATTTTATAGCATCATCCCAATTTTTACTTTGAAAAGCAATTTCTCCAAGTTGGTCAACAACTTTGTAGTTTTTAGGATTTTCTGAATAACATTTTTGAAGTAAGATTTTAGCTTCAACATACTTTTTTTGTTTTAAAAAAACTTCTCCTTCATCACAATTATTTTGTGACCAAAGAAAAATAGGTATTAATAAAAAAAGATTCAAAAAATATTTCATTCCTCAAAAATAACAAATAACAGAACATTTATATGCATTTCTTTAATTGAATAACTCAAAATATACCATAAAAAAAATCCGAACTCATTTCTGAATTCGGATTTAATTTTAATGAGGCGAAAATAACTTATTTAATTAATGTCATTTCATCTACAATATTTTTAGCACCTGAGAAATTTTCAATTACCCATAGTACATAACGAATATCAACGTTTATAGTTCTTTGTAAGTTTTTATCAAAAATTACATCTCCTGCCATTGCCTCGATGTTACCATCAAATGCAAGACCTATTAACTCACCCTTTCCATTTAATACTGGTGAACCTGAATTACCACCTGTAATATCATTGTCTGTTAAAAAGTTTACGTGTAATGAACCATCTTTGTCAGCATAACGACCAAATTCTTTGTTTTTGTTCATTTCTAATACTCTTTGTGGCAAATCAAACTCAGCATCACCTTTCTTGTATTTTTTTACTTGACCATCTAAAGTAGTGTAGTTGTTAATTTTTGCATCATTACGCTTATCAGCTGGTAACGCACGAACTTTACCATATGTTAAACGTAAAGTTGAATTCGCATCTGGGTATTTTATTGTTCCAATTTTAGACTCACGTAATCCTTCAACCAATTTACGGAATGCTGCACCAAAATCATTTTGTGCTTTTGCAATTTCATCTGACTTAGAACCAAAATGTGTTATTAAATCATTTGATAATTTGAATAATGGATCATTTGTAATTAACGCTTCATTTGGAACTTCTAAAAACGCTTTAACTCTATCCTTTGAAGATAGTAAACTTAAGTCGAAAGCAGCATTAACGAATTTAGAAAAATCATTATTATTTGTTTTTCCTAATTCAGCAACAGCTGGCGCAATATTATAACCTGTAGATTTCGTTGCATATAAATTTAACTCAGCTGCAAGGATATCTTTTTCTGCTGGAATATGAACCTCTTTAAAGAACTCATCAGCCATTTCAGAAATAGCTGGTGCCATTTGTGTACGTTTAGCAACATCTGCTTTAGCATAAGTTTCTAATTGTTTTCCTAATGTTCTCGCGATTGCACCATAAGCACTGTTTCTAAAAATCATGTTTAGATAGTTATCATGACGTGATTTTTCGTTAGTTAACTTATAAAAATTATTAATTGTAGCAACTACATTTCCATATTTTGCTTTGTTTTCTGGCTTGTTAGCCCACGTGTTGAATTTTGCTTCTTGAGCGGCTTTAGTTTTTGCAGTACCAAACTTTGTCAAAGCATCAATCATACCTTGACGGTTTTTCCAATAGTTAGCAACACCAGCAAATTTTGACGCATATACTAAGTTCAAGGCATCGCTTTGGACCATGTATTTTTTCATTTGATCCATACCGACTTTTGAACCTTCTACCCATGCAGGGTAAGCAAATTTTACATTTTGCTCGATACCAGCGGCTGGCATCCAACGATTTGTACGACCAGGGTATCCTAAAATCATAGCATAATCATTCTCTTTAACACCTCCAATATTAACTGGCAAGTAATGTTTAGGCTTTAAAGGCACATTATTTTGAGAATATTCTGCAGGATTCCCGTTAGCATCTCCATAAACTCGGAACATTGAGAAATCTGCAGTGTGACGAGGCCACTCCCAGTTGTCTGTATCACCACCAAATTTACCTAAGCTTTCTGGCGGTGTTCCTACTAAACGAACATCTTTATAATCTTGGTAAACAAAGTAGTAGTATTCATTTCCTTGAAAGAAAG
>CAZMCP010000081.1:0-4175 GCA_964565035.1 uncultured Flavobacterium sp. | reverse complement strand
TAGTATTCATTTCCTTGAAAGAAAGAACGTACTGAAACAGTATATTTTCCCCCTTCGTTGTTTTCTTTTTCGATTTTAGCGATTTCAGCATTGATGGCTTTTTCACGCTCAGCCTCTGTCATTTTATCATTTACAACTCCTAAAATTCTTTTAGAAACATCATCCATACGAACAAAGAAACGAACAAATAAACTTGAAGGTTTAATTTCTTCTTTTCTGTCTTTTGCCCAAAACCCATTTTTTAAGTGATTTTTTTCAGCAGTCGACAATTCTGCAATAGCATCATACCCACAGTGATGGTTTGTTAATACTAATCCGTCTTTAGAAATAATTTCAGCTGTACAACCACCATTAAATTGAACGATTGCATCTTTTAAACTGTGATTGTTTATACTGTAAATTTCTTCAGCAGTTAATTGCAATCCCATTTTTTGCATATCTCTGTGATTTAAACGCTCAATGAACATTAAAAACCACATTCCCTCATCGGCCTTAACACTTGTTGGTACAAGCATAATAGCAGTGATTAGAGATAAAATTAATTTTTTCATAACATATTTATTTTTAGTGGTGCGAATATACCTTTTTTTGATAATTGCTTAAAATTTAAGCGAAAAGAATGTCTTTTTATTAAGAAAATTTTAACTTTTAAAGTTAAAATAAAAAAAGCGCTCAATTAGAGCGCTTTACTATTTTGAAAACAAACTTATTCAATAATTATCTTTTTCGTAGCCACAGCATTACTAGTTTTTACAGTAACATAATAAATTCCAGCTTGAGGACTTTTTAAATCAAATGAGTTTTCTAGATCACCGTTTGAAGAATAATCAGCATCAAGAACTAAACGTCCAGATTGATCAATTACCCTAATGGAATAATCTGTAACAAAACTTGGAAGCTGAATATTAAATTTACCATTACTTGGATTTGGATAAAACCCTATACTTTTTTCTAGAGAAAAATTATCATTTGATAAAGTAGACTGATTAAATGCTAATTGAATTGTGTTTATATGTGCCTGCATTCTTGCTGCCTGACCTGCAGTTAGCATATACATACATGAATCGTTAGTATAATCCATGTAATTCATAGTTAATTCTCTTGGTGTGCCTGTACATGTAGACAAATGTGTAATTGCAGGACATCCTCCGTTTGAAGTATTATGTTCTGGAGTATCAGCTACAAAATCATCCCCACAAGTTGCATCACCCCAAATGTGATCTAGATTCAAATAATGTCCTAATTCGTGAGTCAAAGTTCTTCCTAGATTGTAAGGAGCTCCAGGAACATACCCTGTACACCCAGCACCTGTACCAAAAGCACCATTATCAATAAAAACTGCAGCTCCATCAATTGGAGAAGAAGCCAAATAAGCATAACCAAGGGTCCCACCAGACAAATTCTTAACTACTAAGTTCAAGTAACCACTCCAATCAGGATCCCAATCACCATCAGGACCTCCACCAAATGTTTGACCAAAAGTAACTGCTGGAGTCCCATCTGTTAATCCAGTACTTGTAGGATGGTCACCAGAAGCTATTTCAAAAACTACATTCAAACTTCCATTACTTACTCCAGGGAAATAAGAACTTGTCGTATTTGTCCAAGTAGCTAAATCGGCATTCGAAGCATTAAAATCAGCATTTAAAACATCTATTTGATTTTGCGCCAAAGTTCTTAAACAATTTTTCAAAGTAGCTGAAGCTCCACTACTAACACTTGGATAATGCACAGCAACAGGAATTCTCAATGTTGGCAATAAAGCATTGTTTTTATTGGAATTCGTTTTTTTTAATTCTACTTCTGATGCATCTTTATTTTTTTGATACTTCAATTGCATTTTAGGGTTACCTAAAAGTTCCTGCATTTTTTCTGGTGTACCACACGATCTTTCTTGAGATATCCCAATCTGGAAAGTCATCAATAAAAAAAGTAATATCTTTTTCATATTTTATTTTTTAGTTAGGGGTGCGAATATACAATTTTTAAACAAAAAGAAAGTGAATTGTGAAAAATCAGAAATAAAGTAAATATAATTCTTCAATAAATAAAAAATCTCAAGTGATGTTTTTTCTATTTAACTGGATTCCTTGTTATATTTGATTAAAATATTTTAAAATGAAAATTAAAACCATACAAATAGGAATTCTATTTATGTGCTTGAACACTTTATTAGCTCAAAATTACAAACAGCCTCTCGTTTCTGCAATCAAAGAAAAAGATTTAAAGAACGATATGCACCAATTAGCTGGTGATTTATTTCAAGGAAGAGAAGCAGGAACACTTAATGAATTAAAAGTCTCAACTTGGTTTACAGATAAAATGAAGCAAAGTGGAATGATTCCAGCTGGAGAATATGGAACCTATTATCAATTCTTCAATATGCATCGCCACCAAATTACTCCACAGAGTACCATAACCATTGGTGATCAAAATTTGAAAATTTGGAAAGACATTCTTATTGCCGATGTGGTAGATTACAAAATCAATACAGACATCCTTTATCTAGGAAAAGTAGAACCTAATGAATTAGCTTCAAAAAACATCAAGGATAAAGTTGTGGCACTTGAAGCCTCAGACATGAACATCAAAAAAGAAATGACACTTTTTGAAAGAAGATATCCAATGTTTGTTAGAAACAAATATTACCAAGAAGTTTTAAAATTAGGCGCAAAGGGAATTATTTTCATTACAGATGAAACCGCAGAGAAAAGCTGGAGAGAAGTTTTACCCCAAATGACTCGTGGTGTTTATGGGATTGATGGTTTGAGAGACAAAGTTGAAAAAGGTATCCCAGTTATGTGGATTAAAAAAGAAAATACTAACTGGATTGCAAACAATCCTAAAATAAACATTAATCTACAAACCGAAAGTTATTTATACCCATCAGTAAATCTTATTGGAAAAATAGAAGGAACAGACCCAAAATTAAAAAACGAATATGTATTAATAAGTGGACATCAAGATCATGATGGCATCAGACATGAAGTAAACAACGACAGTATATACAATGGTGCAGATGACAATGCTAGTACCTGTGTTGCTATGCTTGCTATGGCCAGAGCTTACAAAATTCAGCCTTCAAAAAGAAGTATTTTATTTGTTTTTCATGGAGCTGAAGAAAGAGGTTTATTAGGATCTAGATATCATTCTAGCCACTTAGTAGTTCCAAAAGAGAATATAGTTGCCGTGTTAAACGGGGACATGATAGGACGAAATAATCTTAACGAAGCTGCGCTTTTAGGAGGAGAATTACCTCATAAAAATTCAGATGATTTAGTAAAAATGGCAAACGATGCTAATAATGAAAGTACTAAATTCACTTATTTAAAAGATTGGGATTTACCTGAGCATCCTGAATATTTTTATTTCAGAAGTGATCATGCACCTTATGCCCGCATAGGTATTCCGGCAATTTTTTTCACATCAGTATTACACTACCAATACCATACTCCACAAGACGAAATAGAGAACATCAATTTTAAAAAATTACACAAAATGACCGAATGGATATATCGTACTTCTTGGAAAGTTGCAAATGAAGTTGATAGACCTAAATTATTACCCAATTTTAAATTAGAACGATAAAAACAAAATACCCCAAGAAAATTAAAACTTGGGGTATTTTTTTTAACAATATATTTTTGTTTTTAAACTCCTGTATTCAACATTTGCCAAAGCTTATCTTTGAGTTCAACAAGACCTTGTTGTGCTACTGATGAAATAAACATATAAGGAACGCCTTTTAGTTCTTTATCCAGTTGCTTTTTCATTTCTGCTTTTAACTCATCATCAAGCATATCACATTTAGAAATCACTAGTAATCTATCTTTATCCAACATTTCTGGATTGTATCGTCTCAACTCATCTAAAAGGATTTCATATTCATTTTTAATATCCTTAGCATCCGCTGGAACCAAGAATAAAAGCGTTGAATTTCTTTCTATATGTCGTAAGAAATAATGTCCTAATCCTTTTCCTTCAGCAGCTCCTTCTATAATTCCTGGAATATCAGCGATTACAAACGATTGAAAATCTCTATAAGCAACAATCCCTAAATTAGGTTTTAAGGTTGTAAAAGGGTAATCAGCAATTTTTGGTTTTGCAGATGTTAACACAGACAATAATGTTGATTTTCCTGCATTAGGAAAACCTACAAGACCTACATCGGCTAA
>CAZMCP010000080.1:0-4473 GCA_964565035.1 uncultured Flavobacterium sp. | reverse complement strand
AAATTAACTCCAAAAATTCTTAAAAACTCTCAGGACTACGTTCAAAATAAATTTAATACCGGAAATAATCCTGTAGATTTTGTGTTTCATGGTGGTTCAGGCTCTACTCTAGAAGAAATAAGAGAAGCTATTTCGTATGGAGTAATCAAAATGAATATTGACACTGACTTACAGTTTGCTTTTACAGAAGGTATTAGAGACTATATGACATCAAAAATTGACTATTTAAAAACACAAATTGGAAGCCCTGAAGGTCCTGATTCACCAAATAAAAAACATTATGACCCAAGAAAATGGGTTCGTGAAGGCGAGGTTACTTTCAATGCAAGATTAGAGCAGGCATTTGCCGACTTAAATAACGTAAATACACTTTAATTATGAGTTATAACTTATGTTTATAAGTTCAATCTTGTAAATCATAACTTATAACTTTTAACTCATAACCTTAAAATTATGGCTTGGTTTAAAAGAAAAGAAAAAGGAATTACTACTCCTACAGAAGATAAAATGGATGTACCTAAAGGATTGTGGTACAAATCTCCTACTGGTAAAATTGTTGATTCTGATGAATTAGAAAGAAATCTTTGGGTAAGTCCAGAAGATGAATTTCATGTAAGAATAGGAAGTGCTGAATACTTTAAAATATTATTTGACAATAATGAATTTACAGAATTAGACCCAAATATCACTGCAAAAGATCCTTTAAATTTTTCTGACACTAAAAAATACTCTGATCGTTTAGTTGATGCCATTAGTAAAACTAAATTAAAAGATGCTGTAAGAACTGCAGTAGGTAAATCTAAAGGGAAAGATTTAGTTGTTTGCTGTATGGACTTTGCATTTATTGGAGGATCTATGGGAGCTGTTGTGGGAGAGAAAATTGCCAGAGGTATAGATTACTCAATCAAGAACAACATCCCTTTTCTAATGATTTCAAAATCAGGTGGGGCTCGTATGATGGAAGCTGCTTATTCGTTAATGCAGTTAGCAAAAACATCAGCTAAATTAGCACAATTAGCAGAAGCTAAAATTCCTTATATATCATTGTGTACAGACCCAACAACTGGAGGAACTACTGCTTCATACGCTATGCTTGGCGATATTAATATTGCTGAACCAGGAGCTTTAATTGGTTTTGCAGGACCTCGTGTTGTAAAAGATACTACTGGTAAAGATTTACCTGAAGGATTCCAAACATCAGAATTCGTATTAGAACACGGTTTCTTAGACTTTATTACTCCTCGAAAGGAGCTTAAAGACAAAATCAACTTATACCTTGATTTGATTTTAAATCAAGAAGTAAGATAAAATAAAAAAGCCCTGAAAATTCAGGGCTTTTTTATTTTATCTACATTTTCAAAAAAACCTATTACATTCCACTTCTTATTGCCTCAACAGGATCTAATTTAGAAGCAGATATTGCTGGAATAATACCAGCTAATAATCCTATGAAAGCCGCTAAAACAGTTCCTAATACAATATTCCAAAAACTTAAAACAAATTCAAAATCGAGGGCATTTGTTAACAACAATGTTATCAGCCAAACTAAAATAAGCCCAATAATACCTCCAATTACACACAAAACAATTGCTTCAAACAAAAACTGAAGCAAAATAAACTTATTCTTAGCACCTAATGATTTTTGTATTCCAATTAAATTAGTTCTCTCCTTTACCGAAACAAACATAATATTAGCAATACCAAAACCACCTACCAATAAAGAAAATCCAGCAATAATCCATCCTATAACATTCATCTGACTAATAAGTCCATCAAGAATGTCTGTAAAACCCGAAAGCACATTAATAAAGAAATTGTCGACCTCTCCAACTTTTAAGCCTCTTAAATTTCTTAATTTACTTTTTAATTCACCTTTAAAAGCATCCATATCAACACCTTTTGTAGGCTTTATTAATATAGCAGGAACCATACTTTCATTGTTATCACCATAAAGAGTTCTCAAAAAATTGACTGGCAAATAGACTGTAGTATCATCTTCTTCCCCAAAAATACCTGCTCCTACTTTTTTAAGCACACCTATTACAGTAAATTTTTGCCCGTAAAGTCTAACTTTTTTACCTATTGGATCTAAACCATCAAAAAGATTTTTAGCAACATCATGCCCTAAAACAATCATTTGAGCACCTGAATTAGATTCAGACTCGTTAAAAAAACGACCATCTTTAAATGCTAATTTTTGAATATTTTCAAACTCATATGTAGTAGGCGAAACAGTAACAGAACTGACAGTTTTCCCTTCAAATTTTATATTTTCTCTTCCAGCAAAATACATGAAGGCCATTTCATCTATATCATTAACTGATCGCTTTAAATATTCATATTCGTCATAAGTAACATTAGGAAATTGTTCTCTTTTCCATTGCGGAACATCTGTAGGTCCAAAAGAAAATTTTAAAAGATAAACTGTATTCTTATCAAGAGAACTCAAATCCTTTTTGATTTTTTTATCTAAGGAATCCACAGCAGAAAGTACTGCAATAATAGAAAATATACCTACAGTAACACCCAGCAATGATAATAATGTTCTAAGCTTATTATTACGTAATGCATTAAGTGCAAAACCAAAACTTTCTTTTAATAATCTAATATATATTATCATTACGCAATTAATTTCCTATTCTATTTAGTATAGAAATAAAGATTTTTGTTACAAAAATTTAAAAGAATCTATCTTCAATTCAGATTAAAAAAAACTATTTTTGCAGTACAAATTACAACAACACAATGAATACTACAAAAACGATTAAATCGGCACTAATATCTGTGTTCGATAAAACTGGCCTTGAACCCATTGTTCGTCAACTTCATCAACAAAATGTAACTATTTATTCAACTGGAGGAACTGAAGAGTTCATTCTTAATCTTGGAATTCCAGTAGTTCCAGTAGAAGAAGTTACTGATTACCCTTCAATTCTTGGTGGAAGAGTAAAAACTTTACATCCTAAGATTTTTGGTGGAATTTTGAATCGACAAGATAACGAATTAGACATTGAACAAATGAGAGAATTTGAGATACCTCAAATTGATGCTGTAATTGTTGATTTATATCCTTTTGAAAAAACTGTAGCTTCGGGAGCTAGTGAATCTGACATTATTGAAAAAATCGATATTGGAGGAATTTCATTAATTCGTGCTGCTGCAAAAAACTTCAAAGACACTGTAATCATTCCTTCGGTAAACGAGTATTCTTTATTTTTAGAATTAATATCAACTCAAAACGGAGAAATAACTTTAGAGCAAAGAAAACTTTTTGCAACTAAAGCCTTCAATGTTTCTTCGCACTATGATGCTGCCATTTTTAATTACTTCAACAAAAATCACGAAGAAGCTGTTTTAAAAATCAGTGAAACAAAAGGAGAAGTTTTAAGATATGGTGAAAATCCTCATCAAAAAGGATTCTTCTTTGGTGAATTTGATAAAATGTTCACTAAACTCCACGGAAAAGAATTATCATATAACAATTTATTAGATGTTGATGCAGCCGTGAATTTAATGAGTGAGTTTAAAAATGACGAACCAACATTTGCTATTTTAAAACATAATAATGCTTGTGGCATTGCCACACGTAAAACAATGCGCGAGGCTTATTTAGAGGCACTAGCTGGCGACCCAACATCTGCCTTTGGCGGGGTATTAATTGCTAATGGGAACATTGACTTAGCAACTGCTGAAGAAATTAATAAACTATTTTGTGAAGTTGTAATCGCGCCAAGTTATGATACAACTGCAATTGACTTATTAGAAGAAAAGAAAAACAGGATTATATTAGTTATTAAAGAAGCTGAGCTTTCAAAAACTTCAGTTAGAACATGCTTAAATGGCGTTTTAGTTCAAGACAAAGACTTAATCACCGACAATGAATCTCACTTAAAAACAGTAACAAACACATCTCCTTCTCAAGAAGAAATCGAAGATTTATTATTTGCTTCAAAAATTTGTAAACATACAAAATCAAACACCATTGTTTTGGCAAAAAACAAGCAATTGTGCGCCTCAGGAACTGGTCAAACTTCAAGAGTTGATGCTTTACGCCAAGCCATTGAAAAAGCAAAATCATTTGAATTCGATTTAACTGGAGCAGTAATGGCCAGCGATGCATTTTTCCCTTTCCCTGATTGTGTAGAAATCGCGAATCATGCGGGTATTACCGCCGTAATTCAACCAGGAGGTTCTATTAAAGATGAGTTAAGTATTAATTACTGTAATGCTAATAAAGTTTCAATGGTATTTACAGGAATACGCCATTTTAAACATTAAAAAAGTTAGTTTAAATAAAAAATCAGAAAATGCGTCAATAAAAGTGTATTGACGCATTTTTATTTTGAATTAAACCAAATAATTTTTATACTTTTGCGTTTGGATTAAACTATAATAAATACTCTAACCCTAAAATAAAATATGGGATTTTTTGATTTCATGACCGAGGATATCGCAATCGACCTTGGTACCGCA
>CAZMCP010000079.1:0-5428 GCA_964565035.1 uncultured Flavobacterium sp. | reverse complement strand
ATCATCTTCTCCGAAAAGTGGTTCAAAAACACCTCCATTTGCATCAAAAGCTGCGGCATATAAAATAGTATCTTCGGTACCATAAAACTTCGCAATTGTTGCTTCTAATTGTTTATGAATATCTTGTGTTCCACAAATAAAACGAACAGAAGACATCCCAAATCCATGAGTATCCAAAGCATCTTTTGCAGCCTGAACAACTTCAGGATGAGAAGACAATCCTAAATAATTATTGGCACAAAAGTTTAAAACAGTCTCTCCATTAACTACTATCTCGGCCCCTTGAGGCGAGGTTATAACTCTTTCTTTTTTATAAAGTCCATTTTCTTGAATCGCATTAAGCTCATCTTGCAAGTGTTGTTTAATTTTTCCGTACATATACTATTATGAGTTTATTTTTTGAATTTTTACAAATGTACCACTTCTATTTTTTCTCCTATATATACAAGCGCTTTTTTATCTACTTGGTAACCCATATCAATAAGAACATTTTCATATTCTCTTATTTGGTTAACATATTTAATATTATGCTCACCTGTTTTATAATCCAACAAATACGCAGAATTATTTTTAAAAACAATTCTATCTGGAATTAATGTAGACTCGTTTTTACGCAAAACACTAATTTCGTTTAAAACATTGTTTTCTTGTAAAAAAAACTCTTTAAGTTCTTCATGATTAACGATTTGCAATAAACTTTTTAACACTAATTCTTTTTGGTCATTTGAAATTAATCCGTTTTCTAACGCCTTGATAATTGCAATATCTACGTCCTTTGGAGTTTCTATAAATGACAAAACTTTATGCATTACATTTCCAAATTCTATTGCTTGCTGTTGTTGAGTACCCCACATAAGTGCTTCTCGTTGAGCAATTTTTATTGATTGTGGTTTTAAAACCGAAATATTATTCTTAATATACTCTTGAGACTCATATGCCTGCTTTGGTTGGGAAATTCTTTGAAAATTACCAAAAACATATTCTAATTTATCTGTTTCAAACGTTTTAATAAACTCTAAAAACTCTATAAAATAAGAGGACAGATTATTAGGCAAAGCACCTTTGCCATTTCTTTCTCTCATAGATGAGATAATATACAATTGTTCTTCCGCTCTTGTTAATGCCACATACAAAACATTAATATTGTCTAATAACTTTTCTTGCTCTTTTTGATTGTAAATCTCTACAGCTTTTTCTCCGTATTGAAGCACACTGCTTGATTTGTCTACTAAAAACTTATCTATATCGTCATCTCCGTTGCTATCAATCCAAATTTTTTCACCCTTATTGGAACTGTAGTTCTCATCTGCAAATGGAAAAATAACAACAGGAAATTCTAGTCCTTTAGATTTGTGGATAGTCATAATACGTATAGCGTCTGAATCTTCGTTTGATGGAACACTAATTTTAGATCCACTTTTACTCCAAAAATCAAGAAAATCACCTACACTCATTTGATATTTTACATCTCGCTCTAAAACAATATCAAGAAAGAATTGAACGTAAGCGTTATTGTTTTGAATTAAAATCCCTTTAAAAACTAAAGTTTCTACCAACTCATATAAAGATTTCTTTTTAATAGTTTTAAAATCAATGTCGACACCAAATGAATTCAACCAAATTTGCAAATCTTCTTGTTTATCAAAAGATATTCCTTTTACAATAAAATCATGAGATTGGACTGAATCAAACCTTGACTTTGAAAAATAATATAAAACATGAGCTAATGATTCTTTGTCTTTTGGATCATTAATATAACTCAAGGCGTTTAGCAAATATTGAACTTCAAAAGAAGATTGTATTAACAAACTCTCTGAAGAAATTACCTCAATATTATGCTCTGTCAAATAATTAGCTAAAAGAATTCCGTGTTTATTACTACGAACTAAAAGAACTATCTCATTAAGAGAAAAACCCTGTTGGCGAACATCATGTATTAACTTAAGTGTTTTTTGAAGGTACAAATCATCAGTTGTTAGATTTTCTTCTTCATCTAAATCCCCATTATCTTCAATTATTGGCAAGAAAGAAATATTTACAAACCCTCCTTGCTTTTCATTGCTCAATTGAAAACTATTTTCTAAGTATAATTTTTGATAGTCTTCGTTGACAAATTTATGAGACAAAAACTTGAAAAAATTATTATTAAAATTAATAACCTCATCAAAACTTCTATAATTACGTTCTAGATTAAAAACTTTTTTTTCTTTATTGCTAAATGGATTTTCAGATTTTGTTAAATCAATCAATTGTTCTGCTTTACCTCCACGCCACCTGTAAATAGACTGTTTAGGATCCCCAACAATCATTAACGAGCCCCTTACTCCTTGTAAATCTTCACTAGACAAAGCATTATCTATCAAAGGAATTAAATTTTCCCACTGCATTTGTGATGTATCTTGAAATTCATCAATAAAAAAATGCCTATACCTTTCACCTAATCGCTCATAAATAAAAGGTGCTGGCTGCTTTTTAATTTGATCATAAATAAGTTTGTTAAACTCTGTTATTGACAAAATATTCTGCTCTTCTTGGATGACCTTTAACTTATTATTTATCGTATTCAAAAGCGATAATGGAGTGATGTTTTTTAAAAAAGCGTCATAAAAGGCTTTCTTTTCTAGTTTTACATAGATTTCTTTTAACTGATGTAATAATTCTGGAATTATTGCTTCAATAATTTCTTTGTCTTTAGCGGTTTTATTTACTTTGACATCTTCAAACTCATGATAAGTTTTATTTTTTGGGTTGAATACTCCCTCTGAAATTCCTTGAATGTGTTTTGGAAAAAATCCTCCAGAAAATGATTTTAAATCAATTCCTTTTTGATCTATTAAGCCTAAAATTGAAGATGCCATTAGTTTTGTATCATCAATTAATTGCTTACATAATTCGTTAAGTTTTAATTTGAGCTTAATAAAGTCCGGAATAGTTTTCTCTTGTAACGAAACCACTTCATCTCTGTAGTTTTCATTCAATACTAATTTACCTGCATTAAAAATTTCTCCTGAGACATCCCATGATTTATCATCATCAGTTTTCTCCATGGTAAAATCCACCAAAAGCTTGGTTAGCACTTCATCATTGCCTGCCTCAGCGATAATTGAATCTACAGCTTCTTGTAAAAGATTTTCTGTATCTAATGAAACATCAAAAGTGATTGGCAAATTTAAATCTAGAGCAAATGATCTAATTACCTTGTGTGTAAATTTATCTATGGTTGAAATATCAAAAGCTGCATAATTATGAATTATGTTTTTGATTATCGCTTTAGCTTTATTTGTTATTTCGACTAAGTTTAATCCAGTTTCTTTAGAAAGATCCTGCATTAAACCCAAAGCTTTCATCGATGGTTGATCTTTTGTAAAGTCATACAAACTATCAACTATTCTACTTTTCATTTCTTGAACAGCCTTGTTTGTAAAAGTAATTGCTAAAATATTTTTATAAGCATCATCTCTTGATGAAGTTAAAATAATTTTAAGATATTCCTTTACTAAAGTATAGGTTTTTCCTGAACCCGCCGATGCGTTATATATTGAAAATGCAGGTTTGTTCACTTGAGTTTCTAATATTGTAAAGGTTGCTTAATATCGAAAAAACCTTGTTTTTTCATTCTTAGCAATTCTGATTTAATCTCATCTTTATTATTTAAGAGTAAAACTATTACTGCTCTACCTTTTAAATCAAAAAAACTTAAGTTTAATGGCTTATTCTCAAATTTATATTTTTCGATTTGAGGAAAGTACTTCTTAATTTCACTTAGAGTCTGATTCTGATTTTTATAAATAATAAATAACTGTGTGTCTTTTGAATTTTCCATAAATTCAAAACTGTATTTATGAACAATTGGCGAAGATAAATTTAAACTATATACTTGAAAATAATCGGCTAACTTATTAACTATTTCGATTTCTGTTACATCATCTGCATAAACTGTTGCTTTATTTAAAAGAATAGAATAATCCTGAATTGATTTTGGAAAATTGCGAGCAAAAATTCGAATTGACTCATCAATAAAGTCCCTATCAATCGACCTCCCTTTTTGCATATACTGCTCTACCATTGGGTAGATTAATTTAGCATAAGCATTTATTGTTGCATCTGCATACCATTCGCCTTCATCTAATTTATTATTTACAATTTTATACGCCCAACCATTACCAATAGCAGTGGCTAGCGCTTCATCTAGATAAGAATATGCGAATCTTGAATATAATGTAGAATTATCTCTAAAAAATTCTTCTATATCAAATTGCTTGCTTAGTTTTTGTTCCTTGTAAAGTATGTGACACATTTCATGCAAAACCACTCCATTTCTTGATGCATAATCGATTTCATCTGTAAAAACGCCCACACACAAACTATTAACATGTGGAGTTGCTGTTGAAAAGCCATCAAAACCAGGAATGGGATATATAACTACTTGAAAAGGGATGTCTGATGTCCAAGAAGAATCATAAAAAGTTCTTATTTTATTGAATACAGTTTCGTTAATTTTTTTAAACTTAGATAATTCAACAAATTGCTTTTCAATTTTATTTTTATTCTCTTTCCATACTAAATCGTCGTACTTTTTCTCAGCTTCACTTAATAATTTATATAACTTTTGATTAGTCTCTAAAGGAATTAATCCTAAGCATTTCAATCTAAATTCTTCCAAGGTGTTAGATGAAGCTGCATTTACAACTATTAAATCAAAAATAGAATTGCTTTGCTTCCTCCCTTCTGGAAATCCTTCTCTGTTGATTACATCGTTTAAATTTAATTTAGAATATTCCTCTATCAACGATTTAAATTCATTATCAGCTGATGTTTTTGAAATTATAAATTGTTTGAAAGATGGCGAAGTACCATGAGAGCCTGTTGCCGATTGCAAAAAATTAAGAACACAATAAGGCTTACTAATTTTATAATTAAAAAAGTTTTGTGAAACTCCTGTAAAATAGAATAATATAATTAAAATGAAAGAATATACTTTTCGCATTATGGTTGTATTAATGAAAACAGAATTGATTCTGTCTAAACATCTTGAGGATAAAAATAAAAAGATTGTTTGGTAAATACTTTAAAAGCCTACAAAAAATTTTAATTACGAAGTTAAATCATTAATTTTGAATGAATTTAATTATTAATCTTTTAAATATAAGTAATATGGCTTTTGAGTTACCAAAATTACCTTATGCATATGATGCATTAGAACCACATATAGATGCTAGAACAATGGAAATACACCATTCTAAACATCACAATGCTTACACAACAAATTTAAACGCTGCCATTGCAGGAACTGATTTAGAAGGAAAATCTATAGAAGAAATTCTTAAAAACCTTGACATGACTAAAGCGGCTGTACGTAACAATGGAGGTGGTTTTTACAATCATAATCTATTTTGGACTGTAATGTCTCCAAATGGTGGTGGAGAAC
>CAZMCP010000078.1:0-5774 GCA_964565035.1 uncultured Flavobacterium sp. | reverse complement strand
AATTTATGGCAATATTTAATTTTCAAAAGCCCGATAAAGTTATCATGATCGATTCTACTGACTTCGAAGGAAAATTCGAATTCAGACCTCTTGAACCAGGTTACGGATTGACTGTTGGTAACGCACTTAGAAGAGTTTTACTTTCAGCATTGGAAGGATATGCTATCACATCTGTTCGTATCGAAGGTGTGGATCACGAATTCTCTACTATTTCTGGTGTTGTTGAAGATGTTACCGAAATTATCCTTAACCTTAAACAAGTACGTTTCAAACGTCAAATTGAGGATATAGATAACGAAGCTGTGACAATATCAATCACAGGAAAAGATCAAGTTACTGCAGGTGATTTCCAAAAATTCATTTCTGGATTCCAAGTTTTAAATCCTGAGTTAGTAATTTGTAACCTTGATAGTAAAGTAAACCTTAACATGGAACTTACTATCGAGAAAGGTAGAGGATATGTGCCTGCAGAAGAGAACAAAAAACAAAACGCTGCAATTGGTACAATCTTTACAGATTCAATCTTTACACCAGTAAAGAACGTGAAGTATGCTATCGAAAACTTCCGTGTAGAGCAAAAAACGGATTACGAAAAATTGGTTTTTGAAATTAAAACTGATGGATCTATCCACCCTAAAGATGCTCTAACTGAAGCTGCAAAAGTATTAATTCACCACTTTATGTTATTCTCAGATGAGAGAATTACTTTGGAGGCTGATGAAATTGCTCAAACAGAATCTTATGATGAAGAATCATTACACATGAGACAGTTGTTAAAAACTAAACTTGTGGATATGGACTTATCTGTTAGAGCTTTAAATTGCTTAAAAGCAGCTGAAGTTGATACATTAGGCGACTTAGTATCGTTTAATAAAAATGACTTAATGAAGTTCCGTAACTTTGGTAAAAAATCATTAACTGAGCTTGATGAATTAGTAGCCAATAAGAATTTAACTTTCGGAATGGACTTGTCAAAATATAAGTTAGATAAAGAGTAAATTACTTCATATTTTGCTCTCCAGAGAGGATAGTAGCAAGATGAAGGTTAAATAAAAACGTCATGAGACACGGAAAAAAAGTAAATCATTTAAGCAGACAGGCGGGTCATAGAAAAGCTATGTTAGCTAATATGGCTTGTTCATTAATCGAACACAAGCGTATTAATACTACTGTTGCTAAAGCAAAAGCTCTTAAACAATTTGTTGAGCCACTTATTACAAAATCGAAAGAGGATACAACTCACAATCGTCGTATCGTTTTCTCATACTTAAAAAGCAAATATGCTGTAACAGATTTGTTCAGAGATGTTGCTGCAAAAGTAGGTGACCGTCCTGGAGGATACACTCGTATCATCAAGTTAGGTAACCGTTTAGGAGATAACGCTGATATGGCTATGATTGAGTTAGTAGACTTTAACGAGTTATACAACGGTGGTAAAAAAGAAGTTAAAAAAGCGAAGAGCCGTCGTGGTGGAGCTAAAGCTAAAAAAGCTGATGCAACTCCTGAAACTCCAGCTACTGAAGAATCTTCTGAATCTGCTGAATAATATGATGCTTGCTTCATAAATATAAAAAAGGATAAACATTTGAGTTTATCCTTTTTTTTTGAATAAATTTGTCAAACTTTACACAACAATGCAACACACAACTAAACAGTCTGCTATTTTACTACTAGCAGATGGTACAATTTTTCACGGGAAATCTATTGGAATAACAGGAAAAACCTTTGGTGAGGTATGTTTTAATACTGGTACTACTGGTTACCAAGAAATCTTTACTGATCCCTCGTACTTTGGGCAAATCATGGTAACTACCAATGCTCATATTGGGAATTACGGTGTTAATGCTCAAGAAGTTGAATCGGATAAAATAATGATTTCTGGATTGGTTTGTAAAAACTTTTCTATGTTTCATTCTCGCCCAGATTCTGAAAGTAATTTGTATGAGTACTTCGAAAAGCAAAACTTAATTTGTATTTCTGATGTAGATACTCGTGCACTTGTAAGTTATATTCGGGATAATGGTGCTCAAAATGCAGTTATTTGTACCGATGGAACTTCTGTTGAAGAATTGAAGAAATTACTGAATGATACTCCTGATATGGAAGGTCTAGAATTAGCTTCTGTAGTATCTACTAAAGAACCTTATTTGTTTGGTGATGAATCAGCGACTTATAAAATTTCTGCACTTGATTTGGGAATAAAAAAGAATATTCTACGCAATCTAGCTAAAAGAGATTGCTTTATCAAAGTTTTCCCTTATAATTCTTCTTATGAAGATATGAAGTCTTTTAATCCTGATGGTTTCTTCTTATCAAATGGCCCTGGTGACCCTGATCCATTATTTGGAGCACAAGAGGTTGCTCGTCGAATCCTAGCTGAAAATAAACCATTATTTGGAATTTGTTTAGGGCATCAGGTAATTGCTTTAGCAAATGGTGTTTCTACTTACAAAATGTTTAATGGACATAGAGGGATTAATCATCCTGTAAAAAACTTGGTGACTGGAAAAGGTGAGATAACTTCTCAAAATCATGGATTTGCTGTGAATAAAGAGGAATTAGAAAAACATCCTGAGTTAGAGATTACTCATATACATTTAAATGACAATACTGTAGCAGGTATGCAAATGAAATCTAAAAACTGTTTTTCAGTGCAATATCACCCGGAAGCTAGCCCTGGTCCACACGATTCGTCTTATTTATTTGATCAATTTATCGAAAACATAAAATCTTCCAAAAACTAAAACGTTATCGTTAATAACAATTTTGTTTTGATGATTTTTTCTTAAAAAAGATTGGGTAAATTTGTAATTAATTCAAAATAAAATTTAATTTTTAAAAATATGAGCATTATTATAAAAGTACACGCTAGACAAATCCTTGATTCAAGAGGTAATCCTACTATTGAAGTTGATGTGGTTACAGATAATGGTATTCTTGGTCGCGCAGCGGTTCCTTCTGGTGCATCTACAGGTGAACATGAAGCAGTTGAACTTCGTGATGGTGGAAAAGCTTTCATGGGTAAAGGAGTTTTAAAAGCGGTTGAAAATGTAAATACTACAATTGCAGAAGCTTTAGTTGGAACTTCAATTTTTGAGCAAAATCTGATCGATAAAGTAATGATTGATTTAGACGGAACTCCAAATAAATCAAAGTTAGGTGCTAATGCTATTTTAGGGGTTTCACTAGCTGTAGCAAAAGCAGCAGCAAATGAATTAGGTTTACCTTTATATCGTTATGTAGGTGGTGTTTCTGGCAATACTTTGCCTTTGCCAATGATGAATATTATAAATGGTGGTTCACATTCAGATGCTCCAATTGCTTTCCAAGAGTTTATGATTATGCCTGTAAAAGCAACTTCTTTTACTCATGCAATGCAAATGGGAACGGAGATTTTTCATAATTTGAAAAAAGTTTTACACGACCGTAACTTGTCTACTGCTGTAGGTGATGAAGGAGGTTTTGCACCCAATTTAGCTGGAGGTACAGAAGATGCTTTGGATTCAATTAAATTAGCTGTTGAAAAAGCGGGTTATGTTTTTGGCGAAGATATTATGATTGCTTTAGACTGTGCTGCTTCTGAATTTTATGTTGATGGTAAATACGATTACACAAAATTTGAAGGCGCAACTGGAAAAGTAAGAACTTCTGAAGAACAAGCTCAATATTTGGCTGATCTAGTCGCAAAATACCCAATTGTTTCTATTGAAGATGGAATGTATGAAGATGATTGGGCAGGTTGGAAATTGTTAACTGAAAAAATTGGAAACAAAGTTCAGCTTGTAGGAGATGATTTGTTTGTAACTAATGTAGAGCGTTTGTCTCGTGGTATTTCTGAAGGTATTGCCAACTCTATTTTGATTAAAGTAAACCAAATAGGAACTCTTACAGAAACTATAGCTGCTGTAAATATGGCTCACAACGCTGGATATACTTCAGTAATGTCACATCGTTCAGGAGAAACTGAAGACAATACTATTGCTGATTTAGCGGTAGCTTTAAATTGTGGTCAAATTAAAACAGGTTCTGCTTCTCGTTCTGATCGTATGGCAAAATACAATCAATTATTAAGAATAGAAGAAGAATTAGGGGATGTGGCTTATTTTCCTGGAAAAAATGCTTTTAAAGTAAAATAAAGCTTACTGTAATTATATATCAATGCCCGTTGGTTTTTAAACTAGCGGGTATTTTTTATTCTTCGATGTCATAGTCGTTCTCTTTCAAAAAATAATGGACTAAAAAAAAGAAGGAAATAATATAGCATACAATACTTGTAAATCGAAAGAATGCAAATTTATAGTAATAGTGATATACTGCATAAAAATTCTCGCAGATAAGAGTGCTTATTGCGTAAATTATTAAGTGAGTGTTCTTTTGGTTAGAATTAGCCAAATATATATAGGTAGCGCATAATAAAAAGCAGACAACAACAAAACCGTATATCAAAATAACTTTGTATAGCTCATACGAGCGGTCAAAAACAATAAATGAAGAAATGTATAATAAACAAATAGAAAAAAGGGAAGTTAAAAATATTGAAAAATAATTTTCACTTTTAATTTTATAAAGTTTCTTTTGTTTTAGCTCAGAAATTAATTTATAAATAAATATTGAGTAAGCTAAAAAGTTAAAAAACAAGACATGCATAAAATAAGCGTAACCTTCAAGTAAATTAATTACTCCAGATAAAAACAGTAATAGTAAAATTGTACAATTGTAATAATTAATTGGCTTTTTGCTTTGTTCAAAATAATAAAAACTAATGGCTCCTATAAATAAAGGTTTGGCAAAATAAGAAACATTAATCCAATCCATTAAGGTTGAGAGGAAATAGAGTGTTCCAAAAATGAAGTATAAGTTGAGATGTGATTTTAGAACATTCATTTTAATTTTTTTATCTAAATAGGTTTAATCAAATTAAGGGCTAATGTAAAATTACTATAATTATGGTTATCTGTTTAATAATAAGTTTGTTGGCCTTCTTTTTGTCAAAATAAGTATAAAAATTTAAAAGAATAAATTCAAATTAAACTTTTATTGAATTCTCCTTCTCACGTTTCTATTAAGTTTTTACTTTTTATCAAAGATTTAACGAAAACGTTTCAGTAAAACTTTTTTATTTAATACATATTTCGCTAAATTTGTTAAATTATATTTTAAGATTAATTCCCAAATTACATTATGTCAAAAACAGCGATATTAGAGTACGATGGCAATAAGTATGAGTTTCCGGTTATTATAGGAAGTGAAAATGAACCAGCTATCGACATAGAAAAACTACGTGCCTTAACTGGAGCGATTACCTTAGATCCTGGTTATAAAAATTCTGGATCTTGCAAAAGTGATATTACTTTCCTTGATGGAGAAGAAGGAATTCTACGTTACAGAGGTTATGCAATCGAAGAGTTAGCCGAAAGAGCAGACTTTTTAGAAGTGTCTTACCTAGTAATTTTTGGTGAATTACCTACAAAAGCACAGTTAGAAAAATTCGAAAACGATATTCGTAAATATACGTTAGTCAATGAGGAAATGAAGAACATCATAGATGGTTTTCCTAAAACAGCTCACCCAATGGGCGTTTTGTCTTCACTAACAAGTGCTTTAACTGCATTTAATCCTAAAGTGGTAAATGTAGAAAACGAAGCTGAAATGTATGAGGCAATTTGTAAAACTATGGGTAAATTCTTAGTTATTGCAACTTGGACATATCGTAAAATGATGGGGTTCCCATTAAATTACTACGATAATACAAAAGGATATGTTGAAAATTTCAT
>CAZMCP010000077.1:0-6110 GCA_964565035.1 uncultured Flavobacterium sp. | reverse complement strand
TGGTAATACCATTGCTTGACGGTATCCGATTACTTTTTTACCATCTTGAGGTAAGTTAGGCAATTCTCTTGAACGTGCTCCTGTGGCTATGATGATATGATCTGCCGAATATTCAGTTACTTTTCCATCAGCAGCAGTAACATCTACTTTTTTCCCAGGTTTCACTTTTCCGAAACCGTCAATAACGTCAATTTTATTTTTTTTCATCAAGAATTGTACCCCTTTACTCATTCCCTCAGCTACGCCGCGAGAACGAGCAATTACAGCTCCAAAATCTTTATCAACATTGTCTACTTTTAAACCATAATCTGAAGCGTGTTTTAGGTAATCAAAAACTTGAGCTGATTTCAATAATGCTTTTGTAGGTATACATCCCCAATTCAAACAAATTCCACCCAAATTTTCTTTCTCGATAACGGCTACTTTAAAGCCTAATTGTGATGCTCTAATGGCAGTTACGTATCCACCAGGACCACTTCCTAAAACAATAATATCGTATTTCATAACGTAAAATTTTCTAAATTTCAGAGCACGAAAATACACAATAAATATAGAGTACTCAAATATTCTATTAATTATTTGGGCGTTCCCCTTTGGGTCACGTGTTCCGCGCTACATGGTAGCTTGCTTCACCCGTTAACGCAATTAAAATGCCCATTCACTAGCTGTTAAACTTGGCTTATTAAAAAAACTTCCAAGTTCTCACTTCTAACTTCCAACTTTACACTATCTTTGCACGCTCAAAATTAACATCATGCGATTACATAGAAACTTAGTTTACACTACAATAGACTCTTTAAATGCAATTTTTAACGAAGGAGAATATGCCGATAAAGTAGTAGCACGCGCATTAAAAAAAGATAAACGTTGGGGAAGTGCCGATCGTAAATTCGTTGCGGAAACCATCTATGAAATTGTACGTTGGAAACGTTTGTATGCCGAAATTGCAGAAGTAAAAGAACCTTTTGATCGTGATAATTTATGGAGAATGTTTGCGTCTTGGGCGGTACTAAGAGGCTATACTATTCCTGATTGGAATCAATTACAAGGAACACCAGAACGAAAAATAAAAGGTCGTTTTGATGAGTTATCAAAAAATAGAGCAATAAAAGAATCTATCCCTGACTGGATGGACGAATTAGGTGTAAAAGAATTAGGAGAGGAAATTTGGAAAAAAGAAATAAAAGCTCAAAATGAACAAGCCAAAGTAATTTTACGTGTCAATACTTTAAAAATTACACCTGAAAAACTTCGTTCTCGCTTAATGGATGTTAATATTGAGACTGAATTCATTAAAAATCAACCGCAAGCTTTAGTACTTAAAGAACGTGCTAATGTTTTCCTTACACAGGAATTCAAAGATGGTTTATTTGAAGTTCAGGATGCTTCTTCACAACTTGTAGCTCCTTTATTAAATGTAAAACCAGGGATGCGTGTGGTAGATACTTGTGCTGGTGCGGGTGGTAAAACATTACATCTTGCTGCAATGATGGAAAATAAAGGTCAATTGATAGCTTTAGATTTATATGAAAGTAAATTAAACCAATTAAAATTACGTGCTCGTCGTAATGGAGTTCATAATATTGAAACAAGGGTTATTGAAAATTCAAAAACAATCAAAAAACTTCACGAAAAAGCCGATAGAGTTTTAATTGATGCTCCATGTAGTGGTTTAGGGGTTTTAAAACGTAATCCAGATAGTAAATGGAAATTACAGCCTGAATTTATTGATAATATCAAGAAAATACAGGCCGAAGTACTTGAAAATTATTCTAAAATTGTTAAACCCGGAGGTAAACTTGTTTATGCTACTTGCTCTATCTTACCATCTGAAAATCAAGAACAAATAGAAAAATTTTTAACTACTGAAAGCGGAAAAAACTTTACCTTTGTAGAAGATCATAAGATTCTTGCACATGAGTCAGGGTATGATGGATTTTATATGGCTTTGTTAGAAAGAAAATTATAATCCAGCAACTAAATTTCTATCAAAAACAAATCAATATTGACGTATTTTTCTTACATTAAGATATTTAAAATAAGAATATTACCATTTTAACATTGCTATTTGCAATTAATGTTTATTTTTGAAACCCCAATTTTAATTTTTTAAATATGAAAAAAATCTACTTATTACTTTTATTAAACTCTTTGATTGGATTTGCACAAATTCCAACAAACTATTATAGTAGTGCGACTGGTACAGGTTATGCTTTAAAAACCCAACTTAAAAAAATCATTAATAATGTAAATGATGGGCTATCTCCAGAATATATACACATTGACAAAGGTTACGGTTCAGGTACAAGTCAAACTAATAATGGTCTTTGGTCTGCATATGGAACTACTGATAGAGATAATGGTATAGGATACGAAAATGATAATACTATAGTAGATATTTATTCAGAAAATCCTACAGGTGTTGATCCATATAATTATCTTTTCAACTCTTCACAATGTGGGAATGTTGGGAATGAAGGTACATGTTATAATAGAGAACATTTAATACCACAATCTTACTTTGGTGGTAGTAATCCTCCAGCGCCATATGCAATTATGAGAAATGATGTTCAACATGTTTATCCAACAGATGGAAAAGTAAATGGACAAAGAAGTGATTGGGCATTTGGAAAAGTTGGTACTGCTTCATGGACATCACTTAATGGATCAAAATTAGGAAGCGCTTTAAACTCTGGCTATTCAGCTGGTTTTTCTGGAACTGTTTTTGAACCAATTGATGCTTTTAAAGGTGACATTGCTCGTGTATTCCTATACTTTGCCACACGTTATGAAGATGAAATGGATGATTTATATACAACCTATACAGGCGTAGATACCAGAGTTATGTTCGACGGATCAATAAATAGAGTATTCAATCCTACTTTCTTAAATATTTTGTTGACTTGGCATGAATTAGATCCAGTTAGTACAAAAGAGGTCACAAGAAATAATGCCGCATTTGTTCACCAATCAAACAGAAATCCTTTCATTGATCATCCTGAATATGTTGCAATGATTTGGGGTACTTCATTAAGTACTATTGAATTTTCAGAAAATTCTTTTTCTATATATCCAAATCCTTCGAATGGAAACTTTAGAATTGATTTTGATTCTACAATTGGAAATATAGATGTTGAGATTTTCTCTACTATTGGACAAAAAGTATTTGAAAAACAAAATATAAGTGACAATATAATATCAACTAACAATCTTCAAAAAGGTGTTTACCTGCTAAAAATCACAAATGATTCAAAATCAATTGTTAAGAAAATTGTTATTAACTAATTTAAAGCGGTCGAATGACCGCTTTTTTTTTGACTATTTTTAAACCCAACAAACAAAACAAACACTAACTAAATGAAAACAAAACTGTTATGGATAGTATTTCTATCCTCTTGGCTTTGTAATGCTCAGGCTCCTTCTGGCTATTACAATTCTGCAACTGGGACTGGCTACACTCTAAAAACTCAGTTGTACAACATTATTAAGGGTCATACTGATAGAGGTTATGCGGGACTCTGGACAACTTATCAAACTTCAGATAGGGATAATCAAAATGAAAATGATAATACCATTTTTGACCTGTATTCAGAAAATCAATCCGGAACTGACCCATACAATTACATTTACAGTACCGATCAATGCGGAACCTATGCTTCAGAAGGCGATTGTTATAATCGTGAGCACATGGTTCCGCAATCTGTTTTTAATTCATCTGCTCCAATGGTTTCTGATGCACACTTTATTCCACCAACAGATGGTAAAGTAAATGGTATGCGTTCAGATTATCCACATGGAAACGTTGCTACAGCTAGTTGGATATCACAAAACGGAAGTAAGTTAGGAACTAGTGCTGTTTCAGGATACTCTGGTACAGTATTTGAACCTAACCCTGCTTTTAAAGGTGATATTGCAAGAATGTACTTTTATTTTGCTACTCGTTACGAAAATGTTGTTGCTGGATATACTTATCCTATGTTTAACAAAACAAGCAATCAAGTTTTTACAACAGCTTTTAGAGATATGCTTTTAGCTTGGCATGCAGCTGACCCTGTAAGCACAAGAGAAATTGCTCGAAATAATGCTATTTATGCTAGGCAAGGAAATAGAAATCCTTTTATAGATAATCCAAATTATGTAAATATGATTTGGGGAGGAGGCACATCTGACACAACAGCTCCCTCAGTTCCAACCAATTTAGCACCATCTAATATTACTTCAACAGGTTTAACTTTATCTTGGACAGCATCTACAGACAATGTTGGAGTTACTGGTTATGATGTTTATATGAATGGTACTTTGAAAACATCTTCAACAAGTACTTCAAGTTCTATTACAGGGCTAACTGCATCAACAACTTATTCTTTTACTGTTAAAGCTAAAGATGCTGCAGGAAATGTTTCGGCTTCAAGTACAAGTTTAAACGTAACCACTTTAGCTTCTACTCCTTCTGTAACTGATTTGTATTTTTCAGAATATATTGAAGGTTCTTCTAACAACAAAGCCCTTGAAATTACAAATAGAACTGGTGCAACAATTAATTTATCTGTATACTCTATAAAAAAGCAAACCAATGGTGCTGGCTCATGGAGTGCAGGATTAACTTTAAGTGGTTCATTAGTTAACAATGGTAAATTTGTTGTTGTTAATAGTTCAATATCGACTACATGTTATTCTTCAGCTAATCTTTCAACTTCTGCAACAGAAATGGCCTACAATGGAAATGATGCAATTGGACTGTTTAAAAATGGCACCCTAATAGATATTATTGGAACCTTTAATGGAGGTACTGCAGATTTTTCAATTGATGAAACATTAAGAAGAAAAACAACTGCAACAGTACCTAAAACAACTTTTAGTAAAACTGCTGACTGGGATATATTTACAATGGATACTTGTAATGGTTTAGGTAATAAAATGAGTACTCAAAATAATGCAAAAGAAACATTAGAAATAAGTTTTGATATTTATCCTAATCCCACTAAAGGCAATTTCAATATAGCATTAAACAATTTTCAAAAAGGGTTTATAGTTGAAATTTATTCTATTTTAGGAAATAAAGTTTATGAAAACACAAGTTTGACATCACAAGAAATAAACATTAGTAACCTGCAATCTGGAGTTTACTTGGTTAAAATATCTAAAGATTCTGAAACCAAAATCAAAAAAGTAATCATCAACTAAAAAATAAAGTGCCAATAGGCACTTTATTTTTTTTATTTAAAATTTGAAATAGTAAATTTGCAACACAAAACACAACAACACACTCATAATGATTCATTTTTTTGGTAACTCAACCAACACTGTTTTTGCAGTTCAATCGCAAAACGAATTATCGACTGAAGACATCAACAAATTAAACTGGCTTTTTGGCAACGCACATAAAATAGAGAAATCCGCACTGTCGGATTTTTTTGTTGGACCGCGTGCCGCAATGGTAACACCTTGGAGTACTAATGCTGTCGAAATCACTCAAAACATGGGTGTTTCAGGCATTATCCGAATCGAAGAATTCGAAAAAGTAGGTGCAGATTTCACTGATTTTGACCCTATGTTATCACAAAAATATACAGCACTAAATCAAGAAATTTATTCTATTAATATCCAACCAGAACCTATTCTAGATATTGATGATATAGCTACATATAACAAACAGGAAGGTTTAGCTTTAAGTGATGAAGAAGTAGATTATTTAAATAACTTATCTAAAAAACTTGGAAGAAAATTAACTGATTCAGAAGTTTTTGCTTTCTCTCAAGCTAATTCAGAACACTGCCGACATAAAATATTTAATGGGACTTTTGTGATAGATGGTGTAGAAAAACCAACTTCCCTATTCAAATTAATTAAGAAAACATCCGAAACTAATCCTAACGATATCGTTTCGGCATATAAAGACAATGTGGCTTTTGTAAAAGGACCACGTATTACTCAATTTGCTCCTAAAACAGCAGATAAACCTGATTTTTACGAAGAAAAAGAATTTGATTCGGTACTTTCTTTAAAAGCAGAAACACACAACTTCCCTACCACAGTTGAGCCGTTTAATGGTGCTGCAACAGGTTCTGGAGGAGAAATTCGTGACCGTTTAGCTGGTGGACAAGGTTCTT
>CAZMCP010000076.1:0-6235 GCA_964565035.1 uncultured Flavobacterium sp. | reverse complement strand
AATTTTTCGAAGCAACAAATCGGCTGTTTCTGGATTTTTATGTAAAAAATTATCAAGATTTGTTTTGATAAAATCGTTAACAAATGTACGTACCGAAGGTCCATTTGGGCCAATATCAGTCGAACCTAACTTGGTTTTAGTTTGTGATTCGAAAACAGGTTCTTCAACCTTAACAGAAATCGCCGAAACTATCGATTTACGAATATCAGATGCTTCAAAAGGTTTATTATAAAACTCTTTGATTGTTCTTACTATAGCCTCACGAAAAGCTCCTAAATGTGTACCTCCTTGGGTTGTGTTTTGTCCGTTAACAAACGAGTAATATTCTTCAGAATACTGACTTTTACTGTGTGTCATCGCAATTTCGATATCATCCCCACGAAGGTGAATGATAGGATATTGCATATCTTCTTCAGAGATAGTTTCTTCTAATAAATCTTTTAATCCATTATCAGAATAAAATTTCTCTCCATTGTAAATTATTGTTAATCCTGTATTTAGGTAACAATAGTTTTTCAACATCTTTATGATGTACTCATTTCTGTATTTGTAGTGCTTAAAAATGGTATCATCAGCTACGAAAGAAACTTTTGTACCTTTACGCTTGGTTGTAGTTATTATATCTTCCTCAAGAGTAAGATTTCCAGCCGAGAATTCGGCAGCTTTTTGTTGGTCATCGCGAACTGATTCTACTCTAAAAAAAGTAGATAAAGCATTTACAGCTTTGGTACCCACTCCATTTAAACCTACTGATTTCTTGAAGGCTTTAGAATCGTATTTACCTCCAGTATTCATTTTAGAAACCACATCAACCACTTTTCCTAAAGGAATACCACGACCATAATCACGAACGGTTACCATTCGGTCTTTAAGAGTAACTTCTATGGTTTTTCCAGCTCCCATCACGAACTCGTCGATACAGTTATCTAACACCTCTTTTAGTAAGATGTATATACCGTCATCAGGCGATGAACCATCTCCTAATTTCCCTATATACATACCAGGACGCATACGAATATGCTCCTTCCAGTCGAGAGAACGGATATTGTCTTCGGTATATTGATTTTGCTCAAGCATATAAAAAATCGATTTGGCGCTAATATACTAGAAATGTTATGAAAAAGGAATAGCTTAAACAGAAAGTTATTAAGATTATATTCTTTACTATTATTAACAATGATTGCCTTATAAAATGAGAAAAAGTTTCATAAAATTTGTTAAAAAAAACTACTTTAGCATAAACTAACAAACTTATTTTTTATGAAAAGACTATTAAAATTATCCTTAATTCTATTTTGTGTATCCAATGGATATTCTCAAGACGATGAAAAGGAACAGAACAAAGAATTAGAAGAGGTAACCATACAAACCGTTGGTTCAAGAAATTCAAAAAGAACTGTAGTAAACTCTGCTGTTCCAATTGACATAATAAGTGTAAAAGAAGTAACAACACAAAGTGGTAAAATTGAAATTAATGAATTACTACAATATGTTGCACCATCTTTCAATGCAAACAAACAATCTGGATCTGATGGAGCGGATCACGTTGACCCTGCATCTTTAAGAGGAATGGGGCCTGATCAAACTTTAGTTTTGATTAATGGAAAAAGAAGACATCAATCATCATTAATCAACTTATTTGGAACAAGGGGTCGTGGAAATACAGGAACTGATTTAAATGCGATTCCGGCTTCAGCTATCAAGCGAATTGAAATTTTACGAGACGGTGCTGCAGCACAATATGGATCTGATGCAATATCTGGTGTAATTAACATAGTTCTTAATGATAATGTAAATGAACTTAATGGTGCTGTTACTTACGGAGCATATAACACAGATGCTGAGGGAGATTTTTCTAATGGAACAGCAAATACAAAAGGCTTTAGATTAGATGAAAATGGTTTTGGAAATTCTTTTGGAAAAAATAAAAGATTAGACGGAAACTCAGTTAAAATTGGTGCAAATTATGGTGTAGCTCTAGGTAAAAAAGGAGGATTTGTAAATTTTACAACTGAGTTTTTAAATAAAGAAAAAACATTACGTCCTGGATTTGATTTTAGAAAAGGTTTTGGGGAAGCAGAAATTATGAGTGCAAACGTAATGGCAAATTTATCCATTCCTATATGTGATAAACTAGACTTTTATGCATTTGGCGGTAGAAATTACAGAGACACTGACGCCTATGCTTTTACAAGAAATGATGGTGAAAGAGTAGTGGAATCTATTTACCCTGGTGGTTTTACCCCAAGAATTACTTCAAATATTATAGACAATTCATTTGCTGCAGGTTTTAGAAGAAAATCAGATAATGGTTGGAAAATGGATTTGAGTAATACTTATGGAAAAAACATTTTCGATTATAGAATAAAAGGAACTTTAAATGCTTCTTTAGAAGGTAATTCACCAACTGAATTTGACGCAGGAGGACATAGTTTAAGTCAAAACACCATTAACCTTGATTTTTCTAAAAACTATGATTCTGTATTAAAAGGAATGAATTTGGCTTTTGGAGCTGAGTATAGAATCGAAAGATTTGAAATTTTTGCTGGTGAGGTGGGTTCATATGCTACATACGACACTAATGGAAATGTTATTACAGATCCTTCAACACAATCTGCCCCTATTGACCCAGTTACTGGTGATCCAAGACCAGGAGGTTCACAAGGCTTCCCTGGATATAGTCCTAAAAATGAAGTTGATGAAACTCGTTCAAACATCTCTGCATATGCTGACGCTGAATTTGATATTACTGAAAAATTCATGGTTAGTGCAGCTGCTCGTTTTGAAAATTATAGTGATTTTGGAAGCACACTAAATGGAAAATTAGCTTCAAGATTTAAAATTACTGATAAAATAAATTTACGCGGATCTGTAAGCACAGGTTTTAGAGCTCCATCTTTAGCTCAAATATATTATAACACTAGTTTTACAAACTTCAGCAGTTCGGGTGCTTCAGAGATTTTATTGGCAAATAATGAAAGTTCAGTAACAAGAGCTTTTGGTATTGAAAAATTAAACGAAGAAAAAGCAATAAATGCTTCTCTTGGAATTACAGCCTCATTTGGAGCTTTTACAGCAACTATTGATGGTTACATGATCAATGTAAAAGATAGAATTGTTTTAACTGGATATTTTGATGCATCTTCACTTGGATTAGGAGTTGATCAAGCTCAATTTTTCGTTAATGGTGCAGACACCAAAACTAAGGGTATTGATTTAGTTCTATCATGGAAGAAAAAAATTGGAGAATCTAATTTTGGTGCAACATTTGTTGGAAACATTAATGAAATGGAAATTTCAAAAGTAAAGAATCGTAATCTAGACGAACAAACTTTCTTTGGAGAACGAGATAAAGCCTTTTTATTAGCATCTGCGCCTAAAAACAAATTTGCTTTAAACTTAAATTATGGCAGAAAATGGTTTGATGCAGGAGTTGCATTTACTAGATTTAGTGAAGTTAAATTATTAGATTATCAAGTATACGAAGATGTTGCTGATTATGGATCATTTGACGAACAAATTAAGGCAGCAACTGACACTTATGACCCTAAAATTGTTACTGATTTAACATTAGGCTTTAAACTTTCTAAAAACTTTAAACTAAGTATTGGAAGTAATAACTTATTTAATGTTTATCCTGACCAACAAGACGACTGGGTTGAAGCAGGAGGATATTGGGACGCTGTCCAAATGGGCTTTAGTGGAGCGTATTACTATGCTCGATTAGGATTTAAATTTTAATACATGAATAATTTAATTATTTTTCTTTTTTTACTATTCGGAATCAATTTTGGTTATTCTCAAATTGTTACAGGTGTAATTCATGACAGTAGTAAAAAGCCACTTTCTGGAGTAATTATTACCGAAAAAGACACTTCAAACAATGCTGTTTCTGATAAAGATGGAAAATTTGCAATTGCAATTACTAATCTAGTAGATAACAAGTTTCTATTTGGACTATCAATTGAAGGCTATAACTACACTGAAGTTTCTGGTTTTGCATATGAAATAAAGTTAGACATTGAAATGATTAGGATTGATGAAACTTTTGATGGTAACTGGAAAAAAATTCCTGAAAAAGAAAAAGAATAACTTAAATCATTCTTGTAATAAAAAAGCCTTCACATAGTTGAAGGCTTTTTTATTATGTTACAACTAATTAATTTTAGCTACCAACTCCTTTAATTGACTATCAAATTCAGAATTGGAAATTTTCCTATTTTCAATATCAAAATTATCATTGAAACTTGGTAACGAAAAAACTCCTTTAATATTAGCTCCAAATCTTGGGAAAGCATTTTTGGCAATTTCCAAAACTGTAGCGCCTCCTCTGCCTCCTGGTGATGTAGCCATTAAAAGCATTGGTTTTTGTTGAAAAACCTCTTTAGCTTGTCTAGAAGACCAATCGAACAAATTTTTGAAAGCTGCCGAATAATTTCCGTTATTTTCAGCCAAGGAAACCACTAAAAAATCAGCAGATACAATTTTATCCAAAAAATCTTTAGCTAGCTTTGGTTGTCCAATTTCTTTTTCTAAATCAACACTAAAAAGAGGCAAAGCAAAATCGTTTAAATCTAGGATTTCTACTGATGCATTATTAAACAAACTTGAAGCATAAGTAACTAGCTTTTTATTTATTGAATTTTTACTATTACTTCCGGCAAAAGCGATTATTTTCATATTTACAATTTTATTTACAAGATATGAAAAATGTGAGATAAATTAAGCCGAGATAAAACTATTACAATTAATAGTGATAAAGTATTCCTGTATCAGTAGCTGTCCACAATGCGGCTTTCTGATTAGAAGCCTTCAAGGCATTATTGGTCCAAGTATTACAGGTATGAAATAGGTTATAACTTCCTTTGGCTTCATAAAATGCATCATTTTTTCCATACACCGCATTCGTTTCAATTTTCATAAAATTATCTGAATCTAATTGAAAAGAGTCATTGATATAGTCTATCAATTTTTGATATTCTGTTTCAGAAACCATTATCTTCTTACATTTTTTATTCTCTTTCAAGCTTTTATAAAATGTAACATGAATAGCAGATGTACTGAATCCAGTTGCAGCTCTTAAAGCTGTTGAAAATTTCAAATCATTCCAAGTGGGCGTTTCTAGATAAAATCCTTTATCGCCCCATCCAAAGGCAACTAATTGAGCTGTTGAATCTTTAGCAATTGTATTTTCGAATTTTACCTTTTGACTCCAATCATGAAAATCATTTTTAACTGGAAGAACTATATCTGTATGAACACCATTGGAAAGTATATATACTGGAATCGTTTTACCTTTTGAAGTAACATCAGAATTAACTGGAATTTTAGGCAATAGAAAAACACATGAAATGTAAATAAGTAGAAATCCTACGAAACCTAATATTAGTTTTACAGCGAATTTTATAACTTTTTTGATATTCATCAGAATTATTTTCAAAATAAAAAACAAAAATCAAGCCAAAAAGAAAGCGAAACCTCTCGATTTCGCTTAACTATTTATCTATCAGAATATAAAAAATTACACATTAAATCTAAAGTGCATTACATCTCCATCTTTTACAATATATTCTTTTCCTTCTACTCTCAATTTTCCAGCTTCTTTCACTTTTGCTTCAGAACCATAATTTGAATAATCATCAAATGCAATTACTTCTGCACGAATAAATCCTTTCTCAAAATCTGTATGAATAACACCAGCAGCTTTTGGTGCAGTATCTCCTATATTTATAGTCCAAGCTCTTACTTCTTTTACACCTGCAGTAAAATACGTTTGAAGATTTAATAATTTATAAGCCGCACGAATCAATACTGAAGAACCTGGCTCCGACAATCCCATATCTTGTAAAAACATTTGACGCTCTTCATAACTTTCTAATTCTGTAATATCAGCTTCAGCACCTACAGATAAAATGATAACCTCTGCTTGCTCATCTTTTACCAACTCACGTACTTGGTCTACATATTTATTTCCGCTTACAGCAGAGCCTTCATCTACATTACAAACATACAAAACTGGCTTTGTAGTAATCAATTGGAATTCTTGCATCAATTCTTCTTCATCTTGATTTTGAGGAATTACAGTACGAGCAGATTTCGCTTGCATCAATGCTTCACGAATTCTATCTAATAATGCTTTTTCAGCTTGAGCTTCTTTATTACCCGTTTTAGCAGCACGATTTACTTTTTCTAAACGTTTATCAACAGTTTCTAAATCTTTTAGCTGTAATTCAAT
>CAZMCP010000075.1:0-7195 GCA_964565035.1 uncultured Flavobacterium sp. | reverse complement strand
ATTACGAAACCTTAAAACATACAGGCGAATTCCCAATCATTGGTGTGAATACCTTCTTAAGTTCCAAAGGTTCTCCAACGGTAATTCCAGCCGAAGTAATTCGTGCGACAGAGGAGGAAAAACAATACCAAATCCATACACTCGTTAATTTACACAAAGCTAAAGAAGCTGAGGTAAAAGAACAATTGGCTATCATACAAGAAGCGGCTGTCCAAAACCAAAACATTTTTGAAAAGTTAATGGATGCAGCTAAGGTTTGTTCGTTAGGTCAAATTACTAGTGCGTTATTTGAAGTAGGAGGACAGTATAGAAGAAATATGTAAGCAGACACTTGTCTTCACAAAATGTGAAGACTTAGTGGTCGCTTATGCTGAGCTTGTCGAAGCATCTAAGAGAACCGAAATCTTTTCAAAGATTTCGTGTGAATCGCTTACACTGAGCCTTGGACTGAGCTTGTCGAAGTCTTGTCGAAGTGTTTTTTCAAAGACTTAGTGGTCGCTTACATTGAGTCTTGGACTGAGTTTGTTGAAGTCTTGTTGAAGTGTTTATTATAATTAAAAAACCTCACATTGTGAGGTTTTTTTTTAAAGATTAACTTTTTTTCCTTTTGGATATTTGATTTGGTAGGATAAACGTTTTTTTGCTACACCTTTTGAAGGAATGTTGGTTTTCCAGAAAAGTATTCCAGTTTCTTCCTTGTAATCGGCATTGTCAACGCTCACTTTTTCTACTTTGATTTCTTTATTCTGACTTACTGGAATACGATCGTATATTTTTACATCAACATCAATCGGTTTGTTATTACGCAATGTAATTTCATAATTACGGTCAACTATTCTGGTAGTTCCTAATAAGGATTTGTCTTTTAAATTGTTGATTTGTTTACGTTCTACGACCAAATTATTGTCTATTCCCATAGAGATTATCAATTCTTCTTCAGTTTGATATGGATTGATATAAGTAGTACCAGCATAACTTCCTTCGGTATATATGCTCGCATCACCTGGTAATAAATCGTATTTGGTCCATTCTTTTATTTTGGCAGTCAGGAATACATTTTCACTTAAAAGTGGAGCCGAATAATATTCGAATTCTGCCGGAATGCTAAAATTATCGATTTCAATAACAGAAGGAGCTTCGTCTGATGGGATAGAATAATTCTTTTTAATTTTAAATAACACTGAATTTATTGCTATTTCTTTCTCATCTCCTGTTGCTGTTAAGGTTTCTTCAGTTTCTTCTCCTTTATCTGTTTCTCTTTTTTTGCTTTTTGTCCCATAACCCATAACAACAACCTCCTGTAATTGGGCTGAATCATCTTCTAAAACTACATTCATGGTATTACTGTAAATTGGAAGGGTTACTTCTTCCATTCCTAAAAAAGAATATACTAGTTCTTTCCCGTTTTCAACTTTTAGTTGGTAAGTCCCGTCAAATCCGGTTTGTACACCTCTTGTTGTTCCTTTGATTACAATACTTACACCCGGAAGAGGACCTGATTTATCAGTTACTATTCCAGAAACTGTTTTTACTAGAGGATTGTAATTAAATTTCTGATTTTTAAATGCAGATGTTTGTCTGTTGTCATAGTAGTTGATGAAATTAAGATAATGACTGTCTACTTTTGGCTTTTCGTTGTTAACTGTTGGATTTGCTGTTGAAAGTGTTAGTTTAACGTCATTCCAGTTTTCGCCTGTGGTTTGGTATACTTGTGCTTTGTAAGCAAACTGTAAAGCGTCTTTAGTGTTTTTAGCTTTAATTTCATAAGAAGGATTCCATCCAGCGTTTGATACGTTGTATTTTATGTTGAGATTAAGTAATGTGTCTTCATTGGGATTGTTGAACTTTAAAATGATTTCTCCTTTTTGTTCTTTTTCTTCACCACTTATTTTGTTCATTTCTAAATGCATTGCAGATAGTTCATTTTTCAAGTTTTCTATTTTTTTGGTAATGTCGAAAATTTCCATTTTAATAACTGGTACTCTTTCTCTGTAATGCTTGCTGTGAATCAGTATTTTTTCTAAAGTAACCGATTGCTGTGAGCTGCTTAATGTTTTGTTTTGAGCTAAAATAGTTTCTTCTTCCTGCAGCCCTTTTATTTTACTATCAAGAAAAGCAACTTCTCTTAGTTTAGCATCTATTTCACTCTGTAGTTTGCTCATTTTCTCTGAAGTAACTTTTTTAGGATAAAATAAGGTCTCATAACCAAAGGAAAGAATGGAAACATCTTTCAAGCCACTTATTTGAATAGTGTTTTGATTAATATATGGTGATAAATCAATAATTCGAACTTGGGAATTTCCTTTTGGAATGGTAACAGAAGATTCTGAATAAACTTGCGCTCCTGTAGTGTAAACGGTTACTTCTTTGGTAGTTGCTTTAATTTTTATCTCATTAGCAAATAAGGATAATGAGCAAAAGAATAATAAAAAATGTTTCATAGAAAAAAGGAATGAACTTTTGTTTTTTAAAGCGGGAAGATACTATGATTTTCTGAATTCAAATTATTATATTTTGAATATTATTAGAAGAAAAGTACATTTTAAAAGTTATAATTTGAGGCTTTAACTCAGCCTCGCAAAGTGTCCTGACTTTGAGTAGGAAAATATTTTGTTTTTCAAATAGGCTATTAGCTAGATACTCGCGCTAGCAAGTGACACTAAATAATTATTTATTGTTCTATTTAGTTTTTTTAAAATATTCCAAATAGTTTTTTTCTTTTAGCAGTATTTGGTCTACTAAGTTCAAGAATATCATTCACACCAAATTTGTCAAATCCATCAAAAAGCGCTTCTACACCTTTTTTCATTTTTAAATTTACTTCTTCACTGTATAAAGGTATTAATGAATAAAAGTCAATTGTTTTGTTTTCTAATTTTAAAGAATGAAAATCTTCTCCAAATACAATTGTTGGTAATAAAACCATTGTATTCAAATTTGTGTTTTCAGCAAATGGTTTAGCTGGTTCACCATTGGGAATAGTATGCCCATAACTTAACCAAGTGTTATATTCATGGGGAAATCTCGCAAGATATTTTAACCATCTTACAGGCCAATAGTTTTTTTCATCTCTAAAGTCTTCATCTGATATTTTCCAATCTTCTGGTAAACATATGCTTAATTCTGCAAAATTACAGTTTTCAACTCCATCTGGGGTTTTCATTGGCTTATCACTCATTCCAGAAGTTACTAAAGTATGAAAAGGTCATTCTTTTGTAGGTTTTACCCAATGTACATCTATATGAACTTGATCGGATATAATTTCATGAAAGACCATGTGAATTTCTCCAATATTTTTTTCGATATGGTCAGAAATTTCCTGTATTGAAGGTTCTCCAGTTGCAATCTCGAATTCTTTATTGTCAGTTTCTTTATATCTGTATATTGGTGAACCTGATTTTGATTTTTCCATTTTATTTAAATTAAAGCTAGCTCATTAATAGGTTAATAAGATATTAAAACAATTCAAAATGATTATTTCGCATATATATTGCTTCTTTCAAATATAACGAAAATGATTGTTAAAATAACTGTGATATTTTTTTTTACAATGAAAAATAATATCACAAATTAGTAATGGTGCGCAGCTAAAAATAGTTTCGTTACATTTACAAGATTAACTTTTATAAAATAAATGGCATTAGAAACCCACCCCAATTGGTTTTACGATTTCTTTCCAATGAAAACCTTAGTGTTGGGGAGTTTTCCACCCTATCAAAGCAAATGGTCGTTCCCGTTTTATTATCCCAACAAGCAAAATCGGTTTTGGAAAGTCATGGCGCGAATTTCTGGGATGGAATTGGCGGCTAGTCTTTCCGATACACACAAAGCTATTGAAGAACGTAAAACGATAATGAGGAAACTTAATGTAGGAATACACGACATTGCTTTGAAAATAAAAAGGAAAAACAATAGTTCGCTAGATTCGAACATAGAAATTGTCGAGTTTCAGGATATAATTTCAATCGTGAATAATCATCCAGAATTAGAGCAAATTGTATTACTAGGTTTCTCTGCCAAAAATAGTGCGGCTCAAAACTTTATAAAGTATACAGAAAAGCAAAAACTATTGGCAAAGTATCCTATTGATTTTAAAATAGCATCTGAAAGAAATTTTCATATTTACATCGACAAACGAAAAATAAATTGCATCATTTTAAATTCTACTTCTTCAGCAAGCCGAATTACATTAGAAGAGCTTGTTAGCCAATTTTCAAAATATATTAAAATGTAATTTTTTGATGAGCAATTTTATTTTTTTTAGTTCTAAACTGGCTGTTTTAATTTGTTTGCTGTTTTCATCTTTGATTAATGCACAAGATCTAGACAATACAGTTTTTAAAAAACGAAAAATAAAACTTGATGGATCATTAGTTCTTGATAAAAAACTAAAAGAAACCTCTGGTTCAATTCATTGGAATGGTAAACTATGGACGCACAATGACGATACTGATCTTAATTTGTATGGATTAGATACAGTCACAGGTAAAATTCTTGAAGTCTATCCTTTGCCTAATGTTCTAAATCAAGATTGGGAAGAAATAGCTCAAGACGATGATTTTGTTTACATAGGTGATTTTGGTAACAATGCATCTGGGAATAGACAAAACCTAAATATTCTTAAAATTGACAAGTTATCACTAATTAATAAATCACCTAAAGTTGAATATATAAGGTTTAAGTATGAAAATCAAAATGAATTTGGGCATAAAAAGCCCAATAATACCAATTTTGATTGTGAAGCTTTTGTGGTAACGCAGGATAGTATTTTTTTGTTTACGAAAGAATGGAAAACCAATTATACAACTCTATATACTTTGCCTAAAACATCGGGAGATTATATTGCAAAGCAAAAGAGAGTATTTAATATAAAAGGATTGGTAACTGGTGCTTGTTTGTTTGAAAACAGATTACTCTTATGTGGTTATACTAAAAAAGGAAGGCCTTTTATTGAATTGTTTTATGATTTTAAAGGAAATGATTTCTTTTCTGGAAGTCATAAAAAGATAAAACTAAAACCTCGATTTCTTCAAATTGAAGCCATTACTACAAATGATGGTGGTATTTATTATCTAACTAATGAAGAATTGAAATTTGGACCAATTCATAAGTCTCAACAAATGCATCAGCTTGATTTATCAGGATTTTTTAATGCTAATTAAACTCGCCATCTACATAAAACCAACTTCCATTTTCTAAAGCAAAAGTTGATTTTTCGTAATGAATTTGCGCTTTTAGTCTTTCGTCTAGGTAATACGCTTTAAAAGTAACTGTGGTTTCTGTTGCTTCTAAAACTTCTAGTTTAACCCATTGATTACTTTTTGACCAGTTTAAAATGTCTTCTTTTTTATGGAATTTCCGAGTCGAAATATGAGTGGTTTTAACTAAATAATCAGCCGCACCAGTTGCAAATGCACTGTAGCGTGAACGCATTAAATCTTCTGCTGAAGATGCTTTTTTCTTGCCTTCAATTATGGGTTTACAACAATCTTTAAAAGAAAGTGCTTTGCCACAATAACAGTTTGAACTCATTTTTTATTACTCTTCTAAATCTTCTTCTCTTCCAAATTTAAGAGAAACTAATACTCCTGTAGCTAGGGATACAGCTATAAATCCAAGAGAAACCCATTCTGGGAATTTGTAATAATGTACTACTAACATCTTGATACCCACAAAAGTTAAAATCGCTATCAAGCTATATTCTAAATAACTGAATTTTTCCAACATATTAGCTAAGAAGAAATACATCGATCTTAAACCAAGAATCGCAAAAATGTTAGAACTAAATACTAAAAATGGATCTGAAGTGATGGCTAAAATTGCAGGAACACTGTCTACTGCAAATAAAACATCCATTACTTCTATAACTATCAGAGCAACAAACAATGGTGTAGCAGCTTTTCCTTTTTTGGCAGGAACGAAGAATTTTTCACCATCTGTTTCAGATGTTAAAGGCATGATTTTTCCTAGCACTCTATAAATAAATGATTCTTTGGGTTCGAAGTCATCTTCTTCACTATTAAATAGCATTTTTATTGCAGTGAACAATAAGAATCCTCCAAATAAATAAGTTGTCCAGCTAAATTTATTGATGATCAATACACCAAAGTATATCATTAATCCTCTGAAAACAATAGCTCCAAGAATACCCCAAAATAAAACCCTATGTTGGTATTTTTGCGGGATTTTAAACGAAGCAAAAATAACTGCTATTACAAATATGTTATCTATACTTAAGGATAGCTCAATTAAATAACCAGTGATGTATTTCATTGTTGCTGCTGCTGGCTTGAGCTGATCAGGATTTGCGACATAGCCATTTTGGTATAACCAAAAAATTACTCCTGAAAATGCAAAAGAAAGTGAAACCCAAATTGCTGTCCACATGCTAGCTTCTTTTGTGGAAATGATATGAGGGTTTTTATTAAAAACGCCTAAGTCTAATGCAAGAAAAATAAATACGGCTACTAAAAAACAAATCCAAACAATCATATTTTACTATTTTGAGGTTTACAAATATAATCTTTGATTTTGGATTATTAAACTTTTGATGATTTTGTTCCTTAAAATTAAATTTTTAACAATTTACCATTAAATTTATAGGGGTCGATGTTGTTAAAATTAAAAAATTAAATATATTTGCTTCAAATTTAAGGGGTATAACTCAATTTAATTAATTTTATGGCAACACTACGATTTCAATCTTTACAAAAAGCGACTAGCAGAAAACCAGTTGCAGTGGAAGAATTAGACAAAAAGTCGGCAATTTTTGGAACAAACGTTTTTAACGACAAAGCGATGCGACAATTTTTAACTCCAGAGGCTTACAAAGCTGTTCAGAGTGCAATTCAGCATGGGACAAAAATTGACCGAAAATTAGCTGATTATATCGCAATGGGAATGAAAGAGTGGGCTTTGGCTAAAGGAGTGACTCATTATACACACTGGTTCCAACCTTTAACAGGTACAACTGCCGAAAAACATGATGCTTTCTTTGAAACTTCGTTTGATGGTAGTGATCCAGTTGAAAAATTTGGAGGTGGACAATTAGTTCAACAAGAACCAGATGCTTCATCTTTCCCTAATGGTGGAATTAGAAATACTTTTGAAGCTCGTGGATATACAGCTTGGGATCCAACATCTCCAGCATTTATCTTTGGTACTACTTTATGTATACCAACTGTTTTTGTATCGT
>CAZMCP010000074.1:0-8259 GCA_964565035.1 uncultured Flavobacterium sp. | reverse complement strand
ATAGCATGGGTCGTGAAACGTAATTTTTTTTCCTTTAAATTGACCTCCTTCAATAGTTAATCGACCAGCATCTAATAATTCTTTTAGAAATTCTGTATGATGAACTACTTCAAAGTTCCCTCCTAACTCAGGATATTCATTTTTTAAAGTATTAAAACAGTGAGGACAAGCCGTTACAATTTTTTTAGTTTCGTAAGCCTTCAACACTTCAATATTCATGAAAGCTTGCATTTGAAATAAAAATTCGTTACCAGCTCTTTTTGCAGGATCACCAGTACAACCTTCTTCTGTTCCTAATACTGCAAATTCAACATTGGCTTTATTTAAAATACGTACAAAAGCTTTAGTTATTTTTTTTGCTCTATCGTCAAAACTACCAGAACAACCTACCCAAAATAACACTTCTGGTTGTTTGCCTTGGGCTAACATTTCGGCCATTGTAGGCACTACTAAATTTTGTGACATAATCTATATGTTTATCGTTGGTCTTATTTATTTTTAAATACTATCTTTTTCGTCATCAAACACTTCAATAGTAACTTGCTTCTCGATTAAATCTGTAAACTTACCTCTATATCGAGTGGCTTTTACCAAATGATTATCTATCCAATGATAGTTTCCTCCTCTTGGTTTACCCATAATCATTCCGTGGTATTTAAAACCATGTTTTTTTAACCAAATTTCAGTATACTCTCTATGTGCTTCAGTTCTTGATGTAAAGAAGAAGATTATATGTCCTTCATCATACCACTTATTTAGAGTAGCTAATGCGTCTGGATAAACTTCTGCAGTTAGCATTCTTTCTGGCTCCTCATTAGGGATATCATCACAAATAGTCCCATCTATATCAATCAAATAATTTTTGATTCCTGGAGGAAGTATTGGACTTATTGTATGGCCGTCTTCGGTAGCTGCAATTAATTTTTTATCTAAATCTTGATTTTCCATTATTGTGTATTGTAGTGCGTGAGGGATAGTAGCAAACTACCATGTAGTGCGAATAGCCCGACCCGAAGGGGCACGCCAAAATTATTTTAATTTTCGTCTTTCCAGTTTAATCTATCCAATTGGTTATATTGCCAAGGTGCACTGTTATTCTCAATATTAGTCATCATAGCATTTAATGATTGAGGAGCTGCACTTTGTTCCATCACTAAATAGCGACGCATATCCATGATGATTGATAATGGACTAATATTTACAGGGCATTCTTCTACACATGCATTACATGAAGTACAAGCCCATAGTTCTTCTTGAGTAATGTAATCGTTTAATAATGATTTACCATCTGGAACAAAAACTCCTTTGTTTTTATCTATATTATCCCCTACTTCTACTAATCGATCACGAGTGTCCATCATAATTTTTCGTGGCGACAATTTTTTACCCGTTTGGTTTGCAGGACAAGATGAAGTACAACGACCACATTCTGTACAAGTGTATGCATTTAATAATTGGACCCAGTTAAGATCTTGAACATCTGAAGCACCAAATTTACTTGGTGCTGCATTAGTGTCTGGTGCTGGCGCGGCAAAAGGGTCAGCATTTGGGTCCAACATTAATTTTACTTCATTTGTTACGCTTTCTAAATTATCAAATTTTCCTAGTGGATTCAAATCGGCAAAATAAGTATTTGGGAATGCTAATATGATATGTAAGTGTTTTGAATAATATAGATAGTTCAAAAATGCCATCACCATCATAAAGTGACCCCACCATCCTATTCTTTCCAGAATATGTAAAGCTCCTTCTGACATACCGCCAAATAGAGCTGGCCCAATGTGTTGTGAAACAGCAAAACCGAATGATCCTTGCCCTTCAAAATGAGATTTCCCCATGTTATAAAGAACTTCATCTGTACCATTCATAGTGAATATGCAGCAAACTAAAATGATTTCCATAATTAAAATCAAATTAGCATCTTTTTTTGGCCAACCTAATAATTCTGCCTTATTTAATCGAGGTAATTTTAATAAGTTTCTTCTAGCCAAAAACAAAACTGTTGCTGTTAATGCTAAAACTGATAATATTTCAATAAAACTTATTAAAAAAGTATAAAACCCTCCTAAAGCTGGTTTAAAAAAACGATGTGTCCCAAAAATTCCATCTACAAGAATTTCTACTAATTCTATTTGTGTTATGATAAATGCAGCATATAATGCAAAGTGAAGAATTGCAGGTATTGGCCTTGTAAACATCTTCTTTTGACCTAAAGCTACTAGAGCCATATTACTCCATCTTTCGGAAGAGCGGTCAGAACGATTTACATCTTTACCCAATTTGATGTTACGGATAATTTTTTTGACATTTTTAGCAAAAAAACCTCCTCCTACTGCGAGAATAACAAGAAATAGTATACTGCTTAAATAATTCATAATGGTTATAATTGGTTGATTTGTTTGTTTTAATATTTATTTTTGTTCCGGAGCTATGTATGGTTTTTCTTTTTTTCCAAAAAGTGACACATTAACATAGCGAGTTGGATGTAATCTTAAATCTTGCAATAATAATTCGAGTTCTTTTGAAGCTTTTGCAAAATTGTTATACATAGTTTCGTCTTTCATAAGCTTACCCATCGTACCTTTTCCAGATTCAATATCAGTCATTATTTTGTTAACATTTGCTAGTGTTGTTTCTAAATTTTTGACTGTTTGACCCAATTGCGCTTTTTCTAAATCGGAAGAAATTTTAGAAAAGTTTTGAGTTGTTTGATCTAGATTAGTGACTGCACTCCCTAGCTTATCTTTATTTTGAGCTAAAAGTTGATCTAATTCAGCTGAAACTTTTGTAAAATTAGAAAGAGTTTTATTTAACTCATTTATTGCTTTTTTAAGATTTGCTTGAGTCTCTGTATCAAGAACATTATTAACATTAGTTAAAAGTCCATCAGCACTAACTAATACCTTATCTAATCTATGTTGTAATGGTGTTAGTTTTTCTCCTAGCGATGAAGTTAATCCTAGCTTTACACCAGCTACTAACTTGTCTCCAGAAATGGCAATTGATTTATCTTTATAATTAGGTATGATTGCAATTTGCTTACCCCCAATAAAACCAGGCTCATAAATTTCAGCAACACTGGATTTTGAAATTGGAAAATCTTCTTCATTGATCTGAAGTTCAACTAATAAATTTCCATTTGGAGTTAATTCTATTTTATCTACCTTACCTATAATTTTACCGCTAATAGTGACAGGTGCAGAAACTGCTAATCCCTCAACATTATCGTATTCTACAAAAAGTCTCTTATGATCATTAAAAAGATTTGATCCTTTTAAAAAACTATATCCCCAAATAAATAATAATAGTGAAGCGATAACAAGTATAGCCGTTTTAATTTCTCTAGTAATTTTCAAAATGTGTGGTTTTTAAAAAAACAAAAGTACTAATTTAAAAGATATATAAGTAAATTACTTGCTCTTTAAAGCTTCATTTAAACTGATTTTTTGTCCATTTTTAAAAGGAACAATAAACGCAGAATCATAACCTCTTGTTTTAGCTTCTAATAATTGCATTTTGGCTTCATTGTAATCATTAGTTTCACCATACATATATTTAAAAAATCCTTTCTCTGAAATAAATGAAACTTTTTTTAGTCCATTAAAATTTTCAGGCTTAGTTTCCACTTGAGCTGAGCTAGCTTTAAGTTGAATTTTATAAATAACTTTAGTAGTGTCAACTGCTTTACTATCTGTAGATTTAGGCGTTTCCTTAGCAGGTATTTTTACAGTATCTTTTTTTGCAACAGGTCTTTCAGATTTTTGAATATCAATTACAGGCATATTACCCCCAAAATGCTCTACTTTCATTCTAAAAATAGCATCAGCAATAGATTTTGCAACATTTAATTGCCCTTCTTCAGAATTTAAATAAGCACCCTCTTCCTTATTGGAAATAAAACCCATTTCAATCAAAACCCTTGGCATAAAAGCTTTATGCAAAACCATAAAAGGAGCTTGTTTTACACCTCTAACTTTACGATTTAATTTCACATCAAAATTATCTTGAATTTTACTAGCAAACTCAATACTTTGATCTAAATATTCTTCTTGAGCTAAAGTTGCGCTTATAAGAGATTCTGGAGAATTAGGGTTGTAGCCTGCATATTTAGTTTTGTAATCTTTCTCCATTTCTATTACCTCATTTTCTTTCTTAGCAACTTCTAAACTAGAAGCACTTTTTGAAAGTCCCATCACATAGGTTTCCGTTCCATATGCTTCTTGATTTTTATTTGCATTACAATGAATCGATACAAATAAATTAGCATCTGCTCTATTTGCTATATTAGCTCGTTCAACTAAATCTACGAAACTATCATTTTTACGAGTATAAATTACTTGAATACTAGGATCTTGTTCTAATATTTTACCAACTTTCAACACAACACCTAAAGCAATGTTTTTTTCAACAAAGCCATGATAGGTCGCTCCAAAATCATGATCTCCATGACCAGCATCCAAAGTAACTTTAAATTTACCTGAACTTTGAGCCATAGTTGATGAAACAATAAGCAAAAATGTTAAAACAAAAACTTCTTTAATTTTAAGGTGTAACTTCATAGTAAATATTTTATAGAGACCAAAAGGTTATAATTTTATTAAATGCTTAAATATTTTTAAAAATAGATGTAAGTTTGTCACTTCAAAAATTAAGCCATACTTTTACAAAAATAGTATTTATAGCGTTGCGTACAAACTTATTTCATATCGTTTTACTGCCTTTTTTTCTAACTCTTAGCAGTTTAAAAACTTTTTCGCAAGAGTTACCAAAAAAGAATATTTCAATATCTACTGACAGACAAGAAGATAACATTGCAGTAAGTAAAAATAATACTACAAAAAGACAAGACAGCACCAAAACTGACACTGTTAAGAAAAAAAAGTCTCTCTTAGATGGAAAAATCCATTATAAGTCAAAAGAATATGCTAGAATAAATCAGAAAAAAAAGCAAATCACACTTCATGATGAGGCTGAAGTATATTATAAAGACATCGAATTAAAATCTGGTATAATTGTTATTGATTATGAAAAAGATGAAGTTTATGCAGGTAGAATAAAAGATTCTGCAGGTGCATATACACAATTTCCAGTATTTAAACAAGGAGCAAATGTAGTTGAACCAGATTCAATACGTTTTAATTTTAAAACAAAAAAAGCGTTAATCTGGAATTCAAGAACAGATCAAGGAGAATTTAAGGTTAAAGGCGAGATTACAAAACGTGAGAATGATTCGGTATACTTTATAAAAAATGCACGTTTTACGACTTCAAAAAATATTGAAAATCCTGAATATTATTTTATCGCTAGAAAAATTAAACTTGTACCACAAAAGAAAGTAGTGACTGGCCTTACAAATATGGTTATTGCAGATGTTCCAACACCTATTGGAGTTCCTTTTGCTTTTTTCCCAATGACTGAAGAGAGTACATCAGGAATAATTTTACCCACATTTGGACAAACTAATGCACAAGGTTATTTTTTACAAAACGGTGGTTATTATTTTGCTTTAAGCAAAAATTATGACTTAGCCCTTTTAGGTGACTATTATACAAATGGTAGTTATGCTTTTAGAGCAGAAACAAGTTATGCAAAAATTTATAAGTTTAGAGGAAATTTTAATTTCAGATATGAAAATCAAATTACTGGTGAAAGAGGTCTTCCTGGTTACGGAAAAACTAATTTATACAACATTCAGTGGACACACTCTCCAGATGCGAAAGCTACCCCTAACTCTAGATTTTCAGCATCAGTAAATTTAGGAAGCTCAAAATATTATCAAAGTTCTTTCAATCAATTAAATACTGCAAACTTCTTAAACAATACTTTAAGTTCATCTGTTTCATATAGTAAAACCTTTAATACAATTCCTCAAGTTAATATGTCATTAACTGCATCACATTCTCAAAATACAAATACTGGTGTAATAAATATGACATTACCTACTCTTCAAGCTAGTGTGGATCGAATTTTTCCTTTTGCATCAAAAAATGGAACAAAAAAAGGTTTAATTAAAAACATTAATTTTCAGTATAATTTAAGAGGTGAAAATCGTTTTACTACAAATGATTCATTATTTTTCAAATCTGAAATGTTCAAGCAAGCTCAAAATGGATTGCAACACTCAATACCTTTAAGCACAAATTTTAAAGTTTTTAAACACTTTAGTGTTTCAGCATCAACTAATTACCAAGAAACTTGGTATTTTAAAACAATTGAAAAGAAGTATAATGCATTAACAAACACTGTTGATGATTTAGAAAAAACAGGATTTGATGCGTTTAGAACATATGACTTTTCTTCAGGAATAGGAACAACAATATATGGTACTTTTAATATTAGTAAAGATAAAAGAATTCAAGCTATTAGACATGTAATGAGACCAAATGTATCGTATTCGTATACTCCAAGTTTTGAAAAATACTACGATACTTATAGTGCAGATGGAAGTGGTCGAATGGAAAGTTATACACGATTTGAGAAAGGAATTTTTGGTGCTCCTGGAAAACAAAACAGTAATATTCTTAGTTTTAGCTTAAATAATACTTTCGAAGCTAAAGTCAGAGATAAAGATTCTACTAAGGTAGAATCTAAAAAGATAATGCTTTTAAATAATTTTAATTTATCAACTGGTTACAATATTAGCGCTGATTCACTTCGTTGGACTCCTCTAAGAGTTAGTGGTGGTACTAATTTGTTAAAAGACAAAATGAATGTCAATTTTGGAATGACTTTAAATCCGTATGCCATTAATAGTAAAGGACAAATGGTTGATATTTTTAATATCAATAATGGAGGAAGTTTATTTAGAATGACAAGTGCAAATATGACCATCAATTATTCTTTTTCAAGCAAAGACTTTAATGGAAATAAAGACGGCAAAGAAAACTCACTCAATAATAAAGGCTTAAGAAGTGGAGGACGTGCCGATGACTTATTTGGTACTACCACAGATTTTAGTGACAGACAAAAAAGCCAATTTAGTGAAGATGATGAAACAAAATTTGACAAATTTTTTAATGCAAAATTACCTTGGGACTTAAAGCTAGCCTATTCTTTAACTTACACAAACAACAATAGAGAAAACAAAATATCGCAAAGTTCTTTAATGTTTTCTGGAAATGTAGATATTTCTCCAAGATGGAAAGCTGGTGTTTCTTCTGGTTACGATTTTGTGCAAAACGGAGTAACTTACACTCAATTAAGGTTTGAGAGAGACTTATTAAGTTGGCGAATGGACTTCAACTGGAATCCTATAGGAGATAGAGCATCTTGGTACTTCTTTATAGGAATTAGCTCTTCTGTTTTAAGTGATATTAAATGGGACAAACGCAGTTTACCAGATAGAAGGCTTTAATTTTTAACTATTTCAACAATATATAATGAAACAAATAATTTTTACAGATAAAGCTCCAGCTCCTATTGGTCCTTATAGTCAAGCTGTACTAACTGATAACACACTTTATATTTCAGGCCAAGTCGCTTTTATTCCAGGAACAGATAAATTGATTTTGGACACAATTGAAGCAGAAACTGAACAAGTCATGCAAAACCTTAAAGCTATCTTAGAAGCGGCTGATATGACTTTTGAAAATGTTGTTAAATCAACCATTTTTATCATGAATATGGGAGATTTTGCTAGAATTAATTCAGTTTATGGAAAATATTTTAATGAAGCTACAGCTCCTGCACGTGAAACAGTACAAGTAGCTACATTACCGAAAAATGTAAATATTGAAATTTCAATGATTGCTGTTAAATAAACTTTTCATCAATTTTATAATAAAAAAACCGGGCTTTTACCCGGTTTTCTTTTTATAATATAAAATATATTATTTTACTTCTTCAAACTCTACATCTTGAGTTGAATCTCCACTAGCATCTGCCTGTGGTTGAGCTTCCTGAGATTGTCCTTCAGCCTGTGCTTTATACAATTCTTCTGATGCATTTTTCCAAGCTTCATTAATTTTATCTAAAGCTGGTGTGATAGCAGAAATTTCTTTGGTTTCATAAGCCGCTTTTAACTCATTCAAAGCTGCTTCGATTGTTGATTTGTTACCTTCTGATAATTTATCACCAAACTCAGATAATTGCTTTTCTGTTTGAAAAATCATGCTATCAGCTTCGTTCAATTTAGAAACTTTTTCCATTGCAATTTTATCTGCTTCAGCATTCATTTCAGCTTCTTTTTTCATTTTTTCGATTTCTTCTGGAGTTAATCCTGAAGAAGCCTCGATACGAATATCGTGAGATTTTCCAGTT
>CAZMCP010000073.1:0-9309 GCA_964565035.1 uncultured Flavobacterium sp. | reverse complement strand
CCTCCAGCTATTATTTTGGTATTTATTGGTCAACAATTGACAAAAGTATTGGAAGAATTAGAGGGTGTTACTAAAGGAAAATTATCTCCTGAAGAAAAAACAGATTTAAAATTAAACGTTGTTGGGAAAATTCCAGACGTGTTATTAGATAATACTGACAGAAATAGAACTTCTCCATTTGCCTTTACAGGTAATAAGTTTGAGTTCCGTGCTGTAGGTTCTTCTGCAAACTGTGCAGTTTCAATGACGACTTTAAATTCTATAGTTGCGAAACAATTAATTGATTTTAAAGCTGAAGTTGATGCATTGGTAGACAAAAAAGGATTAAAGAAAGATGAAGCGATTTTTAATGTTCTAAGAGAATACATCAAACAGACTAAAAATATTCTTTTTGAAGGAGATGGTTATAGCGATGCTTGGGAAAAAGAAGCAAAAAAACGTGGTTTGAGTAATCATAAAACAACTCCAAAAGCATTAAAAGCTAAAGTTTCTAAAAAAGCAATGGACTTATTCCAGGAATTAGGAGTAATGAATCATGTTGAGGTGGAAGCTCGTTATGAAATCGAATTAGAAGAGTATACTAAGAAAATTCAAATTGAAGGACGCGTGTTAGGTGATATTGCTAGAAATCACGTGATTCCAACGGCAATACGTTACCAAAATGTTTTAATTGAAAATGTAAAAGGATTAAAAGAAATCTTTGGTAAGGATTTTGAAAAGATTGCTAAAGAACAAATTGGTTTAATCAAAGAAATTTCTGAACATATCGAAGGGATCAACAAAAATGTTGATGCTATGATTGAAGAGCGCAAAAAAGCAAACAATTTATCTTCTTCAGAGAAAATGGCAGAGGCATATTGTGATAAAGTAAAACCTTACTTTGATATTATCCGCGAACATTGTGATAAATTAGAATTGTTAGTAGATGACGAAATTTGGACATTAACGAAGTACAGAGAGTTATTATTTACAAAATAATTTTTTAAACTGATACATATTGAAAACTGTCTTGACTACTCCAGACAGTTTTTTTGTTTATATTCGTAATATGAAGACTTGTTATATTATACTTGTATTTTGTTGTTTGGCTTTGAATAGTATTGCTCAGGAAAAATTTTCTGTTTATTTCGAAAGTAATAAACATAATTTGAACGGCACTGAGTATGACTCTTTTTTGCAATGGATGGTAAAGAATAAAGATTCCAAAATTTTATCTATTCATGGATTTACTGATGAAGATGGGACAAATCAATACAATGATAGTTTAGCATCTAGAAGGGTCGAATCGATTATAAAAATCATAAATGGGAAAATTAAAATTCGTGAAGATTTTAAAAAAATAAGTTTTGGTGAAAATTTTCAACAATCAGCAGACAAGAAAGAAAATAGAAAGGTTATTATTTATTATTTGCTTCAAAAAGATTTGTCTAGAGAAGAAGAAATTTTAGGTTTAAAAGCCAAAGGATATGTTGTTAAGAAAAAGCCTTCTTTTCCAGATAAAGTTACTGTTACAAATCCTAATGGAACAAAATCGGAGTACAAGCTAGATGTTGAATTTATGAATACCTTAAGTCAAGCAAGTAAAGGCCAAAAACTACAAATTGAAAACTTGAATTTTGTTCTAAATACTTTTGCTGTAACTAATGAGTCAAGAGGAAAATTATACGAGTTACTCCTAGTAATGCAAAATAATCCAAAACTAAAAATTGATATTCAAGGACATGTGTGTTGTGTAAAATCTGATAAACAAGATTTATCTACTCAAAGAGCTAAGGCAGTTTATAAATTTTTGGAAATGAATGAAATCGATAAAGCACGTATGAGTTATAAAGGTTTTGGAAGCACTCAGCCATTATTTGCTTTACCTGAAAAATCTGAAACCGAACGAGCTGCCAACCGCCGCGTAGAAATTGAAATTATTGAAAACTAAAAATGAACTCATAATTCATAATTCATAATTAAATTTTATCTTTGCGCCACAACAACTACAACAAAAATAATGAGTTCAGATACTTCTAAAAGGTATGCACTTCGAGGCGTTTCGGCTGCAAAAGAAGATGTGCATAATGCTATTAAAAACATCGACAAAGGTTTATTCCCTAAAGCTTTCTGTAAAATTGTTCCAGATTATTTAACAAACGATGAAGAGTATTGTTTGATCATGCATGCAGATGGTGCAGGTACAAAATCTTCATTAGCCTATATGTACTGGAAAGAAACGGGTGATATTTCTGTTTGGAAGGGTATTGCACAAGATGCATTAATTATGAATATTGATGATTTATTGTGTGTGGGTGCTGTCGATAATATCATGTTGTCGTCTACAATTGGAAGAAATAAAAACCTTATCCCTGGTGAAGTGCTTTCAGCAATCATCAATGGAACAGAAGAATTAATAGACGAATTAAAATCATTTGGTGTTACCATCAATTCAACAGGTGGAGAAACTGCCGATGTGGGTGATTTGGTTCGCACAATCATAGTAGATTCTACCGTTACAGCGCGTATGAAACGTACTGATGTAATCGATAATGCTAACATTAAAGCAGGTGATGTTATTGTAGGATTGGCTTCATACGGACAAGCTACTTACGAATCGTCTTATAACGGCGGAATGGGTAGTAATGGGTTAACATCTGCTCGTCACGATGTGTTTGCTAAATATTTAGCTGAAAAGTATCCTGAGAGTTATGATGCTTCGGTTCCTGCTGATTTAGTGTATTCAGGAAATGTAAAATTGACAGATGCTGTAGAAGGTTCTCCAATTGATGCAGGTAAATTAGTGTTATCTCCTACACGTACTTACGCACCTATTATTAAAAAAATGCTAGAAAAATATACTCCAAACGACATTCACGGAATGGTACATTGTAGTGGAGGTGCACAAACAAAAGTATTACACTTTGTAGATAATCTTCACGTAATAAAAGATAATTTATTTTCAGTGCCACCATTGTTTAAACTAATTCAGGAACAATCTGGAACCGATTGGAAAGAAATGTATCAGGTGTTCAATTGTGGTCATCGTATGGAATTGTACGTTCCTGCTGAAACCGCTTCAGATATTATAGCAATCTCTAATTCTTTCGGAGTAGATGCGCAAATTGTAGGTAGAGTAGAAGCTTCAGATAACAAAAAGCTGACTATTACATCTGAATTTGGTACTTTTGAATATTAGTAGCAATTTCCCGCTGTATGCTGTATCTTTTTTGTAGCCTGAGGCTCTCGAAGGCTACAAAAAAGGATGCCGCTTCCATCGGGGCTAAAATAAAATTCAAACATGTACGAACTACTTTTCTGGAAATATTTAGATGAAATATATTTAAATCATCAAGAAGTTTACGAATCTTTAATCGAAAATCAACCTGTTGAAGGGCTGGAAGAATTACCTATCCAAGTAATTTTAAGCAGAATTGCGAATACTTTTTCTCAATGGGAAAGAGTAGACGAATTTAGTTTTAAGAATAATAATGGAGTAGGAGCATTCCATATAGTTACTACTCCGCAAAGTGTTCAAATTAATTGTTATGGAACTAAAGGGGACGACATGGAAAAACTATGTCAGATAATGGAAGAATTCAAGTGTGCATTATATGATCCTCAAGTTCCTGTGAGATATGACGAATTTAATGAATAGATTAAAATAAAAAAGCTACTATTAAAGTAGCTTTTTTATTTCTTCAGTAAGTTTGTCTAAACTTCCTTCACTATTTCCGATAGAAATATATCGAATAATTCCATTTTTATCTATAAGATAGTTTGCAGGTATCGAACCACTTTCATAGTTGGACCATATAATTTTATTTGGATCAATTCCAGTGTCAAAATTTACTCCTTTGTTTTTTAGAGCATCAATTTTTTTGGCCACTTTTTCTTTTTCTTCTCCAGATGAAATTGCTAAAAAAACAAAAGGAGAGTCTTTAAAAGGTTCAATGATTTTTGAAGGTACTTCATGAAGTTCCATCAAGCAAGGACCACACCATGTTGCCCAAAAATTCAAAAGGACCACTTTCCCTTTTAGATCAGAAAGGTTGATATCTTTTCCATCCAACAAATTCAATGTGAATTCTGGTGCAACTTGATTTGCTTTTAATTTAGTGTAAGGTGTCGCTTTTTTATTGTCGCTAGCTACTATTTCTGATGTAGTAGTTACTTTTTCAATATTCTCAATTTTATCTCTTAATTTTAAGATAATAATAAATTCTTTATCTCCAACTTTATCTCCTAATTTTTCAAATAACCTTTGTCTTTCTGTATCGGAGACTCCCATATTTACTGATTCTAAAAGACCTTTTTCTTCATATTCTTTTAATTTTTCTTTAGAAACAATTTCGTCATTAATAATCATTACGTATTCGGGTTTTTTACTAACATTATTTTGCGCTTGAAGTAATTGTATTGAAATTAAAAAGATAATTGAAAAAAGCTTTTTCATGAATAGGATTTTTTTGGTTTAAGTTTTCTTTTTTAAGAAGAATTACTATTTGTAAATGTAACCGTTTTTCTTACAAAGCAATTGTGTTACTTTTGTAAAAAAAAGTTAAAAATGAAAATAAACCCTAAGATAGGAATAGATCAACTGGTTTTTGGAATGAAACAAAAAGATGTTGAAAAAATCTATGGAAGTCCAGATAAACAATTCAATGACGAAGATCAAAACATTATTTATATCTACAATGACAAAAAATGGCGTTTGACATTTTATGAAGACGAAGATTTTCGTTTTGGTTACATCATTTCTTCAAATCCTGAATTAGAATTGTTTGATCAGAAGATAATCAATCAACCAATCCAAAAAATTGAAGGCTTGCTTAAATCAAAGAATTTTAAAGCTATGGAAGTTGAATCTTTCGATTCTGTAGATAATTACTTTAACGAAAGCAATTGGATGATTTTTCAGGTAGAATATAACGAAGTGATTCGTTTCGAATTAGGAGCTGTTTTTAACGAAAAAGAGGACGAATTCGATTGGAAGTTTAAAAGTTAAATTTTCTTGCGATCCCTGAGCGTAGCCGAAGGGAGAGTTGTATATAATAAAAATCCCGCTTAAAAGGCGGGATTTTTTATTTGTATTATTTCGTTAAAGTTGCATTTGGCATAACTTCTAATAATTCTAATTCAAAAACTAAATTAGTATTAGGAGGGATAACACCACCAGCTCCTTGAGCACCGTATCCTAAGTTTGAAGGAATGAAAAGTAATGCTTTGTCACCAATATTCATTTTCTCTAAGCCTTCTAAGAATCCAGGAATTAATCCGTCTTTTTTACCAGCTTGGAAAGGGAATGGTTGGTAACCATTTTGAGCGGCACGATTTGCATCCCATTTTCCATACGCTTTGTTTACATCTGCATAGCTTGAATCAAATAAGTTACCATCTTCAAAATACCCTGCATAGTTCACATATACTGTTGAACCAGCTACTGGTTTTTTACCAGAACCTTTTTGAATAATATTATATACCAATCCAGATTCCGTTTTTGTTCCAGAAGCTTTTGCTTGTGCAAATGAGGCAACTTTATCGGCTTTAACTTTAGCATATTTTGCTTCGTTTGCTTTTTGTTCAGCTACTTGATTTTGCACATGATCTTTGAAGATTTTTGCAGCATCAAATTTTTTAGCCTTAGCTCCTTTGCGAATGATAGTAACTTTTTTAATCACATCATCTTGAGCAATAGCATTTACAACATCTTGACCTGTTACTACATGACCAAAAACAGTATGACGACCATCTAGCCAAGGAGTTGCTTTATGTGTGATAAAAAATTGCGATCCATTTGTACCAGGACCAGCATTAGCCATAGATAGAATTCCAGGGCCAGTATGCTTTAAATCAGGAACAATTTCATCTTTAAATTTATAACCTGGTCCACCAGAACCGTTTCCGTCTGGATCACCACCTTGTATCATAAAATCGGCAATTACTCTATGAAATTTTAAACCATCATAAAATGGTTTTCCACTGTATTTTTCATTAACCATAGAGTTTTTTCCTTCGGCTAATGCAACAAAGTTAGCTACTGTTACTGGTGTTTTTTCGTATTCTAATTGCAAAACAATTTTTCCCTTGCTAGTTTCAACTTCTGCATACATACCATCAGGTAAATTTTGATCACCTGAATTACATGAGAATAAAAAAGCGAAAAAACTTAAAAATAAACTTGTCATTCGATTCATTTTAGTTAATAATAATTTATAGTTATTCAATTTTAGTTTCTGTTTTTGCTGTAGGGTCTGGCTTAACATCATTAAGCGTAACAATACACATTAAAGGTTGGTTTGTGCCAATTCTGTTATTGTCGCCGTGGTATCCAAAAGCCAAATGTGATGGGAAAAGAAACTTAACCTTATCCCCTGTATTCATTAGTTTTAGTCCATATCGAATCCCAATAAGCATGTCTTGTTTGTCAACTTTGTATTGTTGAGGTTTCAATTCGGTTTGTGAATATATAGTCTTTCCATTCAAATCTTTAATTTCATAATCAAAAAAAGCAATTTCTCCTTTTTCTGGTTTTTCTGTCGAAGCTTCGTTTTTAGCTAAATAAGTGTACCAATATCCTTTTGTCGAAGCAATATAATCTGCAGCAGTATCTTTTTTAATAATAGCTGCAATAATACTTTCTTCGTTTTGGTTTAATTTTTTATTTCTTTCTACTGATTGTTTCATAAACTCACCCGAAGCATGCGAAACAGGTCTTCTTGCTTCTTGTTTTTGAGAACAACATGTAACTAAATTCATGCCAAGAAGTAAACATCCTACAATTTTAATAGCCTTCATATTTTTTACTTTTTAGTTTCTTTTACAATTTTGATGAATTTGGCAATCGTATCTTCCATGTTTTCGGTCGATTTACCTCCGGCTGCATTAATATGACCACCGCCATTAAAATAATTTCGCGCAAACTGATTTACATCATAATCCCCTTGCGAACGGAAAGAAATTTTAATGATGCCTTCCGATTTATTTTCGATAAAGATAGCAGTAAAATCGATTCCATCAATAGATAATCCATAATTAACAAAACCTTCAGTATCTCCTTTTTGATAATGGTGAGCGTCAAGTTCTTCTTGTGTAAGAGTAATATAGGACGTTTTGTATTCTGGCATAAGCTTCATATTCTGTAAAGCCTTGCCTAAAAGTTGTAATCTGCTATAAGAACTTGTGTCAAATAAATTATTGTGAATTTGTGCACTGTTAACACCTTTATCAATTAAACTAGCTGCAACTCGTAATGTAGTGCTAGTTGTAGATGAAAAACGAAAAGAACCAGTATCAGTAACTAATCCTGTATACAAACAAGTACCTACTGTAGTGTTTATTAAGCTTTCATATCCTAATTGAGTGATAAAATGATAGACCATTTCACATGCCGAACTCATTTTAGTGTCAGAATACATGTATGTTGCATATCCATCAGGTAACTGATGATGATCTATCATGATGAATGTTTTGTCAAGCTTTTCTAAAAAACTTCCCATGAATTCACCAGTTCTGTGAAACGCGTTAAAATCTAAAGTGAAAATAATATCAGCCTCGTTTAGTTTAGGTTCGCAAGCTTCATGATTTTCTTCAAAAAGCAATACTTGATCTGCTGCTGGCATCCAAGCTAAATAATCTGCAAATTCGTTGGGAGAAATTACAGTAACTTCGTGTTGCAACTGAATTAAAAAATGGTACAACCCTAAAGTAGATCCCATAGAGTCTCCATCCTGGTTGCGATGCGGTATAATTGCAATTTTTTTTGGCGAGGCCAATAAGCTTTTTACAGCTTCTATATCATGTTCGTTCATCATGTTGCGAAAATACAATTTATTCTACTCAAAAGGTAAATTTATAAAGTGTGTTTTTTAATTAAAAAAAATACAACTTTTAAGTTTGTAGTTTTGTATTCTTTGCGAGCAAGAATTATAAATCCGCACTATCGAGTTTTACTATTTCTTTTTATAAACTATCTGCATTCCATAACGGTCTATAATCAATTCATTATCCATTAATTTCAAGACTTTGTCATTATTCTCCTCATAGTATTTACCATCTTTTTGTTTTATTGCCAGTCCTTGCTTTATCAAATCTTTTCCAACAAAATCCGTACTGTCAATAAATAAATCATGTTCAATAGTCATGGTTTTGGTATTGAATTTCCATTTTCCAATATCACTACTTTCAGGTGTAAAAATCTTTTTGTAAGTGAAATTAGATTTATAAATAAGATTAGGTTCATTCATCAAAACTCTCAAGGGGTCATTAGAATCTATTTTTTTTCCTTGTTCGTCTCTAGTTTCTATATAAGCCCATGAACCAAATAATATTTTTTCATAATTATTTTGCACTACTTTAGAAGTTGAAAAACTTAAAAATAGTAGTGATATAATTATAAGTTTGAATGATTTTGTTTTCATTTGTTGTTAATCTTTATTTAATGTTACCCAGATAGCGCAAATTATAATCCTTGCCTCACACAATAATTTTCATTCTTCGCTAAAATACGAAAAGAGCTTCTGAATACTAGTTAAAAGTGACAAACTTTAAATAATTAAAAAACTTTTTTAGCTCTATTTTTCAGTCTGCGAGAAATGTCTATTTTTGCACATGCAACACAACGTCCTTATTTTAGATTTTGGGTCTCAGTACACACAGCTGATTGCCCGCAGAGTTCGCGAGTTAAATATTTTTTGCGAAATTTTTCCTTATAATCATTTTCCAAGTGATTTATCAAGTTACAAAGCCGTGATTTTATCAGGTAGTCCGTTTTCGGTTCGTGCTGAAGATGCACCACATCCTGATTTATCTCAAATTCGTGGTAAAATGCCTTTATTGGCGGTTTGTTATGGTGCACAATATTTGGCACATTTTAGTGGTGGTGAAGTAGCGCCTTCAAACATCCGTGAGTATGGCCGTGCAAATTTATCATTCATTAAAGAAGACGAATTGTTTTTTGATGAAGTGAATATGAACAGCCAAGTATGGATGAGTCATAGTGATACCATTAAGCAGTTGCCATCAAATGGTGTTCGTTTAGCGTCTACTAAAGATGTTGAAAACGCGGCATATCGTATTGAAGGAGAAACAACCTATGCTATTCAGTTCCATCCTGAAGTATATCATTCTGAAGATGGAAAGCAAATGTTGGAGAACTTCTTAGTTAAAATTGCAGAAGTACCTCAAAACTTTACGCCAAGCTCATTTGTGGAAGACATTGTTGCCGAAATGAAAGCGAAAATAGGCGACGATAAAGTAGTTTTAGGACTTTCTGGTGGTGTAGATTCTACAGTAGCAGCGGTTTTATTAAACAAAGCAATTGGTAAAAAC
>CAZMCP010000072.1:0-9742 GCA_964565035.1 uncultured Flavobacterium sp. | reverse complement strand
AGAAAAATGAATAAGAATTGATAAATTTTTTTGAATCCGAATGGCATAAATATTTCATATTGTTTCAGGCTGCAAGAGTAATGTTTTTGAATTTTTAGATGGTATGGTTTTTCCGTACTATTTGTTAAATTTTAAACACAAAAAAACCGTAGTGGTACAACTACGGTTTGAATTTTAAGGATATATATTTTTTATTCTATCTCAGATATTCTAAGGGTGTTTACCATTCCTTTGTTAGCAACTGGCATAGCCGCAAGGTTTACTAATAAATCGCCTTTAGAAACAAATTTATTTTCTTGAGCAATTTTATTGATATCATCAATAGTATCGTCTGTACTTACAAACTTATCGTAATAAAATGCATTAACTCCCCAAAGTAAATTTAACTGCGTTAAAATACGACGGTTTGAAGTGAAAACTAAAATATGCGCATTTGGTCTCCAAGCTGAAACTTGGAATGCTGTATAACCACTATTTGTTAGTGTTGTAATCGCTTTTGCATCGATATCATTTGCTAAAATGGCAGCGTGATAACAAATGTGTTTAGTGATAAAACGATTTGTTTTTATTTGGGGTTGTTTTTGAGGAATTTGCACCAATGGAGAATCTTCAACAGCCTCAATAATTTGAGTCATTTTTTCGATTACTTGAACAGGATAATTCCCAACAGATGTTTCTCCTGAAAGCATTACCGCATCAGCACCATCCATAACTGAGTTGGCAACGTCATTCACTTCCGCACGTGTAGGTGTTAAGCTTGTAATCATAGTTTCCATCATTTGTGTAGCTACAATTACTGGAATACGGGCTAATTTTGCTCTGTGAATCAATTTCTTTTGAATTAGTGGGACTTCATGAGCTGGAAGTTCAACCCCTAGATCTCCACGGGCAACCATTAAACCATCACAATGAGCAACAATTTTATCAATGTTTTCTACTGCTTCAGGTTTTTCAATTTTAGCTACAATAGGGATTTTGTGCTCAGAATGCTTGTCAATTAAATCTTTTAAATCTTTTAAATCTTCAGGAGTTCTAACAAAAGATAAAGCAATCCAATCTACTTGATTTTCGATAGCAAAAATGGCATCTTTAATGTCTTTTTTAGTCAAAGCTGGAAGAGATACTTTAGTATTAGGTAAATTTACCCCTTTTTTAGATTTTAAAGGACCTCCCTGAATTACTTTACAAACTACTTTGTTAGCTTTTTTATCTCTAGAAACCGCTTCGAAAATTAGTTTTCCATCATCTAGTAAAATTTTCTCCCCTGGTTTTACATCCTGAGGAAACGCTTTATAGGTCATGTAAATATTATCCGGAGTTCCTGGTACATCTTCAGTTGTTTGAAAAGTAACTAAATCGCCTTCTTTTACTACAACATCTTCTTTCATTACACCAACACGTAGTTTTGGTCCTTGTAAGTCTGCTAAAATAGCTGTGTTGTAATTGTTTTCTTGATTTATCTCGCGTATGATTCGTACTCTTTCGGCAACATCATCATAATCTGCATGAGAAAAGTTAATGCGAAACACATTTACACCTTCTTCGATCATTTTTTTTATAACTTCTTTTGTGCTGCATGCAGGCCCAAGAGTAGCCACAATTTTTGTTTTTTTACTTGTAGGCATTTTCTAAAAAATTAAATTGTTTTTTGATTTGATTTCATTTGGGTCAACTTCATAAACCGTACTTACCAAATCGATTCCTTTTATTTTTGTAATTATTTCTTTGGTTTTAATTTGATTGTCGTGTTCGATTTTCAAAAAAAAATCTACTTTTTTTAAATCTGAAACTAAACTTACTTGAGTTACAACATTACTGTCTTCAAATAATGAAGCGTTCTTGTTTTGAACTGGTAATTCAATTTCTTGTTTATTTTGTATCAAGTCCCAAGCCATCATTTCTGTCTCGTCCTCAAAAGTAAATCTTGAAAAAGAGGTTTTCTGTTTATTGATTTCGATTGGAATTTCATTTTCATTTTTTGAGAGCATTATAGAAAGCGTTTGATTTATTTTGAAAGCAAGTCTATAATCCTCTAATGTTGTATGAATGGCAATTAATTGATAATCTACCTGATCGAAATCTTCTAGTTGTAATTTATGAATAGCCATGAACACCTTAAAACAAAATGTAAATATACTACTAATTAAGTATTTAAATCGTTTTAAGATGTTAGGTTTTCGCTAATTTATTAACGAAAACGTTTGAGTTTTTTTATTTAAAAGAATTATTTTGTGTCAATTTGTGACTGGAAAACAAAATATGCTCTTTTTGATGCAATTTCTTCAGCCTTCTTTTTTGATGTGGCTCTAGCCTTAGCTACTATTTTGCTGTCAATGTGCAGTTTAACGCCAAAGTGTTTAAGATTTCCAGTGCCGTTATCATCATATATTTCATAATGAAATTGTTTTTTTTCTTTTTGGCACCACTCTATCAGTAAACTTTTGTAGCTAATTACTTTTCCTTCTAATCGATCAATGTCCACATAGGGTTTTATCATTTTTTTATGAATGAATTTTTCACAAAATGAATATCCTTTGTCTAGGTAAATTGCGCCAATAAAAGCTTCAAATATATTGCCGTGGATATTTTCTCCAAAATGTTGAAAGGAAACTTTGCTTTCCACGAATTGTATCAGGTTAAAGTCTTTTCCAAGTTCATTAAGATGTTCACGTGAGACGATTTTAGATCGCATTTTAGTTAAATAACCCTCGTCTCCTGTCGGTACTTTGCTAAATAAATGAGCAGCAATCACAGATCCAAGCATGGCGTCTCCTAGAAATTCTAATCGCTCATAATTAATGGCATGTCCGTTTTCATCTGTTTTGTTCATCGAACGATGCGTAAAAGCTTTTTTATAATGCTCTAAATTGTTTGGTTTAAAACCTAAAATAGAAGTAAGTTTATCAAAAAAAATCCCGTCCTCAGGAGAATGAGAACGGGAAGTTTGAAATATGTTTTTGATAATTCTCATATATGGAATTACTCAGCTTTTTTGAATAAAACACAAGCATTGTGTCCGCCAAAGCCAAAAGTATTGCTCATGGCTACTTTTATTTCACGAGTTTGTGCTTTGTTTAGTGTTAAGTTTAATGAAGGGTCAATGTTTTCATCTACAACACTGTGGTTGATAGTGGGAGGGATAATGCTGTTTTTGATGGCTAATATTGAAGCGATTGCTTCAATAGCTCCAGCAGCACCTAATAAGTGACCAGTCATCGACTTGGTTGAATTAATATTGATGTTTTTAGCATGTTCTCCAAAAACTGCACTAATGGCTTTTAATTCCGCAACATCACCAAGAGGTGTTGAGGTGCCATGAGTATTGATGTGGTCTATGTCTTCAGGGTTAAGTCCAGCATCTTGTAAGCAGTTTTTCATTACTGCTATTACTCCAATTCCTTCAGGATGAGGAGCGGTTAAGTGATAAGCATCAGATGACATTCCGCAACCACCTACTTCACAATATATCTTTGCACCACGTGCTTTTGCGTGTTCATATTCTTCTAGAATTAATGCCCCAGCACCTTCACCAAGAACAAATCCGTCACGAGTAGCATCAAAAGGTCTTGACGCAGTTTCTGGGCTTTCATTTCTTGTTGATAAAGCTTGCATCGAATTAAATCCTCCCATTCCAGCAATTGTAACTGCAGCTTCAGAACCACCTGAAACAATCACATCACACATTCCTAGTCGGATATAATTGAATGCATCAACTAATGCATTTGCTGATGAAGCACATGCAGAAACAGTAGTATAGTTAGGTCCCATGAATCCATTTCGCATAGAAATGTGACCAGGAGCAATATCTGCAATCATTTTAGGAATAAAAAAAGGATTGAAACGAGGAGTTCCATCACCTTTAGCATATGCTAAAACTTCATCTTGGAAAGTTTCTAAACCTCCAATACCTGCACCCCAAATTACGCCAACTCTATATTTATTGATTTTTTCAAGATCTAAGCCAGAATCTTTAATAGCTTCATCACTTGCAACAATAGCATATTGTGCAAATTTGTCCATTCTTCTAGCTTCTTTTTTATCTATATAATCCTCTACATTGAAGTTTTTTACTTCACAAGCGAATTTAGTTTTGTGTTTTTCAGTGTCATAATATGTGATAGGAGCAGCGCCACTTTTTCCGCTTATTAAGGCGTTCCAATATTCCTGAAGGTTATTTCCAATTGGTGTTAAGGCTCCTAATCCTGTTACTACTACTCGCTTTAATTGCATGTTTTAGCTGTTTTTGTTTGATATAAAAAAACCCAAAGTACTTTTAATTAACTAAAAGAAACAATGGGTATTACATAAATATTTTTATGATTGTAATACAATCAATGTTTTTACAAATCTATGAAAAGATTTTGATAAAGACATAAAAAATAACAACATCTGTAAGGGATTAAGGCTTACAGATGTTTGAGAGTATTATTTTTTAGCTTCTTCGATGTAAGAAATAGCTTGACCTACAGTAGCAATGTTTTCAGCTTGATCATCTGGAATTTGAATATCGAACTCTTTTTCGAACTCCATAATTAGCTCAACAGTGTCTAATGAATCAGCTCCTAAATCGTTAGTGAAGCTTGCTTCTGTAACAACTTCGTTTTCGTCAACACCTAATTTGTCTACGATAATCGCTTTTACTCTTGATGCAATGTCTGACATAATCTTTAATTTTAAATTTTAATTAGTTGGCAAAAATAAAAAATTTATTTAAAACCAAGTTTTTTAGTTAATAAATGTTACTACGAATTTAAAAAATTAATTTAACAAAGAATATCATTTTTAATTATTTGTCATTTATTATTCTTTTTTTTGCGTAATAAAAATTACAGTTGTGTTTAGTAAATGATTTTTTGACACACTTTATAATACCCAATAAATGAAAAGGATTGTAATATTTGGTTCTGGTTCAGGGACTAATGCTGAACAAATTATATTACATTTTAAAAACAATAATCAAGGAAACGTAGTTGGTGTTCTGTCTAACAATCTGCATGCCAAAGTCTTAGAAAAAGCAAAAAATCATCATGTTGCCACTTTTTCTTTTGATAAAAATGAGCTTTCAGACGGCACAGTTCTTAAAATAGTCGAAGATTTACGGCCTGATTTAATTGTTTTAGCAGGATTTCTCTTGAAATTTCCTTCGGATATAATAAGTAAGTACCCAGAAAGTATAATTAATATTCATCCAGCGCTTTTGCCTAAATATGGTGGTAAAGGAATGTATGGTATGAATGTACATAAGGCAATACTTGAAAATGAAGAAAAAGAAACTGGCATTACTATTCATTATGTAAATGAGCATTATGATGAAGGAGGGATTATTTTTCAAAAAGCTGTGAATGTTGAAGATTGTTTAACTCCAGAAGAAGTCGCTGCTAAAGTGCAAGAATTAGAACATGAATATTTTCCTGTTGTAGTTGAAAAACTTCTTAGGTCTAACTTCTAATTTTATATTTTGTCACATCAAGTTCATATATATACAGATGGCGCGGCCAAAGGTAATCCTGGTAATGGTGGTTATGGTGTTGTTATGGAGTTAGTGGGAACTAATTATAAAAAAGAGTTTTTTGAAGGTTTTCGATTGACTACTAATAATAGAATGGAACTGCTTGCGGTTATTGTAGGGTTGGAAAAACTTAAAAATCCTGGGATGAAAGTATTAGTGGTTTCAGATTCTAAATATGTTGTTGATGCCGTGGAAAAAAAATGGGTTTTTGGTTGGGAGAAAATAGGTTTTAAAGCAAAAAAGAATCCAGATCTCTGGATACGTTTTTTAAAAATTTACCGAAAGCATCAAGTCGACTTTAAATGGATAAAAGGGCATAATAATCATCCGCAAAATGAGCGTTGTGACGAGTTGGCTGTTATGGCTTCGCAGCAGAGTACCTTATCCAGAGATGCTTTTTATGAACAAGAAAGCGGTTCAAATTTATAGTTGTTTTTTAATCAATAGATTAATTGTTTTAAATGGGTAAAATCTAATTGGTTTTTACCAAAACAATGTTGTACATTTGCGGCTTAATTTTTTTCAATTCAATTTATGAATAAATTATTAATTGTAGGAACAGTAGCTTTTGATGCTATTGAAACGCCGTTTGGTAAAACTGATAAAATTTTAGGTGGAGCTGGTACTTTTATTGGACTTTCAGCGTCACATTTTAACTTGCAATCTGCTATTGTTTCTGTAGTAGGTGAAGATTTTCCACAAGAATATATCGATTTATTAAAATCAAGAAATATTGATGTAACTGGTCTTGAGGTTGTAAAAGGAGGAAAAACTTTCTTCTGGAGTGGTCGTTACCACAACGATATGAATTCAAGAGATACTTTGGCTACTGAATTAAACGTATTAGCCGATTTTAATCCTGTAGTTCCTCAAAACTATCAAAATTCTGATATTGTTTTATTGGGAAATTTACATCCATTAGTACAGTCTAGTGTTTTAAATCAGTTGACTGAAAAACCTAAATTGGTTGTTCTTGATACTATGAATTTCTGGATGGATTGTGCATTACCAGAATTGCTTGATGTTATTAAAAGAGTTGATGTTATTACTATTAATGATGAAGAGGCTCGTCAGTTATCAGGTGAATATTCGTTAGTGAAAGCAGCAGCTAAAATCCATACTATGGGTCCTAAATATGTTGTTATAAAAAAAGGAGAACATGGAGCTTTAATTTTCCATGGTAAAGAAATTTTCTTTGCACCTGCTTTACCATTAGCAGATGTGTTTGATCCTACTGGAGCTGGAGATACTTTTGCTGGAGGATTTGCTGGATTCATAACGCAGCAAGGAGATACTTCATTTGAGACAATGAAAACAGCAATTATTCATGGTTCAAATTTAGCATCTTTCTGTGTAGAGAAATTTGGAACCGAAAGAATGGTGAGCTTAACTAAAGAAGAAGTTCAAAATCGTTTGAAGCAATTTAAGGCTTTAACACAATTTGACATAGAATTATCATAAATTTACGCCTCGATTTTCGGGGCTTTTTTTATTTTTAAAATCATTGAATTTAAGGTAAAATAACTGGAATTCAAACAACTATAACTACACAACAACAATACAATGAGTGACGCAATTAAACACGAGTGCGGGATTGCACTTTTGCGATTAAAAAAACCCTTAGAATACTACAAACAAAAATATGGGACAGCTTTTTACGGGGTTGAAAAAATGTATCTTCTTCTAGAAAAGCAGCACAACCGAGGACAAGATGGAGCTGGTTTAGCAAGTATTAAATTGGATGTTGATCCTGGTGAAAGATACATAAGTAGAATCCGTTCCAATCAATCGCAACCTATACAAGATATTTTTGGTCAAATTAATACAAGAATTAATCAGGAATTAGAATTACATCCAGAATATAAAGATGATGTTTCGCTTCAAAAAGAGCATATTCCTTACGTAGGAGAAGTTTTTTTAGGACATGTGCGTTACGGAACTTTTGGAAAAAACAGTATTGAAAATGTTCATCCCTTTTTACGTCAAAATAATTGGATGCATCGCAATTTAATCGTTGCAGGGAACTTCAATATGACTAATGTAAAAGAATTGTTTGAGGATTTGGTGCAATTAGGGCAACATCCAAAACAAATGGCAGATACGGTAACTGTAATGGAAAAAATAGGTCATTTTCTGGATGATGAAGTGACTGATTTGTATCAAGAATGCAAAGAAAAAGGGTTATCGAAACAAGAAGCTTCACCTGTTATTGCGGAAAATTTAAATATTGCAAGAATTTTAAAACGTGCCTCAAAAAATTGGGATGGAGGTTATGCAATGGCTGGGATGATTGGTCACGGTGATGCCTTTGTTACTCGAGATCCAGCAGGAATTCGACCTGCTTATTATTATCAAGATGATGAAATAGTAGTGGTGGCTTCAGAAAGACCTGTTATTCAAACTGTTTTTAATGTGCCTTTCGAATCTATTCAGGAAATTACGCCAGGGCATGCACTCATCATAAAAAAAGATGGAAGGGTACTAGATGAAAAAGTTAGAGAAGCATCTGTAAAAAAAGCTTGTTCTTTTGAACGAATTTATTTTTCTCGTGGTAGTGATGCTGAAATTTATCAAGAAAGAAAGGAATTGGGTAAGTTAATCATGCCAGCTGTTTTGAAAACGGTTGATTATGATACTGAAAATACTGTTTTTTCTTATATCCCTAATACTGCTGAAACCTCTTTTTTTGGTATGGTTGAAGCGGCTAATGATTATTTAAATCAACACAAGATCAATCTTATTCTTGAAAATAAAGACAATCTTTCGGCAGATAAACTAAAAGAAATTTTAGACGTGAAGCTTAGATCGGAAAAAATTGCTATTAAAGATGTAAAGCTGCGTACTTTTATTACAGAAGACAGTTCTCGCGATGATATGGTTGCTCATGTTTATGATGTGACTTATGGTGTTATAAAACCAACAGATAATTTGGTAATCATCGATGATAGTATTGTGCGTGGAACAACGCTTAAGAAAAGTATCATCAAGATGATGGATCGATTAAATCCTAAGCAAATTATCATAGTCTCTTCTGCACCTCAAATTCGTTATCCAGATTGCTATGGGATAGATATGGCAAAATTAGAAACATTAGTTGCTTTTCAAGCTATGCTAGAACTCTTAAAAGAGAATAATAAATATTATTTAGTGGAAGAGGTGTATTCTAAATGTAAAGCACAAGAACATAAACAAGATTCTGAAGTTATTAATTATGTAAATGAGCTTTACAATCAATTCACCGATGAACAAATTTCAGACAAAATTGCTGAGATGCTTACAGAGTCGTCTGTAAAAGCAAAAGTGAAAATTATATTTCAATCTGTAGAGAATTTACATAAGGCTTGCCCAAAGAATTTAGGGGATTGGTATTTTACAGGTGATTATCCTACAGATGGAGGAAATCGTGTGGTTAATCGCGCTTTCATGAATTTTTATGAAGGTAAAGACGCAAGAGCGTACTAAAAGGATTAACAAAATGCACTTTATCGACTTTTTTGTGTAATTAAACGACTTTCTTTGGTGGCTCGGGAGTCTAAATATACATTTGGCTTACCATTACATAAGTAGGTTAAGTTTATGGTAGATTTGGGGCAAAAAAGGTAGAAAGAAATTTCTACCTTTTTTATTTTTATGACGTTTTATAGTCAATTTTTTTTACAAAAAACCTCTAACTAAATTTGGTTAGAAAATCTTTTTTTTATTCCCATCAACGATTATTTTTTCTGTTTGACGATTATTTTTGGAATACAAAAATCAACAATATACTTTTACATCACCATTACATAAGTAGGTTAAGTTTATGGTAGATTTGGGGCAAAAAGGGAGGGCTAGCACCTCCTTTTTTATTGAATTTAATAATTAATAATGATAAAAAAACGCACTGAGTAATCAGTGCGTTTTTTTATGAATTTTACTTTTTTATTTCGCTTCAGAGTATCGTCTTAAAACTTCTGACCAGTTGATAACATTAAAAAATGCTTCAATATAATCTGGACGACGGTTTTGATAGTTCAAATAGTATGCGTGCTCCCATACATCCATTCCTAAAATTGGAGTTCCACCACAACCTACACCAGGCATTAATGTGTTGTCTTGGTTAGGGGTGCCACATACTTCTAATTTTCCGTCTTTAACACATAACCAAGCCCATCCTGAACCAAATTGAGTAGCTCCTGCTTTTGCAAAAGCTTCTTTAAAAGCTGTGAAACTTCCAAAAGAAGTATTAATTGCATC
>CAZMCP010000071.1:0-10123 GCA_964565035.1 uncultured Flavobacterium sp. | reverse complement strand
GGATGTTTCGTAGCTGGTGAGGCTAACTTCTCTGATCACGGAGCTAACCGTTTAGGAGCTTCGGCTTTGATGCAAGGTTTAGTGGATGGTTATTTCGTATTACCTTACACCGTTTCTAATTATTTAGCTGACGAAATTAGAACTGGAAAAATTTCTACTGAATCTCCTGAATTTGTAGAAGCTGAAAAAAGAGTCCAAGATCAAATCAATTTCTTCTTAAACAACAACGGTTCAAAATCGGTTGATTATTTCCATAAAAAATTAGGATTAATTATGTGGAATAAAGTGGGTATGGGAAGAAATGCTCAAGGATTAACCGAAGCTATTGCAGAAATTGATACGTTACGTAAAGAATTCTATAAAGATGTTTTTGTACCAGGTGCTGCTGATGAAATGAATACTGAACTAGAGAAAGCTATTCGTGTAGCAGACTTTATGGAATTAGGTCAATTGATGGCAATGGATGCTTTACAACGTGAAGAATCTTGTGGAGGTCACTTCCGTGAAGAGCACCAAGATGCTGAAGGGGAAACGTTACGTGATGACGAAAATTTCGCTTTCGTAGGAGCTTGGGAGTATCAAGGTGAGGATATCAATAAAGAGGTATTGCATAAAGAAGAGTTGAAATACGAGTTTATCAAAATCGCAGCTCGTAACTATAAATAAAAAAGGCATTAGCCAAAAGGCAATAGTGAATGAGTTCAATCAAATCATATAAAGATTTAATAATTTGGCAAAAAGGTTTAGAAATAGTTTCTAATGTCTACAAATTAGTAGAAGGGTTTCCAAAAGATGAATTATATGCTTTGACAAGCCAAATGAAAAGAGCTTCAATTTCGATACCTTCAAATATTGCAGAAGGTTATGGCAGAAGTTCGACTCAAAGTTATATTAGTTTTATTAATATTTCTCGCGGTTCATTGTTTGAATTAGAAACTCAACTGATAATTGCTAATGAATTAAAATTTGTTAAGAATCAGGATTTGTATAATACTATTATTGAGCAAATTTTAGAAGAATCAAAAATGATAAATTCATTTATTAATAAATTGGAATTAAGTAAAACTAATGCCTAATGCCTAAAAGCTAATGGCTATAAAAAAATAAGATTATGGCTTCTAAAAAGACTATAAATATAAAATTGAAAGTTTGGCGTCAGAAAAAAGCTTCTGACAAAGGACAAATGGTAGATTATTCTTTAAATAATGTTTCTACCGATAGTTCATTCTTGGAAATGTTAGACCAGTTGAATGAGCAATTAATAAATGAAAGAAAAGAACCAATTGCTTTTGATCACGACTGTCGTGAAGGTATTTGTGGTATGTGTTCTTTATATATTAATGGACGTGCTCATGGGCCTGATACAGGTATTACAACTTGTCAATTACACATGCGAATGTTTAATGATGGTGATACTATTTATGTTGAACCATGGAGAAGTAAAGCTTTTCCTGTAATTAAAGATTTAGTTGTTGATAGAAGTGCTTTCGATAGAATCCAACAAGCAGGAGGTTTCGTATCAGTTAATACTTCAGGAAGAACAATTGATGCAAACGCAATTCCAGTTCCTAAAGCAGATGCTGATAAAGCATTTGAAGCAGCAGCGTGTATTGGTTGTGGTGCTTGTGTGGCAACGTGTAAAAATGGATCGGCTATGTTATTTGTTGGTGCGAAAGTTTCTCAATACGCTTTATTGCCACAAGGAAAAGTAGAAGCTACTGACCGTGTATTAAACATGGTTCGCCAAATGGATGAAGAAGGATTTGGTAACTGTACTAATACTGGAGCTTGTGAAATTGAATGTCCCAAAGGTATTTCATTAGAGAATATCGCTCGAATGAATCGAGAATATCTTAAAGCAAGTTTAGTAAAATAATTAAAAGCGTCTTAGGACGCTTTTTTTATGGCTTAGTTTTTGTTAACTTAACTGAAAATAAATCTCATGAAAAAAATATTTTTGACTTGCTTATTATTGGCAACAATAATTGGGTTTTCTCAAACAGATGAAGAAAAGGCTGAAAAGAAAAAGCAAATTGAAGCAGAGAAAGCCGCTTTGCCTAAACCGTATCATGAAATGGAAGATGCTGATGCTAAGGTAAAAGAATTGCTTGTGCAGGCAAAAGCAGAAAACAAAAACATTATGATTCAGGTTGGAGGAAATTGGTGCGTTTGGTGTTTACGCCTTAATGATTTTATACAGAATACTGATGAATTGAAAAGTGTTGTTGATAACAATTATATCTACTACCATCTAAATTGGTCGCCAAAAAATAAAAACGAAAAATTCTTCGCAAAATATGGTAACCCTGGTGACAAACAAGGTTATCCTATTTTTATGGTGCTAAATAAAAAAGGTAAATTAATCCATGTACAAGAAACCGGTTCATTAGAAGAAGGTAAAGGATATAGTCAGGAAAAGGTTAAAGCATTTTTCGATACATGGATAGCAAAAAGCTAACTAGTTAATTAAAAGTTTATTCCTAAAACGCATTCATTGATTTGAATGCGTTTTTTTATCTTTGAAAAAACAACATACTAACTAATGAACTCAAATCGTTTCCTATTTTTAATTCTTTTTATTTCTCAATTTATCTTTTGTCAGGATTTTGCCAAACATGTTAATCCCTTTATAGGAACCGATGGACACGGGCATACTTTTCCAGGAGCTACTTTACCTTATGGAATGGTTCAATTATCACCAGATACTCGAGTAGACGGTAGTTGGGATGGTTGCTCAGGTTATCATTATTCGGATAAAATAATTTATGGATTTTCTCACACTCATTTAAATGGAACAGGGTGTTCTGATTATGGTGATATTATGTTGATGCCATCAATGGGGAAAATACTTTTGGAAAAGGAATATTATTCTTCGAGGTATTCACATGAAAATGAAAAAGCTTCGGCTGGATTTTATGGTGTAAAGTTGGATAAAAATAATATTGATGTTCGATTGACTTCTTCTACCCGTGTTGGTTTTCATGAATACACTTTTAATAATGCTGGAGAAGCTGCTATAGTGATGGATCTTAATCACAGAGATAAATTGCTTTATGGGGAAGTAAAAGTTATCGATGATAAAACGATTGAGGTTTTCCGCAGAAGTGAAGCGTGGGCAAAAGATCAGTACATCTATGCCCGAATTGAATTCAACCTTCCTGTAAAAGTCAGCGGTTATGGCAATGAGAAAAATGAAGCTAACTTCTTTTCAGGTACTAAAGTGGTTATAAAAGCTTCTAAAAATGTAAAGAAAGGAGAGAAAATTTCTATCAAAGTTGCGCTATCTCCAACAGCTTATGAAGGTGCAAGGCTGAACATGTCCGAAATCAAGCATTGGGACTTTGAGAAAGTGAAAAAAGATGCTGAAGCCACTTGGAACAAAGAATTGTCTAAAATAGAAGTAACTTCAAACGATAAAGATAAATTGGCGGTTTTTTATACAGCTTTGTATCATACTATGATGCAACCTAATATTGCGGAAGATCTTGATGGGAAATACCGTGGTCGCGATAATAAAATTCATGTGGCAGATACTTTCGATTATTACTCGGTGTTTTCATTATGGGATACTTTTCGTGCTGCACATCCACTTTATACGTTAATCGATAAAAAAAGAACTTCAGATTACATCAATACATTTCTTAAACAATACGAACAAGGTGGACGATTACCCGTTTGGGAATTGGCTTCTAACGAAACCGATTGTATGATTGGCTATCATTCCGTTTCCGTGATTGCAGATGCTATGGTAAAAGGAATCAAAGGATTTGATTATGAAAAAGCTTTTGAGGCTTCAAAGCATTCCGCAATGTTGGATCATTTGGGTTTGGAAGCGTACAAGAAAAATGGATTTATATCAATGGATGATGAGCACGAAAGTGTTTCTAAAACGTTAGAATATGCTTACGACGATTGGTGTATTGCTCAAATGGCAAAAATATTGAACAAAAAAGAAGATTATGCTTATTTCATGAAACGTTCTCAAAGTTGGAAAAACGTTTTCAATTGGGAAACAGGTTTTATGCAACCTAAGAAAAACGGAGGTTGGGACAAACCTTTCGACCCTCGTGAAGTGAATAATAATTATACAGAAGGGAATTCATGGCAATATTCATTTTTTGTGCCTCAGGATATTCAGGGTTTAATAGCAGCACACGGTGGAGCAGCAAAATTTGAAGCCAAGTTGGATGAAATGTTCAATAGTGAAAGTAAAACCACGGGTCGTGAACAAGTGGATGTTACAGGGCTGATTGGGCAATATGCGCATGGTAACGAGCCTAGTCATCACATGGCGTATTTGTACAACTATGTGGGTAAAACAGAAAAAACAGCAGCAAAAGTACATTACATTTTAAATGAATTTTATAAAAATACGCCTGATGGCTTAATAGGTAATGAAGATTGTGGGCAAATGAGTGCTTGGTATGTGTTGAGTAGTTTAGGAATTTATCAAGTTACGCCTGGTGAAACAACAATAAATCTTGTTAAACCAATATTTAAAAATATTATGATAAAAAATCAATTCGATGAATTTTGCGAGCTAATAGATGTTTCTGAAAAGGGACGTTTTGCAGATTTTGCAATGTTGGGATCACAATATATTGAAGCTTCATCTTACAAACAAAATATGTATTATACTTTACATACTTTGCCAGTAATTTACAGCGAAGGAAAATCATTCAAGGATAAATTAAAAATTAAAATTAAAACAGCTTTTCATGATGATAAAATTTATTATTCATTTAATAAAAAAGGAAGTTATAAAGAATATAAAGAGCCAATTGTAATAAAAAAATCCACAGAAATTTACACCTATGCAGATTACAAATATTCTAATATGTGTGGTCCAAATTTTTGGTATGTAGCAAGCGACACCATTTCTGCAAAATTCACAAAAATCCCAAACAACTACACCATCAATATCAAATCAAAATACAATCCGCAATACCATGCTGGTGGAGCAGAAGGATTGCTGGACGGGATTTTTGGAACAGAAAACTGGCGAAAAGGAGATTGGCAAGGGTATCAAAGTCAAGATTTTGAAGCTGTGGTCGATAGACAAACTAGTTCGCCTGTGAATAGTATCAGTGCTAACTTTTTACAAGATCAGCGTTCATGGATTTTAATGCCAACACAAGTAGAGTTCTATGTGTCTAATGATAATGTCAATTTTGAATTGGTTGACAAAATAAGTAATGATATAGATCCTAAAATTGAAAAGAATATTTTAAAATCATTCGATAGTAATAAGAAAGTAGCTTCTGCGAGATACGTTAAAGTTATTGCGAAAAACTTTGGTAAACTACCAGAATGGCACCAAGGATCTGGAGGTGATGCTTTTATTTTTATTGATGAAATAACGATTAAATAATTATGAAAATAGCCATCATTCAATCTGATATAGTTTGGGAAAACCCAAGTGTAAACCGAGTTAATTTTGAAGAAAAAATCAATTCCATTCAAGACACTGTTGATTTGATTGTATTGCCTGAAATGTTTTCGACAGGTTTCACGATGAATCCTTCTGTTGTTGCTGAAACTATGGATGGAGAAACGGTTTCGTGGATGGTCTCATTAACCAAAAAGAAAAATACAGCAATAACTGGAAGTGTAGTAATTTCAGAAAATGGGAATTATTACAATAGAATGCTTTTTGTTTTTCCAAATGGTGAAATTAAAAAGTATGATAAAAGACATTTATTCTCTTTAGCGAAAGAAGAAGCTGTTTTTACGCGTGGAAATGAAAAAGTAATTGTGGAGTATAACAATTGGAAAATATGCTTGCAAATTTGCTATGACTTGCGTTTTCCAGTATTTGCACGAAATGTAGAGAATTATGATATGCTGATCTACGTAGCGAGTTGGCCTAAACCGCGTATTAATGCTTGGGATATTTTATTGCGTGCACGTGCAGTAGAGAACCTTTCCTATGTTATTGGTGTCAATCGTGTGGGGACTGACGGAAGCCAACTCGAATATGTAGGACATTCACAAGCTGTAGATTATTTAGGGAATTATGTTGTTGAACCTTTCGAAGATGAATCGGTTAAAATATTTTCTTTAGATAAAAATGAAATGCTCGAAACTCGCAAAAAGTTAAATTTCTTAAATGATATGGATAAGTTTCAATTACTTTCCTAAATCTACATCTTGATTTACGTCCCAATTGGCTCTAACATCAATCTCAGTTGGATAATGAACCACTTCCTCAGGTTGTCGTTTTTCTAGATAGCTTCCTGTGTCGCGCTCCTTGTTTTTATTTTCGTCGTAAATAACTCGCAATGAATATTTTTGTGGTTCTAAGAATGAAAATTCTACAGTAGGACTGTCTTCGCTATACTGTGTAGCTAATATTTTTCCTTTACTGTCTGTTAATTCAATAATGATTGGAAATGACTTTACGTTTTTAAAATTCAACTTTAAACTCCCATAATCAGAAAAACTCCTAGTGCTAACCACAAATTTTAGGCTGTCATTTTTTTGACCTAAATAATCTTCAACTGCACCTGGGAGCATGTTCAGAGTATATTTTTCCCCTTCATCTTTTTTGAATAGTATTTCAAGATTATTGTTGAACTCGTCGTAATTCGTTTTAAATTCTACTTTAGAAGAATCTTTTTTGATTAAACTCATTTTAGAGAAATCAAATTTTTCTAAAGGTGTGTTTGTGTTTAAAGTTAAAATTTCATTGAAGCCAATACTGCCTCTTTGCTTAGCAATTATGCTTAAACTGTCTTTTTTTTGATTTTTCAATTTTAAAACAAAATCTTTTTTTAACTCCTTGTTTTCAAACTGAATAGCTATTGAGTCATTTTTTATAACTGGAAACCAAATTTGTAATGAGTCCTTTTCAGGGAATTTGGTAACTTTTATAGGTAAAGAATTTCCTTGATAAGTCGCAGTTAGTTTCGCGCCTTTAACACTGCCCTCATAACCAAGTATCCCTCTATTGCCTGAAACTTGGTTAGGTTTTTTCAATTTTAGTTTTGGTACTTCTTTAAATAGTTCTAATTCAAATATTGATTTGTCCGGAACTGATATAGTCTGATTGTAAAAACCAATTTTATCAGTATTAGGGTCAAATTTATAATTGGCATTTTTTTCTTTTAAAGCAATTAGTTTATAATTCCCAGCTCTGATGTTTTCTATTTTAAAACTTTTTAGACTATCTAAAGTATTGGTTATGTAACGTGGGTTTTGTTTGTATATAATTGAATCTTTAAAATTTTCATCTACCTCAAATAGCATAACATTTACATATGTATCTGTTTCTTTTTCATAAGAATCTTTTATTGTTCCTTCTATGAATAAAGAGTCTAATGCCGCACCAGTAGAAAAAACATATTTAAATTGTGGGTAAGCATTTCCTTCATTATTATCAATGATGCTTTGGCCAAAATTAAAACTATAAGTAGTATTGGCTTTTAAGGTGTCATTTATCTTAATCACTAATTGCTTGCTTGCCGTTCCTTGAGGCAAAACCGTTATTTGATTTTTCATAGGAGGAGAAACGATCAAGTTTTTCTGAAGATCCTTAACCTTTATGAATTCGTCAAAATTTATTTTTATTGTTTTTGAATTAAACTGAGTGGAAAGGTTTTTTGGGTTGCTTGAAACTATTTTAGGAGGTGTAGTATCTTTATCTCCACCAGTTATTGTACCTCTTTTAGCACAACTAACAATAAAAAATAAAGATAAAAATATTAAAAACTGAATATTTGTTTTTTTCATGAACCACAATTTAATCACTACAAAATAACCACTTTATTTAGTCTAAATGAAATTTTTTTGAATTCCTGTCTATGATTCAGAAAAAGCAATAGTTACTATGCTTAGTTTAGCACCTGGTATTTTTAAAATCGCTCTCCCACATGCCTCTAATGTTGCTCCAGTAGTTAAAACATCGTCAACTAATAAAAAGTGTTTGTTGTGCAGGTTTTCGTTATACGAAATTGAAAATGTATTTTCAGACATTAAACTTCTATTGATTAGATTCTTTTTAGATTGTGTTTCAGCATATTCTTTGCGAATTAAAACATCTTTTTGGATTTCTTTCTCTAATTTTTTAGAAATAGATTCGCAAAAAGTGTCTACTTGATTGTACCCTCTTTTTCGCAACTTTTTTTTGTGTAAAGGAACAGGAATTATAAAGTCTATCGTTTCAAAAGTTTTACTTTCTTTTAAGTCAATTCCATACCAATCTCCTAAAACCTTGCCTATTTTTTGTTGGTTTTTATATTTTAAGTTATGAATTAGGTTTTGAGTTATGCCTTTTTTGTGATAATAAAGCATACTTGAAACATTCTCAACAGGTATTTTTCCGTAGAATTTTTTTAAAGCTTCATTATTTTTTGTGTGTAAATGATTTGTAAGTGGTAAATCGTGTCTACAAGTGATGCATATTTGATTTTCGGACTCTAATAAAAGGTTAGAACATCCAGAGCAAATGTTTGGATAGAATAAGTTTAGCAAATTTTTAAGCATTTCATCGATTTTATTTTTTTTGTGAAAAGGAAAAAGATAAATTTAGAAAAAAATTACCCAAAACGAATGTCTTTACGTATTTCAACAACTTTTTTAAAGTTAGCATCTGTCGTGTTGTTATCTACTACAACGACTTTTGCTGTGAAATATTTTAGAGCAAAAGAAGAAAATCTACAATTAAAGGAATCTATTCAACTTGATAAAAAAACATACGTAAACGATTTAAAAGAAATTTTTAGTCGATATGATGATCAAGTCTTAAAAAATAGGGAACTCACTAAAAGCAGTGAAAGTTTACTTTTAAAAACAAAAAAAACGGTAAAAGAAAAAATTTATACTCCAGCCAAAATAATTTATGTAGATAAAAAAAACGCGAAAAGAGAAATTGATTCCTTTCAAAATCTTATAAATAAAAAAGTTGAAGAGAATGAACTTATTTATAATGAAATAGATAAGCTTTCTCAAAAAAATTCTGAATTAGAAAACAAAAACAGAGAAAACGAAAAAATTGTTGCGAAAACAAGAAATCTAACCGCAACAAATGTTATTGCTAATGGAGTAAAAATAGTTTCCAATAATATTATAGAAACAAAACGCTTTAATGCAACTGAACAAATTAAAGTTTGCTTTACATTACTCGAAAACAAATCAGCTATTCAAGGATATAAAGATATTTATCTTCAAATCATTAATCCTAAAAAGAAAGTAGTTACAGATAAAGGAGAATTTGTTGAGTTTGGTGATAAATTGTTAAGATATAGTGCAAAAACCAATGTTTTTTATGAAAATGAAGAACTGGATGTTTGTGTCTTTATAGATCCTAATAAAAAAGATCTACTTCCTGGCGATTATGAAATTAATATCTATTCTGGTATAAATTTAATCGGTAACACTGTTTTTTCTCTTAAATAATTTACTTTTCGGTAAGTTAAATTCTCAATCACTTTTCCTATTTTTGCACCACTATGGCAAAACAAGACGATTTATTTAAAAATGTGATTTCGCATGCAAAGGAGTACGGATTTATTTTTCCGTCAAGCGAAATATATGATGGTTTAAGCGCAGTGTATGATTACGCGCAAAACGGAGTAGAATTAAAAAAGAATATAAGAGACTATTGGTGGAAATCGATGGTGCAAATGCATGAAAATATTGTAGGGATTGACGCTGCCATTTTTATGCATCCAACTACTTGGAAAGCTTCGGGTCACGTTGACGCGTTTAACGATCCATTAATTGACAACAAAGACTCTAAAAAAAGATACCGCGCCGATGTTTTAATTGAGGATTATGCCGAAAAATTAAATCAAAAAGCACAAAAAGAAATCGAAAAAGCAAAAGGCCGTTTTGGTGATGCTTTTGATGAAGCGCAATTTGTTGCTACCAATGAAAGAGTTAAAGGCTATTTAGATCAAAAAAATGCTATTCTACAACGAATGGCTAAAGGTTTAGATTCTGGTGATTTGGCCGATGTAAAAGCATTAATTGAAGAATTAGAAATTGCTTGTCCGGATTCAGGTTCTAAAAATTGGACAGAAGTGCGTCAGTTCAACTTAATGTTTGGTACTAAGCTTGGAGCTTCTGCAGATACAGCGATGGACTTATACTTACGTCCGGAAACTGCTCAAGGTATTTTCGT
>CAZMCP010000070.1:0-10263 GCA_964565035.1 uncultured Flavobacterium sp. | reverse complement strand
CTTTGGTCGATATCAATAACTTTGTCGATATGTTCTAAACCTTCAATTTTTTTATACGGTTGTGGTTTTTTAACCGCATTGAAAAAATGTTGATTCAAAATAGGATAGAGGGTTTCATTAATCAATGTTGATTTTCCTGAGCCTGAAACTCCTGTAACACAAATCAATTTTCCTAAAGGAAATTCTGCTGAAACATTTTTTAGATTATTACCCGTTGCACCCGAAATTTTCATCGTTTTTCCGTTTCCTTCACGACGCTTTTTAGGAATTTCAATTTTCATTTTACCACTCATAAACTGTGCAGTAATGGTGTTTTCTTGAAGTAAAGCTTTAGGTGTTCCTTGACTGATAATTTGCCCTCCGTATTTACCAGCTTTTGGACCAATGTCAATTACATGATCGGCACGTTCTATCATATCTTTGTCATGTTCAACCACTAAAACCGAATTTCCAATATCACGTAATTGCTCTAAAGATTTGATTAGTCTTTCGTTATCACGTTGGTGCAAACCAATGCTTGGTTCGTCTAAAATATAAAGTACGCCTACTAATTGAGAACCAATTTGTGTTGCCAAACGAATGCGTTGTGCTTCACCACCCGAAAGAGATTTTGAATTTCGACTCAATGATAGGTAGTTTAATCCTACATCGACTAAAAATTGGAGTCGAGCTTTTATTTCTTTTACAACTTCGCTTGCAATTGTTTTTTGTTTTTCCGTTAAATTGTTTTCTAATTCGTTAAACCAAAGGCTTAAATCAGAAACATCCATGTTAGACAATTCCTGAATATTTTTTTCATTTATTTTGAAGTATAAAGCCTCTTTTTTCAAACGTGAACCATTACAAACAGGACAATCCACCTCGTCCATAAAATCTTTTGCCCAGCGTTTTATAGAAGTCGATTCGGTTTCGTCGTGTTGGGTCTTGATGAAATTCGCAATTCCTTCAAATTCAATTTTGTATTCTTTGGTTACTCCTGCAGCTTTAGAACTAACGGCAAACTTCTCGTTGCCACCATTCAAAATCATATGCATGGCTTCTGCTGAAATTTTCTCGATAGGATCAGTTAATTTAAATCCATACTTTTCACCTATGGTTTCTAATTGCTTGAAAATCCATGATGATTTGTATTCACCTATAGCTACAATTCCGCCATTTTTTATGGATATTTTAGGATCAGGTATTATTTTTTGAAGATTGATCTCGTTAACAGTACCTAAACCATTACAATTGTCACAAGCGCCTTTAGGTGAATTGAATGAAAATAGATTAGGTTCTGGATTTTGATACGAAATACCTGTCGACGGACACATTAAGTTCCGACTAAAGTAGCGTACTTCGTTCGTGTCTTGGTCTAAAATCATTAAAACATTTTCACCATGATACATAGCTGTTTTAATACTTTCAATAAGTCGCTTTTCACTATCTTCGGAACTATCAATTACTAAACGATCGATAACTATTTCGATATCATGTGTTTTGTAGCGATCTAGTTTCATTCCAACAACTATGTCTTGAACTTCACCATTGACTCTGACTTTTAAAAATCCTTGTTTAGCAATTTGCTGAAATAATTCGGCATAATGCCCTTTACGTGCTCGAATAACAGGCGCTAGAATATTAATACGTTTGTCTTTGAAATTCTCGATAATTAAATTCTTGATTTGTTCATCAGAGTAAGAAACCATTTTTTCTCCAGTATTATAACTGTAAGCATCTGCAGCACGGGCAAAAAGTAAACGCAGGAAGTCGTAAATTTCTGTGATGGTTCCAACTGTCGAACGTGGACTTTTACTGGTGGTTTTTTGTTCAATGGCAATTACAGGAGAAAGTCCATCGATTTTATCAACATCAGGACGTTCCAAACCTCCTAAAAATTGACGCGCATAAGCCGAAAAAGTTTCGATATAACGACGTTGACCTTCAGCATAAATGGTGTCAAAAGCCAATGATGATTTTCCTGAACCTGACAAACCAGTAATAACTACTAGTTTTTCACGCGGAATAGAAAGGTCTATATTTTTAAGATTATGAGCGCGGGCGCCAATGATTTCAATAGTTTCGTCTGTATGTTGCATAAATTTTGAGCAAAATACAAAGGTATTATTTTTTTAGTTACTAGTCATGAGCCAAAAGGCATTAGTAAGAGTTGACTTTTGCCTAATGCCTTTTGACTAATTACTATTTACTTATTATCTATATCTAAATCCCTAAATTTTGGCGAAGCAAAAGCAGTAGTACCAACAACAACAAGTGTCATTATTCCGCCAAAAACTACAGCATTTACAGTTCCCATCAATTTAGAGGTGAATCCGCTTTCAAATGCTCCTAATTCGTTAGAAGATCCTACGAATATTGAATTTACTGAGGATACACGACCACGCATATTGTCTGGAGTATATAGCTGTAAAATCGTTGAACGAATTACTACTGAAATACCATCGGTTACACCACTCATAAAAAGTGCAATTACAGATATCCAGAAGTTAGTTGATAATCCGAAAATGATGATACAAATTCCGAAACCAAAAACGGCTAGCAATAATTTACGACCTGCTCGATGATTTAGGTCAAAATGAGTAGCGACCAACATGGTTATTAATCCGCCAACAGCTGGTGCGGCACGTAAAATACCAAAACCTTCTGAACCTACTTTTAGAATATCTTGTGCAAAGATAGGAAGTAAGGCGACAGCACCACCAAACAAGACCGCGAACATATCTAATGAGATAGCGTTTAAAATGGTTTTGTTCTCGAAAACAAAAGTGATACCTCGTTTTAAACTTTGAAAAATAGGTTCGCCTAAATCAGGATTTAAAATGGGTTTTCTTTTTATTTGCATTAAAAAGATAATTCCAACAATTATAGCAAAAGTTACTAAGCACATTGAACCAAAAGCACTAATCCAACCTATCAGAAATCCAGCCATTGCAGGTCCGATAACTGCAGCAACTTGCCAAGTCGAACTGCTCCAAGCAGCAGCATTTGGCTTTTCATTATTAGGTACAATTAATCCGAGAAGACTAAATATTGAAGGAATAATAAAAGCACGAATAATGCCTCCTAAAAAAACTAATGCATAAAAGCCTTTCACAATGAGTGACGTCGATAAAGAGTCATGAATGGCAGGATACATTAAAACACACATACATAAGCTAATTAATGCAAGACCAATAAAACATTTTATAAGCATTGAACGTTTTTCATTTTGGTCTACAAAATGTCCAGCAAATAAAGCCATACTTATAGCTGGAATTACTTCCATTAATCCTATTAATCCTAATGATAAGGGGTCTTTAGTCAATCGATATACTTCCCATTCTATCAAAACAAATTGCATTGACCAAGCAAGGACTATGGCCAACCTCATGGCAAGGAACCAACGGAATTCTTTTATTTTTAAAGAAGAATATGGATCTTTTTTTGCTATTTCTGTCATTCTTTAAGCTTTTAAATCTCTCATTTGAAGTTGTATAGTGGTATTTCCATTCCATTCATTTTCTTCAATGGAGTATACTAAATTGAAAGGCTTTCTATCTTTTGCGATTTCAATCTTTTTGCCTAAACCAAATCCAATTGTTCCAAATCCTTCAGAATGTTCTTGTTTTACAAATAGCCTCAAATGTTCATTGTCACTCCCAAGTTGTTTTGGATAACCAGAATCAAAAACATTTTTGGTTATGAAAATTGGTGTCATATTTTCTGGTCCAAAAGGCTCAAATTGTTTTAAAATTCGAAGTAATTTAGGATTTATGTCATCAAAATTTATTTCTAAATCAATGGCTATTTCAGGAGTTAGTAAATCTGGGTGTATAGTTTTTTGAACGAACTCTTCAAAAGCTTGTTTGAAAGCTTGTAAATTTTCTTCTTTTATTGTCATTCCAGCAGCATACATATGTCCACCAAATTGCTCTAGATGTTCAGCACAAGCTTCTAAGGCATTGTAAATATCAAAATCTTTAACCGATCGAGCCGAAGCTGCTAATTTTTCACCGCTTTTTGTGAAGACGATTGTTGGGCGATAATAGTTTTCTACTAATCTCGAAGCTACAATGCCAATAACACCTTTGTGCCAATTTTCCTGGTAAACCACTGTTGAAAATTTATCTTCTTCGTTATTATCAATAATTTGCGACAAAGCTTCTTTTGTTATTTGCTTGTCTAAATTTTTTCTGTCAGCATTAAAAGTCTCTATTTCTGCAGCAAATTGAATAGCTTGATTTAGATCGAATTCGGTAAGTAATTCAACGGCATAATTTCCGTGTTTAATTCGACCAGCAGCATTAATACGAGGAGCAATAATAAAGACTACATCGGTAATAGATAGAGTTGCTTTTTTTACATTATTTATTAATGCCTTTATACCTGCTCTTGGATTTGAATTGATGACTTCTAAACCAAATTTTGCCAAGACTCTGTTTTCTCCGGTAATGGGAACAATATCGGCAGCAATAGCGGTAGCAACTAAATCAAGGTAAGGAACCAAATCGTTTATAGATTGATTGTTTTGTGCTGCTAAGGCTTGTATTAATTTAAAACCAACCCCACATCCACATAGTTCTTTATAAGGATAATTACAATCTACTCGTTTTGGATCTAAAACAGCAATTGCATTAGGAATCGTATTGCCTTGTCTATGGTGGTCACAAATGATAAAATCGATTCCTTTTTCTTTAGCATAATCAATATGTTCTATCGATTTAATACCACAATCTAGAGCTATTATTAGAGAAAAATCATTATCATCAGCAAAGTCAATGCCTAAATAAGAAATTCCGTAGCCCTCATTGTATCTATCTGGAATGTAAGTGGCTATATTAGGATAAAAGGTTTTTAAATAACTTGATACTAATGAAACAGCTGTGGTTCCATCGACATCATAATCACCAAATACTAAAATATTTTCCCCATTTTCAATAGCTGTTAAAATTCTTTGAACGGCTTTGTCCATGTCTTTCATAAGAAATGGATCATGTAAATCATCTAGTGTTGGTCTAAAAAACGTCTTTGCATCTTCATAAGATTCTATTCCTCTTTGAAGAAGTAAAGTAGCTACAATTTCATCTATTTGTAATGCGTTTTGTAAAGTTTTTATTTTTTGATTGTCTGGTTTAGATTTTAAATTCCAACGCATTTAAGTATGACTATTTGAGGAGTATTATAAAGAGTACGAATTTAATGAAAAAACGTTTGATTACTGAAAGAAATAATAACAAAACAATCAAAAATAGTTACATTTGAAGGCTAAAAAAAATAGAAATGCAAATTCAAGGTCAAATTGTTGATATCAAAAATAAAAGAATTTACTCTGGTGAAATCAGTGTTGAAAATGGAAAAATTGTAAGCATTATTAAAAAAAAGCATGAGGTTACATCGTACCTATTACCTGGTTTTATAGATGCTCATATTCATATTGAAAGTTCAATGCTTGTTCCTTCAGAATTTGCAAGATTGGCAGTGCTTCATGGTACTGTAGGGACAATTTCAGACCCACATGAAATTGCTAATGTTTTAGGTAAGGAGGGTGTTTATTATATGATTGAAAATAGTAAGCAAGTACCTTTAAAATTTCACTTTGGAGCCCCTTCATGTGTTCCAGCAACTTCTTTTGAAACGGCAGGTGCTGTTATTGATTCTGAAGATATTAGAGAATTATTGGCTTCTCCTGACATTCATTATTTAGCCGAAATGATGAATTATCCTGGCGTTTTATTTGATGATGAGGAAGTGATGAAGAAAATAGCGTGGGCCAAACATTTTAATAAGCCAGTTGATGGTCACGCTCCAGGCTTAAGAGGTGAACCAATAAAAAAATACATTTCTGCAGGAATAACTACTGATCATGAATGTTTTACGTTTGATGAAGCTAAGGAAAAATTAGACTTAGGAATGAAGGTAATTATTCGTGAAGGTAGCGCTGCTAAAAACTTTAATTCGTTAATCGATTTATTGCCAGAATACTACGAAAATATGATGTTTTGCTCTGACGATAAGCATCCAGATGATTTAATTGTAAGTCATATTAATGCATTATGTGCAAGAGCAATTGCAAAAGGAATGGATTTATTTAAGGTGCTTCAAGTGGCTTGTGTAAATCCAGTTCATCACTATAATATGAATGTGGGTTTATTACAAGTGAATGATCCAGCCGATTTTATTGTTGTAGAAGATTTGGTAGATTTTAAAGTTGAAAAAACCTTCATTGATGGAGTTTTGGTGGCTGAAAATGGAAAATCTTTGGTAGAAAAAATTTCATTTGAAACACCTAACAATTTTAATACCGAAAAGAAAAACATTTCCGATTTCGAAATTGTAAGTTCTGCTGAAAATATTAGAGTAATTGAAGCCTTAGAAGGCCAATTGATAACCAATGAAATTCATTGTAAGTCTTTAAATAATTCAGGAAAGTTAGTTTCTGATGTAGAAAATGATGTATTGAAGATGGCTGTTGTTAATCGATATAGTAATGAAAAACCGGCTGTAGCTTTTATTAAGAATTTTGGTTTAAAACAAGGAGCAATCGCAAGTTCTGTTGCTCATGACTGTCACAATATTGTCGTAGTTGGAACTTCGGATGAAGAAATTTGCAACGCAGTAAATGTTTTGATAGAAAATAGAGGAGGAGTTTGTGCAGTTAATGGTAGTGAAGTTAAATCTTTAGCTCTACCGGTTGCAGGAATCATGAGTGATCAAGACGGTTGGACTGCTGGAAAATTATACCAAGAAATAGATGAAATGGCAAAAGAGTTGGGTAGTGGTTTAAAAGCACCATTTATGACTTTGTCATTCATGGCATTACTGGTAATACCTGACTTAAAATTATCAGACAAAGGATTGTTTAGTGGTAAAAGTTTTGAGTTTGTAAACCTTCAATTAGATTGATTGTAAAGCTTCGCCTTCAAATGCAATTCCGTTCCATCCAAACTGCATGAAATTTCGAATATTTTGATGATCTGTCGCTTCGGGTGTTTTTAATACATCTTGATAATGTTCACCAAAAAGTAAAAGTGTTTCTTCTTGGGATAAATTATTCAATTTTGCAAAAGAAAACACTTTGCATGAACCATTGTTTTGTCCCGTTTCATTATACTGATTTCCGTTTTTAAAAGCAATAGGAATGAAGAGGAAGTTTTTGTCTATAAAAGCTATTACATCTTGGAAATAAATTGTTTCTTGAGATTTTATTTTTTGTATGATTGGGTTCATGTTATATGTTTAATAAAGAATGATTGTCAATAAATTTTTCAATAATTTTGACTGTTTTGAAATCGATAGTTCCGCTATATTTTAGTTTTGAAGTTTTATTTTTTGTCAAAATTTTATAAAAAACACAAGCATTAAAAAAACTACCTATTTCAGAAGGATGGTAATCATCATCATAAAGTTTTATATCAGAAAATAGATTTGTGAATATGTAATGTAAATTAGGGTGATTGGTTATTTGTATTCTTTTTTATTTGATATGGAGTTATAAGACTCATTTAAAATTTTTAAATTGGTTTTACTATCGGTTATTTCTAAGGAGCAAAATTTGATAGCATTGCTTATTTCTTCATTTTGATAATATTTTTCCCAACTGAAATAGTGTTTAGGTACGCAAAATTTATCTTGTGGATACTTAAAATTAATTGAAATCCAAGTGTTGAAAACATAAAACTGACATTTGTCATTATTTACCAATTGTTGAATTTTGTTAATGGCTGGATTTGTAATTTCTTGAATTACTTCAGGGAAAATTTGGTTTCCTGGACTTTCTTGTAAGATTACAATATCCCATTTTTTTGAAGCTATTTTTTTTTCAGTTTCGGTTATTTCATTTTTTTCTTTTGTGCGAGTTTCAATATTTCCATCTTCATATTTAATTATAATGCTATTTAGATGACTTTCTAGAGTAAAACCTGGATAAGTAGATTGCTCAACGTTGTAGTTATGCCTTGATTCATTAAACATTTCTTGCAACATTTTAGGCATGTCATGATAATATGTTAAGCTATTACCAATGAAAAGAATATTTGTTTTTTTTTGGGAGAAGGCAAAACTAGAAATAAGTAAAAATGTATAAAATAGTTTTCTCATCATTTTTATGTTTTTTAATTGTAAAATTTCAAATCACCTTAGTTATAAACTACTTTTTCCCGGCAACACAAACTACTATTTCTCCTTTTGGTGGTTTTGCTTCAAAGTGTTTTAAAACTTCTTCAGCTGTTCCTCGAACGGTTTCTTCATGTAGTTTTGATAATTCTCTAGATACAGATACTTGTCTGTCAGCACCAAAATATTGAACAAACTCGGCTAATGTTTTTACCAATTTATGAGGCGAAACATATAAAATCATGGTCCTTGTTTCTTCAGCTAACGCTAAATAACGTGTTTGTCTTCCTTTTTTATCAGGTAGAAAGCCTTCGAAAATAAATTTATCGTTGGGTAAGCCGCTATTTACAAGGGCTGGAACAAAAGCAGTTGCACCTGGTAAACATTCTACATCAATTCCATTTTCGACACAAGCACGAGTCAATAAAAATCCTGGATCAGAAATTGCAGGTGTTCCTGCATCACTAATTAACGCGATAGTTTCACCAGCTTGTAAACGTTTAATAAGGGTTTCAATAGTCTTGTGTTCGTTATGCATATGATGGCTTTGCATATGCGTCGCAATTTCGAAATGTTTTAATAATTTCCCACTATTACGAGTATCTTCAGCAAGGATTAAATCTACTTCTTTTAAAACTCTAATGGCTCTAAAAGTCATGTCTTCCAGGTTTCCAATAGGAGTAGGGACTAGGTATAATTTTCCCATTTATGCAAATTTACCTTCAACTAATTCCATAAATCTAGAAACAAACTCATCTTTACCTTCCCAATTATTGTAATCTGGTTTTACCATTTCATCGATAAAGTTTTTTGCGTCTTCTAAATTATCTAGAGTATTTAATTGAGAAATGACACGGTTTAAGTCTTCGCTGCTTCCTCCAAATAGGTTTTTCTCAAAAGCAATTCTATCGTTTAATCCAATATTAAATCCTTTTATTAATTTATCATTCAAGTTCGCTGCTGCTTTAGGTTCTTTTTTAGAAACAACACTTTTATCTTCAAATGCTGTTTCAAGAACTGGTTCAGGCTTTACTTCGGCTTCTTTTTTTTCTTGTAGTATTTCTTTACGTTCAAAAATAGGTTCTGGTTGGATGCCGCCTATTAATTCTTCAAATGAAATTTGTTTTTTATCAAATTTAGCTACCTCTTCTATGGGAGTAACTGTCTTTTCTTCAACTGCAGTAATGGTTTCGGGTTCAATTATTGTTTCTTCTTCAGCTTCAACTATATTTTCTTGGGTTTCTACTGCTGCTATTACTTCTTCAATTTTTGCTTCCTCAACAGAAGTTTCTTCTGGTAGAATTTCCTCTTCAAAATGCTTTACTTCAGTTTTAGTTTCAACTAATAATTCATGATTTTCGTCTTCTGTAATTTCAGCAACAACTATTTTTTCGTCAAAATCAAATGCTTTTTCCAATTTTGCTTCGATATCATGTATTCCAATAGTTGGCTTAACTACATCAAAATTTTCTTCAACAAATAATAAAACCGATAATTTTTCATATAATTTTTGTGCTTCATGATGCAATTCCTTAACGTCATCTTTATTTTTCATTTTTAAGATTCGGTGAGCAATGCTAATTAATTCGGCTTCTAATTTCTTTTTCATTTGGTTACAGATATTATTTGATGTGACTTTAAAATTATTTATAACTTTTATAATTATAGTAACTAAAGCGTTTGTTTTTTAATAAATTTGTTCTGTTACAAAGTAATAAAAACTATTCTTTTTTATCGTTATAAAAATAAAAAATGTTTCTTGAAAATACAGTAAACCATAAAGAACAATTTGGCTGGATTGAAGTAATCTGTGGGTCAATGTTTTCTGGTAAAACAGAAGAATTAATACGTAGACTAAAAAGGGCTCAGTTTGCCAAACAAAAGGTAGAAATTTTTAAACCATCAATAGATACGCGTTATGATGAAGAGATGGTAGTTTCGCATAACAAAAATGAAATACGTTCTACACCAGTACCAGCTGCTGCAAATATTAGAATATTAGCTCAAGGTTGTGATGTTGTGGGTATTGATGAAGCACAGTTGTTTGATGATGAAATAGTTTCTATTTGTAACGACTTGGCTAATTCCGGAATCAGAGTAATTGTAGCAGGATTAGTGATGGATTTTAAAGGAAATCCTTTTGGCCCTATGCCAGCGCTTATGGCAACTGCC
>CAZMCP010000069.1:0-10742 GCA_964565035.1 uncultured Flavobacterium sp. | reverse complement strand
CACAGTACACCTTTTCGCAAGAAACAGTAGAAAATCCTGAAAAATACACAGCACACAATAAAGGTAAATTTTTTATTTCCTGGGGAGGAAACAGAGACACTTATAGTAGATCAGATGTAAACTTTAGAGGAAAAGATTACAACTTTACAGTTAATGATATGGTTGCTCATGATAAACCAAAAGGATGGCATATTGATTATATAAATCCTGTAAACATGACCATTCCTCAAACCAATTTTAGATTTGGTTACTTCTTTAGCGACCATTATAGTGTTTCAATAGGATGGGATCATATGAAATATGTGATGAGCCAATATCAAACTGCTAATGTCTCTGGTTATATTAATTTACCAGCTGATCAGCCAGGTAATATATATAATGGAAATTATAACAATACACCTGTTGATATGTCACAAGGTGGTGCACAAGAAGGAGGTTATGAAAATGGTGTAACCCCAGTTGGAGGTCCCGCTTTTTTAATGTATGAACATACAGATGGGTTAAATTATGTGAATACTGAGGTATCAAGAAATGACGATATTTCTAAATGGTTTGGTTTACCAAATACTGATAAAGTTCAGATTAATTTAACTGCTGGTTTAGGAGCCGGAATTTTATATCCTAAAACAAATACTACACTTTTAGGAAAAGAACGTCATGATGATTTTCATGTTTCTGGATATGGTTTATCTGCAAAAGCAGGAATTAACTTTACTTTCTTTAAATACTTTTATGTACAAGGTGAGTTAAAAACTGGCTATATTGATATGAAAGATATTAGAACAACAGCAAGTAATGATGATAAAGCTTCACAACATTTTACGTTTGTGCAGCGAATAATAGCAGTTGGAGGTATATTTAAAATATAATTTAAAGCCCTAATAATTTAGGGCTTTTTATTTTAAAAACATCGATAAAAGATCTTATTATCTCGATAATAAACTTTATATAAAATTTTATTTTGTAAGAAAAACTTTATTTTTGCTAATGCAAAATATATTACAAATATGAAATTTTTATTAGGTTCAATTTTAAGTTTATTTCTAAGTTTTACTTCATTAGCACAAGGCAAACAGTCAAAATCGGCTGTAAAACGAAAAACAAATACAGAAGAACCAGCAAAACCTGTACAAAACGCTGATTTTAATACAATATCTATTGATACTATACATGTAGTAAAAGGAAAACCTTCTTTATTACTAATAGATATAATGGCTCAAAATGAGGCTGGAAACAAAGACATTCGCGAAGAAAAAGAGGTACTCTCTAATTTTGATAAAAATAAATTTCAAATCATTAATATCTCAAGACATTCTGTAATTGTGTTTGAAAATAATCAAACTCTAAATCTCAGTGATTTGAACAGTACATATTCATCAAAAGCATTTTGGAATGGAAAAATAAAAGAGCAAATACAAACCGAAAACGGTCTTCAAAATTCAACTGAGTTTTTCGCTAAACAATTAAAGACAAAAAAAGAATCATCATATATTACTAATGCAAAAAAATATAAAAAAGAACTTGCACAATTAACTAAGAAAAATAGCATTACAGAGAATTCTAAAAAGGTGATGAATGCATTTTTACTAATGTTCTCATCTCCCATTCTGGAAGATATAAAAGTAACTAATAGCCTTAATCAAGACTTAAATAAAGTAAAAGAAATCAAAGCCTATTTTTCAGAAAAAAAAGTAAAAAAATATCTCTGTAGAAGCATAGAATTTAATCAGCAAAATCAACCTATTGCACTTAAATCTTTCAAAGAAAGTAATAAGATTGAAGCTGAATTATACTTTGAATATGAAAACGGAATGCTAACTAAAATAAATCAATTTGAAATTCCTTCGCTTGTTTCTTATAATGATACTAAAATGATAATTACAAGAAAATTACAAGATGGTCAAGAAACTAAAATTTATTGGTTAGAAAACGATGAATTACTTGAAAAAACATATCAGTTAGCTACTGACGACAATTTAGCTTACCATAATACAATCATTGAAGATAAACTTGAAAATAATTGCAAAAGTAAAAGCTATAATGAGGTCGTTTTTAGCAAAATATGCTTTTCTAAAAAAAATGAATTCCCCTATTTCTATAGTACTTCTTCATATCAAAATACAAATGTAATGCAAGACTACAAAGTGAAGCTTATCCAAAAAAATAAGACGACATATGACAAATACATCTCAGAGACTGAAGATTCAAAAGAAAATTACCAACTATTTGGCACATTTCAAGTCAATGAAAAAAATCAAATTACTTCTTATAAATTCCTAAAAGATAAGGTTGAAAAAACTATCAAAATAGAATATACCTATTTCCAGTAGTTTCTTAAAAAAGAGTAAAATTATTTTGTAGGATGATTTTTTTAAACTTACTTTGTATTTCAAAGTTCTTTTAAAAATAAAATTATGCTAAACAAAAAACAACTCTATGTAATAGGAGCTACTGGCCTACTATTACTCATCCCATTAATTGGAATGCAATTTACTAGTGAAATCAATTGGAGTATTGCCGACTTCATTCTTATGGGGTTTTTATTACTCAGCTTAGGCTTTGCAATTGAATTTATTTCAAGAAAAATTTCTAATAAAACTAATAAATTAGTAATGATAGCAGTATTTGTTATTGTATTTTTGCTGATATGGATCGAATTGGCTGTAGGTATTTTTAATAGTCCATTTGCTGGCTCATAAGTTAAATCAGAAAACAAAATCTGTTATTATATGGATTCTAACAATTATTTACAAGACATAAAAGACATCAAAAACATGATGTCACAATCGTCACAATTTATTTCTTTGAGTGGGTTATCTGGAGTTCTGGCTGGAATTTATGCAATTATTGGAGCAATTTATGTAGATTCCCTACTATTAAACCATCATGAAACATATGTTACTCTTGAAAGTTATACTTTCAAAAAAATTGTAATTACCGCATTAATTGTATTAATAGCATCATTGGCGACAGCCTATATAATGACTGTTAGAAAAGCTAAAAAGGTGGGAGAAAATGTATGGAACCCATCATCAAGAAGATTATTAATCAATTTTTTAATCCCATTAGTAACAGGAGGAATTTTTGCTCTACTCCTACTTCGTCATGGACATTACGGTTTAATTGCTCCTATAACATTATTGTTTTATGGATTGGCTTGCTTAAACGCCAGTAAATACACCTTACGAGATGTTAGATACTTAGGAATTACAGAGATTATTTTAGGGCTATTAGCTGTTGAATTTTCAGGTTTTGGTTTGTACTTTTGGGCCATTGGATTTGGTTTGTGCCATATTATTTATGGAGGTATGATGCATTTTAAATATGATAGAAAATAATGAAATCATTTATTCTTTTCTTAACTGTTAATATTGTTGTATTTATACTTATTAAATATTATTACGGAAATAAATATTCAATATTCAATCAATCAGTTATTTGTTCTTTAATATTTTATGTTTTAGCAGTAATTTGGGCATTTGGAACAAGTATTTATCTTAAAAATGAGTTGGGTGCTTTAGATTTAGATCATGATGGATTTTTTTCTCCTGCAGAACAATCGATTGAACAACAAAGACTAATGAGAGAGGTAACTTCTGATTTAGGAAGAAATCTTGCTCCAATTACTGGAATATTCTATGGTATAATCTATTTAATATTTCTTTTGATAGGACAATATTTTTATATCACAATAAAAAAATTAATTGAAAAACATCATTCAAAATATCAACAAAGCCTTTGATCACCGAATTCGTTTGGGTATCATGTCTGTACTTATGGTTAATGAAAGTGCCGACTTTACTACCCTAAAAGAATTATTAGGAGTTACTGATGGAAATTTGGCCAGCCATGCAAAAGCATTGGAAGGAGAAAATTATATTGTTGTCGAAAAACAGTTCATTGGAAAGAAACCAAATACAAGCTACAAAGCCACAAAAGAAGGTCGTAAGGCATTTCAAGAACACATAGATGCGCTTGAAAAATTAATATCTAAAACATAATCTATTTTTTTAATCATTTACTTTAAAATTCAAAGTTCTTTTAAAAATAAAATGAAAGACAAATTAATCGAAAAAATGTACGAAATAAGCAAAAAGCCTTATCAGAAATTTATCAAAAAAAATGAACCTTGGAGCATTACCAAAGAACAACTTATCGAGTTTCCAAAAGGTTCATTGGGTCATGACCTAGGATTGTTTTTAATATCAAACCAATTTGAAATTCAAGCAAAATTAGAAGATCATGACATTATACATGTACTCACAAATACTGGTATTAAAGTCGTTGATGAAATCTCGATGCAATATTATTTATTAGGTAATGGAAAAAGAAGTTTATACCTCTATATGGTCATACTTACTGGCACAATATTCTATCCACATGAACTAAAAAAATTTGCAGAGGCTTTTAAAAAAGGAGCAAAATCCATTCCTTTTTACAATCAAGATTTTTTAAATCTTCTTCACTTGTCCACAAAAATTTTACGTCAAAATTTTAATATTCAACAAAATGAAAACAATTAAAAACATACCCTTTTCAACGGCATTTGCTTTAGGAAGCTTTGGCATTGGGACATTATTATTTCTTTCTTATATGATATTTCCAAATGACAAACTCATTTTTCTTGGAATATATTATGTAGCAGGCGCTTTACTGTTTAACGTACTCTTAGTATGCAATTTGTTATATCAATTACTTACACAGAAAAACAAGGAAGACATATTAATTCGATTGCTAATTCTCCTAAGCAACATACCCATTGCTTATTTCTATTTTATGATAGTCACAAATAAATTCAACAGTTTACAACCTTTTTAAATCAACAACAATGGAAACACAATTTAATCAAGTAAAAAACAGTTTTTTTCAGTCAACAACAGTAAAAATGGCTATGGTAGGCTTTTTAACACTAATACTACTTGTTCCATTAGAATTTGTAAAAGAACTAATTTCAGAACGTTCAAATCGCAAAAAAGAAGTAGTAGAAGAAGTATCCAATCTTTGGGGAAAAGACATATACTTTTATGGACCAATTTTAAAAATCCCTTACAAATCCTATGACGAATACAATATCACTAATCCTAAAACTGGAACAGTAACTATTGAAAAGAAAGTAACTACTAAAAATGCCTACTTTTTCCCAGAAAATTTTAACAGCAAGACTAACGCTAAGAAAAATACTTCTCTTAAAAGAGGTATTTACAACAATGTAGTTTTTACTGCCAATATGAATTTTAAAGGAAACTTTGGTAAACTAAATTTTGAAAAACTTGGTATTAAAACCGAAGATTTACTTTGGAATCAAGCCTCGATTGTTGTAAAAACAACAAATTTAAAAAGCATAAAAAGTGATTTGAACATTGCTTTAAATAATCAAAAAATGAATTTTGAATCAAAATCAGACGAGGATAATTTCTATGGTACTTTAGAATCAGATAAGTTTGATTACAACACTTTGAATAAAACCAATGCTTTAAATTTTCAATTTAATATGGAGTACAACGGAAGCAACAGTATAAAGTTTATTCCTATTGGAAAGAAAAGCACCGTAAGTATTGACTCTGATTGGGATTCACCAAGTTTTGAAGGGGCCTTTGCGGCAAACGACACTACAAAAACTATCAATAAACAAGGTTTTCATGCTGATTGGAAAATTTTAGACATCAATAGAGCATTTTCGCAGCAACATTTAGAAAAAATTCCAAATTTAAATGAGTATGCTTTTGGAGCTAAATTTATTGAAACTGTAGATGAATACCAGCAAAACGAACGAGCTTCTAAATATGGATTTTTAGTAATTGGATTAACTTTCTTGGTGTTCTTCTTAATTCAATCGATAAGTAAAATAAGTATTCATATTTTCCAATATAGTATGATAGGTTTAGCTTTAATCATGTTTTATACTTTACTTATTTCAATTACAGAGCATTCGAGTTTTACATTGGCCTATATAACTGCTGGAATAGCTGTAGTTATCATGATTGGTTTGTATTCAAAATCGATACTCAACAATAAGTTTGCAGGTTTTATTGGTATAGCATTAACCGCTTTATATACGTTTATCTATGTTATTATTCAGTTAGAAAGCTATGCGTTGCTAGTAGGAAGCATTGGATTATTTGCTATCCTAGGAGCTGTAATGTATTTCTCAAGAAAAATTGAGTGGAAGTAATTTATACAAAAAGGGGGTCAATATGACTCCCTTTTTATATCCCATATTTATCAATCAAGTAAATCAAAGAGGTCATTGTCGCTGCGCCAAGCTCTAATTCTCTTTTATTAACTGCGTCAAATTTATCATTTGCTGCATGATGATAATCAAAATAGCGTTGAGAGTCAGGGCGTAAACCTGCTTTTACAATTCTTTTTGAAGTTAGATCTTGAATATCAGATCCGCTGTGACCTTTCATGAAACTATGTATTAAATATGGCTCGAATAATGATTTCCACTGCACAATTTTAGAAAAACCATTATCATCAGCCTCAATTGAAAACCCTCTTGGAGAAAATCCTCCTGAATCACTTTCCATAGCAAAAATGTGATTTTCATTGTTTTTTAATGACAATTCCTGGTATTTATCTCCTCCACGTCCTCCGTTTTCCTCATTCATAAACATTACTACACGAATTGTATTCTTAGGCTTATAATTTAAATTTTTAAAAACATTTGCCACTTCCAAACTTTGTACACAACCTGCTCCATCATCATGAGAACCATCAGCCAAATCCCAAGAATCTAAATGACCTCCAACGACAATAATGTTTTCTGGAGTAACTGTACCTTTAATTTCTCCAATGACATTATACGATAAAACATCTTTTTCCTGATAACATGATTGTTTAAAATAGAAAGTCAATTTAGGGTTTTGTTTTAATTCCTTGCTTAAAAGTTCAGCACCATTTGTACTTATTGCTGCTGTTGGAATTCGTTGCTCAATTGGAATATCTCCATAACTAGTACCTCCTGTATGTGGATAATCGTCTAATCTAAAATTTAACGATCGAACAATTGTTCCTACAGCCCCAAACTTAGACGCTTCTTTTGCCCCGGACCTTCTTTGATCTCCAGCACCGCTGTAGGAATGAAAAGCTTCTATATTAGATGGGTTCATGGGACGATTAAAAAAAACAATCTTCCCTTTTATTTTCTCTCTTCCTAATTGTTCTAATTCTTTCAAAGATTGCACTTCAACTACTTCTGCAGACACTCCATTTTTTGATGTTGCAATACTGCCTCCCAATGCACAAATTGGCACTTTAATTTTTTTTCCTTGAACTTTAAAATAAGCTTCTTCTTTTTCTCCCCTAACCCATTTTGGGACCATAACTTCCTGTAAATAAACTTTATCAAAAGCTCCCGACTGTTCCATTTGCTGCTTTGTATATTGAACAGCTTTTTCAGCACCAATAGATCCCGATAATCTATGACCAATTTTATTTGACAAATAATCTAACTGTGAATAACATTTAGAATTGGTTAATACTTGATTGTATATGGCTTTTAATTGTTCTTCATCAGATGTTTGTGAAAATCCAAAAGAAGAAATAAGAATCGATAAAAGGGTTATTCTATTCATTTTTGCTATTTGTTTTCTCAAAAATAATTCAGTTTTTACTGATGGCCTATTATTTTAGGCAGATTTTTTATCCATTCAAAAAGAAATAAAAAAGCCTCAAAAATTGAGGCCTTAAAATTTAGTTTTATTATTTTGACAATCGATTATTTACAAATCTTATTCTTTACCATCAACATAATTCTGTAAGTATTTAAACCTATCTGTTAATTTGCCTTCTTTACAAATTATTGCTCTTGATAAAATTCCATCCTTATCGTTATTGTAAAAAGCAGGAATTACATGTTCTAAAAACATTTCTCCAAATCCCTCACTAGCGTCTTTAGGTAACTCACATGGTAAATTATCTACTGCCATAACCACAATAGCACCAGGATGATTAACATCGACCTCTTTATCTTGACTTGGATAATATCCATATAAAGGCTGGGCAATAGTTGAAGCTCTTAATGTACAAGCAATTGGTCCTGCTACATCACAAGAAATATCAGCAACTACTTTAATTTTGTTGTCAGCAGCATTTAGCATCTCTCTAGTTAAAATAACTGGAGCACCATTTCCGTAGAAATGACCTGCCATAAAAATATCAGACACTTTCGTAAAACGCTCAAAATCGGAAGTATACTCCTGCGGATTATTATAAAAGTCATTTTTATCAGATGGCTTTCCGTCTATTCTTTTATTATAATCCAAAACATCAATTTGAGTATAAACTGGCTGAGAGTATGTTTTAGTTAAATAATCCTCTATCGATACCTGCTTGATTTTCATATCATCAAGTATTTCCTTAGCTCCCATCCCTACTTTACCATGACCTGTTAAAACAATTTTAATGGGTGGTAACATAGGACGACGCAAACGTTCCACTAGAGCAACTTTATCTGGTAGGGTTTCTGCTTTAGGCAAATTAAACAATTCATATTTAATTCCAAAAGCTCTAATACCGTTATAAGCTCCTACAATTCCTGCATAACGTCCAAAACCAATTAAACGATGATTACTCTCATTTACAATAGTTTCATGATCAATTAACTCAATGTTTTTCTCTAAACAAGCCACTAATAGTTTTCTATTATAGGGTTGTTTTTTTATAGTATGAGAAAAGAAAAAATACTTTTTATTTGGGATTAAAGCTTCAACTGGCACTTCTTTTACACCAATTAAAACATCACAATCAGAAACATCTTCACTAACTTCAAATCCTAATTTTGAATATTCGGCATCTGGAAAAATTCTAATATCTGATGTTTCTACTTTTATTTCAGCCAAAGGAAACTGTTTTTTAAGTTTTACCAATTCCTCAGGTGTAAAAACTACTCTTCTATCTGGAGGGTTTTTTCTTTCTTTAATTAAACCGAATTTCATATAAGTGTTTGATTTTAAGTCAACTGATTATTATAACGAATAATATATCAATTGTTACAAATATAACACTTTAAAAATCTTTTACAACTCAAAATAAATTTGTTTACAGTATTTTATTTCGGTGTTTCTTTATCTATATTTGTTTTTTTACCCTTGAAAAATGACTGTTAAACATCTTGTAAATATTATCCTACTAACTTTTTTTTTAATTATCTCATCTTCATGTAGTGAGAAAAAAAAGGAAATAAAAGTAACGAAAGAAAAATCTAAAGTTGGCTCAGTTTACGCAATGCTTCCTTTTGAAAACAATCTACCAACGATTGATAAAACTGAAGAAAAAAGAATAAAAAATACCATTCAAGAATTTTATAAAAAAGTATATGTTCCTAATAACTTTTCAGGAAGTATGCTCGTTGCTAAAAACGGACACATTATATATGAGAGTTACTCAGGCATGGCTAACTTTGAAGAGAAGAGACCAATAACAGCAGAAACACCAATACATATTGCTTCATTAAGTAAAGTTTTAACTGCTACTGCTATAATGCTTCTTGTCGATTCAAAACAGATAGAACTAGATCAAAAAGTAAACACAATTCTTGATGACTTTCCCTATGAAGATGTAACTGTACGAACATTGCTAAATCATAGAAGTGGCATTAGAAATTATAGCTATTTTACTGATAAGAGTAGTGAATGGAGTAAACGAGATACTTTACGCAACAGTGACTTGATCCCTTTTATAAATAAGTTTAATGTAAACCTTGAATTTAAAACTGATTCCAGATTTAGCTATTGCAATACCAATTATGCCATTCTTGCTTTAATTATAGAAAAAGCAACCAAGATGGATTATCGCACAGCGATGAAAAAATTAATTTTTGAACCACTTGACATGAAAAACACTTTTGTTTTTGATCTAAAGAAAGATTCAAAAAAAGCCAGTCAATCCTATAAAGGAAATAAAATAAAATATGCTTACAATTATCTTGATGACATTTATGGAGATAAAAACATATATTCTACTCCAAGAGATATATTAAAGTTTGACATGGCAACCTATAGTCCAACCTTCCTAAATAAAAGATTACTTTCAGAAATGTTTAAAGGGTATAGTTATGAAAGTCGCGGTATTAGAAATTACGGATTGGGTATACGATTATTAGAATGGGAAGATGGAAAAAAAATGTATTATCATAATGGCTGGTGGCATGGCAATACCTCAGCATATATTAAACTTAAAGATGAAAAAGTCACATTGATTTGTTTATCAAACAAATACACAAGATGTACCTATCGTTTAAAATTGCTTTCTTCCTTATTTAGCAATTATCCTTTTGAAATAAAAAGTAAAGAAGAAAGTTTGGAATAAAATTTGATATAAATTTACTACTTTTGCAGAATACTGGGGTCGACTGGTTTTGACAGCGAGTGGAATTAATCAGTAAGCATGTTGAGCATTGAGGTGTTGCTCATTAATATAATGTCTCAAACTTTCAAACGGCGAAAATAATTACGCTTTAGCTGCTTAATCCGAATTATAGTACGATTTGCCTAGTTCTCACAAGGTGAGAAAGCTAGATTCTCCTCAAAAGCCTTGGTTTATGGCGGTTGATTTAGGGGAACCGTAAAAGTAAACCTAGAGAAGGTAATGCTTTAAATCCTTCTTGACATTTATAAAGCTAAGCATAAGGTTGCTGTTCTTGGCATCGCCTTTTGTCTAAAATCTAATTAAGAACTAAACATGTAGAAAGCTTTTTGATTGCTTGTTTGGACGAGAGTTCGATTCTCTCCGACTCCACA
>CAZMCP010000068.1:0-10972 GCA_964565035.1 uncultured Flavobacterium sp. | reverse complement strand
TCAAGTTCTTTTGCTAAGGCTTTTAAGTTTCTTGAGATTGTTGAAATCTCTTGTTCACGGTTTCCTCCTCCTTTTCCTCCTCCACCTGCTGTCATTAACTGAAGGTAATCGACAATGATAATTTTAATATCGTGTTGTGATTTTAAACGTCTCGCTTTCGCTCTTAAATCGAAAATAGAAAGTGAAGGGGTATCATCAATAAACAAAGGAGCTTTTTCAAGATCTTTTACTTTTACACTCAATTGTTCCCATTCATGTTTTTCTAATTTTCCAGTTCTTAATTTTTCTGATGATAAACCAGTTTCAGAAGAAATCAAACGAGTAATTAGCTGAACAGAGGACATCTCCAAGGAAAAAACGGCTACGGCATGATTAAAACTGATGGCTATATTACGAGCCATTGATAATACAAATGCAGTTTTACCCATACCTGGACGGGCTGCAATAATAATCAAATCAGATGGTTGCCAACCTGAAGTAACTTCATCAAGCTTATCAAAACCTGTAGCAATACCACTCAATCCTTCTTTTCCTGCAATTTCTTCTATTCGTTTTTTTGCTTGAATAACTAAACTCTGAGCCGTTTCTGAACTTCGCTTGATATTCCCTTGTGTTACTTCATAAAGCTTAGATTCAGCTTTATCTAATAAATCGAAAACATCTGTAGTTTCATCATAAGAATCTTCGATAATTTCTGATGATATTTTAATCAAACTTCTTTGAATAAACTTTTGAAGAATAATTCTTGAATGAAATTCGATGTGAGCAGAAGATGAAATTTTTTGAGTTAGCTGAATTAAGTAAAAATCACCACCAGCCAAATCTAACTTTGCCATTTTTTTTAACTGAGCCGAAACAGTTAATAAGTCAATAGGTTGCGAATCATTAAACAAAGTAACAATAGCCTCAAAAATGTACTTGTGAGCATCTTTATAAAAAGCATCAGGCTGTAGAATATCAATTACTTCATCTACTCCTTTTTTGTCAATCATCATAGCCCCCAAAACCGCTTCTTCAAGGTCAAGTACCTGCGGAGGAAGTTTTCCTTTCTCTAAATTTATAATTGTAGTTTTATCTACTCTTACAGGATTGATATTTTTGATATTTTCCATGTTTCAAAGGTAGTCAAATTTTAAAGTTTTATTTTTTTGACTTGTCAATATAAAATGTTGAAAACAATATTTTTTTGTTAATAACCAAAAAAAAATCCGAAACGGTAAGGCTTCGGATCTTTGTAACTAAAACTAGTTAGCTATTCGTTAAAATGACCCATTTTGCTGTATTTATCCATTCTTTGGGCAATTAAATTATTTGTTGATAAGTCTTTTAATTCATTAAATCCTTTCACAATATAGTCTTTAACAAATTTAAAACCTGCTTCTTTATCACGGTGAATTCCTCCAAGTGGCTCAGGAATAATATCATCTACTAAGTTATGTTCTTTCATATCTTTAGCAGTTAATTTTAAAGCCTCTGCAGCTTGCTCTTTGTATTCCCAACTTCTCCATAAAATTGATGAACAAGATTCTGGTGAAATTACAGAATACCAAGTATTTTCCATCATGTATACTCGATCTCCAACACCAATACCTAAAGCTCCTCCTGATGCACCTTCTCCAATAATTACAGTAATAATTGGCACTTTAAGACGAATCATTTCAAAAATATTTCTTGCTATAGCCTCTCCTTGACCTCTTTCTTCTGCTTCAAGACCTGGATAAGCTCCAGGAGTATCTACAAGAGTCAAAACTGGGATATTAAATTTTTCAGCCATTTTCATTAATCGTAAAGCTTTACGATACCCCTCTGGATTAGCCATACCAAAATTACGCAACTGACGCATTTTTGTATTCACTCCTTTTTGCTGACCAATAATCATGAATGACTGTCCGTTTATTTTACCTAAACCCCCAACCATAGCTTTATCATCACGCACTCCTCTATCTCCAAATAACTCTAAAAAAGTATTATCTGTTAGATTTGCAATATGCTCTAGTGTATAAGGTCTATTAGGATGTCTTGACATTTGAACTCGTTGCCAAGCTGTCAAATTTGCATATAATTCTCTTTTTGTTTCTTCTAATTTTTGAGAAAGGTTTTCACATGTTGCGGTTACGTCAACTTTAGAATCTTCACCAATTTGTTGACATTTTTCTAACTGTTCCTCAAGTTCTTTGATAGGTAGCTCAAAATCTAAATATTCCATAAGATTTTTAGGTTTTTATTCTTATTTGAATTAACAAAGATAAAGTTTTCGATTGAGTTTAAAAGTAAAATTTGAAGTTTATCAACAATAAAGACCTATTTAATTAAATTTCAGCGAATTACTTACTCTTATTTTTAAATATACCATTTAAAATTACAGTCGTAAGAATAATAAGTGCTCCAATATAAAACTGACCGTTCATTTGCTCTTTTTCTCCAAATACAATTAATGCTAAAATAATTCCGTAAATAGGTTCTAAATTAATAGTAAGCATAACCGTATAAGGACTCAAATACTTCATCACTGCGACTGAAGCAATAAAAGCATAGGCGGTACAAAAAGAGCTAAGTACCAACAACCATTTTAAGTCATTCCAAGACAATTTAAAAAAATCAGCATTAAAACTCCCACCAATTAACAGAAAAACAGAAAAAAATAAAACTCCACCTAACAACTCATAAAATGAAATAACTGTTGGGTTATATACTTTAGCGAACTTCCCATTAATTATTGAAAAAGAAGCAGATAAAAAAGCTGATGTTAAAGCTAGAATTATTCCTTCTATATAAGGACCTTCGACATTAAAAATTAGATAAAGACCTGCTATTACAATTAAGCCAAATAAAACTTCATAACCAATTATTTTTCTCTTAAAGAAAATTGGTTCTAAAATAGAGGCAAAAAAAGCACCTGTTGACAAACAGGCTAGTGTAACGGAAACATTTGAAACTTTAATTGCTTTAAAAAAAGTAAACCAGTGGAGTGCTATGACTAATCCAGCAAAAAGCAATACTAATATAGTTTTTACAGGCAGTTTTATTGAGATTTTCTTGTAAAGTATATAAACCAATATAAAAAATGAAGCAAACAACATTCTGTACCAAACCAAGGATAAAGCTTCTAGAGTGATTAAAGCACCTAAAACCGCTGTGAATCCCCACACAAAAACAATAAAATGTAGATGTAAATAACTATTTAAGTTTTTATCGTTTGGCATTTCTCAATAAATAAAAAGCTAAAATACCGTATACAATATTTGGAATCCAAACTCCAATCAGCGGAGAAAAAGATGATTTTTCGGCAACGGTTCCAAAAATTTTATCTAAAAAAACATAACTAAAAGCCAAAGCAATACCTATAGCTAAATTAACTCCCATTCCTCCTCTACGTTTCATTGAAGAAACAGCAACAGCTATAATAGTTAAAATAAAAGCCGAAATAGGCACACTATATTTTCTATATTTTACCACTAAGTAAGTATTAATATTTGCAGAACCACGTTTTTTTTCTTTTTCAATAAATTTATTTAACTCGGTCAGGTTTAATGTCTCAGCAATGTAAACAACAGGAGTCAAATCTTCTAAATCGAAATTAAACCTCATACTCTTACTATTCTCAGACTCAATCTTATCATCAAGTTCTCCAACAGTCCTTTTATTGAAGTTCATTAAAGTGTAAGTACTATCCTTAGGATTCCAAACTATCGAAGTTGCTGTTATTTTAAATAATAATTTTTCTTTATTGAACTTTTCGTAAACAAAGTTGTAGCCTGTTTTTTGCTCTTGATTAAAATTACTGGCATAAATAAATTCTGTATCACTAATTTGTCTATACACATCACTAGTTTCTCGCATTTGGTTTCGACCATTTCCTTTTAAATACATGTACCTAAAATTATTAAAACCTTCGCTAGCTTTTGGCACTAAAAAGAATCCCATTAATAGAGCAAAAATTGAAACTATGGTTGCTCCTACAATGTAGGGTCTTAAAAACCTTTGAAAAGAAATTCCTGAACTTAAAATAGCAACAATCTCTGTATTATTGGCCAGTTTTGAAGTAAACCATATAATAGAGAGAAACAAAAAAATAGGAAATAATAAGTTCGCAAAGTAGATTATAAAATCTAAATAATAAGCAGCTACTTTTGGAAAAGGAACTTTATTCTCTAGGATCTTATTCACTTTTTCAGAAACATCGACAATAATACCAATAGGAATAAACATAATCAACATAATAGAGAAGGTCATTAAATACCTTCTTAATATGTATCTATCGATAATTGTAAGTTTCGAAAAAAGTTGTTTTAACATTATAATCTTTGGCTCATTTGTTTAACCATTTTTTCTTTCCACTCACGGAAATCTCCTGCTAAGATATGTTTTCTTGCTTCACGAACCAACCACATATAAAAACCAAGATTATGAATTGTAGCAATTTGCTTCCCTAAATACTCATTAGCAGCAAAAAGGTGACGTAAATACGCTTTTGTATACTCAGTATCCACAAAAGTGTGTCCCATTTCATCGATTGGTGAAAAATCAGCCTCCCATTTTTTATTTTTAATATTGATAGTACCATGTGCTGTGAACAACATTCCATTACGAGCATTTCGTGTTGGCATCACACAATCAAACATATCAATTCCTAAAGCAATATTCTCCAAAATATTAATTGGCGTTCCTACTCCCATCAAATAACGAGGTTTATCTTCCGGAAGAATAGCTGTAACCACTTCGGTCATTGCATACATTTCTTCTGCAGGTTCACCCACAGAGAGTCCCCCAATAGCATTCCCTTGAGCCCCAACATTTGCAATATATTCAGCAGATTGCTCGCGCAAATCTTTATAAGTACTTCCTTGAACTATTGGAAACAATGTTTGCTCATAACCATACTTGAATGGTAATTTTTCCAAATGCGAAACACATCTATCCAACCAACGGTGAGTCATATGCATTGATCGCTTAGCATAACGATAATCACATGGATATGGAGTACATTCATCAAAAGCCATAATGATATCAGCACCAATCGATCGTTGGATTTCCATTACACTCTCTGGTGAAAAAAAATGGTATGAACCATCAATATGAGATTTAAACTTAACACCTTCTTCCTTAATTTTTCTATTAGAAGACAAAGAATATACTTGATAACCTCCTGAATCAGTCAAAATATTTCTATCCCAATTCATGAATTTATGCAATCCACCTGCTTTTTCTAAAATTTCTGTTTGAGGTCTTAGATACAAGTGGTACGTATTACCTAAAATAATATCAGGATTAATCTCTTCCTTCAATTCGCGCTGGTGAACTCCTTTTACAGAAGCAACTGTTCCCACAGGCATAAAAATTGGTGTTTCTATAACACCATGATCCGTAGTTACAAAACCGGCTCTTGCCTTTGTTTGTGGATCTTTTTGTACTAAATCAAATTTCATACTATCAAATATAGTTGGCAAAGATAAAATATTTAAAATTTTCGATTTAACATTTCACAATTTATTTAACAAATTATTGGGCGAGTCCACTCCCATGTCGTGGTCGAGCTATACGCGCTAAATGATATCTTCCTACTATCCCTCTCGCTTTACTACTTTTTTTCAAAGTATTTTTTAAAACTTTTGCCAATGGAAAAAATATAAAGTAATTTTGACGCCAAATAATTTATACGTATTCAAAATGTCTGACATTCAACAACTAACAAATTTTACAACACAAGTAAGAAGAGACATTCTTCGCATGGTACATGCTGTAAATTCAGGTCATCCAGGAGGTTCTTTGGGTTGTGCTGAATTTTTCACTGTGCTTTATCAACATTTAATGGTAAGAAAACCAGGCTTTGATATGGACGGAATTGGCGAAGATCTTTTCTTCTTATCAAACGGTCACATTTCACCTGTTTTTTATTCGGTTTTAGCACGAAGTGGTTATTTTCCTGTTTCAGAATTAGCAACTTTCCGTAAGTTAAATTCAAGATTACAAGGACACCCAACGACTCACGAAGGCTTACCTGGAGTAAGAATGGCTTCTGGATCTTTAGGACAAGGTTTATCAGTTGCTATTGGTGCTGCACAGGCTAAAAAATTAAACAATGACAATCATATTGTTTACGCACTTACTGGTGATGGTGAATTACAAGAAGGACAAAACTGGGAAGCTATCATGTATGCTTCTGCTAAAAAAGTTGACAATTTAATTGCAACTGTTGATTTAAACGGACAACAGATTGATGGTTCTACTGACGAAGTTTTGAATATGGGAAGTGTAAAAGCAAAGTTTGAAGCATTTGATTGGGAGGTTGTTGAAATCAAAGAAGGTAACAACATCGAATCAATTATTGCTGGAATGACACAAGCTAAATCATTATCTGGGAAAGGAAAACCAGTTTGCGTACTATTACATACTGAAATGGGTAATGGAGTAGACTTCATGATGCATACACATGCTTGGCATGGAAAAGCACCAAGTAATGAACAATTAGAAAATGCTTTAAACCAAAACCCAGCAACTTTAGGAGACTATTAAAATTATGAAAAAATATACAAATCAAGGAAGTAAAGATACCCGTTCAGGTTTTGGAGCAGGGATGACTGAATTAGGACAAAAAAACGAAAACGTTGTGGCATTATGTGCCGACTTAATTGGTTCATTAAAATTTGATGATTTCAAAAAAAATCATCCTGAAAGATTCTTTCAAATTGGAATTGCAGAAGCAAATATGATTGGAATTGCTGCAGGTTTAACTGTAGGCGGAAAAATTCCTTTTACTGGTACTTTTGCTAATTTCTCTACTGGACGTGTTTATGACCAAATTCGTCAATCTGTGGCGTATTCAGATAAAAACGTGAAGATTTGTGCTTCGCACGCTGGTTTAACTCTAGGAGAAGACGGAGCTACACACCAAATATTAGAAGACATTGGATTAATGAAGATGTTACCAGGAATGACAGTAATCAATACATGTGATTACAACCAAACAAAAGCCGCTACCATTGCATTAGCAGATCACCACGGACCTGCTTATTTACGTTTTGGGCGTCCTGTTGTTCCCAACTTCACTCCTGCTGACGAGCCATTTGTGATTGGAAAAGCTATTATATTGAATGAAGGAACTGATGTTACAATTATCGCAACTGGTCACTTAGTTTGGGAAGCTTTAATTGCTGCTGAAGCATTAGAAGCTAAAGGAATTTCTGCAGAAGTAATCAATATACACACTATCAAACCTCTTGATAATGAAGCTATTTTAAAATCAGTTGCAAAAACTGGTTGTGTAGTAACAGCAGAAGAGCATAACATTTTAGGTGGTTTAGGAGAAAGCGTTTCAAGATTACTTGCATTAAACACTCCTACTCCTCAAGAATTTGTTGCTGTTAACGATAGTTTTGGTGAATCAGGAACCCCTGAACAATTAATGGAGAAATACAAACTAAATAATCAAGCGATTGTTGAAGCAGTAGAAAAAGTTATTAAAAGAAAATAACCATTATATTATCAAATAAAAAAACCGCTCAATAAGCGGTTTTTTTATTTGACTCTTTTTTTTAATTATGACAGCTTTTATCTAAATGTCTTTTCTTTCCATTTCCAGAAGAACCACAAGTAGGTATAGTTACATAATCAAAATAGCCTCCAATAGGGTTTTTTACTTCATTTTTTGTAGAATAACCATCATTATCATCATCTTGATCTAAATAATCAGGATATCCATCTCCATCGTAATCGGCAAACTTACCATCAGAATCAATATTAATTTCAAATCTTGAATCAATCCTATCATAGTCATGATCCACATAATTCAATTTTTTCAATTTAAAATTGAAAATCAAAGGGGAATAAGCAGAAATTGACACAGATGAATTATTATAATACCCCAAACCCGAAGGCAAGAACATAATTCCAGAGCCAAAACCAGAATAAGTAACATTCCCTGTTAAATCATCATAAGTATGATTGCCAGTTTTAAATTCTGGTAAAATTTCTCCCCACCCTTTAATTAATCTTGTCATTTCAAACCAAACCGGAGTATTTGCTTCATCAAAACTTGTATTATCTAGTAAACGACCTTTATACGAAACAAAAACTGAATCAACTTTTGAAGGCGCTTCATTTGACCCAAAATAATCAGGATCAGTAGAGTTAGCAGAAGTTTTAGTTATATTAATGTAATACACTTTATAATTAACATCGTTACTTAAAACATTTTTACTCATCAATGGATAATCGGTTTGATCCATTATTGAAACTTTATTATCTGGGTTTCCATCAGGTATTTTGGTGAATGTAACATCAAAATCAGAAGAAACTTCCATATAATATTCATCTAAAAACTTCTCAATAGCTGTCAAATCTTTTGGATACTGTTCAGCATAAGGAACAACATACTCATCCTCTGGTTTATCATCTTTATTACAAGAAACAAATGCTGTTGTAATAATTAAAAAAAATAACCCTTTTAAAATTCTATTCATTATTCAATAAATTTAAGTGCGCAAGATACAATTTTGATTTATTTTTGCTTGAATTTTAACTTAGTTTTTTAAAATTTATGAGGATAGATAAATACTTATGGTGTGTTCGATATTACAAAACTAGAAACATAGCAACCGAGGCATGTAAAAAAAACCAGGTTACTTTAAATGGAAATGTAGCCAAACCCTCTAAAGACATTATTCCCGGAGACAAAATTACTTTCAGAAAAGATCAAATCACTTACATTATCAAAGTATTAGCTGTTCCAGACAATCGTGTTGGAGCTAAACTTGTTGATTTATACAGGATTGATGAAACCCCTGCCGAAGCTTTTGAACATTTAGAAATGCTAAAACTTTCCAAAGCACATTATCGAAAATTTGGCGAAGGCAGACCTACTAAAAAAGATCGCAGAGATTTAGAAGATTTCGAATTTGATTTTAATGATGAAGAAAATGAAGTTGAATAGCGACTATTGGGAAAGTAGGTATCAAAACAATGATATTGGTTGGGATACTGGAAAAATTACCACCCCAATCAAAGAGTATATTGACCAATTAAATAACCAGAACATTACAATATTAATTCCGGGTTGTGGAAATGGTCATGAGTTTGAATATTTACAAAAAAATGGTTTCAAAAACTCATTTGTATTAGACTATGCCAAGCAACCTTTAATAAATTTAAAAGAAAAATTTTCTGATTGTGATGAATCAAAATTCATTAATAAAGACTTTTTCGAGCACACAGAAAAATATGATTTAATAATCGAACAAACTTTCTTTTGTGCCTTAGAACCAAATTTAAGAAAAGACTACGTCACAAAAATGCATTCCTTACTTAAAAGCGAAGGTAAATTAGTAGGTTTACTTTTTCAATTCCCTTTAACAGAGTCAGGGCCTCCATTTGGAGGAAGCAAAGAAGAATATCTTCATTTATTTTCGGATTTATTTGAAATAAAAAAATTAGAAACAGCTTATAATTCCATTAAACCTCGTCAAGGAAACGAACTCTTTTTTATCTTTACAAAAAAATAACCCATGAATCAGAATATCATTTTAAATCATCAAGAGATAGAATTCAAAATTAAACGTATAGCCTATCAAATTTATGAAACATTTATCGACGATGAAGAAATTATTCTTGCTGGAATTCATGGAAATGGAAGCATTTTTGCTCAAAAACTATCAAATGTTTTAAAGACTATATCTCCTTTAAAAATAGTTTTATGCGACGTAATCATAGACAAGAAAAACCCAACTTCACTTGTTACAACATCAATAGATAAGTCAGCGTATGAGAATAAAGGTTTAGTATTGGTCGATGATGTACTAAATTCTGGAACTACATTAATATATGGTGTAAAACACTTTCTTGATGTTCCTTTAAACAAATTTAAAACTGCCGTACTTGTTGATCGTAACCACAAAAAATACCCTGTAAAAGCTGATTTTAAAGGAATATCTCTATCTACTTCCATTTTAGAGCACGTACAGGTTGTTTTTAACGAAAATAATGACTGTGCGTATTTACAGTAGATCATTAATTTCCGCTACTATTTGCTCTGGAGTTTTATCATCAGTCAAAACTGAATATTTACATTGATTATAAAAATAACTTCGATCAAAAAGATGTTTTGCTATAAACTCGAAAGTTTCTTCGTCTTTTAAACTTTGAAGCAATGGTCTTTTATCAATTTCATTCTTTAGTCTTGAAACTAATACTGGAATACTAGCTTTAAGATATATAGAAACTACATCTTCATTAGCTAAAAATAAATGATTGTTAGCGTAACATGGTGTGCCACCTCCAGTGCTCAAAACATACGATTGATTACTTTCAATAACTCTTTTAAAAACTTCATGCTCTTTTTTTCTAAAAAAGACCTCTCCTTCTTCAGAAAAAATTTCACCAATTGATTTTTTCAATTCATTTTCTATCAAAAAATCTAAATCATAAAATGGAAAATCTAACTTTTGAGCTAAAATTTGACCAATTTTAGACTTTCCTGATCCCATATAACCTATTAAAACAATTTTTCTCATAAATATAAAAGCTTATAAATAAACGCTTTGGAACTAATTTTAAAAAAAACTCAAATTTATCATTAATTTAGTTTGAAATGTTAAAAATAAGGTATTATATTTGCACCCGCAATCAGGAAATGATTTAGACTCCGTAGCTCAGCTGGTAGAGCACATCACTTTTAATGATGGGGTCCTGGGTTCGAATCCCAGCGGGGTCACAAATTTGACCGAATTAATTTCTTGAAAGCTTAGACTCCGTAGCTCAGCTGGTAGAGCACATCACTTTTAATGATGGGGTCCTGGGTTCGAATCCCAGCGGGGTCACAAAAAGTCAAACGTTATGTTTGACTTTTTTTGTTTACGGCCATGTGGAGGAATTGGTAGACTCGCCATCTTGAGGGGGTGGTGCTGCAAGGCGTATGGGTTCGAGTCCCATCATGGTCACTACAAGCCTCTAAAAATAGAGGCTTTTATATGTTTATACT
>CAZMCP010000067.1:0-11125 GCA_964565035.1 uncultured Flavobacterium sp. | reverse complement strand
ACGTAGTAAATTACCAATTACCTGACGAAATCGAAACGTACAATCACCGTTCAGGTCGTACAGGTCGTGCAGGGAAATTAGGAACATCTATTGTTATTGTTACTAAAAGTGAGATTCGTAAAATTCACGCGATTGAAAAAATCATCAAACAAAAGTTTGAAGAAAAAACAATTCCTAGCGGAATTGAAATCTGTGAAATTCAATTATTACACTTAGCAAACAAAATTCACGATACAGAAGTAGATCATGAAATTGACAACTATTTACCAGCTATCTACGAAGTTTTCCAAGATTTATCGAAAGAAGAATTAGTAAAAAGAATGGTATCTGTAGAGTTTAACCGTTTCTTATCATACTATAAATCAAAACGTGATTTATCTAGTCAAGGTAGCGAAAGAGGTGAAAGAAGTTCTGAACCAAGAGAAATTAGAGCTGGAGACCCAGTTCGTTATTTCATCAACATTGGAGCTAGAGATGATTTTGATTGGATGCAATTAAAAGATTTCTTGAAAGAAACTCTAGAATTAGGACGCGATGACGTATTCAAAGTAGATGTTAAAGAAGGATTCTCTTTCTTTAATACTGATGGAGAACACACTGCTAAAGTTATGGACATCTTAAACGGTTATGACCTTAACGGTAGAAGAATCAATGTTGAAATCTCTAAAAATGATGGTGGAGGAAATTCATCACGTCGTGATCATAACGGAAGAAATTCTGGAGGACGTAGAGATGGCGGTTTTAGAGGAGAAAGAAGCTCAGGCGGAAGAAGAGAAGGTGGTTTTGGAGGAAGAAGCGAATCTCGTTCATCTGACAGAGCTCCAAGAACGGAAAGACGTGGTGAAGGAAGACCTACAGAAAGAAGAAGCGATTCTTCGGATAGAGCTCCAAGAAACGAAAGACGTTCAACAGCAGCACCAAGACGTTCTGCTCCTTCATCTGATCAACCTAGATCAAGAAGACCAAGAAGAGATTAACACTTTTTGTTAATTTTCTTATAATTCTATAAAAACAGTAAAATATCTCGTAATGAATAATTACATTAGCCCAACAAATTTAGGCATGAGATATTTTACTGTTTTCTTTATATTCATATTCACCCTTTCAGGATTTTCACAAGAGACATCTGTAAAAGGTACTATCATAAACGACAATACTTTACTTCCTATATGGAATGCAAACATTGTAAATACTAACAAAGTTAGAGGGGCAATCTCAGACTCTAAAGGTAATTTTGAAATTAATGCCGATGTTAATGATGTATTGCTAATTTCTTGTCTAGGATTTCAGTCTATAGAAATTAAAGTTACAAACGACTGGATAAAAAGTCAAAACTCTAGAATCAAACTTACTGAAAAAGCTTATGCCTTAGAGGAAATTGTTATTCCTCCTTACACTCTTACTGGTTATCTTGAAGTTGATGCTAAATTAATTCCAGAAAGAGAAAACTACTGGTATTCTATTGCTGGTTTAACTAAAAGATATGAAGGTGGAGAAAATTCACCTAATGCCTTTAATAGAGTTATGGGTTCTTTGTTTAATCCTGCCGACGCTTTGTATAACTTTTTTGGCAAAAGACCAAAAGAGCTTAAAAAACTTCGTGAAATTCGCAATGACGAAAATCTTCGCAATATCCTTCAAAATAAATACGACCGTCAGACTATTTATCTAATGTTTGGCATCAACGAAAAAGAATTACTTGAAATTCTGGAGCGTTGTAACTATTCTGAAGCTTTTACCAAATCTGCCAATGATCTTCAGGTTCTGGATGCCATAAATGGTTGCTACGAAGAATATAAAATTTTGAAGAAGAAATAATTAAAAAAAGATTGGCAAACCAGTCTTTTTTCTTTTCAAACCATTCTATTTTTCTTTACTTTCCAAATATTTTTGTGTAATAAAATCAATGTCTTTAATCGATTTACGAGCCCAATCGATTCTTTTTTCCAACAACTCTGTTTCGGTAAGTTTCCAATTGATTTCAGAGTGACGCAGTCGCGTAGAGATATTCTGTAAAATAATTGCTGCTGAAACTGAAATATTCAAACTTTCTGTAAAACCAACCATTGGTATTTTTAAATAACCATCTGCTTGATTGATTACTTCTTCAGAAAGCCCATGTCTTTCAGTACCAAAAAAAATTGCTGAAGGTTTCGTTATATCAAAATCTTCTAACATACAATCATTTTCATGGGGAGTTGTCGCAATAAGTTGATAACCTTTAGCTTTCAAATCATTAATACATTCCTGTATATTCGAAAAACGATTTATATCTACCCATTTTTCTGCACCTAATGCAATTTCTTTGTCAATTTTTTTTCCAAACTTTTGTTCTACAACATTCAATTCTTGAATTCCAAAAACTTCACAACTACGCATTACCGCACTAGTATTGTGCAACTGATACACATCTTCACAAACCACTGTAAAATGTTTGGTTCTATCGGCTAAAACCCTTTTAAACCCTTCCTTTCTGCTCTCTGTAATAAATTCTTCTAAGTACTGTAAATAATTTTCGTCTTGAAACAGCGATTCCATAAATGGATAATTTTCTTTATTTTCGACAAAGATAAAATTAAAATGAAGAAAAAGATAGTTGTTTTAACTGGAGCAGGAATGAGTGCCGAAAGCGGCATCAGTACGTTTAGGGATTCCAACGGATTATGGGAAAACCATGACATCATGGACGTGGCTTCTCCCGAAGGCTGGTGGAAAAATCCGGCCTTAGTCTTGGATTTTTACAACAAGCGCAGAGCACAGTTGAAGCAAGTAAAACCCAATCGCGGACACGAGATTCTAGCCGACATGGAAAAAGATTTTGACGTTCAAATTATTACTCAAAATGTCGATAATTTACATGAAAGAGCTGGAAGCTCGAAAATTCTTCATTTACATGGTGAGTTGGTAAAAGTTCGAGGTGAGTTTTCTGAAAATGAAAGTATATTTTGGGAAAATGATGTTCATATAGGAGATGTAAACGAAAATGCGGAACAACTTCGCCCAGATATAGTTTGGTTTGGTGAAGCAGTTCCTGCAATTGATGATGCTATACCAATGATGGAAGAAGCTGATATTGTCATTATTATTGGAACTTCATTACAAGTCTATCCGGCTGCGGGATTAATGCATTATGCAAAAAATTATGCCCCAGTTTATTATATCGACCCAAACCCAGCTAAAATTTACGATTTGGACAATCCATTAGAAGTTTTAAAAATGAGTGCAAGTGAAGGACTTTCAAAAATTCAATTTCAATTACAATAATCAGTAAAAAAAATCGCACTCATAACTTATAACTCATAACTTATAATTATTTTTGCGCTTTCTTAAACAACACACAACACATGCAACTAACTGAATTGAATGCTATATCACCAATTGACGGTCGTTATAGAAATAAAAAGGTTTCTCTATCTCCTTATTTTTCTGAAGAAGCTTTAATTAAATACCGTGTTTTAATCGAAGTTGAATATTTTATTGCACTTTGCGAATCAGGTATTCCGCAATTAGCAGGGATAGATAAAAACTTGTTTCCTGAATTACGCAAAATGTATGAGAATTTCTCTACTGAAGATGCACTTTGGATTAAAGAAACCGAAAAAACAACTAATCACGACGTTAAAGCCGTTGAATACTTCATCAAAACTAAATTTGATGGTTTAGGATTACAGCAATACAAAGAGTTTATTCACTTTGGATTAACCTCTCAAGATATCAACAATACCGCTATTCCGCTTTCAACCAAAGAAGCTTATGAAAAAGTGTATTTACCTTCATTAATTAATCTAGTATCTAAATTAAAAGAATTGAGTGTTGAATGGAAAGACATTCCAATGTTAGCTCGTACTCACGGACAACCCGCCTCTCCTACCCGTTTAGGAAAAGAAATATTGGTTTTTGTAGAACGTTTAGAAGAACAAATGCGTTTGTTATACAACATTCCGTTCGCAGCTAAATTTGGTGGCGCTACAGGTAATTACAATGCCCACAAAGTTGCCTACCCAAATAATGACTGGAAAGCATTTGGAACCAACTTTGTACAAGATATTTTAGGTTTACACCATTCGTTCCCAACAACTCAAATAGAACATTACGACCATTTTGCAGCATTTTTTGATGCTTTAAAGCGAATCAATACTATTTTAATCGATTTGGATCGTGATATTTGGACGTATGTTTCGATGGATTATTTCAAGCAGAAAATCAAAGCCGGAGAGATTGGATCTTCAGCAATGCCACATAAAGTAAATCCTATTGATTTTGAAAATTCAGAAGGAAATTTAGGTATTGCCAATGCTATTTTTGAACATTTATCGGCTAAACTGCCAATATCGAGACTACAACGCGATTTAACTGACAGTACAGTTTTACGTAATATTGGAGTACCAATGGGACATACCTTAATTGCTTTTGAAGCGACTTTAAAAGGGTTAAATAAATTATTATTAAACGAAGATAAATTTGCCGAAGATTTAGAGAAAAACTGGGCAGTGGTAGCTGAGGCAATTCAAACAATTTTGCGTCGTGAAGGCTATCCTAATCCGTATGAAGCCTTGAAAGATTTAACTAGAACCAATTCAGTAATTAATAAAGAATCAATTCATGCTTTTATAGAAACTTTAAATGTTTCTGATACTATTAAAGCCGAATTAAAAGTAATTACACCAAGTAATTATTTGGGGATTTGATTAACTAATAAGATCTAATCACAAAACAACATTAAATAAGCCTTTAATAATTAACTTAATTTAAAGGCTTGGTTTTTTTTTTACAAATAAAACGAAAATTTCCATTTTGGAATATTCGCTTTAATTAATATCTTTCGAATGATTTAATAAAATTAAATAAACAAATAAACTTAACACAATGAAAAACACATATTCTGAGACAAATGATCAAGACTTATTAAAAAAAAGAAACCAAATCAAAGGTTTACTCATTGGAATTCTAATTGTCTATTTTTTTATTTCATGCTTCTTAGGATATCTTTTTTATACTAAAGAGTTTGAAAAGATTAATTTTGCAACATTACTACCTGTTTTTATATCACCTCTCACACTTTTGCCTTTGTTTATTAATTTAAAAAGCATAAATGAAGAAATAAAAAATCGAAAATTGAAATAAAAGTATGCAGGCTAATTGTTTAAATTGTAATGAGCCAATAGCTTCTAATTTTTGTGGAAATTGCGGCCAAAAAAAATACAAACGAATTGACAAAAAGTATATTTGGGATGAAATTCAATATACATTATTGCATACTAATAAAGGCTTTTTATATTCTGTAAAACAACTATTAAAAAACCCTGGCAAAACAGCTCGAGAATTTATAGACGGCAATCGAGTTAATCACTACAAACCTATTTTGTTAGCTTTTGTATTGAGTGGTATTTCAACTTTTATCTCTTTCAAAATAATTGATTTGGAAGAAATGGTTAGTTTAGGGAACACTGCAATGCAAAATGACAATAAATGGATGAATTCTTATGTAAATTTCATAAAAACATATAATTCCCTTATATCACTATCTTTAATACCTTTCTTTGCACTAATAACAAAGTTAGCTTTTACTAAATGGAATCATAATTATTTTGAACATATAGTTATAAATTCATTTTTCTTTTCATTCTACACTTTAATTGGAATTATTATAATAAACCCAATTAATTATATTTTTAATAATGATGCTAACACAGTCTTTATAATTTCATTCATATATATTATTACTGTTCCTTTTCTTCTATTGTATTTTTTTAAAAATTTTTACAGAGAAAAAGCCTTTAAAAATATACTAATTAATGTTTTATTAACCTGTATTATTACTTTACTATTTTTTTCAATTTTATTTATATTAGTTACAATTGGATTCGTTTTTTATATAAAAATGTTTAACCCTGAATTAATAAAACTATTCGAGCAACCTAAATAAAAAAAGCCAGCTAATAGCTGGCTTTTTTTATTATAAATATTCACCATGTTGCGAAATATCTAATCCTAAGATTTCTTTTTCTTCACTAACCCGTAAAGGAGATATCAAATTTACTAGATAAAAAAGCAAATAAGACATTACAAAAGAGAATAAAGAAACTATAACTAAAACAAAAAAATGGCTTAAAAACAAACGGTATTCTCCAAAAATCAATCCTTGATGTTCTATTGCCGGATTTATTTCTTTAGAAGCAAAAACACCAGTAAGTAACATTCCAACCATTCCTCCTACTCCATGACAACTAAACACATCAAGAGCATCATCAATTTTTCCTTTGGGAAATTTTTCGACTAAAATATTACTTACAACACTACTTACCATTCCTATAAAAATAGCATGAGGAATACTCACAAAACCAGCTGCTGGTGTAATTGCTACTAAACCAACAACTGCTCCTATACATAATCCTAAAGCTGAAAATTTACGGCTATTAATTTTATCAAAAAATCCCCAAGTCATTGCCGCTGCAGCTGCTGCAACCGTTGTCGTAGATAAAGCTTGTACTGCTAACCCATTGGCTCCAAAAGCAGAACCAGCATTGAAACCAAACCACCCAAACCATAACAAACCTGTACCTAAAAGCACATAGGTAACTCTTGCTGGATTGTGACTTACTTCTTTACGTTTACCTAAAAATATTGCACCTGCCAAAGCCGCCCAACCTGCACTCATGTGCACCGCGATTCCGCCTGCAAAATCTAATATCCCTAACTTAAAAAAGATTCCATTGGGATGCCAAGCCATATGGGTTAGTGGTGCATAAACAATTAACACAAAGAGCACTATAAATAATAAATACGACCAAAACCGAATACGCTCAGCAAAAGCTCCTGTAACCAAAGCAGGTGTTATAATTGCAAATTTTGCTTGAAAAAGAGCAAATAACAACAAAGGGATCGTAGGTGCTAATTCCCAAAATGAACTTGTTCCAACTTGATTAAAAAATAAGTTTTTAAAAGGATTACCTATAATGCCATAAATCGAGTCGCCAAAAGACAGTCCGTACCCTATAACTACCCATAAAATTGTAACTACAACCATGGATACATAACTCTGCAACATAGTACTAATAACATTTTTTTTACCCACCATACCGCCATAGAAAAAACCTAATCCGGGTGTCATTAATAATACCAATGCTGATGCCACAATCATCCATGCAGTGTCGCCACTATCAAACTTTGGACTAGCGCCTGTAACCGTTTTTCCAAAAGAAAAATCAACAATCAAACAACTTGTGGCTAAGAAAACCAACACAAAGACTAAAAAATACTTTCTTTTCATAGCTTGAATATTTAAAATTCATTATAAATATAACAAACCCCTAAAAAAAATATGCATAACCAATATATTTTTATCATTTTAATAATTAAACCCACAAAAAAATAGGGTCAAAAAAATTTAAAGCACCAAAAATATTTAATTCACAAACAAAAATCTACTTATTAAACATACATATTTTAAAAATTCCAAACTTTTTTGTATTTTACAAGTTGTAATAAGCAAATGAATTAAACTAAGACTTATGCTTTTAACTGTTGGATCTGCAACTACAACACTACAACCCTTAATAAGTGATTTAGGTCTAATATTAATGACTGCGGGAATTGCTGTCCTTATATTTAAAATACTAAAGCAACCATTAGTTTTAGGTTACTTGATTGCTGGCTTTTTAGCGGGAAGTCATTTTGATTTTTTCCCTTCTATAAAAGATGTGCATAGTATTGAAGTCTGGGCAGAAATTGGAATTGTATTTTTATTATTCAGTCTTGGTCTAGAATTTAGTTTTAAAAAACTTGTCAAAGTTGGTGGTACTGCTTCAATAACAGCTACTTCACAAATTATTTTCATGATATTTGCTGGTTTTACAGCTGGCCAGTTAATGAACTGGAAAACTATGGATAGTATTTTTTTAGGAGTTATGCTTTCCATTTCATCTACAACTATTATTCTCAAAACTTTTGACGAATTAGGTGTTAAAGCCCAAAAATTTGCTGGTAATGTAATAGGAGCTTTAATAGTTCAAGACATTATAGCAATATTAATGATGGTATTACTTTCTACCATAGCAGTTAGCCAACAATTTTCTGGAAGTGAATTATTTTTATCTGTTTTAAAACTAATTTTCTTTCTTACGATTTGGTTTGTTGGAGGCATCTTTTTTGTTCCCACATTATTAAAAAAAACAAAACATTTACTTTCTGATGAAATGCTTTTGATATTATCAATAGCACTGTGCTTAGTCATGGTAATTTTAGCTTCAAATGTAGGTTTCTCTCCAGCTTTAGGAGCATTTATTATGGGATCAATCATTGCCGAAACTACACAAGCTGAACATATAGAGCATCTGGTGAAACCTGTTAAAGATTTATTTGGAGCTGTGTTTTTTGTATCTGTAGGAATGTTAATCAATCCAGACACATTAGTTGAATATGCACTCCCTGTAATACTATTAACTATAATCACAATTACAGGGCAGTCTTTTAGCTCTACTATTGGCTCTTTATTAGCAGGACAACCTTTAAAACAATCTGTTCAAACTGGTGTTAGCTTATCTCAAATTGGTGAATTTTCATTTATTATAGCAACACTCGGTTCATCATTACATGTTACTAGTGATTTTTTATACCCCATAATTGTAGCAGTTTCAGCAATAACTACTTTTACAACACCATACATGGTAGCAATAGGAACACCATTGGCCATTTATTTAGAAAAAAAACTTCCTAGAAAGTGGGTAAAAAGTATTCAAGATTATAGTGCTAATGCAGATGCAATAAAAATTATGACCTCGTTACAAATAGCACTCAGGGCTTATTTATTTCAAATTGTACTACACACAATAATTATAATTGCAATTATATTACTTTCAAGCAAATACCTTTTACCTTTTGTACAAAAAATCCAATTTGGACACTCCTTAGCTGCTTTCATTACTCTTATTTTAGTAGCTCCTTTTTTATGGGCTTTGTCTTTAAGAAAAATAGCTACAGAAGCAGTTAATGAACTTTTTACAAACAAAAAACAAAGAGGTCCAATAATGCTTTTAATTTTTTTTAGAATAGCATTAGGTTTATTCTTTATTGGTTTTATTGTAAACAATTTCTTTTCTCCCTTTACGGCACTACTTTCATTATTAACTGTTACAATAATATATTTTACTTTTCCCAAAAGAATACAGACACGTTATCTGAGAATTGAAAAACACTTTTTAAGTAACTTTAATGAACGAGAAATTGATAAATTAAAACACCTTAGGAAGGATCTAACCCCTTGGGATGGTCACATGGCTACTTTTGATATTGCTCCTTCCTCAAATATTATTGGAAAAACCTTAGAAGAACTTCGTATACGAGAAAAAACAGGAATCAATATTGCATTCATTAAAAGAGGCGATATCACCATTAATATGCCCAACAGAAATGAACGTTTATTTCCAAAAGATGAAGTATGCGTTATTGGTACAGACACACAAGTGAAAAAATTTAAAAAATACCTTAATCAAAACGAAATAGAGCCACCAGAAGAAGCTGAAGAAACCGATATTGTTTTACAACATTTAAAATTAAAAAACCTAGAATATATAGGAAAAAGTATTCGTGAATCTAAAATTAGAGAAAAAACAAACGGTCTAGTTGTTGGGATAGAAAGAAATGGAAAACGTATTCTTAACCCTGAATCACACTTAATACTTGAAGAAAATGATATATTATGGGTTGTAGGAGATAAAAAATTATTGGCGAGCATCATTAAAAACTAAAAAAGGATACATCTAAAGATGTATCCTTTTACTATTTTAAACTAATTTTATCGAGAGTAATTTGGAGCTTCTTTAGTAATTGTTACATTGTGTGGATGACTTTCACTAATTCCGCTTGAAGTGATTCTAACAAACTTTCCTTTTTCCTGTAAATCATCAATAGTAGCTGATCCGCAATATCCCATACCTGCTCTAAGACCACCTATAAATTGTAACATACTTTCGTTGAGTTCACCTTTATAAGGAACACGACCTACAATCCCTTCAGGTACTAATTTTTTTACATCATCCTCTACATCTTGGAAATAACGGTCTTTAGAACCTTCTTTCATAGCTTCAACAGAACCCATTCCGCGATATGATTTGAATTTTCTTCCTTCAAAAATTATTGTTTCACCAGGAGATTCTTTTGTACCTGCTAATAATGACCCTAACATTACACAGTTTGCACCTGCTGCTAAAGCTTTAGGAATATCACCTGTATAACGAATACCACCATCTGCAATTACTGGAACACCACTTCCTTTTAAAGCTGCAGCAACTTCTAACACTGCCGAGAATTGTGGAAAACCAACACCTGCAACAACACGAGTAGTACAAATAGAGCCCGGACCTATGCCTACTTTCACTGCGTCGGCACCATTTTGAGCCAAATATAATGCAGCTTCTGCCGTAGCAATATTTCCTACTACCACATCTAACTCAGGGAATTTATTTTTAACTTGTTTTAAAACCTCAACTACCCCTTTTGTATGTCCGTGTGCTGTATCTATAATCACTGCATCGACTCCAGCATTTACTAAAGCTTCTGCTCTTTCAACAGCATCTGCTGTAACTCCTAAAGCAGCAGCTACTCTTAAACGTCCAAACTTATCTTTATTAGCATTAGGTTTTTGAGTCAGTTTTGTGATATCTCTAAAAGTGATTAATCCAACTAACTTATTATCAGCATTTACAACAGGCAATTTTTCAATTTTATTACCTTGCAAAATCTCTTCGGCTTTAGCTAAATTTGTTCCTTCTGGTGCAGTTATTAAATTTTGTGAAGTCATTACTTCAGTAATAACTCTGTCGTTATCTTTTTCGAAACGCAAATCTCTATTGGTTACAATTCCTTTTAATATTCCATTTGCATCAACTACAGGAATTCCTCCAATACCATATTCTTGCATAGCTTTTTTTGCATCTGCTACTAAAGCATTTAAAGGCAATGTTACTGGATCAAGTATCATACCGCTTTCAGCACGTTTTACTTTACGAACCTCAGCAGCTTGTTTTTTTATAGACATATTTTTATGCAATACTCCTATACCTCCTTCTTGAGCCATCGCAATAGCCATAGCGCTTTCGGTAACTGTATCCATAGCAGCAGATACAAT
>CAZMCP010000066.1:0-11613 GCA_964565035.1 uncultured Flavobacterium sp. | reverse complement strand
ATCTTTTGGTTAGCAGAAAAAAATAGAAAAGGAATTGTAATATTAGTTAACAAGTGGGACTTGGTTGAAAAAGACACTATGTCAACTCGTGACTATGAAGCTAAAATACGTAAAGAGATAGAACCTTTTACAGATGTACCTATTTTGTTTGTTTCAGCTTTAACTAAACAAAGATTATTAAAAGCATTAGAAACTGCTGTAAAAGTATATGAAAATCGTAGTCAACGAATTTCTACTTCAAAATTCAATGAACACATGCTTAATATTATTGAGCACATGCCACCACCAGCTTTAAAAGGGAAATACATCAAAATTAAATATTGTATGCAATTGCCTACTCCGGTGCCACAATTTGTGTTTTTTGCCAATTTACCTCAGTATGTGAAAGACCCTTATAAAAGATTTATAGAAAATAAAATAAGAGAGAATTGGGATTTTTCAGGAGTTCCAATGGATATTTACTTTAGACAGAAATAATCTGTTAAAAAAAATCAAAAGACTCTATTTCTTCAATAAGAAAGTATTTAATTCGCGGTTTTAATGAATAGTCATTAAAACCGTTTTTTTTTTTAATAATTTTCAATGTTCCAAAAGTCACTACTAATAGCGCTTGCTTTATTTTCACTACAAATTGTAGCTCAAAACTCGATTAAATTCAAAGGTAAAATTCTTGACGAAAAGTCTAAATTGCCTTTAGAGTCTGTAACCGTTTATGTCTCTATTGCTAAAGACTCTTCTTTAGTAGATTATACAATTACTAATAAAAGTGGTGTCTTTTCATTTGATTTAAAAAAGATTAATAATCCTGTTAATCTAAAAGTATCTATGGTAGGGTTTGAGGATTATAAAATTAATTTGAATGAAATTGCTGAGAACAGAGATTTTGGGACTATAATTTTAAAGGAACAAGCAAAATTGCTTGGTGAAATTGTCATTAAATCTGAAGCGCCTCCCATTAGAATTAAAAAAGATACTTTAGAGTTTAATGCAGAATCTTTTAAAGTTCGCCCTGATTCTAATGTAGAATCACTTTTAAAACAATTGCCAGGTGTTGAAATTGATACTGATGGAAAAATATCAGTAAACGGAAAAGAAGTAAACCAAATTTTAGTTAACGGAAAGCCTTTTTTTGACAAAGACGGAAAAGTAGCATTGCAAAATTTGCCTTCAAATATTATTAATAAAGTTCAGGTTACAGATACTAAGACTAAGAAAGAGGAAAAAACAGGAGCAAATGCATCGACTAATAATGCGAGTATTAATTTGACTATTGATGAGAATAAGAATAAAGGTTTTTTTGGTAAAGCTATGGCTGGTTCTGGAAGTAGCAAACGCTATGAGTCAAGCGGAATTATAAACTATTTTAAAAACAAAACAAAACTTAGCCTTCTAGCTTCAGCCAATAACATTAATTCGGTAGGCTTTTCAATGGATGAAATTTTTGATAATATGGGGGGCGGTAGAGGCGGAAATCGTTTGTATGCAGGAGAAAATGGAAGTTATTGGTATAATGGACAAAATTTTGGTTCTAATACAGGGATTACAAAATCAGATTTAGTTGGAATTAATTATTCCGATGAATATTTCAAAAAAGTTGATTTTTCTAGTAGTTTTTTTCATTCTGGGACTAATAATGAAAACAGTAACAAAACCAATAGGACTACTTTATTGCCTACAGGAATTTTTAACACTATTTCAGCATCAGATACAAGAACAGATTCACAGTACAATAATTTTAATTTAACTGCTGATGTGAAAATTGATTCAACTTTGTCTATAGTTTTTCAACCAAAATTAAGTCAAAGCGAAAGAAAAAATTACAGTAATTCACAAAGTTCTTCTTATGAGAATAGTGTATTACTAAATGATTTTACTTCAAATAATTATTCGGAATCTAACAATAAGTCATTTCAAAACAATACAACTTTGACCAAGACATTTAAAAGAAAAGGAAGAAATGTTTCGTTAGATATAGAAAATGACAATAGTGAAAACAAAGAAAATTCACAGGTAAACTCATTAACTAACTTTTATCAAAATTCAACTGCATCTGATATTCGTAATCAAAAAAGCATAGGAAATTTAAAAAACGACAATTATTCCGTTACATTGGAATATAACGAACCAATAACCGATTCATTAACTGTAAAAATTGGTGCTCAAATTGGTTATAAGTATAATGAAAATAAACAGGAGACTTTCGATTTTGATGATTCTATAGATGAATATTCTATTCAGAATGATTTGTTAACAATGAATTATAAATCAAAATCCAACGAATTGTATTCGTTTGCAGGTCTAAATGCTCAGAAGAAGAAATATAATTTTAATCTTACATTAGGAACAAAATCAATCCATAATACTAATGGTTCTGATTATTTAGGAGTTATATCGCGTTTAGATAAGAATTTTGTGTTGCCAATGGCAAATTTTTATGGATCGTATAAATTTTCTAAATCTAAAAACATTGGGTTATATTATAATTTAGATTATCAAGTACCTAACTCATCACAATTGTTGCCAATTCAAAATTTATCCAACCCTTTAAATACGGTAATTGGAAACGCTAATTTGGATATAAATAAGCAACACAGTATTCATTTTTCATACAGAAATTACGATTACAGTACTCGTTCGGGTTATGGTATTTATTCTTTTCTAAATTATAATGAGTCAGAAGTAATCCCTGTGACAACTTTTGACCAAAATAGAAAGAGAACAACCACTTACGTTAATATTAGCGGAACCAATAATCTTAGTTTTGGAACATTTTGGAATAAATCTATTAAAAAAGATAAAATTAATTATCGTTACGAATTACGTTTGAATAATAGTTTAGATTACGATAAAGGTTTTGTAGATGGGCAAATGTTTACCGCTTCTACCTATACGATATCACCTAATGCTAGATTTACTTATGAATGGGCAGATAAAATCACTATTTCTCCTTCTTATAATTTTCGAAAACAATTCTTAAATTATGATAATTATACCATTGATAAAACCGATAATTTATCACATAAATTTAATTTGCAAGTAACTACTTATTGGCCAAAAAAGTGGGTTTTGGGTAATGATTTTGGGTACAATTATAATTCAGGGTCTGCAGGAAATTTTAAAAATGATTTTTATTTGTTGAACACAAGTTTATCATATTCGTTTTATAAAGATTTGTTTTTAGCTAAAGTAAAAGTGTATGATCTTTTAAATCAAAATCAAAGTAATGTAAGAAACGTGACAGCTACCGAAATTGTAGATCAAGAAAATACCGTTTTAAAGCGTTATGTTATGTTTTCATTGACTTATAAGTTAGTGAAATTTGGAGCAAAAGATAAACCATCTCGAATAGGTGGTATGTTTTAAAATATAAAGAGCAGCTTAACTAAGCTGCTCTTGCATTTATAATGAAGATAAACCAAGTTGTCTATCTGAACTTTTCTTAATGACTATATTATCAATTTCCATTTCTATTCTAGCCCCTCCATTATCGTTTGCATTAGCTGTCATTAAAGGAAATAACCACAATTGTAAGTTATTGTATTTTGGAGTGAAATAAATTTTCTTTTGTTGCCATTGATTAAATTTTTCTCCAGCTTTTTGTGACCACACTATTTCACTATACTCAGAAAACTCAGGAAATGTGTATTCAAATTTATTATAAGCTACATTTGAAGCCGTTCTTACATTAATTGAAGATTGTAAGACTTTTTTATTTGGTTTAGAAACATTTGAAGACGTTTTAATCCAAAAAGTTACTTCGTAAGTTTGATCTTTTTCAAAAAAATAATCCAAACTTATGCCGTTACCTAAATTTGAATGTGACCAAGCCCATTTTTTAGTTTCACTTTCTTTTTCAACATTGTAATTATTTTGCGCAGTCATTAATCCCCCAATTAATATTAGAACTGCTGTTATTAAAATTTTTTTCATCTATTGTTTGTGTTAGTTATCTAATTGTATAATGCAAAGATGAGGCAGGTGTTAAAAAATAATTCAGGGAATTATGCTCTTTTTAACAGGGTTTTTTCCCCTTTTTTGATTTAATTGTTTTTAGTGATTTGTTACTACTTACTTTGATGTAAAATAAAAAAAGCAGCTATTTAAGCTGCTTTTAAGATTGATGTTATACGTCATAGAAGAAAATCTGTTCAACAGGTCCGCTGTCAGACAGGGCAACATCTCCGTTGTGCATTCGAGCTCTTGCATATAGTTTTAAAATATATGTACAACGAGTCATATCATTAGGAGGGTTGTTTAGTTGACAGCTATTGCTTGTTCTTTCATCTATAGCAGGATTAACGTTACTACTAAGTGGAAGGATTCCATCAGTTATTGCTCTATTAACAGTATTGCTGTTATTTCTCAAATGCAATGAAGATGAAGTAAGATGAGGATGATAAACTGTATATTTTGCATGTAAAGTTCCGTTTATTGGTGTACATAAACCATTAGTTTCTAATTCGGCTATAGATAATTTTAATACTACAGGATTATTATTCATAATAACCGAATTGAGTGTTTTACCATTTCCTGGAACAACATTAAATTGATTTAGTGGTTTGTTTACCACCTCTCTTATTTCAAATCGTATTGCAAATTTTTCTAAAGGTATTTTATTTGCAGCAGGTATTGCTTGACCAGGGTTTATAGTATTTGGAACATCTGGAGCTGTAGTTAAAGCTGCAGTATTTAATGAAATAAGCGTGTCTTCTTCAATAATATTGTACGAATTTAAGTCGGCCAAAGTTAATCCAGCATTAATTAAGGCTCTTTCTATAGCATGGTTTACATCAAACCATCCTTGACTATCAAAGTCGCTTTGATCGCTTGTTACAAAGATTTCATTATTTATTGGAGAATATACTTTTCGAGTTAATTTAGAAACCACACTTGGTGCAAATAAATTTGGAGTAACTCCAATGATTTTTGAGAAGTTTCCTATTGCAGGACTTGGACTTCCATTTGGAGTTGTTGTGTCGCTTATTAAAAAGCGATACTCGATAGGATTCCCTGATCCTGATTTTAACGCGGCTTGTCCTGTGAGACGAATTGTCCCAAATAACGCATTTTTTCCTGAGCCCGCATAACCGTCAACATCAAAATCATAACTATTTGTACCATATGAAGCACTAAAAGCATTACCAATTCCTGTCCAAGCACTTGGGAAATTAGGATCTTCTGGATTTACTACATTTACCTCAGAACATAATTTTACACAAAGACAATAACCTACGTTCTTTCTTGCATTTGCTCTAGTTTCATTAATTAAAGTTGTACCTGCTATTTCTGCTTTGAAGTAGACATCTGGACCACTTTGAAAAGTTAGTGGTAAACCTGGATCAGTTTCAACATTAATTAAAGGTGACAAAAAGGTTTGTTTAAATTTTATAGAAGAATAATCAATTCTAAAATGACCATTACTATCAGTTGTAGCAGATCCTAAGTTGTCATCAGTTAAAAAATCGGCGTCAAAAGCAGTGACTTTTGCGTTAGGAATAGGTGTGTTTGTTTTGCAATTTAACAAACGACCACAAATTACCCATGCATCAAAGTAATGTCCTCTAATGTAACACCAAAATTTGTATGAAATCTCATGTTCCCATTTAAAGAAGATATAATCTTGTGATTCATCTACTCTCCATTCCATTGCCAATGTAGTAATGTGAAATTGAAGAGGATCAATTCTCTTAGGTTTTGGAATTTTAGGCGGAACAGTTCCGCAAACAAAATCGATGTCAAAAGCAGAATTTGCGTACTTTTCATCAATACTAAATTCAAAATTTCCATTGTCATCAGCTACTGTTCTTGCAATTAGGAGGCTTTCTCTTTGTTTTGCTTCTTCTTTTGTAACTAAATGAAAGGTCTCTTTAGCACTAGCAACAGCACTATTAGCTACTTCTTTTCGGTATGGGAGATATAATAATACCTCTGCATTGGCAACAAATTCTAGACAATCTTCGCAGAGTTGTCCTTTTAATGTGCCTTTAAAAATTCTTTTCATGTTTTAATAATTTTAGTTTGTAATAAGTAATTGATTATCAATTTAATATATCACAAATTTTATTATTTTAAGACACTGGATTATAAGTGAAACAACTGATTTTATTCAGGGAAAAAACGTTTATTTTTAAAGTGTTTAATGAGATTTCAACAGTTAAAATAGTTATATTGCATGTTATGGAAGTAAATAATAAAGTTGTATGGATTACAGGCGCTTCTTCAGGAATAGGAGAGGGATTGGCTTATGAATTGGCAAAAAAGAATTGTAAACTTATTCTTTCTGGACGTAATGTAGCTGAATTAGAAAGAGTTAAAGCTAATTGTAATTCCTCAACTCAAGTTCTTCCATTTGATTTGTCAGATTTTGACAATGCTAAAAATAATGTGAACAAAGCAATAATTTTTTTTGGTAGAATAGATGTTTTAATTTGTAATGGAGGAATAAGTCAACGTTCTTTAATTGCAGATACTAGCTTTGAAGTTGATAAAAAACTAATTGAAGTAGATTATTTAGCCAATGTAGCGTTAGCCAAAGCTATCTTGCCTCATTTTATTCAAAATCAATCAGGGCATTTTGCTGTGGTGACTAGTTTGATGGGGAAATTTGGGTCACCGTATCGTTCTGGCTATTGTGGTGCAAAACATGCTTTGCATGGTTTTTTTGATGTGATGCGAATGGAGCATCAAAAAGACGGAATTAGTGTAACAATGATTTGTCCTGGATTTATTCAGACAAATGTGGCTAAAAATGCATTAACTGCAGATGGCTCAAAACAAATAGATGATGATGAGGCAACAAAAAATGGATTGCCTGTTTCTGTATTTGCACAACGAATGGTGAAAGCTATTGAAAAACAAAAATTTGAAGTATACATAGGAAGGAAAGAAACGCTTGGAGTTTATCTTAAGCGCTTCTTTCCAAAATTGTTGCATTATTTGGTGATGAAGAGTAGGGTGAGATAAACTGTTATATTCAATCTTCTTCATCCCATAAGGTTTCTTCTTCGTGAAATATACCTGCAATAGCCACAAAAAATGAAAAGAATCCCAAAATTAATATAAACCAATATAAAGGTTCGTTTTTATTTATGGCTTTGTTATAATCTTCAATGCTTAAAAACTTTTTTTCTTTGAAACTTAATTCATATACCTTAATTGTTGAATAACGATTGGATTTTTCTAAAAAAGATAAAGGCTTAGTTTTAGTTATCTTCTTTTCATAAATGTCTTTTAAAATTTTTAGTTCTATAGTATCACCAATTTTTACAGACTTTACATAATCTTTTGCATATGTTGCGTGGTAAGTTTCTCCAGATATATCAAAAACAAATTCAGGAATAGATTTTAACTGGATATCTATTGAGCGACGACCTTTAGAACCTTTATTTATTTTAGGTTTGTTTGTTATCTCATCTTTAATTATGATTAAATGAGAATCGTTTATTGGATTGCTTTGGTTATTAAAATACTCATAGCAAATATTAAAACATACAATTCCAAAAAAAGAAAATATTACTATTGTAATAATTTTTAAATAATTAGAGTCAATGATTTCTGCATGGTCTTTAGGGATGTCTTTAGTTATATTTATTTTTAATTTTTCGTAGTTTTCAAATTCATATGAACTGATTGTATATTTCTTTTTTTCTGTAAAAAACACTAAGTCTAACCATTCACTTTTTTTGTTTTTTCGTTTGATTTCCGACCAAGAGATGATGTCTTTTTTTGGAATAGATTTTTCAAAATTACCTAATAATGATTTTAGGATAATTTGATCATTATATATAAAATATATCCAATTTCTTGTGAAAACTGATCTTATAGAGAATAGTCCTAAGGTTCCAGTAATTATTCCAAAAATTATATTAATTAATTGTGGATAGGTCTGTGTCAAAATGTCTCTTAAAAAGAATTGGCTGACAAAAAGCATAAATATTCCAAAAGGAATTATTAGAATTGGTAATAATCTTGTAGAAAAATCAATTTTAGATTTTACAAGTAATTTAGATTCCATTAAAAATAAGTTTTTAATTGAATAGCATCATAAATCAAAAAATCCTTAATCAAGAATCATATCTACCAACTTCCACCAGCTCCACCACCAGAAAAACCTCCGCCACCAAAGCCACCACCAAAGCCTCCAGATCCTCCTCCGAAGCCACCGCCAGATGACCAGCCACCAGATGAACCGCGACCAAGGCTGCTTAAAATGATAATATCGGCTAAATCAGATCCAGAAAAACGACCACCATTACCACCGCCGCCTCTTCGGTTGCGATTGGATAAAATGATAATAATAACTATAAATATTAAAATAATTATAAATGCGCCTCCACTTCCATCATCACCTTTGTCTTTTTTTCTTTCTCCTTTATATTTTCCTTTTAAAACCTGAAAAATAGCATCAGCTCCTTTGTCTAATCCGTTGTAGTAGCTCCCAGCTTTGAATTCGGGTATAATAACATCTCGAACAATTTCACCAGTAATTCCAGCAGTCATTCGGTCTTCAACACCATAACCGTTCACAATGTGTATTTTTCGGTCGTTTTTAGAAAGTAGGATTAGAATTCCGTTGTCCTCTTTGGCTTGACCAATTCCCCAAGTATGTGCCCATTTTGTCGCTAGTTGACTAATATCTTCTCCTTTTAACTCATTGATAGTTATAGCTACGATTTGAGTTGTAGTAGAGTCAGAATACTTTATTAGTTTGTTTTCAAGCTGTTGTTTTTCGTTTGCTTGAAGTAAATTAGCGTAATCATAAACACTAGTTTGAAATTTTGGAATTTCAGGTATTGTATATTGTGCAAATCCAATATAATGCAAGAGTAAAACCGTTAGCATTACAATTAGTTTTACCATCCTTAATACGAATTGTATCATTTATGATTTGGATATTTCGTTAGATAATTCATTAGTATCGTCAGCATGGAATGGGAAATAAGATTTTAATCTTTCTCCTGCCCGAAGTATTCCAGCTACTAATCCAGCTTTAAATTTTCTTTCTTTAAAATGATCAAGAACTATGTCTTTTGTACAATCCCAAAAATCATTTTCGACAACTTTGTTTATGCCTTCGTCACCTAAAATAACAAATGATTTATTAGAAACATTTACATAAAAAAGTACTCCATTTCTGGCTATAGTCATATTCATGTTAAGCGCAAAGAAAACCTCCTGTGCTCTTTCGAACGGAGGTTTATCGTTTTGTGCTTCTATGTGAACTCTAATTTCACCCGAAGTGTTTTTTTCGGCCGTTTGAATGGCTTCAACAATTTCTTGTTCTTCTTGTGTTGTTAGAAAATCTTCAGTTACAGACATTATTTTTTATCTTCTTTGTTATCAAAGTCAAATTCTACATCTACAGGTTTTTCTGCACCAGCAACTGCATCAAAATATGATTTTTCTGTAAAGCCAAACATTCCTGCTAATAAACTGTTAGGGAAAGTTTTAATGTGAGTGTTGTATGGTTTTACTGCTTCATTAAAACGTGTACGAGCTGTTAAAATTTGATTTTCAGTACTAGCAAGTTCGTCTTGAAGTTTTAAAAAGTTTTGATTTGCTTTTAAATCAGGATATTGTTCAACAGTTACAAGTAATCTTGATAAAGAACTGTTTAGATTTCCTTGAGCTTGATTGAATTGTGCTAATTGCTCAGGTGTAATGTTTGAAGGGTCAATTTTTACCGATGTTGCTTCAGATCTAGCTTTAATTACTGCTTCTAAAGTTGATTTTTCAAAATCTGCAGCTCCTTTTACAGTTTTAACTAGGTTGCCAATTAGGTCATTTCTTCTTTGGTATGAAGTTTCAACATTACCCCATGATTCTTTAATCCCTTCGCTTAAAGTTACTGCAGTATTGTTTACTCCTTTTGCCCAGCTGTATAATGCAAATACAACTACTAAAATTATTCCAACAGGAATTAACCATTTTCTCATATTCGTTTTGTTTTTTAAGTTAATTTATTTGATGATTAAACGTAATTAGTTTGAAAAAGTTACAAATTAAAGTTCGTTTTTAATATTTAAAAGCTGAATTTTAATATTTTCGAGCTTTTTTATAATCTCAAATTTGTCTAAGGTTTTCTTTTGTCCTTCTTTTAAATGAATTTTGGCACCTTCAAGTGTAAAACCTCTTTCTTTTACCAAATGATAAATTAATTGAAGATTTTTTACATCTTCTGGAGTGAACATTCTATTTCCTTTAGCATTTTTCTTGGGTTTTAGAACGTCGAATTCTTTATCCCAAAAACGAATTAACGATTGGTTTACGTTAAAAGCCTTGGCAATTTCACCCATGCTGTAGTATAATTTTTCTGGAAGATTAATTTGCATTAGTCTAAAGATTGATTTTCTTGTGTTGCAAGTTTAGCAATTGCAGTATATTCAACTGCCGATATATTTCCGTAATAAAAATTGATTGGATTAACTACACTTCCACCTTTATGGACTTCGTAGTGTAGGTGAGGGGCTTGACTACGACCAGTACTGCCTACGAAACCAATTATATCACCACGTTTAACTCTTTTTCCGGGTCTGCAGTTATATCTACTTAAGTGTGCATAAAGTGTTTCGTAACCAAAACCGTGTGAAATTACAATGTGATTCCCAAAGCCTGAAGCACCAGCATCAGCTCTTCTAACAACACCGTCACCAGTTGCATACACTGGTGTTCCTGTTGGAGAGGTAAAATCCATTCCCTTATGCATTTTTCGGGCTTTAGTAAAAGGGTCACTTCGGTAACCAAATCCTGAAGCCATGTGTTTTAAATGTTCGTTTTTAACTGGCTGTATAGCAGGAATTGAAGATAAAAATTTTTCTTTCTTTTTGGCTAGATTTAAAATTTCATCAAGTGATTTAGACTGCATAGCTAATTCTTTAGAAATCTGGGATACACGACCATTCGTTTTTTCAATTATTTGTTCATTGTTGAGTTTTAATAACTCTTGAAATGTTAATTTACTATTTATACTGTCTTTCTCAATTTTTGAAGGAGTAGCATTAAAATATACTTTATAAATATTTTTATCACGCTCTTGAACGTTTGTAAGTACCTCTTCTAATTCATTAATCTTTTGATTGAGAATAGTGTAGTTAAGTTTTAAGTTTTCAATTTGTCTAGCTTGTATTTTGTCTTTTGGTGTTTCAAAATATTTACTATTAGAAAGAACAAAAAAACATAAGAAGCCAAATAAAGCAGAAGCAAGTAAAAAAAGACCAGCAAAACCTAAATTTCTTCCTTTTTTAGGTTTAATTTTTCGGTAGGCTAAACTTTCAGTATCGAAATAATATTTTACTTTCCCCATTCTTTAAAAAATGTACTATTTTTGCACACGATTATTACAAAGTAACAAAATATTAGCCAAATAATGAAATCACAAGACATTCGTAAGGCATACCTTGATTTTTTTAAAAGTAAGGACCATTTAATTGTTCCTTCTGCGCCAATCGTATTAAAAGACGATCCAACCCTGATGTTTAATAACTCGGGAATGGCACAATTCAAAGAATTCTTTTTAGGAAATGGTACTCCTAAAAGTCCGCGTATAGCCGATACGCAAAAATGTCTTCGTGTTTCGGGTAAGCATAACGATTTAGAAGATGTGGGTTTTGATAC
>CAZMCP010000065.1:0-11688 GCA_964565035.1 uncultured Flavobacterium sp. | reverse complement strand
CACACGATTTCCATCTAAAAACTTAACAAACTCCTTAAGACCTTCTTTAGAATGAAAAACCTCATTACGCACTTGCCCTTTATCATCAATATCCCTCTTATCTGTCAACGTAATTGTAATCCCTTTATTCAAGAAAGATAATTCACGCATACGAGCAGCTAACGTATCATAAGAATACTCTAAAGTTTGCTGAAAAATTGTACCATCTGGCTTAAAAGTAACAATTGTACCTCTTTTATCAGTTGTCCCAATTTGCTTAACAGGATACAAAGCTTTACCTCTTTCATACTCTTGCTCATACACTTTACCTTCTCTATGAACTGTGGCACGTAAATGATCAGAAAGTGCATTCACACATGACACACCCACTCCGTGAAGACCCCCAGAAACCTTGTAAGAGTCTTTGTCAAACTTACCTCCTGCTCCAATTTTAGTCATTACAACTTCCAGAGCAGAAACACCTTCTTTTTTATGAATATCTACAGGAATACCACGACCATTATCTTCTACCGTGATAGAATTATCCTCATTTATTATTACAGAAATAGTATCACAATGTCCAGCTAAAGCTTCATCAATTGAATTATCTACTACTTCATACACTAAGTGATGTAAACCTCTTACCCCAGTATCACCAATATACATTGATGGGCGCATACGCACGTGCTCCATTCCCTCAAGGGCCTGGATACTGTCGGCAGAATAATTATTCTTTTTAACTTCTTCGCTCATAATATCTTTTTCAGAATTGTTTTTTTGTATAACAAGCAAATATAATGAAACCGAGCTTTTTTTTACACAAAAAAACCTTAAAAGACCTCTAAGTTATTAACAAGTGTTAATAATCAGATAATCGCTTAAATCGCTTAAAAATAGCCTTAAAATCGACTCCAAGACTTTTAGATCACTCAAGAAAAATTCAAAATTATAAAAATTGATTCTAGAGCTTTTAATTAAGTTATTAAGTAACCTATAAAACAAAAAAGGTTGCTGAATAGCAACCTTTTTTGTTTTATCAAGTTAGATTATTTTGCTGAACTTCCTCGTGAAGGTAAATGTATTTGCAATCCAAATCCAACGGGAACATACCAACGCTTATAATCATTAGTGTAATCATAACCAGTTCCTGTTGAAGGTCTATATTCGTAAGTAACTTTTGATACAGAATAATTAAATCCTGCATAAACATTTATTCCTACATAATCGCTAATAAAATATTCAAACCCAAATTTAGGTCCTGCATTAAAACTTGTATAAGGTTTTGTTGTTGTTTCACTAAATGATCCTGTTGAAGAAGTAGTTTTAGATTTACCTGAATTAAAATCGACACCACCAGCTAGCTCTGCATAAGGAGACATTTTTTGTCCTTTTACAAAATAATACCTAGCAAAAGGCCCAACCCCAAAACTTGGCTGAGTACTTTTTGACTCACTTGTTGCTGTTGATGAACTATTACTACTATCTGATTTAGATGAATAGAAACTAGCATAAACTTGACCACCTATCACAAAACCATCAGCCACAAAAAAACCCATATATGGATTAATAGAAAAATTAAACGAATTTCCATCTGATTTATAAACTGTAGGAGTATTAGAATAAGTTGTCTCTGAATTACTTCCCCCAATACTTAAAGAAGCAAAACTAGTACCAATAAGCTTACTCCCTTTTGATATTTGTGCATTAGAAAAAGAAGCAGCTAAAAGTGTTAGAATTAAAGTGATTTTTTTCATAGTTTTTTTGTTTTAGTTTAACCAAATGTATTGATATTGAAATCATTATTCACAAAAAAAGCACAAAAAAAACATACAAAAGCCACACATCGATTTTACAAGTTAATTTAACGATTTTTTTTGTTCTGTCTTATTTTTTTTAAAAAATTGGTAGCTTGATTTCTCCAAAAAAAAAAACCTCAATAGTATAGTTCTACTGAGGTTTTAACTTCCCATTCAGCGTAATGTGAATATATATGGAAGTAATCTAATTCAATCAATCTAAATTATTTATTGAGCAACACTTTCTTTTTCGTAAGCTTCTTCATGTACATTTGCCACTGCTCTACCCGAAGGATCATTTAGTTTTTTAAATGCTTCATCCCATTCTAAAGCTATTTTTGTACTACAAGCCACGCTTGCTTCTTGTGGTACACATAACGCTGCTGTATCACTTGGATAGTGCTCACTAAAGATCGTACGATAATAGTATTCTTCTTTATTCATAGGTGTTTGAATTGGGAACCTGAATTTAGCATTGGCCAATTGCTCATCCGAAATCTCTTTATTCACCATTTCTTTTAAAGTATCAATCCAACTGTAACCTACTCCGTCACTAAATTGTTCTTTTTGACGCCAAGCTACACTTGCTGGCAACATATCTTCAAAAGCTTTACGGAGTACCCATTTTTCCATTCTTTCTCCGTTAATCATTTTGTCCTGAGGATTAATCCTCATGGCCACATCCATAAATTCTTTATCTAAAAATGGCACACGACCTTCTATACCCCAAGCAGCTAAACTCTTGTTGGCACGCAAACAATCATACATGTGTAATTTGCTTAATTTTCGAACTGTTTCTTCATGAAATTCCTTAGCATTTGGTGCTTTATGAAAATATAAATATCCGCCAAACAATTCATCAGAACCTTCACCAGACAATACCATTTTGATTCCCATTGATTTAATAACACGAGCCATTAAATACATTGGTGTACTAGCGCGAACTGTAGTTACATCATAGGTTTCCAAATTATAAATTACATCACGAATAGCGTCTAAACCTTCTTGAATGGTGAATTTAATTTCGTGATGAATAGTCCCTAAATGATCTGCTACTTTTTGTGCCGCAGCCAAATCAGGCGAACCTTCTAGACCTACAGCAAACGAATGCAACTGCGGATACCATGCTTCAGATTTATCATCTGTTTCGATACGACGACTAGCGTACTTTTTAGCAATAGCCGAAGTTATTGAAGAATCTAAACCTCCTGAAAGCAATACACCATAAGGTACATCACTCATCAGTTGACGGTGCACAGCCGCTTCTAATGCTTCTCGGATTGCTTGAATACTTGTTTCATTTTCTTTAACGGCATCAAATTCTTTCCACTCTCTATCATACCATTTTACTAATTCACCTGTTTTACTATGCAAATAATGCCCTGGCGGAAACAATTCAATTTTTGAACAATAGCCTTCCAAAGCTTTTAGTTCAGAGGCCACATAAAAAGTTCCATGCTTGTCCCATCCTATGTACAAAGGAATGATACCCATATGATCACGAGCAATAAAATATTCATCATTTTCGACATCGTACAAAGCGAAACCAAAAATACCATTCATTTCATCTACAAAAGTTGGTCCTTTTTCTTTGTACAAAGCTAAAATGACTTCACAATCACTTTGTGTTTGAAATTCATATCGCCCTTCGAATTGTTTACGTAGTTCACGATGGTTATATATTTCACCATTAGCAGCTAAAACTAAAGTTCCATCAGGACTAAATAGCGGTTGCTTTCCTGAAGCAGGATCTACAATAGCTAAACGTTCATGAGCTAAAATAGCTTTATCGTTAGAAAAAATTCCACTCCAATCTGGTCCACGATGACGAATAGTTTTTGACATTTCCAGAACTTGAGGTCGTAATGATTCTGTTTTTTGCTTTAAATCGAAGGCGCATACAATTCCACACATATTTTTTTGAATTATGAATTATGAATTATGAGTTCATAATTAGATTTTATATATTTTTTATTTCAGAAACAAAATTGAATAATTAAGTTTTAATTTGAAACTATAAATAAATTTATGATTACAATTTAAAACAAAAAATAAAATTATAAATTATAAATGAAATCAAAAACAATAAAATAAAAGCTTTATAATTAGAAATTGTAATTTTAAAATAAAAAAAGCCACTCAATTGAATGGCTTTTTTTATTTTATAAATGTAATTATTTTACTTGAAATCCCTTTATAAAAGTATTTACAGGTTTTATGTAAGGAATGGCATCAATATCCTCAGTCAATAAATCGTTATCAAAAATGGTAAAATCAGCCCACTTTCCTACTTCAAGACTTCCTTTTTCATTTTCTTCAAAATTTGAATATGCTGCCCAAATTGTCATTCCTTTTAGCGTTTCTTCTCTTGATAATGCATTTTCGAACTGAAAACCGCCTTCTGGATAATTTTTTAAATCTTTACGTGCAACTGCAGCATAAAAAGTATACATTGGATTTACTTCTTCTATAGGAAAATCTGTACCTAAAGCAATGATACCTGCTTTATCTAGCATTTTTTTATATGCATACGAATGTTTAATGCGTTCCTTTCCTACCCTTTCTTCTGCCCAATACATATCTGAAGTGGCATGCGTAGGTTGAACCGAAGGAATAATATTCAAACTAAAGGAATCAAAATCTTTTTCTTGCATAATTTGAGCATGTTCAATTTTCCATCTACGATTGTCTTTGCCTTTTAGAACCTCTTTATATGTATTTAGTAAAACTGAGTTGGTTGAATCACCTATGGCATGTGAATTCATTTGATAATCAGATTCTGCTATTTGTTTTGCTATTTTTTTTATATCTGAAACAGAAGAAAGTAAAGCACCGTAATGAGTTGGTCTGTCGCTATATGGTTTGTGCAGACAAGCACCTCGAGAACCTAAAGCGCCATCTCCCATAAATTTAAAAGAACGCACATTTAAATTATCTGTTTGATAAGGTCCTAACTGAGTGTACAAATCAACATTATCCTGAGAAGCCATTACCATAGCATAAATGTTTATTTTAAGCTCTTTTCTTTGCTGAAGAGTATCTATTAAATCAATAATGTCTTTTTCAAGTCCTGCTTCGTTTATAGTAGTTAATCCGAAATCGAACATTACTTTTTCAGCATCTTTTAATGCTTTAATTTGGGTTTGTTGACTAGGTTTCGGAATAATATTATAAACTAAATCCATAGGATTATCAATTACAATTCCAGTGGTTTCTCCATTTTTAACTTGAATTTCTCCTCCTGATACTTTTGTAGTAGCTGTAATTTTTGCTAATTCTAAGGCCTTACTATTTGCTAAAAGAGCATGACCATCAATCCTTGTTAACACAACCGGAGTATTTGGAAACAATTTATCCAATTCTGCTTTTGTTGGAAACTCTTTTACTGCCCAATCATTTTGATCCCAACCACTACCAGTAATAAAATCTAAATTTCTTTCTTTTTGAAATTTCACTACTTTATCTATAACTTCTTGGTAACTTTTTGTGCCTCTTAAATCAACTTTTTGAAGATTTAATCCAAAACTATAAAAATGGGCATGAGCATCATAAAATCCTGGATATACAAACTTATCTAAAGCATCGATATTTTTTGTCGCTTGGTATTTTTTTTGAATTTCAGATGTGGTTCCTATGGCAACAATTTTTCCATTTTTAACCGCCATAGCTTCTGCTTTAGCAAATTCTTTGTTTACAGTATAAATCGTAGCATTAGTAATTAATAAATCTACTTTTTGTTTTTGTCCAAAAATGGATTGTACCATAAAAAATAAACCTATAAGTAGTTGTTTTTTCATATTATTCGATTGAAAGAATTTGATATTGAACATTATTTAATTGAAAAGTATGACCCGTTTCATTACCGAGTAATTGAACACCTAACGGAGATTGAGGAGAAATCCCAAAGATATTTTGCCCATCTAGAGACATTTTAGGCAATGCCGCTGATATAAAAACAGTTAGGTTATTGGTTTTTACCAAACTACCCATTACTGCTTTGTTATTTATTAAAGAAGCGTCGATTTTATCAAGAATGACTTTATGTTCTATTGCTTCTTTAAGCTTGTTAGTAAGCTTTTCTTGTTCCAAATGCATCATTGATAAAGCCGTTTCGTGTTTATCTCCTGCAGAACCTTTGGCATCATTAAGTGAATCTTCAGTCAAACCCGAAATCATATCCTGAAAGACATCTATTTTGTCTTGAATAATTTGAAGATATTTTTGGTGTATTATTTGTTTAAGTGTCATTTTTGAAAATTGAACTGCACAAAAATACAAAGTTCCAAAGTAAATCTACTTTGGAACTTTATATACTTATAAAATAAATTATTAGAAATCAAATTTATAACTCGCTCCAAATATTCCTTGAATACCTTGTACAGGATAATTCAACCAACGGTTGTAGTTTTGATTTGCTAAATTGTTTCCTTTCAAGAAGAATGTAAATCGGTCGTTGAATTTGTAACCAATATGTGCATTGATATCAAAATAGCTATCTAGAGTTTGCGTTTCATCAGGAACTGCAAAACCTGAGAAGCTAGTAAACTCATCTTTTCGTTCACCTACAAAATAAAGTTGCGTTCCAGCATACCATTTTTTACCAATATTAAAATCGGCAGTTAATGACCCTTTTACTGTTGGTAAATTCCAAGCTTCTCTTTCAAACTTTGTCCCGTAATCCATTACCTCTGCATTAATTCCAAAAGTTACATTTTTATTGATATCTGCTTTTAGCTCTCCAAAGAAAGAAAGTGTTTTCACATTATCATATACTATCGTAAATGAATTCCCAAAACTGTAATTTGTAGAAGGATCTGATAATAATGGATTGGTTTTAAATAATGGTTTATTATTTGTTGCATCGTATGAAGCTCTTACATTATAAGCGACCGCACTGGTTAATTTTCCTCTTAAGCCAGCATAAACATTATATTGGTTATCTGAAGGCTCTATTAACAATGTGGGTGATAAAAACTTATTTACTGAAGTAAATTCAGCATATGAATTTTGCTTTAAACCTCCTTCTGCCCCAGCAACAAAAACCATCAAATCACCAACCAACTTATAAGAAGCGTTGATCTTAGGATAGATAAAGAAATCGCTCTTAGTGTCATTCTCTAAACCTGCAAAAACATCTTTCATTCTTGAAAAATAAGCAAGTTCAGCTCCTAATTCAATAGACAAATCATCTCTGAGTATCTTAAAACTAGGATTCGCTGTTACAATAAAGTTTGATTTTTCAATTTTATAATCCGTACCATCAACTGGTGTAGTTAGCTGAAATGACTTATCGAATTTTGTATTTAAATAATCTAATCCAAACTTAGCTTTTACTGCAGATTCTCCTACATCAAAATTAAATACTGGCTTAATAATAAATCTATTTTCAGATGAGCTGTAATTATCTGTAAACGATATAAAACCAACATTTACTTTTTCAAAAAAACTTTTGGCAATACCTAAATCCCCACTTAAACTCAATGTAGAATATTTATGACTAGGCTTGATTATTAAATTATTTAGTATATCATAATTTGGACTTTCTAACGGTACTCCATACCAATTATACATTTCTGTTTTATAACCTAAATTAGCTTTAAAATCAATTTCATCCCTAGTATAACCATACATAGCATTAATGCCTGTTTCAGAAAATTTATCACTTAAATCAACACCTTTAATACCACCTTGTGAAGACAAATGAGTTACTTTACCACCTACAAATTGATAATTATCTAGTTTATGAGTCAAAAACAACTCAGCATTAGCAGTCAAGTAATTCCCTATACCGCCTGTTACATAATTGGGGTATAGCGTTTCTGCTTTTGCTTTTTCTACACCAGCAGCTTTCCCTTTTGCAGGTGTAAATGTAGAAGCTACAGGAAAGGAAAATATTTGATACTTCACCTCTTCTTTCTTAGAAGTCTCATTGTCATCTAACGAAGGAACTTCTTTTACTTTAAAGGCATCAGAAACTGTTGGCGAATATGGTTTTACAACATTTACCACTTCAGTCCCTATATTTTCGTCTTTCTTTTGAGCTACTACAAACTGAGTGAATAGAAGAAAAATAGACAAAAGACGAATAGATGGTAGATTATTAAATATCAGACTAAATGATTGATTGTATTTTTGCTTTGTTGAAATCATATTAATTCAATGTATTTTGAAAAGTCATTGTTGCTTTTTGAAAATCTTCGATTTTTGATTCTAAACTATTTATTTAACAGACGAATTTGTTTTTGCTTCTTCTGTTTTTATAGCATTTAGCTCATTTTGTGCTTCGGTGACAACATCATCAAATTCCTTGAAGTTTTTAATCACACTCTCTAGTATATAAGTAGCTTGGAAACTATCTTTTAAACCGTAGAAATTTTTAGCCATTACGATTAGACCTTTGGCACCAAAATATTTATAACCAGAATAGTCTTTTGCCAGCTTTTGAACCACTGTGTTTGAAGCTTCAAATTTTAATTCTTTATTCTTAAAATAAGCATCGTAATACAAGGCTTCGGCAGCTAATTCTCCTTTAGCGATTTTTAATAATTTCGCATAAGCCTCTTTCGCTTTTCCTTCATCACCTACCTTGATTGCTGAACGAGCAATTATAATTTGAGCATCACTTTTTATTTTGTCGTCTGTTTTAGGATTTTCTAGTACTTTATCTGCATAAACTACTGCTTTTGCATAATCTTTACCTTCATAATACGCCTTCATTAAATTTGCCTGAGCATAGGTTTTGTTTTGCGGAAAATCAGACTCTACTTCCAACCTACTTAAAAGAGGAATTGCCTTATTATAATCTCCTTTTTTGATAAAAATTTCGCAAAGTCTAGTTAACGATTGTTCAGTATATTCATTTCTATTACTAGCAACAACGAATTCGTAATGTTTAACAGAATTTGCAGATTGATTGTCTTTATAATATAAATCAGCTAAATAAAAATTAGCTTTTAGAGAATGCAAACCATTAGGGAATCCTGAAACATAACTATTTAAATTAGAAATCGCTTGTTTTGTATTTCCTTGTAAATATTGTTTTTCTGCCGCTTCCCAAGTATCGTTATCTAATTCGGCATCCGAAACTTCTACATAATCTAATGTTTTCACCCAAGTCGCATATTCGTCTACACGACCTTTGTCTACATAAATTAATCGTGCGGTCTTAACTGCTTCCAAAGACTCGTCGGTACGAGGAAATTCTGATGCAACTTTTTTAAATTTGTTCAAAGCCAAATCATCTTTATCGCCATTATAATAAATTAATCCTTGACGAAGAATTGCCTTAGCAGAATAATTTCCGTTTTTATATTCTTCAATCAGATTGTCGTATGTTTTAATTGCCGAAGCCGTTTCGTTTACAGAAGTATACGTATTGGCTAATTCAAACATAGCGTCATCACGATACTGAGATTTAGGGTAATTTTTGATAAACTGATTGAACTCAGTTATTTTTTTATCGTTTTTACCCATAAAACCATAACAAATGGCTTTATGATAGGCTGCATAATCCGCATCTAGTGTTTTTAGACTAATTGCTTTATCATAAGCTTCAAGTGCTGGAGTATATTTAGATGTCACAAAACGACAATCTCCTAAACGCAAGTAAGCATCGGTTAAACGTGTTTTGTCTTCGCGAGATACTTGTGTGTATCGCTCAAAATAATTTCCGGCTTGATCGTATTCTTTTAATTTAAAATGTGAATACGCAATATTGTAATCAATATTTTTAAATTCATCGGTAGTTTTTGCCTCAGGATAATTTGCAAACTGTTTAAAACTTAACAATGCGTTTTGAAAATCATCCATTACATATTCCGTCTCCGCTTTCCAGAATGTTCCTCTTGCCGAAAACTTGGCATCTTTTTGTTCTGCAATCGATTTTTTAAAAATGGCTAGCGCTTCTTTATAATTTCCGTCTGTAAACAATTCAATCCCTCTATAAAAAGACACTTTTTGATAGGCACCTTTAGCACCTAATGATTTATTTTTCTCTAATAAAGTCAAGGCTTCTTTATAGTTTTTTGAAGTAATGTATGAGTTAACCAATAATCCTTCAATCTCGAGTTTGTTTGGATTGTTTGGGTATTTAGTCATAAAGCCATTTAAAACATCTGGCACACTTTGGTATGAGTTTCCTATATCATAACTCAAACGAGCATAATTAAGATAAGCGTCTTCTTGAATTTTGGGTTCAAAACTCATCTCCGAAGCATTTTTAAATGCATTCAACGCTTGTTGTTTTTTATCAGTTTTTAAATAACTTTCACCTAAATGATAATAAGCGTTTTGTGCAACAAAATCATTACCTCCAATTATCTTATTGAACTGAGTAATGGCATTCTCGTAATCGTTTTGTTTGTAATACGCATACCCCAATTGGTAATAATCGGTATTATTCCATTTTCCTTTTTTTCCTTTGTATTCTTTTAGGTAAGGAATAGCTTTATCGTATTGTTTTAAGTTGAAATAACTCTCTCCAATAATTTTATTCAGTTCCGATTTTTCAATTTCATTCGATTTAGCCATTGCAGCTTTACCTAACTTGATAGCTTCTTCAAATTTTCCAAGTTTGAAGTTCATATCTGCCTGAAAGTAAGACAACTTCTCTTTGTATTTTTCTTCTCCAGAAACTTCATCAAAATATTTTGAAGCTTCTTTATAATCATCGCCTTCATAAGCCATAAAACCTAAATAATATTTGGCTTGGGAACCAAATTCTTTAGAATTTACCACTTTATTAAAATATTGAGACGCTTCTTTCTTTTTACCTGAATTAAAAAAACTATACCCTTTGTAAAAATTAAACTTTTCTAATTCATCTTGTGTTAAACTAGACTCATCTACTTTATCAAACCACTCCAATGCTTGTGGGTATTTACCTTGCTCAAAATAGTACATGGCTACTTCAGAATAAGCTAAATTTTGCTTCGAACTTGTTGGATAATTTTTTACAAAATACTCCATCTTCTCCTCTGCATTCGACTGATTTAACCGAATTGCACAATTAGCAATATAATAACTACAATCTGCTTCTAACTCATTAGAGGCATTTTGCTTTACTTTTTCAAAAATAATTTGTGCCGATTGGTATTGCTTGTCTCTGTATAAAGTAAGTGCTTTATTGTAATCTACTAAACTGTTCGTGTAAATCTCAGATTGCTGCGCAAAAAGAGCACTTGAACCGGAAAAAAGAACTAATAAGAGTGACAATTTGAATTTGTGCATGAAGAAAAATTTTAATTCTCAAAAATAAGGTTTCTCATTTTAAAAACGAGGAAAAAATGGGTTTAGTATCTATTTCCTTGATTTGATAAAATTTATTTTGAATACGTTCGTTAACTTATTACTTTTACGAAATAAATTAAAAATCATGTCGCAAACCATCTTATCGTTAAACAGCGTTAATATATACCAAGAAGGAAACAAAATTTTATCAGATGTTAATCTTAAAGTAAGTCCGGGTGAGTTTTTGTACATTATAGGTAAAACGGGTTCTGGAAAAAGTAGTTTCATGAAAACACTTTATGCTGATTTACCTTTAACTCATGGCGAAGGAACTATTGTTGACTATGATTTGAATGGTTTAATTGATAATGATATTCCTTTTTTAAGAAGAAAAATTGGAATTGTTTTCCAAGATTTTAAATTGTTACCAGACCGAAGTGTAAACAACAACATGCTTTTTGTTCTAAAAGCTACTGGTTGGGAAGACCTAGGAGCAATGCAAGATAAAATTGATGAAGTATTAGACAAAGTAGGCATGAAAAATCTAGCGAATAAAATGCCACATCAGTTGTCTGGAGGAGAACAACAACGCGTTGCGATTGCCAGAGCGTTACTAAACGATCCTGAATTGATTCTTGCAGATGAGCCTACAGGAAACTTAGATCCTCAAACAAGTATGGAAGTC
>CAZMCP010000064.1:0-12085 GCA_964565035.1 uncultured Flavobacterium sp. | reverse complement strand
GTCGATTAACTATTGAAGGAGGTCAATTTAAGGGTAAAAAAATTACTTTCCATGATCCATGTTATTTAGGTCGTGCAAATAAAGTATACGAAGCACCTCGTGAGTTAATCCAAAAGTTAGATGCTGAATTAGTAGAAATGAAGCGTTCAAAAGCAAACGGATTATGTTGTGGTGCAGGAGGAGCACAAATGTTCAAAGAACCAGAAAATGGTGATAAAGACATAAATGTAGAAAGAACTGAAGATGCATTAGAAACAAATGCAGAAATTATTGCTGCTGGTTGTCCTTTCTGTAATACAATGTTAACAGATGGTACAAAAGCTAAGCATCGCGAGCATGATGTGAAAGTACTAGATGTGGCAGAACTAATCGCAAATGCACAAGATTTGTAACTAAAAAATAAAAATAAAGAAGCCAATGTTTGTCCCATTTGATACATTACCTGAAGAATCAAGAATTTGGATTTATCAATCCAATAGAAAATTTACTGATGCTGAAATGACTGAGATTGAAGGATTAGTTCAAGTTTTTGTTGAGAATTGGTCTGCTCATGGTACAAGTTTAGAAGCTTCATTTACTACAAAATATAATAGATTTATTGTTTTGGCTGTTAATCAAGAAGTTCAAGCAGCAACTGGCTGTTCTATAGATTCTTCTGTTACTTTTATTCAAGAGTTGGAAAAAAAGTACGATGTAGATTTATTAGATAAAATGAATGTTACATTCAAAAATTGTGAATTTATTGCGCATAAATCTTTAATAGATTTTAAAAAAATGGCTAAAGAAAAAGCTGTTTCAGGAACAACTATAGTTTTCAATAATTTGGTGAATACGATTCAGGAATTCAACGAAGCTTGGGAAGTACCTGCAGAAGACAGTTGGCATAGTCGTTTCTTTTAAAAAATTATAATGAAAAAAAACAGTTTACATTTCTCTCTTTTTTTGTGTTTAATTGCTTTTATGGTAAGTTGTTCTGTAAAGAAAAAACTTCCTACAAAAGGAGATAATGTTGCTATTACCGAAAATCCTAACGTTGAAAAATTTAAAGATCCTTCATTAGAAGGATTTAATTTGTTTGAAGATTCTCCATCTGAAAAAAAATGGGTTGATAGTGTTTATGCAACATTGTCATTTGAAGAAAAAATTGGACAATTGTTTATGGTAGCTGCTTATTCCAATAAGGATTCTGTGCACTTTAATGCCATTGATAAATTAGTTCAAAACTATAAAATAGGAGGTTTAATTTTCTTTCAAGGTGGACCTGTTCGACAAGCAAAACTAACCAATAGGTTTCAATCAAAATCTAAAGTACCTTTATTCATAGGCAATGATGCTGAGTGGGGTTTGAGTATGCGTTTAGACTCAACTTATAAGTATCCTTGGAACATGACTCTTGGTGCTGTTCAGGACATGAAACTAATTGAAAAATTAGGTGGTCAAATGGCTAGAGAAGCAAAACGATTAGGACTTCAGTTTAATTTTGCACCAGTATTAGACATCAATACAAATCCTAATAACCCAATTATAGGCAATAGATCTTTTGGAGAAAATAAAGAAGAAGTGACAAAACGAGCTGTCGCTTTAATGAAAGGAATTCAAAATGAAGGAGTTTTTGCTACAGGAAAGCATTTTCCTGGTCATGGCGATACCGAAACAGATTCACATCATACCTTGCCAATTGTTAATTTTTCGGAAGATCGAATAAATGAAGTAGAATTGTATCCTTACAAGAAAATGTTTCATCTAGGCTTGTCATCAGTTATGGTGGCTCATTTGAATGTTCCAAGTTTAGAACCAAGAGAAAATTATCCTACTTCAATATCTTATCATGTTGTAAATGATATTCTTAAGGAACAACTTAAATTCAAAGGACTAATTTTTACCGATGCTCTAAACATGAAAGGAGCTAGTAGTTTTAAAAAGCCAGGAGATATTGATTTTGAAGCTTTTATGGCTGGAAATGATATCTTGCTTTTTCCTGAAGATGTTCCAAGGGCAGTTGAAAAATTTAAACAAGCTTACACTGACTCAATTCCAAAAATTACTGATGAAAGAATTGAATTCTCAGTTAAGAAAATTTTGAAATATAAATACAAATCAGGTTTAAATAATTACAAACCCATTCAAATAGAAGGGTTGTATAATGAAATTAACAAGCCAGAAAATACTTCCTTACAATATGAGTTGTATGAAAATGCAATTACTGTTATTAAAAATGAAGATGAAGTAATACCAATTAAAGATTTGACTAAATCTAAATTAGCTTATGTTAAAATAGGTGATGATACTAACACTACATTTTTAAATACTCTAAAAAAATATGGTGATGTAACTGAAATTTCAAATAAAAATTTAGATAGCTTAAATCAAGAATTAAAAAAATATGATAAAGTAATTATTGGTTATCATGTTTCTGATAAATCATGGTGGAAAAAGCATGAATTTACTTCTAAGGAACTTGAATTAGTAAATAAAGTTGCAGAAAATAATGATGTGGTTTTAGATGTTTTTTCAAAACCTTATGTTTTACTGCCTATTAAAGATTTTGATAAATTTGAGAGCATAATTGTATCTTATCAAAATGGTGATATACCTCAAGAGATATCTGCTGGAATTATTTTTGGGACTGTTCAATCCAAAGGTAAATTACCAGTTTCTATAAATGATAACTATAAGGTTGGTGATGGATTGTCTACCGGAAAAATTAATAGATTAGGGTTCTCTAACCCTGAAAAAGTGGGAATGAATTCTCAAATTTTATCAAAAATTGATGCTGTTGTTAAAAAAGCAATTGATGGAGGAATGACTCCAGGTGCTCAAGTTTTAGTGGCTAGAAAAGGCAAAGTGATTTACCAAAAATCTTTTGGATATCACACCTATAAAAATGATGTTAAAGTTAAAAATTCTGATGTATTTGATATTGCTTCATTATCAAAAATAATTGGGACTTTACCTAATGTGATGCTTGATTATGATCAGCAAAAAATTAATTTAGATACTCGTTTAGGCGAAATGATTCATAAAGCAAAAGGTACTGATAAAGACTCTATTACTTTTAAAGATTTACTATCTCATTATGCTCGTTTACAAGCATGGGAGCCATTCTATAAAAGTACTTTGGATTCTATAACGAAACAGCCTTCTAAGAAATATTATAGAAAAACAAGTGTTAAAGGATTTACTACACAAGTAGCAGAAAATTTATTCATCACTAATAGTTATAATGATACCATTATTAGTAAAATAATTAAAAGTAAGCTATTGCCTAAAAAAGAGTATCGTTATAGTGATTTTACTTTTATATTGTTAAAAGAGTATTTAGAAAAGCACCATAAAAAAACATTAGATGTTTTAGCATATGAAAACTTTTTCTCAAAGCTTGGTATGGCTAATACAATGTATAATCCTTTGAGAAAGTTTGAAGAAGATGTAATTCCTCCAACAGAGAAGGACAATTATTTTAGATATCAAGTTTTACAAGGTTACGTGCACGATATGGCAGCAGCAATGCAAGGAGGAGTTGCAGGACATGCAGGCTTGTTTTCAAATAGTATAGACGTAGCTAAAATGATGCAATTATATTTGCAAAAAGGTAATTATGGAGGAGTTCAATTTTTTTCTGAAAAAACGTTGAACGATTTTAATACATGTTATTTCTGTACAGAAGGTAATAGAAGAGGTTTAGGTTTTGATAAACCACAATTGGCTGGAACTTCGGGCCCAACATGTGGCTGCGCTTCAATAACTAGTTTTGGGCATACTGGTTTTACTGGGACTATGACTTGGGCAGACCCAGAAACTGAAATTGTATACGTTTTTCTTTCTAATAGGACCTATCCAGATAGTAATGCTCCAAATAAACTTTCAAAGGAAAATATTCGTGAAGATATTCAAAAAATTATTTACGAAGCGATAATTAAGTAATAGTTAATTTTGTCTAAAAACTACTACTACTATTATCTGTTTTTAAGTATTTTAGTAGTATGAAAATAGCCATTGTTTGTTATCCAACTTTTGGGGGTAGTGGTGTGGTAGCCACAGAGTTAGGTCTTGAATTAGCAAGAAGAGGTCACGAAATTCATTTTATCACCTATCGTCAGCCAGTTCGTTTGGCACTTTTAAATCCAAATGTCCATTACCACGAAGTAAATGTTCCTGAATATCCTTTATTTCATTATCAACCCTATGAATTAGCTTTATCTAGTAAGTTAGTTGATATGGTAAAATTGCATAAAATAGATTTACTTCATGTTCATTATGCTATTCCGCATGATTATGCCGGTTATATGGCAAAACAAATGCTAAAAGGTGAAGGAATAAAAATTCCAATGGTAACGACGTTGCATGGAACTGATATTACTTTAGTAGGGAATCATCCTTTTTACAAGCCTGCAGTCACGTTTAGTATTAATAAATCAGATATTGTAACTTCAGTGTCTCAAAGTTTAAAAGATGATACACTTAGACTATTCAAGATTAAGAACGATATTAAAGTGATTCCTAATTTTATTGAATTAGATAATCGTGTTATAGATAATATACATTGTAAAAGGTCTGTTATGGCAAGACCCGATGAAAAAATTATTACCCACATTAGTAATTTTAGAAAAGTTAAAAATATTCCTGATGTAGTTAAAGTCTTTTATAAAATTCAACAAAAAATTCCTGCTAAATTAATGATGGTGGGAGATGGACCAGAAAAAATAAAAGCTGAGAAATTATGTGATGAGTTAGGAATTACTGATAAAGTAATATTTTTTGGTAACAGTACAGAAGTAAATCAAATTTTGAGTTATTCCGATTTATTTTTATTGCCTTCAGAAACTGAAAGTTTTGGTTTAGCTGCTCTCGAAGCAATGGCTTGTAATGTACCAGTAATATCTAGTAATTCTGGAGGTTTACCAGAGGTTAATTTTCATGGAATTTCTGGATATTTAAGTAATGTAGGTGATGTTGAGGATATGGCGCTTAATGCATTGAAGATACTTTCTGATGATAGTGAACTTCAAAAGTTTAAAGAAAATGCTTTTGAAACAGCTAAACAGTTTTCAATAGAAAAAATAGTACCTATTTATGAAGAACTCTATTCTAAAGCAGTAAGAAAACAAAATAAAAAACACCTTAAAAGTTAAGGTGTTTTTTATTTTAAATTTAATAAGATTTTCTTGAGATAACCTTTTTATTAAAATAAGAATTTTCTTTCAATTTATTATATTTGTAAGAAGTTATAATTTTTATGAGTAGAATACGCATTGTAGGAGGAACAATTAGTAAGCATACTGTTGGTAAGCATAGTATGTATGCTGAAGAAAATATTGTTTTTCAATCGGATAAAGTCGTTTCTGAAAAAGGTGAAGAAAAAGGAATTACTTATGGAAAACCAGAATCACCTCCCTTAGGTACCAAGCCTGAAATTAAGCCTAAATGTTTAGTCTATTTTAGACCACATGACAACTATGATGGTGAGTATGGATTTGACTGGTTGCGAACAGGCGACACTAAAAAGAAAGGTGATACATGGTTTGGGAGTATAATGGGTAAATACTATGAAAGCGATAATGTAACGGTTTTTCAAAATACAAATGAATGGAGTTTAATTTTTAAGAAAAACCTCCACATGTATGACCGCTTATTACGAGATTATACCCTTTTTAATATTCCTTGGAAACAAAGAAAAGGTAAAAATGCATACATATATCCAACGCCTGTTATTACTTTATTAGAAGGAAAATCGGCGTTATTTAACTTAAAAGTTGAAATAGAAGATATGCCTAAAAAAATGACTCTAGAATTTAAGGATAAAGAAACATCAAAATATTTATCATTAAATATACAGGAAATTATTGGTTTTAGTAAAGGTAAATCTATTAAGTTAAACTATTTAAAAATAACATGTAATAAAGCCTTTGATACCATGAAAACTCTTTATGTAAAAGCAGACGGTGAAATTTGTGGTGCGATAAAAATACATCCTAATACACTTCAATTTCAAAAGAAAATTAATGTGGTGTTTATAAAAGTAAAAACTGATATAAATGGAAAAGTTGTTAAAGGCTTACCTATTCAAGGTGGTGATGCTTTTTTTAAAAAATGTTTAAATCAAGCTTTAGTAACACCTAATTTAACTGTTGAACAGCAATTTTTAGATTGTACGGGAAATCTACTTTGGAACACCTTTAAAAATAAGTTTTGCCCTAAAACAATGACAGATAAAAATGGCGTAACTAAAAATGTACTTTCTTCGAGTGTTGGGCTTAGATCATATTTAGAAGAAAAAATGAAAGAACAGTTTGGAGATAAATACAAAGGGTATTATACCGTATTTTTTATTGGCGAAAAATTTTTCAATTTTGATAAAGGTGTTCATATTGGCTTTTTAAATGGTTTTTCCTATTTTAATACAACATTTGGGGTTTATTTTAATGGTCATAACGAAGGTACATTAGCCCATGAATTAATGCATGCCATGCGATTGCCTCACACTTTTGATGGTTTATCACCAGATGCGAAATTTACCTATATGGCAGGACAATCTGATAATATAATGGATTATTCACATTGGACACAATTTGGAAGTGTAAAAAGAAAAAGCACTTATCACTGGCAATGGAAACTTTTAAATTCAAAAATAATGTAAAAATGAAATTATTTATAAAATCATTAACAATGGTTTTGTTACTAAGTTTAGTAGCTTGTAAAGGCCAAAATAAAAATACTATGGTAGAAAAATTTGATTTTGAGGTTTATAGAAAAACAGAATATGGATTAAAAAGATATGTAAAAAATGACGATTTCTGTATAATTGGTATGGAATTTACGGAAGAAAAAGGTGGATCTCAAGATGAATTTTTTCCTTTGCCTTCATTCAAAAAAATCTATAAAGAATTTTACGCGAATGGAAATCTTAAACGTAAAGAAACCTATATTGGAGAAAATGTTAAAATTGGTATTTCAGAATATTATGATGAAGACGGAAAACTGAACAAGAAGGTTAATGAAGATGATAAATTTGGAAAAATAAAATACACAGATTGTCTTGACTTTTTAGAAAAAAAAGGAGTTGTTGATTTAAAAACTGGTAAGGGAAGAGAAAACGAAAATCAAAGTGCAGTATTTGAACTTGATTATAGTGAATCTCATAATATATGGTATATTACTCTCATTGAGGGAAAACCTATGCAATTTCCTCCCCAAGGCAGTATTGGAGAACCGAGTGGTTGGATACCCATTGTCTATAAAATGGATGGAGAGACTGGAAAAGTAACAGAAGAAAAATAATAGATAAAAAACAAAAAACACCTTAACTTTTAAGGTGTTTTTTATTTAAGATATGTTATTCTTAGAAACGATATCTAACACTTAATCCAAAATCTGGACCAAAATTACCATCTCTTAAATTGTCATAGTCATCACTTATGTATATTTCAGGTCTAAAATCGAATGACAGTTGTAATGGGAAATCAAAGTTGTATTCAATTCCTATGTCGCCTGCAAGTACAAAGAATGCACCAGAGTCACCTTCTGAATAATAAAAGTTACCATTACCATTATTGTAATAGTATCTATCAGCATTCCAAATTCCAACACCTGCACCAGGTCCAGCATACCATTTAAAACCATTGTCGATATCCCAAACCCATTGGTATAATCCTACTAATTTTGCAGCATTATAATCATAGTTGTATCTTCCATTGTTTAAACTTCTAAAACCTAAGTCCAATTCAATTCGATTAGATTTTGATAAAAATCTTTGGTATGAAACTTCTCCTCCAAAACCATCATTGTCACCTAATCTAATACCTATAGCATTTTTTTCTTGAGCTTGAGAGTTAAATGCCAACCCTAAAATCATAAAAGCAGATAAAAATATTTTTTTCATAGTTAAAATTTTGTTTAACGTTTAACGGAAATAAATATACAAATATTATACTGAAATATAATTTTTTTTGATTTAAATTTGAATTGAGCTAATTAAATTCTCCATTTCAAATAAATTTTCTTCGTCATTTTCGATATTTGAAATAGTACTTTCTTGATATTTAAAGAGTTTCCATCTTTTATTATTGTACTCTAAACAAGTTAGATTTTCTATCCAATCACCTGAATTTAAGTAAATAGTTTTACCAGTTTTATTTTCTACTTCTTTGATTTTTGGTTCGTGTATATGTCCACACACAACATAGTCGTATTTTTTATCAATTGCTAAATCTGTTGCTGTTGTTTCGAAATCATTTATAAACTTTACCGCTTTTTTAACACTAGCCTTTATTTTTTTTGAGAAAGAATAGGACTCTTTACCCATTTTGTGTAAACACCAATTAATAAACCTATTTATTAAAATTAGATAATCATACCCAAAACCACCTAATTTGGCAATCCATTTAGAGTGTTGTACCGAAGCATCAAATACATCTCCATGAAAAATCCATGTTTTTTTTCCATCTAAATCAAGAACTAATTTATCTAATAATGAAAAATTACCCATAAATGTATCACTAAACTTTCTTAAAGCTTCATCATGATTTCCAGTTAAGTAATACACTTTTGTCCCTTTTGAAGCCATAGTTATAATTTTTTTATGACTTGTAAGTGGGCTTTTGGAAAGTAAGATTTTCTAAACTGCCATATATCAATTATGTCGCCGTTTAAAACTAAAGTCTTAGGTTTTATTGTAGATAAATAATTGGATAACTCTTTAGCATGGCACCCATAAGTCCCTAGATGAATATCAGATATTACAACGAGTTCTACTTTTCTTTTTTTCAAAATAAGTCTAATTTGAAGTTTAGCAAATAAATAAAACTAGTATTAATTAATGAGTAACTTATTGTTAAGAAATACTGATGAAACCTTCAACTTTTCATTATTTAACTTTTAATCTTTAAACATTAGTCTTACATTTGTTTTCAAACTACTAAAAATGGCAGGAAACAGTTTCGGAAACCTTTTTAAAATAACCACTTTTGGGGAATCTCACGGAGAAGCTTTAGGCGGTATAATAGACGGTTGTCCTGCAGGAATAACAATAAATTTTGAAGCAATTCAAAATGAAATGCAACGTCGTAAACCTGGACAATCATCAATTGTAACGCAACGTAAAGAGGAAGATGAAGTTCAATTTTTATCAGGTTTATTTGAAGGTAAAACTACAGGAACTCCAATTGGTTTTATTGTTCCTAATACAAATCAAAAGTCTGACGATTATTCTCATATAAAAGATACATTTAGACCAAGTCATGCTGATTATGTTTATGAAAAGAAGTATGGTATAAGAGATTATCGTGGCGGAGGGCGAAGCTCAGCTCGTGAAACAGTGAGTAGAGTAGTTGCTGGAGCAATAGCTAAACAAGTTGTGCCAAATATTAAAATAAATGCTTTTGTTTCTGCTGTTGGTGAGATATCTATAGATAAACCTTATCAAGATTTAGATTTTTCTAAAATTGAATCTAATCCTGTGCGTTGTCCTGATGAATTTGTTGCTCAACAAATGGAATCGCATATAAAAGAAATAAAAAAACAAGGTGATACCGTTGGTGGAGTAATTACATGTGTTATTCAAAATGTTCCTATTGGTCTTGGTGAGCCTGTTTTTGATAAGCTTCATGCTGAATTAGGCAAGGCTATGCTTTCAATTAATGCTGTTCATGGATTTGAATATGGAGGAGGTTTTAATAGCGCAAAAATGAAAGGTAGTGATCACAATGATTTATTTAATCCAGATGGTACTACTATTTCAAACCTTTCTGGTGGTATTCAAGGAGGTATAAGTAATGGAATGGATATCTATTTTAGAGTTGCATTTAAGCCAGTTGCTACTTTACTTCAAAAACAGGAAGTGTTAACAAACAAAGGAGAAATTATTGAACAACAAGGAAAAGGACGTCATGATCCTTGTGTCGTGCCACGCGCAGTACCTATTGTAGAAGCAATGGCAGCACTTGTAATTGCTGACTATTTTTTATTAAACAAAATTTATCAAACTAAATAATGGAAATTACAAATACACCAAACGAAAAAAAGTCATTTTTTTCAAATTTAACTGTTCAAATTTTAGTTGCAATGATTCTTGGTGCAGCATTAGGAATTTTTATTCATAATAATTATTCTACAGATGCCGCTAAAGAGTTTAGTGGATATATTAAAATGTTGGCAACAATATTTATCCGATTAGTTCAAATGATTATTTCTCCTTTGGTTTTTACAACATTGGTAGTCGGTATTGCTAAGCTTGGTGACATTAAAGCTGTTGGAAGAATAGGAGGAAAAGCGCTTGGGTGGTTTTTTACGGCTTCGTTAATTTCTTTGTTAATTGGTATGTTTTGGGTAAATATCCTTGAACCAGGAACAGGATTAAACTTAAGTGGAGTAGATGTATCTGCAGCAAGTGAAGTAACTGAAAAAACCCAAAATTTTTCTGCTCAAAATTTCGTAGAGCACATTATTCCTAAGAGTGTTGTAGAAGCAATGGCAACAAATGAAATTTTACAAATTGTAATTTTCTCAATCTTTTTTGGATTGGCTGCTGCCTCTTTAGGTGATTATACTAAGCCAGTCGTAAATGCTTTAGATAAAACTTCACATATCATTTTGAAAATGGTTAACTATGTAATGAAATTTGCACCACTTGGAGTTTTTGGAGCTATTGCAGGTGTTTTTGCTATTCGTGATTTAGGGGAGTTGTTATTGACTTATGCCAAATACTTTGGATCTTTCTTAGTAGGTATTTCATCATTATGGGTTGTTTTATTATTTATTGGTTATTTATTCTTAAAAGGAAGAATGACAGTATTATTGAAACATATTATTTCACCATTAGTTATTGCTTTTGGTACAACAAGTAGTGAAGCTGTTTTTCCTAAATTGACAGAAGAGCTAGAACGTTTTGGTGTAAAAGATAAAATTGTGTCGTTTATGCTTCCTTTAGGTTATTCTTTTAATCTTGACGGAAGTATGATGTACATGACTTTTGCGAGTATTTTTATTGCGCAAGCATATGGAGTGCATTTGGACCTAGGAACACAGATGACAATGCTTATTGTATTAATGTTAACCAGTAAAGGTATTGCTGGTGTACCAAGAGCAAGTTTAGTTGTTGTAGCAGCTACTTGTGGGATGTTTGATATTCCAGTGGAAGGTATTGCTTTAATCTTGCCTATCGATCATTTTTGTGATATGTTTAGAAGTGCTACAAATGTATTAGGAAATGCGTTAGCAACTTCTGTAGTAGGGAAGTGGGAAAAAGATTAAATGATTTATATAAAAACAAAAAAGCGACCATTTGGTCGCTTTTTTGTTTTTTATCTTCCATCTATTAGATTTCCTAATCCTCCAAGAATACTTCCTTCTTCTTTTCCTTGACCTCCAATACCTGTTGCTGCTACAATTTTACTTGCTAATCGATTAAAAGGTAATGATTGAACGTAAACCACACCTGGACCTCTTAAAGTAGCGTAAAACATTCCTTCACCTCCAAAAATTGTGTTTTTAATACCACCTATGAATTCTATGTCATAATCTACATCTTTTGTAAAACCAACAATGCATCCTGTATCTACTTTCAAAACTTCTCCAGGTTGTAATTCTTTACGTGCTAAAGTTCCTCCAGAATGTACAAAAGCCATTCCATCACCTTCAATTTTTTGCATTATAAAGCCTTCACCACCAAATAGTCCTCGCCCTAATTTTCTTGAAAACTCGATTCCCACCGAAACTCCTTTAGCAGCACAAAGAAATGAATCTTTTTGGCAAATAAACTTTCCGCCGTATTTCATCAAGTCAATAGCTACTATTTTTCCTGGATAAGGTGCTGCAAAAGAAACCTTTTTCTTGCCTAACTCTTGATTTTGATAAGCAGTCATAAATAAACTCTCTCCAGTTAGCATTCTTTTACCAGCATTTAAAAGTTTTCCTAACATTCCAGATTGCTGACCAGAACCGTCACCAAAAATGGTTTCCATTTTGATCCCGTTATCCATCATCATAAAGCTTCCTGCTTCAGCAACAACTACTTCTTGAGGGTCAAGTTCTATCTCTACATATTGCATTTCTTCACCATAAATATGGTAATCTATTTCGTGTGCTTGCA
>CAZMCP010000063.1:0-12946 GCA_964565035.1 uncultured Flavobacterium sp. | reverse complement strand
ACTATCCAAAAACAGAGGCTATCAACCCAAACACTTTTCCTTTAATGTAGATGGCGGAAGATGTGAAACTTGTAAAGGAGAAGGTAGCATTAATGTAGAAATGGTTTTTATGGCCGATGTATCTTTACCATGTGAAACCTGTAATGGAAAACGATTCAAAAAAGAAATTTTAGAAATACAGTTTGAAGGTAAAAATATCGACGATGTATTAACGATGACCATAGATGAGTCGTTAACATTTTTCAAAGAAAAGAACCAAGCTAAAATAGTCCAAAAGCTACAACCTTTACAAGATGTGGGGCTCGGCTATGTGCAGTTAGGACAGTCCTCTTCTACCCTTTCTGGTGGAGAAGCCCAACGTATAAAGTTAGCGTCCTTTTTAGTTAAAGGAGCAACAAAAGACAAGGCTTTATTCATTTTTGATGAGCCAACAACTGGGTTACATTTTCATGATATTAAAAAACTTCTTAAATCATTTGATGCTTTACTAGAAAAAGGACATTCAATCATAGTTATTGAACACAATTTAGATTTGATAAAATGTGCTGATTATATCATAGATTTAGGACCTGAAGGTGGGGAAAACGGAGGGCAGCTTCTAGCCTTTGGTTCTCCTGAAGAAATAGTAAAAAACAAAAATTCGGTTACTGCAAAATACTTGAAAGAGAAGCTATAAAAAAAGCCTCAAATGAGGCTTTTTTTATTCTATTACAATCTTTTTACTTACTTGTTTATCTCCTGAACTTAGCGTTACCAAATACATTCCTTTCGATAATCCTTCTACACCAACTGTTTCTATTAACTTAGGATTAGAAATGCTTTTATTTAAAACTGATTTACCGTTAATATCTGTTATTGAAAATTCATAACTACTAGCTTCTAAATTCCCCATATTAATATGTATCGAATCCTTTGTTGGATTTGGAAAAAAGCTTATTTGAAAATCTTTATCAAAATTATTTACATCCAAGGTTGTTTCAGCTTTAGCAAAATGTAATAAAGCACCAGTTGCGGCTTTAGCAACCTTAAAATTATACACTGGATCCATGTTTACTAATAAGTCTGTTGAACTATGAGGATGTGTACTTTGGTTTCTTTCATAAAAACCAGTGATTATCTCATTATTATTCTCAAAAGGTATATAATCTGAACTATATGCATAATTTAAATAAGTCTGAAGAGGTGAATACAACCCAACACAAGTCATTAATTCATTTGTCATTGTAGAAGAAGCCGCATTATTTGTAGACGGAGTACCATCTGTATCTCTTTCGCAAGTTATTGTATTATTGGTCATTCCTGCCACCCCTCCTACTTCATCAAGATTAAACACCAATCTAATATTCATTTTAGGTGTGGTTCCATTTACCACTGAAGAAACATAATGTTGACTACCTCTTAAACCATCTTCCTCACCACTAAAATGAATAAATTTTATAGAATACTCTGTATTTACATTCTTTAACAATCGGGCCATCTCTAATATACTCACAGTACCACTTCCATTATCATTGGTTCCTGTACCATTTATCGAATCATAATGTCCACATACAATAACATAAGTGTTAGGATATAAAGTCCCCACTTTAGTAATAACTAGGTTTTTACAAGTTGCTCCAGAATAGCTATAGGTATCCGTTGTAATTTGTGAAGCGGTATAACCAAATGCAGTATATTTATTTACCAACCATTGGTAGGCATTTTCAAGCTCTTGTGTATTCCTATACTTAACCCCTAAAGCTTCGTACTCAGTCAAATAGTTAGTAATGTTAGTTTGTGAGGTTTGATTTGCTATATCAGCATAACGTTGTACAAAAGTTTGTGCAAACAAACTTATTTGGCTTAGACAAATGCTTATTAGTAAAGCAAGTAATTTTGGTTTCATATTTATAATAGTCTTGGGTTTTAGCAAAGTTATATTTTTTTAACATTTTTACACATTTTTTTTAAATTTTTTAATCAATTAAAAATCAGAATCTTACAAAATATTATGCTAGCATAATAAGTTTTGGCACGTAAATTGAATATACCATTTCAACAAGATGTTTTTCTTGTTCGAGAAAGCTGAAAATCGAAAGAGTAAGCAAACCATTAAATTATTGTATTATGAAAAAGATTACACTTTTAGTGGCCAGCATCTTCCTGGCGGGAAGTATGGCTCACGCGTCAGAAAACCATTTTTTTTCTGACAATAACGGAAAAGGAAGAGGTCCTAAAAACTATGTTGATTATAGAGATGCAGAACCTATTTCATTTATAGAACGTGGTATTGAGTTTTTTGTATTCCCTAACGGAGAATTTGATTTTAACACAAGACCAGATGATGTTCAAGGAGGTGATTATTACTTTAAAGCAGCTGGTAAAAGAGGCTCAGTAGAAATCGCTAGTAGAAGACCAGTTAATTATGGAGTTCGAATTGAACACGATAGCTTTGGACGTGTACGAAGAGTTGGAAACACATTTATCAACTACGATTATAACGATAGAGTAAGCAGAATTGGAACAGTTTACATGAGATACAACAGCTTTGCGTTAACACAAATAGGTGGATTACGTATCATGTACAACAGAAAATGTCAAATCATTGATATGTTTGGTAGTGTAAAAGGAAGAGCAGCTGGTTATCACTATAATGATTATTATGATGGTCCAAGAAACAATTATCCATCAGATCCACGTGACAATGACGATGATTACTACTATTACAAAGCTGATGGTACAAAAGCAAAAATTGAAGACGATAAAAAATAAAGAGTTTTAAAATAAATTTTGGTTAGGTTTGTTTGTTTATGTTAAACCCTGGAGTGCCATAACTCTGGGGTTTTTCTATTTAGGAGCTATTTCCTGCTATTCGCTATATCTTTGTTGTCTTCGAGAACACTTCGACAAGCTCAGTGTGACACCTAAGACAACAAAGGATGCCGCTACTATCAGGGCTATTTTAAAAGTAACGATAATTTTAGCGTAAGACTTTTACGAGAGTATTGTTGTAAACCTACAGGATAAACTTTTAAATCTTTTTGCAAATACTTCTCAAAATGAGAAAGGAGTGTTTCTTTTAATCTCTCCTTTTCAGAATAGGTGAAAAAGCTACCAGTATTTGTAGAAACAATTAGTTCTGCAAAATCAGAATCTTGAGGACCAATAGCTACAATGGGTCTTTCAGAAACCATATACTCAAACACTTTCCCAGGTATAATACTCTTAGTTTCTTCAGAATCAATTTCTACCAATAATAAAACTTGCGATTTTCTTTGATGTTGTATAGCTTCAGCATGTGAAACATATCCTAAATTATTCAAATGTGAATTCAATCTAAATTTCTCAATAGTATCTAAAATCTCCTGACTCACCTTCCCTATCAGTTTTAATTCAAACTTTTGAGCGAATTCATCATTTTCACTAATCAATTCACTTAAAACCTCCCATAAAATTTTAGGATTCCTGTCTGATAAAAAAGAACCAATATGTGCTATCGTAAACTTATCATCAAGTGGTGACAGCTCAACTTTTTCAACATCATAACCATTAGTAATAACTTCAATTGGTTTTGTTGTTAACCTTTCAAACTCAGCTTTGGTCGTTTTACTGGTCACAATAATAGTATCAGCTGTATTTAAAACTTTACTTTCTAAAGCTTTATGTTTTTTATCAGCATAATTGGATAATTTCAATGCTGAATGGTAACCTATTGTTGTCCAAGGATCTCTAAAATCTGTGAGCCAATTTACTTTCAAATCTTTTTTTAGTTCAAGACCTATTAAATGCAAACTATGAGGTGGCCCTGAAGTAATTATAGTATCAATGGCATGTTCTTCAATATATTTTTTTAAAAACTTAACCGAAGGTTTAACCCACAATACTCGAGCATCAGGTATAAAAAGGTTACCACGAACCCAAAGCATGGCTTTTTGCAAAAAAGTTTGTTTCTTTTGATTGGGAATAATTCCTGAGCTAATGCCTTTTGTGTTCTTTTTTGAGAAAACTGAAGCCATCCCGTATGGCTCAATGATTTTATGTTGCAGAATGATTGCTTTGTCTGAAACTTCATTAACTAATCCATTATCTACAATTGGATAAGTTGGGTTTTCAGGAACATAAACTATAGGTTGAATATCAAAATCAGGTAGATACTTAACAAATTTAAGCCATCGCTGTACTCCTGGTCCTCCAGCTGGTGGCCAATAATAAGTTATAATGAGTACTTTTTTCATATTACTTTAGCCAAATTCAATCCCAACCAAGTTGCCAATAATCCTACGATTACACTCGAAACAATATAGGCAAGGGCAGTCCCCATTTGATTATTTTGTATTAACTGGATGTTTTCAAGGGAAAAAGTAGAGAAAGTTGTATACCCTCCACAAAAACCAGTAATCAAGAAAAATTTTAAATCTTGAGATAATAGATTCTGCTTTTCAAAATAACCAAATAATAAACCAATTAATAAACAACCCAAAACATTTGTAACAAACGTAGCATAAGGAAAAGTAAACGATTTGACTACAAGAGAAGTTAGGTAGCGCAAAACACTACCTAAAGCTCCCCCTAATGCTATGTACAAAATGGTTTTCAATTATTGTTCACTAGTTATCTTTTTTCTTTCAGAATAAATTCCAAAACCTAATAAACCTAAAATTCCAATAAAGCTGATTAATGAAATCATACTTCCTGTTTTTACCACTTGTGGTTCAAACTTAAATTCGATTGTATGTTTACCTGCTGGAATTGGCAATCCTCTTAATGCATAATCTACTCTATAATGTTCTGTTAATTTACCATCAATGTATGCATTCCACCCATTCTTGTAATACATCTCAGAAAAAACAGCGAAACCATTATTAGCATTATTTGAAGTATACTTTAGTTCATTTGATTTATATGAATCTAACTTAATAACTGCTGTTGTATCTTTTACAAACTGTTTAGTTTTAGGCTTAAACTCATTACTATTTACAAATGCCACACTTTTCGAATCAAATTTTGTTAACGCTTTCATTTCAGCATCAGCAGAATTCAATTCTTTAATTTCTTTAACAAACCAAGCATTACCATTTGCTCCAGTACTCTTAATTGTTATTTGTTCACCTTTTTCGTTAGTTTGAATAAGGTATTTTACATTCAACATGTTAAGCACTTCCAAATTGTTTTTTACAATTTGATAATCAAATAGTTCTTGCATTCTACGCGGCTTAGCAGCATGATAACCACCAATAGACTTATGAAAATAAGAAGCTCTAGGATCGCTCATTGCATTTTGAGAAACTTCGAAAACTCTGTAATGTGATTGATCCTTTAAAATAGTCTCATCAAAAGGAGCTTCAACAAAAGGTTCATCAACTTCGTGAGCTGATACAAAACTAGAGGCATTTAAATAGTTTTTATCAATAAAAAACAAATCAGCAACCATTAAAATACCTACAATAATAATTGCAACTCTTTCAGAAATTCTATTTTTAATTGAAAGCCATAAAGCTCCAAAAACAACAATGATAAAAAAAGCTGAACGCAATAAATCGGCTGAAAACATTGATTTTCTATCTACTTTTAGTGCATCAACAAATTCTGGCCCATATGATTGTATAAAATAAGAATCACTTCCTCCTGCAAAACTAAAACTTCCTTTAAAAAGAAATAAAAGCACTAAAATTCCAACACTTACAGCTCCTGATTTCCACAAATGGCTCCATTTTTCTTTCTCATCTAATTTAAAGAATGTCTGTAGTCCCATGATGGCTAAAACAGGCATACATATTTCCAATACAACTTGTATAGATGAAACCGCTCTAAACTTGTTGTACATAGGTACATAATTAATGAAAAAATCTGTTAACAATGGGAAATTTTTACCCCATGATAAAAACAACGAAACTAAAGCTCCCGCTAAAAAAGCATATTTAATTTTTCTTTTATCAGCAAATAAAGCCAGAACTGCTAGGAAAAATACGATAGCGCCTATATATGCCGGAGCAGCAACAATAGGTTGATCTCCCCAATAAGTTGGCAATCCTTTTACAATTTCTTTAGCTTGATCTTCGGGAACATTTTGAGCAATTACGTATTTGTACATTTCAGAGTTTGTTCCAACATTCTCACTGTTTGATCCACCAAAAATTCTTGGTGAAATTAAATTGAAACTTTCTAATATTCCATAACTATACTCAGTAATATAGTCATAAGTCATTGAGGTAGCTTCTGTTTTCTTTGATCCATCAGCATTAAAAGTAAGCTCACTTTTTCCTCTTGTACTTTCTTTAGCGTATTCAGAAGTAGCCATTATGTTTGTTGCATTGGCACCAATAGCTAATATACCCGCTATTGCAAATACTCCTGCTGCTTTCCAAAGATGACCAAAATCCTTAGCTTTTAAAGCTTTGACTGTATAATACACTGTTATTACAAGTAATAAAATTAACAAGTAATACGTCATCTGGAAGTGATTCGCATTAATCTCTAAAGCTGCTGCCAACAAAGTAAGTAATCCTCCAACTAAATATCTTTTTTTATAGACCAATAAGACTCCCGCAATTACTAATGGCATATAAGCAATAGCATGTGCCTTTGCATTATGACCTACACCTAATATTATAATTAGATATGTCGAAAAACCAAATGCTAAAGCGCCAAAGAAAGCCTTCAAAGGTTTAACTCTAAGTACTAATAGCAAAACATAGAACCCAACAAAATACAAAAACAAATAATCTGCTGGACGAGGTAAAAAACGAATTAATCCATCTAAGGTTTTAATATAATTATGCGGATAATTTGCTCCCAACTGGTATGTAGGCATTCCACCAAAAGCACTGTTTGTCCAGTAAGGTTCTGCATCATACTCTGCTCTAAAATCATTTTGTTCTTTTGCCATTGCTGTGTATTGAACAATATCTGATTGAAGAATTTTTTTTCCTTGCAAAACAGGGTAAAAATAAATAAGAGAAACCATAACAAAGCCCAATACAGCCAGTGTATGCGGATAAAAACGTTTTAGTTTGTTCATAAAATTTTGGTTGAATCAAATAAGGCGTGAAGATACTAATTTTTTAGTATCTAGTCTTAATTTTCAATTTCTGTTTAGCTAAAGTTAGCTTTGAATTTCCCTTAAAGGAGATTATTAATCATTTACTTCCTCGTAATCAACATATTCTCCTACTTGTTTTGTAGGTTTTTTAAAATCACGTTGGGATTTTTCTTGACTAAATGTATCGTTAGTTGTAGACTGATCAAAATTTTCTTGCTGAAACTGACGATTAAAGCTTTCTTGAGCTTTATTCATCATTGATTTCATCAAAATTGGCATAAAAATACGAGCCAAAATTTTAACTAAATAATAGAATCCTATGATATAAATTATGGTTTTTATTAAACCAGGTACAGAAGCCTCTTGCATTGTATTTTTTTTCAAAAATAAGCATAATTGATTTATCAGTTTCTTAAAATAATAATAAAATATACTACATTTGGTCAAACCTAAACTTAAAACCTATGAGAGTATTACATTCATTTATTTTAATAAGCTTTTTAAGTATTTCCTCTTTGTATTCACAATTTACAGATCAAGTAAATTCTAATAGACCAGGGAAATCAGCAGGAGCATTTGCTGTTGGAAAAAAAGTATTACAAATAGAATCTGGAGTGTATTATATTAAAGAATCTCACAGCTTATTAGATTATGACGCAAAGGGTTTTGGACTTGATTTTACTGCAAGATATGGAGTATGGAAAGAACAATTTGAAGTCACACTTGATGCTCAATTTCAAATGGATAAATATTCTAGCCTTTTTCTAGATAAAAACAGAAGCGGCTTAAGAAACACAACTCTAGGTGCTAAGTACTTGTTCTACGATCCTTTCAAAAAAGGAGAAGAAAAACCAAACATTTATAGCTGGAAAGCCAACCATCGTTTTAAATGGAAACAATTAATTCCTGCAATATCTGGTTATGTTGGTGCAAATTACACAATGGAAAATGACTATAGCATTCCTAGTGAAGCTGTATTAAGTCCAAAAGTAATGGCGATAGCCCAAAATAGATTTGGAAGCAGATGGGTTTTAGTAACCAATTTAATTGCTGATAAAATAGGCTCTGAAGCTCAAAACTTTGGATATATCCTTACACTAACTTGTGGTGTTGATGAAAAATGGTCAGCTTTCTTAGAAAACAGAGGTGTTAAAGGCGATTATTATTCAGATGGTTTTTTTGCCATTGGAGCAACACATTTACTTAAAGACAACCTACAAGTTGATATAAATATTGCTAAAAACATTAAATACACTCCCTCTATATTTTATGGCGGAATAGGTTTCTCATGGAGATTTGATAAAAAACATAAAGACATCAAAATTAAAGATGGGAAGGAAGTTAAAGAAGGAGGAGATGAAAAAGAAGGCGAAGGCGGTGGTGGAAAAAGCAACATTAAAACTCCAGAAGAATTAGAAAAAGCAGCAAAAAAAGCTGAAAGAAAGAAACGCAGAAATAAAGATAATGATGTTGAGCCTTCAACCGATGGCGAACAAGAAACTAAGGAAGAGCCAAAAAGAAAAAGATTAGATGAACTTGAAGAAACAACTCCATAATTTTTTATGATTACTATTAAACAAATCCATTCAAAAAAAGAAATAACAGAATTTGTAAAATTTCCCTTCAAAATATTTAAAGGAAACCCCTATTGGATTCCTCCAATTATAACTGAGGAAGTTGAAACTTTTAATAAAGATAAAAATCCGGCCTTAAAAACTGCCGAAGTTGAACTTTTTCTAGCATACAAAAACAATGAAATTGTAGGGCGTGTAGCTGCAATTATAAATTGGGACGAAGTCAATTCGCAACAAAAAAAGAAAGTCCGTTTTGGATGGTTTGACACAATTGATGACATTGAGGTTACTAAAACTTTATTAGACAAAGTTTATGAATTAGGCAAAAAACATGACATGGAAATGGCCGAAGGCCCAATTGGATTTACCAACCTAGACAAAGTTGGAGTTCTTACAGAAGGCTTTGATCAACTAGGCACAATGGTTTCATGGTACAGTCCTCCTTATTATAAGGAACATTTTGAAAAATTAGGAATGACTATCGAAAAAGAATATTTCGAAAGCTATTTTAGTATGGAATCTATTAATCCAGCACCATTTCAACGTGCTAGTCAAATGATTAAGGATCGTTATGGTGTAAAGGTATTAAATTTCACAAAGTCCAGTCAAGTAATGCCCTATGTAGATCAAATGTTTGATTTGTTTAACGAAAGTTATGCCGCATTACAAACATTTGTTCCTATAAACAATGAAATGCGAGATTATTTCAAAAAGAAATACATTAGCTTTATCAATCCTGAGTACATCAAGTTTTTCATAGACAAAAATGAGAAGATGATTGGTTTTACCATAGTTATGCCTTCTTTTGAAAGAGCTATGCAAAAGGCAAATGGCAAACTATTTCCATTTGGTTTTTATCATTTGTTAAAGGCTAAAAAAGAGTCTGAAGAAGTTGTTTTTTACCTAATAGGTATAAGTCCTGAATATCAAAACAAAGGAATTACTGCTATTATTTTTGACGAATATTACAAAGTATTTAAAGAAAAGAAAATCAAAAAATTTATACGAACACAAGAACTGGAAGAAAATCACGCCATGCACAACTTGTGGAAAAATTTTGATCCTACAATTCACAAAAGAAGAAGAACCTATAAAAAAGATTTATAAAACTAGAAAAGCCCAATCGAATGATTGGGCTTTTCTTATATTTAAACTTAACTTTGTTAAGATACATTTTCAACATTAGCCTCTGCTAAAGCCTTATATGTACCGTTAGTTAATTTCTCACGAATAGCTTCAAATGCAGATAGAGTTTCATCAATATCTTTTTGAGTGTGTGAAGCAGTAGGAATCATACGTAATAAAATAATCCCTTTAGGAATTACTGGATACACAACAATTGAAAGGAAAATGCCATAATTCTCTCTTAAATCATTTACCATTACCATTGCTTCAGGAATTGAACCTTCAAGATAAACTGGAGTAATACATGTATTTGTATCACCAATATTAAAGCCTCTTTCTTTTAATCCATTTTGTAATGAATTAACATTAACCCAAAGTTTATCTTTAATTTCAGACGACTTACGTAATAACTCCAAACGTTTTAAAGAACCAATTGTTTGAATCATTGGCAAAGCTTTAGCAAACATTTGAGAACGTAAGTTGTATTTTAAATAGTCAATCACATCCTGATCAGCAGCAACGAAAGCTCCAATATTAGCCATTGATTTAGCAAATGTAGAAAAATACACATCTATTCCATCTTGACAACCTTGCTCCTCACCTGCTCCTGCTCCTGTTTTTCCTAGAGTTCCAAAACCATGAGCATCATCAACTAATAAACGGAAATTGTATTTCTTTTTCATCTCTACAATTTCTTTCAACTTACCTTGTTGACCACGCATACCAAAAACGCCCTCAGTAATAAATAAAATTCCTCCTCCAGTTTCTTGAGCCATTTTAGTAGCTCTCTGAAGGTTTTTCTCCATACTTTCTAAATCGTTATGTTTGTAAGTAAAACGTTTACCCATATGTAAACGAACTCCGTCTATAATACATGCATGTGAGTCAACGTCATAAACTATAATATCATTTTTAGTAACCAATGCATCAATGATAGAAACCATTCCTTGGTAGCCAAAATTCAATAAATAAGCTGCTGGTTTCATTACAAATTCAGCCAATTCTTTTTCTAATTGTTCATGGTAATTTGTATGTCCAGACATCATTCGAGCTCCCATTGGATAAGCCGCTCCATATTGAATAGCAGCATCTGTATCCGCTTTTCTTACTTCAGGGTGGTTTGCTAAACCTAAATAATCATTAATAGACCAGTTTAAAATTTCTTTACCATGAAACTTCATTCTTGGACCTAAATCACCTTCTAATTTAGGAAAAACATAATATCCTTCTGCTTGCGAAGCCCATTTCCCAAGAGGCCCTTTATTGTTTTGTATTCTTTCAAATAAATCTTTAACCATAATTCAAAAATGTAAATTTTTACGATTTTATAATCGGCTCAAAAGTAGTTATTTCTGATGTGTAATCATAATAATTTTACAACAGATTACTATACTTTTTAACTGAGTAATTTCAATAACGTAAATATTGTTTTTTTTGATATAATTGTAATTAGTTTATTTTTGAATAAATTTAAAACACCTATTATGCAGTTAGTTTTTGCGTCAAACAACAAGAATAAAATTAAAGAAATTCAATTATTAGTTCCTTCTGAAATCCAAATACTTAGCTTAGAAGAAATAGGTTGTAATGTAGACATTCCTGAAACTGCTGATACTATAGAAGGTAATGCCATCCTAAAAGCAGATTTTGTTACTAAAAATTATGGTTACCCTTGCTTTGCCGATGATAGCGGACTAGAAGTCGATGCATTAAATGGTGCACCTGGCGTATACTCTGCTCGTTATGCTGGTGAAGAAAAAGACGATAATAAAAATATCAATAAATTACTATTTGAACTCTCAGAAAAAAGCAATCGAAAAGCCAATTTTAAAACTGTAATTTGCCTTAATTTAAATGGCGAACAACATTTATTTACAGGAATTATATGTGGAAAAATAATTGAAGAAAAAATTGGTAATAATGGATTTGGTTATGATCCCATCTTCATTCCTGATGGCTATGAAAAAACCTTTGCCGAACTTTCCTTAGAAGAAAAATCATCAATTAGTCACCGTGGAAAAGCAGTAAAACAGCTGATTGAGTTTTTAAAAATAAAATAAAATTCTTTAAGAAATCCTCAGTAAAAAAGCCTAAAAAATCAGAATTATTCAAACATTACAAAACGACATTTTTCTAAATTATTGATAATCAAATACTAATAATTTCACAATAAAATAAATTCTGCTAGTTTATATCGTTTATAAACACTACTTTTGCACCCAATTTAAAAATACATAATGAATAAATTTGAACAATTAGGATTGAATGAATCGCTACTGCTGGCGGTTAAAGATCTAGGATTTGAGAATCCGTCAGAAGTACAGGAAAAAGCGATTCCAATACTATTGGAGCAAAACACAGACATTGTAGCATTAGCACAAACTGGAACAGGTAAAACAGCCGCTTTTGGCTTTCCACTTATCCAGAAAATCGACGCTGATGACAAAAGCACTCAAGGCTTAATTTTATCGCCAACACGTGAACTTTGTTTACAAATCACTAACGAGATTAAACAATATTCAAAATACATTAAAGGCTTACACACCGTTGCGGTTTATGGTGGTGCAAGCATTACCGAGCAGGCGCGTGAAGTAAAAAGAGGTGCACAAATTATTGTGGCTACTCCTGGTAGAATGCAAGACATGATTAATCGTGGACTTGTAAACATTAAAAACATTAACTTTTGTGTGCTTGATGAAGCAGATGAAATGTTAAACATGGGATTTTATGATGATATCTGTTCGATATTATCAGACACTCCAGACGAAAAAAATACATGGTTATTCTCGGCTACAATGCCGCAGGAAGTAGCTCGAATTGCAAAACAATTCATGCACAATCCTCAGGAAATAACTGTTGGTACTAAAAACTCTGGTTCGTCAACGGTATCTCACGAATTTTACATGGTAAATGCTCGTGACCGTTATGAAGCTTTAAAACGTTTAGCAGATGCTAATCCTGATATTTTCTCGGTAGTGTTTTGCCGTACAAAACGTGACACACAATCTATCGCAGAAAAATTAATCGAAGACGGATACAACGCTGCCGCTTTACATGGTGATTTATCTCAAGCACAACGTGATGGAGTAATGAAAGCTTTCCGTGGACGTCAAATCCAAATGTTAGTTGCTACAGATGTAGCTGCACGTGGTATTGATGTAGACAATGTAACTCACGTAGTAAATTACCAATTACCTGACGAAATCGAAACGTACAATCACCGTTCAGG
>CAZMCP010000062.1:0-13041 GCA_964565035.1 uncultured Flavobacterium sp. | reverse complement strand
TAGATTGCTCTAATAAAGCATACATTTTGTTGATTTTATTGATAGAACCAATTTTATTTAATGGTAAACGTACAATACGAGATTGTTCTGCTAGAGCTTGTAAAATGGATTGACGAATCCACCATACTGCATAGGAAATAAATTTGAAACCACGCGTTTCATCAAAACGTTGAGCAGCTTTAATCAAACCTAGATTTCCTTCGTTAATTAAGTCAGGAAGTGTTAGACCTTGATTTTGGTATTGTTTAGCTACTGATACTACGAAACGTAAATTTGCTTTTGTTAATTTTTCAAGTGCTCTTTGGTCTCCTGCTTTGATACGTTGTGCTAATTCTACTTCTTCATCAGCAGTGATAAGGTCAACTTTACCAATTTCTTGTAAATACTTGTCTAATGACGCTGTTTCACGATTGGTAACCTGTTTTGTAATTTTAAGTTGTCTCATGAAGTTGTTCCTCCAAATTTAGGGTTGTGAGATAGTTGTACGTAATGAGTTGCAAAAAAGTTACAAAAAGTTACAAAAAATTTTATTTTTTTAAAAAAAAACCTCCAAGAGTTTCTTGGAGGTTCAACCTATTGAATTAATTTGAATTAATTAACCTTGAGGATTTTCTTTTTTATCTTCTTTCTTCTCTTCACGTGGTGGACGAGGAAGTAATTGTTTTCTTGAAACTTTTTCTTTACGAGTTTTAGGGTCAATACCTAGGTATTTAACCATAAATACGTCACCCATGTTAACTACGTCAGAAGGTTTTTCAGTACGTTCCCAAGCTAATTCAGAAACGTGAAGTAATACTTCGTTACCTGGTGCTTTAGTGTATTCTACAACTGCCCCAAAATCAAGCATTTTAATTACTTTCACTTCATAAGTTTCACCCACTTGTGGTTTGAAAATGATAGAGTCTATTTTAGCTAAAACAGTATCAATTCCTTCAGGGCTTGTTCCTAAAATTTCAACAACACCTTGTTCGTCAACTTCATTGATAACAATAGTTGTTCCAGTTGCTTTTTGTAATTCTTGAATCACTTTTCCTCCAGGGCCTATTAAAGCACCTATGAAGTTTCCAGGAATAGTAACTGTAATAATTTTTGGAGCTTTAGGTTTTACAGTAGCATTTGGTTTAGCTATTGTTTCGATAATTTTGCCTAAAATGTGTAAACGTCCATCACGAGCTTGCTCAAGAGCTTGCTCCATAATATCGTAACGTAAACCATCTATTTTAATGTCCATTTGACAAGCAGTAATACCATCAGCTGTACCAGTAACTTTAAAGTCCATATCTCCTAAATGATCTTCATCTCCTAAGATATCTGATAATACTGCGAATTTTTCGCCGTCTGTAATTAACCCCATAGCAATACCAGAAACCGGTTTTACCATTTGGATACCTGCATCCATTAATGCTAGAGTTCCAGAACAAACAGTTGCCATTGAAGATGAACCGTTAGATTCTAATACTTCAGATACAACACGGATAGTATAAGGACAATCAGCAGGAATCATATTTTTTAAAGCACGTTGTGCTAAGTTTCCATGACCTACTTCACGACGTGATGTACCTCTTAATGGTTTTGCTTCACCAGTTGAAAAAGGTGGGAAATTATAGTGTAGATAAAAACGCTCTTCACCTTGTTCTGATGGTAAATCAATTACGTTAGCTTCTCTAGAAGTTCCTAGAGTTACAGTAGCTAATGCTTGAGTTTCTCCACGTGTAAAGATGGCAGATCCATGTGCAGATGGTAAGTAGTCAACTTCACTCCAAATTGGACGGATTTCAGTTGTTTTACGGCCGTCTAAACGGATTCCTTTTTCAAGGACAACATTTCTAACTGCCTCTTTTTGAGTTTTGTAAATGTATTTAGAAACTAATTCTGCTAAATCAGGGTTTTCAGCATGTTCTTCTTCAGAAAATAATGCTTTAACTTCTTCTTTAATTTCAGCAAATTTTTCGCCTCTTTCACTTTTTGCAGAAGCTTCTTGAGCAACTGCATAATATTTGTCATAAGATGCTGCTTTAACTTTAGCATAAACTGCTTCGTCTTTTTTCTCAGCTTCGTATTCTCTGTAAGCAGGAGAACCTACAGCAGCTCTTAAACGTTCTTGTGCTTTGATTTGGATTTTGATTGCCTCATGAGCAAATTTAATTGCTTCAATCATCTCAGCTTCTGAAATTTCTTTCATTTCACCTTCAACCATACAAACAGAATCGGCAGAAGCACCAATCATCATATCGATGTCTGATTGCTCTAATTGTTCTTTGCTAGGGTTGATTACTAATTTTCCGTCAACGCGACCTACACGTACTTCAGAAATTAAGTTGTAAAATGGAATATCTGATACAGCAAGACATGCAGATGCAGCTAATCCTGCTAATGCATCAGGCATAACGTTTTCGTCATGAGACATTAATTGAATCATAACTTGTGTTTCTGCATGATAATCATCTGGGAATAGTGGACGTAATACACGGTCAACTAAACGCATTGTTAATACTTCGCTATCACTAGGGCGTGCTTCTCTTTTAAAGAAACCTCCAGGAAAACGACCAGCGGCAGCAAATTTTTCACGATAATCTACAGTTAATGGTAAAAAATCTACTCCAGGATTTGCAGTTCTTGCAGATACTGCGGTTGCTAAAAGCATTGCGTCGCCCATTTTAACAACCACAGACCCGTCAGCTTGTTTGGCTAATTTTCCAGTCTCGATTGTGATACTTCTTCCGTCACCTAAATCGATAACTTCTTGGAACACTTTTGGAATCATAAAATGTAATTCTAAATTAAACAAAGGGTTTTAGTTGTGTTGTTGTGTGTAGTTGTCTGAAACCCAATGAAAAACCAAACTTTTTCTGTAACAAATATATAAAACAAAAAGAGGCGCGCAGGCACCTCTTTTATTTTGATTATTTTCTGATGTTTAATTCTTTGATAATCGCACGGTATCTATTGATCTCCGTATTTTTCAAGTAGTCAAGAAGACTTCTTCTTTTACCTACTAATTTCACTAACGAACGCTCAGTGTTGTAATCGTGACGATTTCTTTTTAAGTGCTCAGTTAAGTGGTTGATTCTGAAAGTGAATAAAGCGATTTGCCCTTCTGCAGAACCAGTGTTTTCAGCTTTTCCTCCGTGTTGTGCGAAGATTTCAGCCTTTTTTTCTTTAGATAAATACATTCTAATATTATTTAAATGATTATTATGTAGATTGAGGTTTTCTCAATACGAGTGCAAAGGTATACCTTTTTTTTGAAGTTGCAAACTTTTGTTATTTTATTAAAATAATTTGGCAATTTCCTGATTTACAAATTCTAAAAAACGTTCGTCAGCTTCTGTAAAAGGATCTATTACATGGCTGTCAATATCTATTTGGCCTATGTTTACTCCATTTACAAATAAAGGCACAACAATTTCAGACTTTACTGTAAAGCTACAAGCAATGTAATTGTCTTGTGCTGAAACATCAGGTACAACAAAGTTTGCATTAGATTCGGCGACCTGTCCACAGATTCCTTTTCCGAATGGAATTACTGTATGATCTGTTTCGGCTCCTACATATGGACCTAGGTGTAAAGTTTTTGCCTCATGATTAGCAAAATAAAAACCTACCCAATTATAATAACTAATGTTGTCTTGTAAAAGTTGGCAAATATTTAATAATTTTTCATCTCTAGTTAATGATGAGTTTACTATCTCAATTACTTTAGGTTGTAAATCTTGAAAATTCATTTTAATTTGTTTTGTGCAAAAGTAACTAACGCTAATTTTAATTTTTATATAAATTTGTTAAAAAATAGTTTTGAATAATTATATACAGGAATACAAGCCCTTTTTGTTGTTTTTAGCTAAGTTTTTCATTACTTACTTATTACTTACTATAATGTATCAAGTTTATCTTAATAGTTATGATGGTAATGGTATTGATGGGATTACTTCTAATGTTTCTTTTCTTTCTGAAAACTTATTGCAAATGATTGATGATAATGCTAAGATGATTAAAGATGTAAAAGAAGAGTATTTTATAGTAATCTTTAATAATAACTATGTTGGAAGGATAATTGAAGGTTGTAATGCAATTAGTGTAATTATTCTTTTTGTTTCATTTATTGTCTCCTTTTCTACTAATTTTAAGCATACTTTTTTATATGTTTTAGCTGGTAGTATGTTGGTTTACTTATTAAATATATTGCGCATTGTTTTTATTGTCATAATTCTAGATAAATATCCTAGGTACGAACATATAATTCATGGTGTTGTTTTTCCTTTAATTATTTACGGAATTGTTTTTTTGCTTTGGCTTTTATGGATTAATAAATTTTATAAATATGAATCACAAAAAGCTTAATAAAAAGGAGCAGATCCCTTTGTTGATTTTTTTGTTAGGTCTATTGGTTTCAATAAGAGCTTTTGAAAATGAGTGGTTTTATGATCCGTTTATAAATTATTTTCAATCTGAATTTTCACATTTAAATTACCCTAATTATAATGAATTGTTCTTGTTTGCAAATTGGGTATTTCGTTATTTTTTAAATTCTATACTTACTTTAGTAATTATTTATGTGATTTTTCAAGAAATTCAAATGGTTAAATTTTCAGCACTTCTTTTGACTGTATTTTTAACCTTCTTGTTACTTGGAATATTTATCTTACTTCATTATTTTGATGAAAGTCAAAAAATGATTTTATTTTATATAAGAAGGTTTTTAATTCAACCTTTGTTTTTAATTCTTTTCATACCAGCGTTTTATTATCATAAGAAAAGTTTATAAATATTTCCTTAACTTTATAGTAATTAGTCTCTTGAAAGATGAAAGTTGTAAAGTACTCTGGTGAAATTGTAAATTTTGAAAAATCCAAGCTGGAAAAATCTTTGCTAAAAACAGGAGCAAGTTTACTTACAATTGAAAATGTATTGAACCAGATTGAAGCAAAACTTTATGATGGTATAACAACTAAGAATATTTATAAAATTGCTTTCGATTTATTAAAAAAACAATCTAATGTTAATGCTGCAAGGTATAATTTAAGAGCTTCACTAGAGTTGCTTGGACCAGCAGGATTTTATTTCGAAAAATATATTTCGTATTTGTTTAGAGAAGAAGGATATATTACCCAAATTAATTTAAACTTAGAAGGTAAATGTGTTTCGCACGAAGTAGATTTAGTGGTTCAAAAAGAGACCGAGATTAAAATGATTGAGTGTAAGTTCCATTCTAATAGAGACATAGTTTCAGATGTAAAAGTGCCCATGTACATCCTTTCAAGATTTAATGATTTGAGAATCAAAACACATTTGATTTTTGATGAACAAAAATATATTGCTGGATGTATTATTGCTACAAATAATCGATTTTCAGATGATGCTATAAAGTTTGCTGTTTGTTCTGGTTTAGAGTTGTTGAGTTGGGATTTTCCCAAGGGAAATAGTCTTAGAAATAGAATCGAGAAAACATGTCTTTACCCAATAACTTGTTTGACAACTCTTTCATTGGCCGAGAAAGAAAAACTGCTTATGCTTGATATTTTAGTGGTTAATCAACTAAAAGAAAACGCAGATAATTTATCATTCATTGGTCTAAGTCCAAAAAGAATAAAAAATATAAACAAAGAGGTTTCAGAATTGTGCATATAAAATAGTACTTATGAAAATACAATTTTTTGGTGGAGTGGGAACCGTTACAGGTTCAAAAACATTGATTGAATCTAATGGAGTTAGAATCTTAATAGATTGCGGCTTGTTTCAAGGAAATAAAGAAACAAGGCAGCTCAATTGGGAACCTCTTGAAGTGTTACCTAAAACTATAGATTATGTTTTGCTTACCCATGGCCATTTAGATCATTGTGGTTGGTTGCCAAGGTTAGTCAATCAAGGATTTGAAGGCAAAATTTATTGTACAAGTCCAACGAAGGATATTTCGAAGTTGATTTTACTTGATTCTGCTAAAATACAAGAAGAAGAAGCTGAAAAAGCAAATAAAGAACATTACTCAAAGCACAATCCCGCGGAGCCTTTGTATACGGTTGAAGAGGCTGAAAGAGTTTTCCCTTTTTTTAAAATTATTTCGCCAGAAAAAGGATTTGACCTAGATGCTGAAATATCAGCTAGATTTTTTTATGCAGGACATATTTTAGGAGCTTGTTCAATTGAATTGAAACTTGAAGGGAAAACATTGGTTTTTTCTGGAGATATAGGTAGGGATAATGATGATTTACTTTTTGAACCCAAAAAACCTAAAAGTGCAGATTATATTTTTTTAGAAAGTACTTACGGCAATCGTTTGCATCCTGATAATGACCCTATGGAGGATCTAGAAAGATGCATCAATGAAACTTTTGCTAGAGGTGGTAACGTTATTATACCAAGTTTTGCTGTTGAAAGAGCTCAAACAATCATGTATCTAATCTGGAGATTAAAAACACAAGGTAGAATTCCTGAGATTCCCTATATAATTGATACTCCTATGGGAATAAAAGTAATTGATTTATTTACCCAAAATCATTCTTGGCACAAACTCAAATTAAACGAATGTGAAGCTATGTGTAACATGTTTCAACTGATAACTAATTTTGAAGAAACTATTGAAACAATATATAATGATCAGCCAAAAGTAATTATTGCAGCAAGCGGAATGGTTACTGGCGGAAGAGTTTTGAGTTATTTAGAAAGGTATATTGTAGATTCAAAGAATACAGTTGTTATAGTAGGATATCAAGCAGAAGGAACCCGTGGCCGAAAATTGATTGATGGGGCAAATGAGATAAAAATGTACGGAAATTATTATCCAGTAAATGCTCAAATTATGGAAATAGAAGGCTTGTCTGCTCACGGAGACCAAGAAGATTTAATACAATGGCTTTCCCAATTAGACGAAAAACCAAAAACTGTATTTTTAGTTCACGGTGAGACTAAAGCTTTTATAGCACTTAAAGCAGAAATAGAGTCTAGATATGGTATAATGTGTGAAATTCCATATTTAAAACAAATTTTTGAAATCAATTAACAACATTTTATAATAGGTTTTTTAAAAAATGTATACTTTTGATCCCTCAAAGGATTATGAAGATTAAAGCACACATAGCAATTCTACTATCTACACTTATATTGGTTTCCAATGTGGGGTTGGCTTTCAATGTGCATTATTGTGAAGGGAAAATATCAGGAGTAACATTCAATTATAAAACTGAAGAGCTTTGCGTTGAAGAAAAACCTTGTGTTGAAGAAAAATCATGTTGTGCAAAACAAGATACTCACGACGAATGCTGTAAAAATGATAAAGTTGATATCAAAAAAACAGCTTCTGAAAATGTCTTAGTTAAAAACTTCCAATTAGATTTAGCATCATTTATTCCTGCTCAGGAATATAATTTATCTCAATTTGTGGTTTTAAAGGATATTGTGCAAAAAAGTGAAAACCCTTCGTTTTACTGTGATACAAATGCTCCGCCACTTTACAAACTTTATTCTCAGTATATTTTCTACGCGTAATTTATTTGTGATACAATTTGTTTTTGAATGACAATTGTGAATAGGAATTATTTCTAACAAATAAATTAAAATACAATGAAAAATACAATCATGTTTTTTGTTGCTTTTCTCTCAGTTAATACTTTTGCGCAAGTTCAAGATACCTTACAAACAATAAAGGTAGAGGCTAAAAGAGGTAAAGTTCAAAAATCATTACTAAAAGCAACTAATACTACAGTTTTAACAAGCAAAGAACTTTTAAAAGCTGCTTGTTGTAATTTGGCCGAAAGTTTCGAAACTAATCCTTCAATAGATGTCAATTTTTCAGATGCTTTAACTGGTGCCAAACAAATAAAAATGCTTGGACTCACAAGCCCTTATTTACTAATTGCTGAAGAAAATATCCCTTCAGTGAGAGGAGCATCTCAAGCATTTGGACTGTCTTTTACACCAGGTACTTGGGTGGAGAGTATTCAAATCACTAAAGGGGCAGGGAGTGTTATAAATGGTTACGAGAGTATTTCTGGACAAATTAATACAGAGCTTCTAAAGCCTCTTAAGGAAATTCCTTTTTATCTTAATGCATATGGCTCTACCGATTCTCGTTTTGAATTAAATACGCATTTAACTCAAAAATTAAATGATCGTTGGGCCACAAGCTTATTACTGCATGGTAATATGCGGGTTTCTAAAAATGATATGAACGATGATGGTTTTTTAGATAATCCACTAGGGAATCAAATTAATGTAATGAATCGTTGGCAATATGCTAATCCAGAAAAAGGCTGGGTAAGTTTTTTTAATTTCAGATACATGAAAGATGAAAAACAAACGGGTGAAATGCATTTTGATCCTTTAAAAGATAAACTTACAGCAAATGCATGGGGTTCTGAAATAAATACAGAGCGTTTCGATTTTTCTTCTAAAATAGGTTATGTTTGGGTAGATATGCCATATCAAAGTATTGGTTTTCAAAATGCATTTACCTCACATGATCAAGACTCTTATTTTGGAATACGAACTTATGATATCAGACAAAAAAGCTTTTATTCTAATTTGATTTTCAATTCGATAATCAATAACACGATGAATAAGTTTTCGACTGGTTTGAATTTTACATCAGATGTTTATCAAGAATATGTAGATGTAACTAATGTGGGACGAAAAGATAATTCTCTTGGGGCATTTTTTGAGTATACCTATGATAATGCTGATAATTTTAGCTTTATTTTAGGAGGTAGAGTAGATTACCATAATCGTTTAGGCGTTTTTGCAACACCTAGATTACATGCTCGTTATAATCCTTGGAAAGATGGAGTACTTCGTTTTTCGGCGGGAAGAGGAAAAAGATCGGCTAATATTTTTGCAGAAAATCAACAGTTTTTTGGGAGTTCAAGAGAGTTTACTATTTTGAATAATACAGGGAAAATTTATGGTTTAGATCCAGAAATTGCATGGAATTATGGAATTGGATTCTTGCAAAAATTTGATTTATTTGGGATGAAGTCAGATGCTTCTTTAGATTTTTATCGTACCGATTTTCAAAATCAAGTAGTTGTAGATGTTTTTCAGTCAAACACTGAAGTAAGTTTTTATAATTTAAATGGGAAATCATTTGCTAATAGCCTTCAAGTAGAATTTAATACTGAAATTATAAAACATTTAAATTTTCGCTCGGCTTATAAATATTATGATATCATGACGACTTATAATTCGGGAGATTTTCAAAGACCATTACAAGCCAAGCATCGCTTTTTTACTAATTTAGAATTTGAAACCCATATCAAAGAAAAAGGGCAGCAATGGCGTTTTGATTATACATTAAATTGGATAGGAAAGCAACAATTGCCTAACACAGCAGGAGAGTTTTCTCAATTTTCTCCGTCATTTGTTGTAATGAATTCACAAATTACTCGTACTTTTTCATCAGTATTTGAAATGTATGTAGGTGCCGAAAATTTAGGTAATTACAAACAAGACAAAGCGATTGTAGGTGCTGGAAATCCTTTTGGAACAAATTTTGATACTTCAGTTGTATACGCGCCCATATTTGGGAAAATGTTTTATGCAGGGTTAAGATTTAAAGTAAAATAATAAATTTAAAATATGAAAAATATAGTTTTAATGTTGATGTTAATGATAGGGTTTACCTCATTAGCACAAGAAAAGAAAAATAAAAACGCCAAGTATAATGTTGAGGTGAATGGCAATTGTGAAATGTGTAAAAAGCGCATAGAAAAAGCTGCATTTTCAGTGGCAGGAGTTAAAAGCGCAACATGGCATGCTGATGATCAAATGCTTCATTTAATTATTAATGAAGAAAAGTGTGATGTAAAAAGTGTTGAAAGCGCTATTGCGAAAGTAGGGCATGATACTAAAAATGTAAAAGCAACTAAAGAAGATTATGATAAACTTCATGGATGCTGTCAATACGAAAGAATAAAATAACTTAAAAGCCTTGATTTCTTCAAGGCTTTTTAAATAAAATGTTAATACGAGTTTTTAAAACTTTATATTTAACTATATTCGCAATATGAAGTTTTTCACCAAAATAGTTTTAGTAATATTCATTTTATTTCAATTTTCCTCGGTTATCATATGTATAATCAATGAGAAAAATGAATCAAAATTTTCATACACTATTACAGAGGAAGAAGAACAACATAAAAATACTAAGCAAATTGTGTCTGAGTTTATCGTTGAAAACGAAGGGTTTGGGGATTTATTTGTTGAAATATTTTCAAAAGAAATTCCGCATTTTTATTTGCTTAAAAAATACCGTGTAAATTCATGCATAGACCTTTTGCCACCAGAGCAAGTTTAAAATACAGTTAAAGCCACAATTATTTTGTGGTAAATATGGTTTTAAATTTTTAGGGTTATGACAAAAAAGATAAATATTTTTGGAAGCCTTGGTTCTGATTTGCCTTCAGGATTAGTGGTTTTTCTTGTGGCTTTACCTTTGTGTTTAGGTATTGCATTGGCATCTGGCGCACCTTTATTTGCCGGGATTATTTCAGGGGTTGTAGGAGGAATTGTAGTGGGTTATTTGAGTAAATCTCACCTGTCTGTTTCTGGGCCTGCAGCTGGTTTGACAGCAATTGTGTTAACGGCTATTACTGATTTGGGAGGATTCAATGTTTTTTTACTCGCTGTTTTAATAGCAGGTATTTTGCAAATCGCATTAGGGTTTTTAAGAGCAGGTTCCATTTCAAATTATTTTCCTAACAATGTAATCGAAGGGATGTTAGCTGGTATTGGAGTTATTATTTTTCTGAAGCAAATTCCTCACGCCTTTGGTTATGATAAAGATTATGAAGGTGATTTAGCATTCTTACAACCAGATGGCCAAAATACATTTTCTGAGATTTTTTCAGTAATAGGGAATATTCATCTTGGAGCAACGTTGATAACTATTATTTCCCTGTCAATTTTGATAGGTTGGAACAAAATATCTTTTTTAAAGAATTTAAAATTGGTTCCAGCAGCATTGGTGGCTGTTATTGTAGGGATAATTGTGAATCAAGTTTTTATTGCTTCTGGTTCATCATTAGCTGTTTTAGATGATCATTTAGTGAAACTACCAGTTCCGACTTCTTTCGATGAGTTTAAACAAAGTTTTACATTGCCTGATTTTACTGCTTTCACAAATCAAAAAGTTTGGATTGTAGCAATTACTATTGCGGTTGTAGCATCTATCGAAACATTGCTTTGTATTGAGGCTGCAGATCGAATGGATAAACATAAAAGATATACTGACACTAATAATGAGTTGAAAGCGCAAGGAATTGGAAATATGATAAGTGCTCTTTTAGGTGGATTGCCAATGACTTCAGTTGTGGTAAGGACTACAGCAAATGCAAATGCAGGTGCAGAAACAAAAATGTCAGCTATTTTTCATGGTATATTATTAATTGTTTGTGCTATTGCTATACCATCAATTCTAAACATGATTCCTTTGGCAACTTTAGCGGCAGTGTTATTACTTGTTGGTTACAAATTGGCTAATCCAAAAGTGATTAAGCATTTTTATGAAAGAGGAAAGTATCAATTTATACCCTTTATTGCTACTATGCTAGCAGTGGTACTTACAGACTTGTTAAAAGGGGTTGCATTGGGGTTAATAATAAGTGTGATTTTTATCTTAAAAGGGAACATGCAACGTGCTTATAAATTCAGAAAAGAACAATATCAGGACGGAGATGTTATACACATTGATTTAGCGCAAGAGGTTTCATTTTTAAACAAAGCGGCTATAAAAGAAACTTTAACTTCTATTCCAGAAAACTCTAAAGTTGTAATTAATGCTGCAGATACTGTATATATAGCGCATGATGTTTTAGATTTAATTAAAGAATTTAAAAAAATTCGTGCTAAAGAAGAAAATATAAAAGTTAAATTAGTAGGCTTTAAAAAAGCTTATGAATTAGAGAACAGCGGAGAAGAATCTAAACATATTTACGTAGAACATACAACAAAATAAATAATACAATGAGAACTTTAAATAAAGAATTACAATCACAAATATCTCCAAGAAAAGCATTAGAGCTTTTGCAGGAAGGAAATGGAAGATTTGTTAATAACCTTAAATTGCATAGAGATTTATTAGAACAAGTAAATGCTACAAGTGATGGGCAATGGCCATTTGCAACGATTTTAAGTTGTATAGACAGCCGTACATCTGCTGAGCTAATATTTGATCAAGGATTAGGAGATGTTTTTTCAATTCGTATTGCTGGAAATGTTGTAAATACAGATATATTAGGTAGTATGGAATTTGCTTGTAAAGTAGCAGGTTCAAAATTAATTGTGGTATTAGGGCATACTAAATGTGGTGCAGTAAAAGGAGCTTGTGACCATGTAGAGATGGGTAATTTAACAGAGTTGTTGTCAAAGTTGCAGCCTTCTGTATATCAAGAGACTCAGACTAAAGGAGATAGAAGCTCTAATAATACTGATTTCGTAGAAAATGTTGCCAAAATAAATGTAAAAAGGACTGTAAAATCTATTTTAGAGCGTAGCAATATCTTAGAACAAATGGTCGATGATGGTCAAATAGGTATCATAGGGGCAATGTATAACATTGAAACTGGTGAAGTAGAATTTTATGACGATACTGAATTCATCAAAGATGAAAAAAACCCTAACTTAGCTTTAAAAGATTTAATAAAATAATCTTTTGGTTATAACAAAAACAAAATGAGTGATTTTTATAAAAAAATATTAGATAATAATAAAAAGTGGGTAGAAGATAAATTAGCTGTAGATAAAGATTTTTTTAAAGATTTGTCCAAAGGACAGAATCCTCCTTTATTATGGATAGGTTGTTCGGATAGCCGTGTTCCAGCTAATGAAATTATAGGAGCACAAGCCGGAGAAGTATTTGTGCATCGTAATATTGCTAATATGGTTGTTCATAGCGATATGAATATGTTGAGTGTTCTTGATTATGCAGTAAATGTTTTAAAAGTTTCACATGTTATCGTATGCGGTCATTATGGATGCGGAGGTGTTAAAGCGGCCATGGGTAATAGCTCTTTTGGAGTTATTGATAACTGGATGCGTCATATTAAAGATATA
>CAZMCP010000061.1:0-13247 GCA_964565035.1 uncultured Flavobacterium sp. | reverse complement strand
GTTTGTTTTATGTAGCGTTAACTCGAGCAGAACATCAAGCGTATTTAACGTATGCGCAATCTAGATATCGATGGGGTAAATTAGTAGATAGTGAACCTTCACGTTTTGTTGAGGAAATTAATGATAGATATTTAGAATATCTAACTCCAGTGGAAACAAATTATCGTTATAAGCCAAGTTTTGATGCTGATATATTTGGAGATGTTGATAAATCCAAATTAAGATTGGCAAAACCTGTATCAGGCATTCCACCAAAACATATTACAGAAAACGAACCAAAACCAAATTTAAATATTAGAAAACTTAAACCTGTTTCAGGAAATGCTTCTTCAAATGGAAATACAAACCTTTTTGATAGTAAATTAACAATAGGAAATATAGTGATGCACGAGCGTTTTGGAAAAGGCGAAGTATTAAACCTTGAAGGGGTTGGTGCAGATAAAAAAGCTGAAATTAGATTTGAAGTTGGAGGAATCAAAAAGTTGCTACTGCGATTTGCTAAGCTTGATGTGATTGGATAAAAATATAATTGCAAAAAGTAAGAAAAAGCCTTAACTTTATTGCTTAATTGCCAATAAATAGAATGTCTCAATTAAAATGTTAACTACTAAAATTAGAAATATGAAAGAAACGATGTTTTTAATTTTAATAGTATCTTTTATTTCTTGTAGTAAAGAAAAAGACTATAAAAGAGAGATTATTGGAGGAGATTGGAAATTAATTCCTGAACAACCATTTCATATTACAGATGAAGGTGATACAGTTAGGCTTGTTGATGCAATGCCGCCGATTGGTTTTTATACAACTTATTCTTTTTTAAATGAAGAAAAGTATGAAAATAAAAGAGGTTTTTTTAAGGATGATGCTAGACATAATGGGATTCATTATTTAGGAAAAGAATCAAAATATGAAATTAAAGGTGAAAATTTAAGACTTTTTGATTTAGGAAAGAAGAAATGGGACTCTTATGAAATTGTAAGTTTAAAAACTGATACTTTAATTCTAAAAATTTTATCAGGAAATGTTATTAGATTTAAAAGAAAGACCTATGATTTAAAAAACACTGATTATTTTGATAAAGTTATAATTTCTTCTTCAGGATGTTATGGAACCTGTCCAATTAGTAGTGTTTTGATTGACAAATCTGGAGAAGTATTTTTTGAAGGATTAGATTATACGACGGAAATAGGACTCTTTAAATCAAAAATAACTAAAGCGAAGTTTGATGAAATTGTTAAATCCTTTCAAAAGTTAGATTGGAAAAATCTAAATGATAGTTATGAAGCAACTCATACGGATGATGAAAGAATAACTGTAATTTTCATAAAGAATAACAAAATTATAAAATCAATTTCTGACTATGGGCATAAATCTCCAGAAGAGTTTATGTGGTTATATCAATCTCTAAGGTTTTTATATCAGCAAGTAAAATTGGAAAGAATAGATGAAAAAACAAATATAGATATTTCAAATATTGAACTTTTAAGAAGATTTCGTAATTATCCAGTTCCAAAACCTAAAGTAAATTAAAATGGCTCAATTCATTAAAATATATCCTGAAAATCCCAATGAAAAGGAAATTGCAAAAGTGATTAAAGTCCTTAAAGATGGAGGATTAATCATTTATCCTACAGATACAGTTTATGGTTTGGGATGCGATATTACGAATACAAAAGCATTAGAACGAATTGCAAAAATTAAAGGAGTTAAATTAGACAAAGCTAATTTTTCATTTGTTTGTAGTGATTTAAGTAATATTTCTGATTACATAAAGCAAATTGATACATCAACTTTTAAAATACTTAAAAGAGCTTTGCCTGGTCCTTATACTTTTATTTTACCAGGGAATAATAGTTTGCCAAAGGAGTTTAAAAAGAAAACCACAGTAGGTATTCGTGTTCCAGATAATGAAATTGCTTTAGAAATTGTTCGTAAACTCGGAAACCCAATCGTATCGAGTTCAATTCATGATGAAGATGAAGTTATTGAGTATACAACTGACCCTGAATTGATTTTTGAAAAATGGCAAAACTTAGTAGATATCGTAATTGATGGTGGTTATGGTGATAATGAAGCTTCAACCATAATTGATTTGTCTGATGGAGAACCTGTAGTGATTCGTGAAGGTAAAGGAAGTCTTGATATTCTATAAAAAATAAAATAAAAAAGCCTTGATAATTCAAGGCTTTTTTATTGTTTTATGTAGAAAAATTATTTACTCATATTTTTCATTTCTTTCTCAATCATATCATAGAATTGATCAATTTTAGGCATGATAATAATACGAGTTCTTCTGTTTTTAGCTCTGTTTTCTGGAGTGTCATTATCATTTAAAGGAATGAAATAACTTCTTCCTGCAGGAATTAATTGTTTAGGATTAACACCTAAGTCGTTTTGTAATACACGAACAATTGATGTTGATCTTTTTACAGATAAATCCCAATTGTCTAAAAGAACAGCGTTTTTAATAGGCACATTATCAGTATGACCTTCAACCATACATTCAAAATCTGGTTTGCTGTTTATTACTTTTGCCACTTTACCTAAAACACCTTTTGCTCTATCACTTACATCATAACTTCCTGATTTGAATAAAAGGTTATCGGCTATTGAAATCATTACAACTCCTTTTTCGACATTAATATTGATATCTGGATCATCGATTCCGACTTCACGTTTTAGGCTTGTAACAAGTGCTAATGTTACCGAGTCTTTTTTAGTTAAAGCGTCTTGTAGTCTAGATATTTTTAAATCTTTTTCTCTTAAACTTTCTAAAGATTTTTCAAGATTTTGAGCACCTTTTGTAGTCAAAACAGTCATCTCTTTAGAAGTGTTGATTAGATCAGAATTATTCTTTTTTAAGTTTTCATTTTCGCTTTGTAAAGCTGCTAAAGAAGCGTTTAATCCTGATTTTTCCTCTAAACATGAATTTAATTTAACAGTTGCAGTGTTAAGCAAATCTTGAGTTTCTTTGTTTTTTGCTTCTAATTCTGCAAATTTTTTCTTTGATACGCAAGACGTTGCTGTTAGTGCTAAGGCTGATAATACTAATACTGTTTTCCTCATAATTTTTTGTATTTAATTTTTTTATAAGTCCGCAAAAACTCTACCATTCTTAATAAAATAACGATATACAATAGAGTTTATTTTATAATATTTTCCCTTTTGAAGTAATGATCTCTTTTTTAAGAACTTAGATAGATAAAAATATAAGAAAAAGTGAGATTTTAATACTGCAAAAAAGTGATTTGGCTTTGCTTGAAGTAAAAATCGGATAGCTGCTATACCATCAAATATCATTCTAACAAATAAGATAGGTACTAATTTTTTTGCTGGAAGGTTTTTTACCATCATCCACAAAGAATTTCTAAAATTCAAAAAAGTCTTTTTAGGATTTCCGCTATTTAAAGTAGCACCACCTACATGATACACAGTTGAACGACCACAATATTTAATAGTATGATTGTTATTTATTGCTCTCCAACATAAATCTATTTCTTCTTGATGTGCAAAAAAATCAGGATCAAACCCATGTAAGTTCCTGTAAACTTCTTTTCTAATGAAGAAACAAGCACCTGAAGCCCAAAAAATTTCTGTTACATCATTGAATTGTCCATTATCTTTTTCCAAAGTTTCAAAAATTCTACCTCTGCAAAAAGGAAAACCATATTTGTCGATATAACCACCTCCAGCTCCAGCGTATTCAAAATACTCTTTGTTTTTAAAGTCAAGAATTTTTGGTTGTATGATGGCAGTTTCATTTTCTTTTTCAAATAATGAAATAATAGGATGTAACCAGTTTTCTGTAACTTCTATATCAGAGTTTACTAAAGCATATATTTCTTCTTCAACATACTTTAATGCTTCGTTGTATCCTTTGGCAAAGCCAAAGTTTCCAGTATTTTCAATTATTTTAATTTGTGGAAATTTCTTTTTAACATATTCAATTGAAGGGTCTGTAGAAGCGTTGTCAGCCACATAAATTGTAGCTTCAGGAGAATATTTTATAATCGAGGGTAAAAATTGTTCAAGTAATTTTACACCATTCCAGTTTAGTATAACAACAGCTACTTTCAAGGTAGATTTATTAATTGATTATTTGTAATTGGGTAATTCTTTAAGAAAATTATATTTTTCATTTTCGAAATCCGTTTGACAAAAATAATGGTTTAATCCGTTTGTGACCATTAAATAACTTGCATTTAACACTAAATTATAACGAGCAATTTGATCAAAAGTTTGTTGACTAATTTTTACTTCAGGAGCTTTACATTCAATTAGTAAAAATATTTTTCCATCGGGTTCAAAAACTACAACATCATATCTTTTGTTAAGATCGTTAATTTTGATTAACTTTTCTACATTTATATACGATTTTGGATATCTTTTTTCTTCTAGTAAAAACTTAACAACATTTTGACGGACCCATTCTTCGGGTGTAAGAATTACAAATTTTTTACGGATTTCATCGAAAATAGAGATTTTATTTTCGTTATTTTTGAACCGAAAGTTGTAAGATGGAAAATTGAGTTGTTGCATTTAGCAAAGCTATCATCAAATAAACAAATAATCAAATTTTGGACGAAGTACTTAAAATAATAAAAGACATACAAGCAGGTAATATAAAACCTATCTATTTTTTGATGGGAGAAGAACCTTATTATATTGATAAGCTTTCAGAATACATTGAACAAAATATTTTGCAAGAACACGAAAGAGATTTTAACCAAACCATACTTTATGGGCGTGATGTTTCTATAGAGGATATAGTAGGAAATGCTAAGCGTTATCCTATGATGGCAGACAGACAAGTTGTAATTGTTAAAGAAGCACAGGAATTGTCTAGAACGATTGATAAATTAGAATCGTATGCCGAAAATCCTCAGGACACAACTGTTTTAGTGCTTTGTTACAAGTACAAAACTTTAGACAAAAGAAAAAAGGTAACTAAAGTTTTAGAAAAGAAAGGAGTAGTTTTTGAAAGTAAGAAGCTGTATGAAAATCAAGTAGGGGATTGGTTAAAAAGGGTTTTACAAGGAAAAAAACTCAATATAGAACCTAAGGCTGTGCAAATGTTTGTTGATTTTCTTGGAAATGATTTAAGTAGAATTGCTAATGAAATTGATAAATTGGCCATTATCTTAAAGTCAGGTGATATTATAACACCAGCAATTATCGAAGAAAACATTGGTTTTAGTAAAGATTTTAACCCTTTTGAATTACGAAAATCTATTGGAGAAAGGGATCAATATAAGTCGTATTTGATAGCTAATCATTTTGCAGCAAATCCTAAAGACAATCCTATTGTTTTGACTATAGGTTTAGTTTTTAGTTTCTTTTCGCAATTGTTGCAATATCACGGGTTAAAAGATAAGAATCCAAAAAATGTAGCTTCTGCACTTAAAATCAATCCATTTTTTGTCAAAGATTATGAATTAGCGGCTAGAAATTATCCAATGAAAAAAGTAAGTGGTATTGTTTCTACTCTAAAGGATATTGATTTAAAAAGTAAAGGAGTTGGAGGTAATTCATTAGGACAATCTGATTTATTAAAAGAAATGCTAGCTAAAATATTTAATTAAAAATAGAAGTATATGAATCCAACTATCAAAAACATTTTAGCAGTTATTGCAGGGCTATTAATAGGAAGTTTTGTCAATATGGGACTAATTTTAGCAGGAACTTCAATAATAAAATTTCCTGAAGGAATCGATCCTGCGAATGTTGAAAGCATAAAAGCTGGAATCCATTTATTTGAACCCAAGCATTTTTTAACACCTTTTTTGGCTCATGCTTTCGGAACTTTAATAGGTGCATTTATTGCAGCAAAATACGGAGCAACTAAAAAGTTGCGTTTAGCCATGATTGTTGGGGGATTATTTTTATTAGGCGGAATTTCTAATTCATTTTCGATACCATTTCCAATGTGGTTTACAGTTTTAGATTTAGTTATTGCTTATATTCCTATGGCTTATTTAGGAGGTATGCTTGCCGAACGTTTAAAAAAATAAGTGTTTCGTTTTTTTTAGACTCTTTTATTGACGATATTTGCACTCCAAATTTTATAAACCGAAAAAACATTTAAAAATGAGTATAGGAATGAATAAAAATACTGTTTTAGGATGGGCAACCTTTATAATGGTAATAATGGGGCTTCTTCTAATAGGTTTAGGAGCCTACCGTTATGCAGATACTGCAGGTTGGGGGTTTGCTGCTGTAGGAATTGGATTTTTAGCCAATGCTTGGGTATTTAATGCTTTAAAAGGAAGAGTTTAAATAATGAAGAAATTATTAAATTATAAATAAAAAAGAGAACCATTTGGTTCTCTTTTTTATTCTACAAATTCAAGAATATCTCCTGGCTGACAATCTAAAGCCTTACAAATAGCCTCTAATGTTGAAAAGCGAACGGCTTTGGCTTTTCCTGTTTTTAAAATAGATAAGTTGGATAAAGTCAAGTCAACTTTTTCTGAAAGTTCATTTAATGACATTTTTCTCTTTGCCATCATTACGTCTAAGTTTACTACTATTGGCATAAGTTAGATGGTTAATTCGTTTTCGCTTTGAATTTCAATTCCTTTCTTTACAATTTGAACAATTATGATTAGAATAATTGACATAAAGAACCAAATGCTTGAGCCCTCCAAATTTAAAGTATCAAGGTCAGGAAGTTTTACACCTTGTTGAGTTAACCAATGTGATGTATTTTTTCCATAATGAGCAAAAAAACTAATTCCAAATGCTATAATTGATTGTAGTAAGATGAATTTTCTTAATCCTTCACTAAAAGGTTGTGACAAGCTTAGTTTTTTATGCATAAAAATTCTAACTATCAGATAAAACATTATGCACTTTAAGATTCCAACAATTACCATTAAAAAAATAATTACAAAAAAATACCCTTTATCAAAACTATATAAAGGTAATAAATCTGCACCGTTCCAATAACCATTAGTATTAAATGATCCTTTTATTAAACTATAACTTGAATTAAAAATAATTGCACTAACTTCTATACATAATCCAATAAAAATTATCCATGAAAGAATGTGTAATACATTTAAAATTTGATTTGTTCCAATTCTGATTTCCATAAAGTTTTATATTTAAGATTGATAAATCAAAAATAATAAAAATTTATTGAAAAACAATAAATATGTATTTTTTTTAGATAAATATTTGTTTTTTACCTATTGTTTTATGCTAGCTTGGTTCCCAAAGTTCTATTTTATTACCTTCTAAATCCATGATATGTACAAATTTTCCATAATCATATGATGTAATTTCATCAATAACGTTAACACCATTACTTTTTAATTGTTCAACTAGTGATTCAATATTTTGGACAGTATAATTAATCATAAATTCTTTTTTTGAAGGTGAAAAATATTCACTACCACTTTTAAATGGACTCCATTGTAAAGAGTTTATTTGTTCAGGATTATTAATGTCTCTAGTATTGAAAGTAGAACCCCAGTCATTTGTATTAAGCCCTAAATTTTTAGCATACCATTCTCTAGTTTCTTCTGGGTTTTCCGAAAAAAAGAAAATCCCTCCAATACCTGTTACTTTAGGTTTTAAATCATTCATTGTTGATTCATTTTTGTTGTTTTCCATTAGTATTTTATAAGATTGATTTATTAAATATATACATTACGATGTTCTAAATGTAAAATAAATTTTAAAGCTTCTAAAGTTAGAATTTGATTAGTATTTTTATGCTAAGAAATATATGTCGAATATGTATATTTGTGCTCAATAAAAATAGTTATAATTAATTTAAGATGTCAGACGATAAGAAAGTAATATTTTCGATGTCGAAGGTAAGCAAGACTTATTCTTCAACAAACAAAACAGTTTTAAAGGATATTTACTTAAGTTTTTTCTATGGTGCTAAAATTGGTATCCTTGGTTTAAACGGTTCAGGTAAATCATCATTATTAAAAATTATTGCTGGTGTAGATAAAAATTACCAAGGAGATGTTGTATTTGCGCCAGGTTACACAGTTGGTTATTTAGAACAAGAACCACAATTAGACGAAAACAAAACAGTTATCGAAATTGTTCGTGAAGGAGCAGCAGAAGCTGTTAGGTTATTAGAAGAATTTAATAAAATTAATGATGATTTTGGTCTTCCAGAAGTTTATGAAGATGCTGATAAAATGCAAAAACTAATGGATCGTCAAGCAGAATTACAAGATAAAATAGATGCTTGTGGTGCTTGGGAATTGGATACCAAATTAGAGATAGCAATGGATGCTTTACGTTGTCCAGATGCAGATACACCAATTAAAGTATTATCTGGAGGAGAGCGTCGTCGTGTAGCTTTATGTCGTTTATTATTACAAGAACCTGATGTATTGTTATTAGATGAGCCTACTAACCACTTAGACGCAGAATCTGTTCATTGGTTAGAGCAGCATTTACAACAATATAAAGGAACAATTATTGCAGTAACACACGACCGTTATTTCTTAGATAATGTGGCTGGTTGGATTCTTGAATTAGATAGAGGAGAGGGTATTCCTTGGAAAGGAAATTATTCTTCTTGGTTGGATCAAAAATCTAAACGTATGGAGCAAGAAGAAAAAGTTGCTTCAAAACGTCGTAAAACATTAGAACGAGAGTTAGAATGGGTGCGTCAAGGTGCTAAAGGTCGCCAGACTAAACAAAAAGCACGTTTACAAAACTATGATCGTTTATTAAATGAAGATCAAAAAGAACTAGATGAAAAATTAGAGTTGTATATTCCTAATGGACCGCGTTTAGGTACTAATGTAATCGATGCTAAAAAAGTAGCAAAAGCATATGGAGATAAAATCCTATATGATGATTTAAACTTTACTTTACCTCAAGCTGGTATTGTTGGTATTATTGGGCCAAATGGTGCTGGTAAAACAACAATTTTCAAAATGATTATGAAAGAGTTGCAGCCGGATAGTGGAGAGTTTACTACTGGTGAAACAGTTAAAATTGCTTATGTAGATCAAACTCACAGTAACATTGATCCTGAAAAATCTATTTGGGAAAACTTTTGTGACAGTCAGGAATTAATCATGATGGGTGGTCGCCAAGTTAACTCAAGAGCATATCTATCTCGTTTCAATTTTGGAGGAAGTGATCAAAACAAAAAAGTGAGTACTCTTTCTGGAGGTGAACGTAACCGTTTGCACTTAGCTATGACTTTACGTGAAGAAGGTAACGTACTGTTACTGGATGAGCCAACAAATGATTTAGATATCAATACACTTCGTGCTCTTGAAGAAGGTTTAGAAAATTTTGCAGGATGTGCTGTAGTAATTTCCCACGACCGTTGGTTCTTAGATAGAATTTGTACGCATATTTTAGCTTTTGAAGGAGATTCTCAAGTTTATTTCTTTGAAGGAGGTTTCTCTGATTATGAAGAAAATCGTAAAAAACGTTTGGGTGATGTTGCTCCAACAAAACTTAAATACAAAAAGTTAGTTCGATAATAATAAAAAATGCCTCGATTTCTCGAGGCATTTTTTTGTAGATCACTTTTCTGCCATTCGTTGCATAGACAATACTTTAAATACAGATCGTCTATTAAGCTGATGTGCAGTTTCAGAACAATCTACACCATCCTTGCAATCGTTAACTAAATTATATTCACCAAAACCTTCATGTTTTTTAATTCTATTAGGGTTAATTCCTCTAGAAACTAGATATTCATAAGTAGAATTTGCCCTTCTAAAACCTAAAGCTTCATTGTATTTAAAACTTCCTCTACTATCTGTATGAGAACCAATTTCTATTTCCATGCTAGGGTAGGTAACCAACATCATATTGGCAATTTTATCTAATTCTACTGCTGCATCTTGTCTAATGTTTTGTTTATCAAAATCGAAGTAGATATTGTCAATATTTACATCGGCTAGTATATCAACATCTTGTACAGGATCTAGTTCAAAATCTACAACTATTTCGTTTTTCCCTTTTGAATTTCTAGAATCTGCAATTTTAGATGGTTCGGGTTGATATTTCATGTGAGAAGCTTCAATTGTATAAGTTGTTTCTCTATCGATATTCATTTTGTATTTGCCTTTTTCATCTGTAACTAAATCTGCTATTTGAATACCATCTTTGTCTTTAATCACAATTTTAGCATCTTTTATAGGCTGTTTATTAATAGCGTCTGTTACAGTTCCTCTAACTGAAAATAACGGAATTCTATCAAATCCATAAATATCATCATCTCCCATACCTCCTTCACGATTTGAGGCAATATAGCCTGTATCGCCTGAGTCATTTAAAAAGAATGAGAAATCATCCATGGGTGAGTTTACTGGCATTCCTAAATTGATAATTTCTTGAATGTTACCATCGTCATCTAAAACCGTAGTAAAAATATCTAACTGACCTAATCCTTGTAATCCATCTGATGAAAAGAATAAATTACCATCGTTGTGTACAAACGGAAATAATTCATTTCCTTCAGTGTTAATTTTATCTCCTAAATTTTCTGGTTTTCCATAAGAATCCCCATTGATACTTACTTTGTAAATATCTGATTTCCCTTTCCCGCCAGGCATATCTGAAGCAAAATAGAGTGTTTTACCATCAGAAGACAAACTTGGATGACCTACTGAGTAATTATTATTATTAAAAGGTAACTCTTTAATATCAGTCCATTTGTTATCTTTGTCTAAAGTTGCTCGGTAAATTTTTAAGTTATTGGTTCCATTAGCGTCTTTACCTTTTTTACTTCCTAGGTAATTATTTCTAGTAAAAAACATTGTTTTTCCATCTTTAGAAACTGTTACTTGTCCTTCGTGAAATTTAGTATTCACATCACCTTCAACCTTATTTGCTTCTGTAAAATTATCTCCATCATGTTTAACTTGAAATAAGTCAAGAAATGGTTGTTGGTTCCAAGTGTAAGTTCTTTTTATACCAACACCTTTATCTCTGCTTGAAGCAAAAGTTACAATTCCATTTTTTTCATACGCTCCAAAATCACTTAATTCAGAATTAAAAGGTACTGGTTTTGAAAAGTATTGTTGTTTTACTTGATAAATATTGGAAATAAAGTTTTCATCTTCCATTATTTTTTGAATACGTGTATCTACAACTCCTGTCTCTTTATATTTGTTTAACCAAATAGCTGATTCATCATATTTTTTTAATGCTCTTAAGGATAGTGCATAATTTAAATAATACTCTGGATCAATATTAGGTTGAGTAACAACATCTTTATAATACAAAGAAGCATTTTCAGGATCTCTAAGCATCATATAACTATCTCCTAATCTTCTTTTTGCATAATTAGAATTGTAATTATTGTCAAGCATTTCTTTATAGGTTTCTATTGCCTTAACAAATGAAAAGCTATTATACAAAGCATCTGCTTTTTTCTGTTTGCCATATTGTGCCATGACAGTAGAAACATTTCCACAAATCAAAACAGAAAGAATGATATATTTTAGTAAATTTTTCATAATTCGACCGTTTTAAGTTAGAAATAACGTGGTGATTTGTATTTTGATTTATCAAATTTAAAATCGAACATTAGCATAATTTCATGTGTCCCATTAGTGTAAGGTTTGATATCCGATGTTGGATAATCATATGCATAGCCAAGTCTGAATTGTTTTGTTATTTGGAAATCTATTAATGCTCCTACAGAATCATCAAATCTATAAGATCCACCAATCCACATTCTTTCAAAAAAGAAGAATGATAATGTAGCATCATAAGAAGCAGGAGACCCTTTTGTGAATTTGATAAGGCCTGTTGGTCTCATTTTAACACTACTTCCTAAGTCAAATACATAACCTGCAATTCCATAAAAATGTCTTTGTTCAAGAGCAACATAATTTCCATTTTTATTATAATCATTTTGAACAAGTTTAGGAGAAGATAATCCTACATACCATTTTGGCTGATGTAAATACAAACCAATTCCACCATTAAAAGTCCATCGATTTAATTTGTCTCTAAAGTAAGGGTCGTTATATACATCTGGATCGTTAAACAATCTATCGTCAACAGAGTAATAACTAAATCCTCCTTTAACACCAAAGGCTAGCTTAGTCTGTTCGGTTAAATTAATTGTATATGATAAATCTGCATATAAATAGCTAAAATTTTCATATCCTAATTTGTCATTGATAAATGATAAGCCTACGCCAATTTTTTCATTTCTTAGAGGAGTGTTAATTGAAATTGTTTGAGTTTCAGGTCCTCCTTCAAATCCTTGCCATTGACTTCTGTGTAAACCTACAATGGTTAAAGCCTCTCGACTGCCTGCATATCCTGGATTTACAGATATAGTATTGTACATATATTGTGTAAATTGTGGTGTTTGTTGAGCATTACTAGTAAACACACTTAGAACTACTGCGGCTGATATAATTAATTTTTTCATGATGTTTAATTTTTAGTTCCTAAATAGATGTAACCAGTAAATATGTCAAGTCCACTATCTACAATATCTATTATATAATAATATGAACCTGCTGGCAAATTACTTGATGAAATGGCGCTTTTTGCTTTTCCATCCCAATCATTTTTATAATTAGGATTTTCATAAACCAATGCTCCCCATCTATTGAATATTTTAACATTAAATTTAAAGCCACACTCTTCTGTTCCTCCTATAAAGAAAGTATCATTATAACCATCATTGTTAGGTGTAACTACTTTAGATATTTTAATATCATTAAGTGAACATGGCAATACTATACAGTCGTCTTTAATTGTTAGTATTACTTCAATTACACGAGGACATGTACCTGTAGACAATGTATATCTGTATTTGTAAACACCCGCGATAATTCCCATAGGATCTAAAATACTTCCAGATAATCCACCAGAACTATTTACATCAAGCCAAGTGCCTGAATGATCAATATTTGGATCTAAATAACTAAATAAGTCTACTGGACCACCATCAGTACAAACTGGACCTTCAACAAATATGTTTTCAAATGGTTCATCAATAGTAACATTTATTGTTCTTATCACTATTGTTTGATTACCACAAGCATCTGTTGCTATCCATTCTTGGTTTAGAGTGTATCCATAATCAGTCACATTTATAGGAGTATTGTTTTCAGGTGAAGCAATTACTGTTACACCTGAACATCCATCTTGAAATTGAGGTTCATCATTAGGAATGTTTGAACATGAAACACTGATTGAAGTTTCAAATTCACCATTCAATGTAGGCGCAATATTATCCAGTACAGTGATTGTTTGAGTTTGAGTAGCCGCTTGATTACCAC
>CAZMCP010000060.1:0-13287 GCA_964565035.1 uncultured Flavobacterium sp. | reverse complement strand
ATAATTCATAATTCATAATTCATAATTCATAATTCATAATTCATAATTCATAATTCATAATTTAAAAAATATGGCAACAACAAAATGGGCAATAGACCCAACACATTCAACAGTAGGTTTCAAAGTAAAACATATGATGTTTACTAATGTATCAGGAAAATTCGAAAACTATGAAGCGAATATTGTTACAGAAGGAGATGATTTTACAAAATCAAATATCGAATTTTCTGCAGAGATAAATTCAATAGACACACGTAATGCAGACCGTGACAATCACTTAAAAAGTGCTGATTTCTTTGATGCCGAAAACCATCCTAAAATGACTTTCAAAGCTTCTTCCTTAACAAAAGTTGATGATGAAAACTATGAAATTGCAGGTGATTTATCGATGAGAGGCGTAACAAAATTTGTAAAACTTCCGGCAGAATTTAGTGGCTTAATGACTGACCCTTGGGGAAACACTAAAGCAGGTTTAAATATTTCAGGAAAAGTAAATCGCAAAGACTGGGGATTAAATTGGAACTCGGCACTTGAAACTGGTGGAGTTTTAGTAAGCGAAGATGTAAAATTAGATATCGAGTTACAATTGATTAAACAATAAATAGTAGTTAGATTCACGCTAAAGGCCAAATATTTTCAAACTCACAGAAATTATTTGGCTTTACCATTATATCTTAAAAAAACAAAACATAAAAAATAACATTTTAGTTCACTTTTTTTGCTTCTTTATAACATATTTTCCTTTAATTTAATATTATTCCTACAAATTAAAAAAATAAGTACGAAATACAAACACTAAAAAAATTTAACATTTAAATCAGCAAATGTTAAAAAAAAGACAATTATTTTTTTTTATCTGCTTACTAAAGTTCCTTAAAAAAACGATATAGCCATTTGAATTAAGCCATATTATAAGAGTGTTTTTTTTCACAAGTAAAACAATCAGTAATTTTGCACCCCGAAAAAAAATTTCTTATTCAAATGAAAAAAAGCCAAACTATTTTTATTCTAGCCCTAATCTTTTTATCAATTTTTACAACAATTGGACAAAATTCAATAACTATTAAGGGAATCGTAAAAGACTCAAACACGTTTGAGAACATTTATGGTGCAAAAATTGCTATTCTGCCAAATGAAGGCGATAATGAATTAATTACATCATATTCTGATATGACAGGTACGTTTAGCCTAAAAACAAACATAACTGAGAATCGTATCAAAATTAGTTTTCTAAATTACAAAAGCACAATTATTGCAGTTAATCAAATCTCTTTAAAAGATTCTAAAACAATTGACTTAGAAACTATTTTCTTAGAAAATGACATCAACAAACAAATTGAAAACACTTCATCAATTGTCGATGTAGTTGAAAACAGAAAATCACCAATTGCTTCTTCTACTTTATTTCAATCTGACATTCAAACTCAAGCATCAAATAAAGACTTTATTGAATTAGTAAGTGATATGCCTGGCGCATATGTTTCAAGAATGGGTGGAGGATTTGGAGATTCACAACTTAGAGTGAGAGGTTTTGACCAAAACAATTTGACTCCAATGGTTGATGGTATTTCTCTTTACGATTTAGAAACTGGTAATGTAGACTGGACTGGGTTAATGACAATTAATGAAGCTGTTACTTCAATTCAGTTACAAAAAGGTCTTGGAGCCTCAAAATTGGTAAATTCATCTGTTGCTGGTACAGTAAACTTTATTCTAAAAGAAGCGTTTTCACCTAGAGGTGGTAGCTTATTTGTATCATCAGGTAACAATGGATACAGAAAATTTGGTGCATCTTACGGTACTGGAAAAATGGAAAATGGCCTTGGATTCAATTTCATGTTAAATAATGTAACTGGTGATGGTTATGTTAATAATACAAACTTTAACGCTACAGGTTATTTTATAGCATTAGGTTATGAAAATAATAAAAACAACTTTCAGTTTAAATTACTAGGAACTCCACAATGGCATAACCAACGAAATACCCCAATAGCTCTTTTTCAATATTATGATGCTAATGAAGAAAAAATGAATTCTCATTACAACAAAGATTGGGGTTACTATAACAATGATACTTACACTGCCGAAAGCAACAACAGTCATAAACCAATGGCAACGCTTCAATGGGATTATAAATTCAACAATACAGATCAATTATCTGTTAAAGCTTACGGAACAAAAGGTAAATCTAGCGATATTAGATTAAATGGAGATAATGTTATTTTTAACAGATCACCTTATTTAACTTCTGAAAATGGACTGTTAAACAATACAGCTCAAATAGATTTTGATTTTATACATGGTTATAATAGCGGTCAACTTTCTTACTTTAGATATGACCCAAGTATCAATGGATATAGAGATGCAATAAATGGTTTATACTTAAATTCAATTGTTGGTGAACAAACTTACACAGGTGTTTCACAAATTGCTAATAACAAAGAAATTAATTCTTACGGATCTATCGTCAATATAGACAAACAACTAGGGAAAGTTATCAAGGTAAATACAGGTATTGATTATCGTAAAACATCTTACCAAAATTATAGAACTATTGAAAACTTATTTGGTGCTGATGGGTACGCTATAAACAACAATTACAGTGAGCTTACATCAACAGTGAATGCTTATCAAAACTACATCACAAATAGTTATTCAACAGAAAGTAACATTTGGAATATATTCAAAAAAGTAGGTAATGAAAAGAAAGTTAATTATGATTATACATCAAAAATTGACTACTTAGGGGCTTATGCTCAAATAGAAGCAAACTTTAAAAAAGTTAATTTATTAGCTCAAGGAGGTTTTAACAGACAATTTTTAAGTCGTAAATCGAATAACTTACTTTCTAATGAAAGTAAAAACTCAAACTCAGTTAATATTGATGGTTATAATGTAAAATTAGGTGCAAACTTTAATATTACTGACAAACACAATTTATGGATTAATGGAGGTATTGTTTCTAGAGCACCTATATATACAAATGTTTTCTCAAGCTATTCAGAAATCCCTAACCAACAATTTAAGAATGAGCAATTTTATTCTGCTGAAGCAGGATACGGATTTACATCTTCAATTGCTAGTTTAAAAATAAACGGATATTATGCAAATCATGAAGATTCAACAATTCCTTATGCAAGTGAATTCTCTGGATTTTTAGGAGCAACTACTGATATTAACCGTAAAAACTATGGTGTTGAAGCTGAATTAAATATAAGACCTACAAAGAGAATAGATATTTATGCTTCGTTTTCTTATGGCGAATGGAAATACACATCAGATGCTAAATTCACATATTATGACAGAGATGAAGTGAACACTCTTTTCGTAAAAGACAATAATGTAGGAGGAATTCCTCAAACTATGGCTAACCTAGGATTTAAAGCTTTTATTACAAAAGGACTTCAATTTGGTGTTAAAGGAAGATACAACGATCGTTTTTACACAAATGCTCCTATTGAAAGATTTGATCCTGTCACATACGAAAACAGCTATTTTAACTCAGTAGTAGAATTACCAAGTTACCTAGTATTTGATACTTTCATCAATTACACTTTAGCATTGCAAAACCAACATAAAATAAATATTTGTTTTAATTTAGATAATGCTCTTGACAGAAACTACATAATGGAATCTAATTCAAGTTATGGTAACAACCAACAAATTCCTACCACAAGTACTACTTATGGCGAAGTATTTGGAAACTACAAAGGAGTTTCTAAAATAAACAACGCTTATTTAGGTTTTGGAAGAACATGGAATTTATCAGTTAGATATAATTTCTAAGAAATACTTACTATCAAAAAAGGCAACACTTAAGTGTTGCCTTTTTTGATTTATACAAATCTCTAATCCAGAAACAAGCTAAAAATTATTTATAATAACTACAATTTTAGTTAACTTTAAATAATTAAAACTTATTGATTAATGAATTTAGACATTCAAAAATATAATGATAGACTGGAACCAGAGGACAAATTCATCTGCCAAACTTTAGAAAAAGTAATAAACAAAAGTCTTCCTGAAGCCGAAAATAAAATTTGGCATGCTCATCCTGTTTGGTTTTTAGATGAAAATCCGATTGTAGGCTACAGTAAACAAAAAAAAGGAATTCGGTTAATGTTTTGGAGCGGAATAGATTTTGAAGAAGAAAAACTAAAACCTGGAACTGGAAAATTCAAGGATGCCTCTATTTTTTATACTGAAGCTAGTCAAATTAACACGTCAGATTTACAAATATGGCTTGAAAAAAGCCGAAACATTCAATGGGATTACAAAAATATTGTAAAACGTAAAGGTGTACTTGAAAAGCTTAAATAAAACAAAAGCCATCATACAACATCGCATAATGGCTTTTAAACTAACTCAATTATAACCTTTTAATTCCAGCCACCACCTAATGCTTTGTAGATATTTACCATAGCATTAAGTTGTTGCATTTTTGTATCTATTAAATCAAATCGTGATTCTAGAGCATCACGTTGTGTTAATAAAACTTCCATATAATCTGCTCTTGCAGAACGGAATAATTCATTCGAAATTGAAATTGAAGCAGTAAGTGCATCAACTTGTTGTGCTCTTAGATTATAACTCTTTTCTAAATTGCTAATTTTTGAAACTTGATTAGTCACCTCGACATAACTGTTTAAAATTGCTTGCTCATAATTATAAACAGCCTGAATTTGTTTTGCATTTGCAGTATTATAACTTGCTTTTATTGCATTACGATTTATTAGTGGCGCTACTAAATCACCTGCTAAAGAATACAGTAATGATTTTGGTTTAAAAACATAACTAGGATCAAAAGCCTGATAACCTATCCCTGCCGTAATTCCAATTGAAGGATAAAATCTAGCTCTTGCAGCTTTTACATCTAACTTACACGCTTCCAATTCAAATTCTGCTTGTCGAATATCAGGTCTGTTTTTTAAAAGTTGAGAAGGAATTCCAGCGTGAACAATGTTTGGTAAAATTTCGTTGAAATCAACCTTACTTCTGTCAACATGCTGAGGAAATCTACCCACTAAAAAGTTAATTCTGTTCTCTGTTTCAACAATTTTTTGCTGCACTTCAAACTGAAGGCTTTTTGTTTTAAAAACTTCTGCTTCAAATTTTTTCACTGCCAATTCAGTAACACGAGCCGCTTCTTTCTGAACTTTTACAATCTCTAAAGCATTGCTCTGAATTTCAATATTCTGATTAACAATCTGCAATTGATTATCTAAAGCCAATAATTCATAGTACGAATTTGCAATTTCTCCAATTAAGTTCGTAACCATAAAGTTTTTACCTTCTACAGAGGAAAGGTATCTGTTAACAGCTGCTTTTTTACCATTACGAAGCTTTTTCCAAATGTCTAATTCCCAATTGGCAAAAATTCCAATATTGTAATCCTGCAAAGGCTCAGGCATTTCTTTTCCTTCTTCTATCTCTGTATTAGCTTCCATTGCACCAATATTGGTATAACGTGCGCGTTTATCAACTGCTGCTCCAGCTTTTAATCCAACAAATGGTAGGTATTCTCCTTTTCTAGCTTTAATTTCATTTTTTGCAATCTCAATTTCTTGCATTGTAATATTGAGCTCCTGATTGTTTTTCAAAGCTTCATCTACTAACGCTTGCAAATAAGTGTCTTTAAAATATTCTTTCCATGAAATTTTTGCAGAATTAATAGTATCCTGAACAGTTGCAAACTGTTCAGGCATGTTTTTATTTTCATTTCTTTTAGCTACTTCTGGAGTTTTACAACTAACAACAGTTAGTAAAACAAAACTTGCAGCAACAAACCAAAATTTATATGTTCTATTTACTCTCATCTTTTTCTTCGTCGTGTTTGTTTGTTTTAAAATCATCTATCATATGAACAAAATTCTCTGATAATGAACTTTCTTCTTCATCTTTAATCAATTTTCTTCCATCAGCCATTGTTCCAAAAATGTAATACAAACCTGGTACGATAATTACTCCGAAAATGGTTCCGAAAAGCATTCCTCCTAAAGCAGCACCTCCAATTGTTCTATTACCAATTGCTCCCGCTCCTGTCGCTATAATTAATGGAATTAATCCTGCAATGAAAGCAAATGATGTCATCAAGATTGGACGGAAACGAACTTTAGCTCCTTCAATGGCAGCATCAAGAATGGTAAAGCCTTCATTTCGCTTCTGAATAGCAAATTCAACAATTAACACAGCATTTTTACCGAGTAATCCAACAAGCATGATTAATCCAATTTGGGCGTAAATATTATTTTCTAATCCCATTAACTGTAGCACTAAGAAAGATCCAAAAATACCTACTGGAAGTGAGAAAATAACTGATAATGGAATAATGAAACTTTCATACTGTGCTGCTAGAACAAAGTATACGAATGCTAATACAATCAAGAAAATATAGATTGACTCATTACCTCTGTTAGATTCATCAAACGAAAGTCCTTCCCAAGCAATGTCATATCCTTTTGGCAATGACACTTCAGCAACTTCACGAATTGCCTGAATAGCATCGGCAGTGGTATAACCCGGTGCAGGTAATCCTTGAATGGCTGATGAATTGTACATATTATAACGCGTAATTTCATTTGGCCCTTGACCTTTTTTAAGCGTCATAAAAGCAGAATACGGTACCATTTCACCATGATCATTTTTCACAAACATGTTTAAGATATCTGAAGGAAGTCTTCTAAACTTAGGATCTGACTGTACATACACTTTAAAGAAACGTCCAAACTTAATAAAACCTTGTTCATATGTACTACCAATCATGATATTGAGGTTTTCCATAGCTTTTCCAATAGAAACACCTTTTTGCATCGCCAAATCATTATTGATCTCTAATTCATATTGAGGATAATTAGCAGCGAAGAATGTAAACAAACCTGTTAACTCTTTACGTTTACCTAAGTCTTCCATGAATTTTTTATTAATTCTGTCAAAATCCTGATAATCTGTAGTTGTATTTTGATCTAATAAACGCATTGAGAAACCTCCTGAAGAACCAAATCCTGGGATTGCAGGTGGTTCAAAGTATTCAACAATGGCTCCTAATCCTTTTGATTTTTCTTCCAACTCTTCCATGATCTCTTTTACAGTATGCTCACGCTCATCCCATGGTTTTAAATTGATAAGACACGTTCCTGCATTAGATCCACGGCCTTCCGTCATGATTTCATAACCTGCTAACGAAGAAACCGATTCAACTCCGTCTACTTTTTCACATATTTTTTGAAGTCTTTGTGAAACTTGATTAGTTGTTTCTAATGTTGATCCCGGGGGTGTTTGAATAATAGCATAAATTGTTCCTTGATCCTCGCTTGGAATAAATCCAGAAGGCAAAATTTTATTTACATAGAAAGTACCAGCACAAAACGCTAATAACACTCCAAACGTTACAACTCTTCTACTAACAATAGATTTCAATAAAACAACATACTTACCAGTCATTTTATCAAATGCTCTATTAAAGCTATCCAGTGCTTTTGTCAGTAGATTCTTTTTGCGCTCGTGACCATGATGGTTTTTCAACATGATAGCACATAATACCGGTGTTAACGTAAGAGCGATTAGTGCTGAAATTACAATTGAACTCGCCATTGTAATCGAGAACTGACGGTAGAAAGTTCCAACTGGACCCGACATGAATGAAATTGGTAAAAATACCGAAACCATTACCGCTGTAATTGCAATTACCGCTCCACTGATTTCTCCTAATACTTTTTTAACAGCTTTGTACGGTGTGATTTGTGGGTCTTCTTCAAACTTTGCATGCACAGCCTCGACGACGACTATGGCATCATCGACCACAATACCAATAGCTAATACAAGTGCAAATAAAGTTACTAAGTTGATAGAAAGTCCAAAGAACTGTATCACAAAAAAGGCTCCAATTAAGGATACTGGCACCGCTAGAATAGGAATCAATGTTGAGCGCCAATCTCCTAAGAAAACAAAAACTACAAGCGCTACAAGAATGAAAGCATCACGTAATGTATCGATAACTTGCTCAATAGATGCGTCAAGGAATTGCGATACATCATAACTGATTTTATAATCTACCCCTGGAGGGAAAGATTTTTTCATTTCTTCAAGTTTTTCTTTAATTTCTTTAATTACATCACTCGCATTACTACCATAATTTTGTTTTAATACAATAGCAGCAGATGGGTGTCCATCAAGGTTTGAATAAATGTCAAAAAATTCACTTCCTAATTCAACTTTTCCTATGTCTTTTAATCGAATACTTTCACCTTGCGAATTAGCACGAATGATTACATTTTCATATTCACTAGGCTCACTATATCTTCCTTTGTAGGTTAATACATATTCTAAAGATTGAGCAGCTATACCAGAACTTTGTCCAATACGACCTGGGCGCCCAATAATACTTTGTTCTCCTAGTGCAGTCATTACTTCATCAACAGAAATATTATAGGCTCTCATACGGTCTGGATTTAACCAAACACGCATAGCATAGGTTCTACTTCCTAAAATTTGCGAACGTGCAACTCCTTTTAATCGGTTGATTTCAGGAATCATTTTTACACTGGCGTAATTGTACAGGAATTTTTCATCGATACTTTTATCCTTCGAATATAAATTCACGTACATCAACATACTCGGTTGAATAGGTGTAATTACTACCCCTTCACGCTGCACAAGTTCTGGCAAGAGTGGCATTACCTGATCGACCCTGGTCTTTACACGAACAACGGCCTGGTTGGGATCTGTTCCTGGTTCAAAAATGATTCTAAGTGTAGCTTCACCAGCACTGGTTGCATCGGTAGCGATATAACGCATTCCTTCAACTCCATTAATAGAGTTTTCAAGAGTGATAAGTGTTGATTTTACCAAAACATCGGCACTTGCTCCAGGATAAGCAATAAAAATATTTACTGTTGTTGGTGCGATTTGAGGGAACTGAGATATTGGCAACTGTTTGATTGCCAAAGACCCTACAAAAAGTATTATGATTGAAATTACAATCGCAAATACAGGTCTATGTATAAATTTGCTAAACATTTTTCTCTTTATTTACGATTAAATTATTCAGCGTATAATTCTAAATGAGAAAGTACTGACTGAGGTTTTATAAACTCAAATTCAATTTTTTCGTTCTCTTTAACTAGTCTTAATCCTTCCAAAAGAATTTTATCCCCTTCTGATAATCCACTGCTAATAGCAAAAATGTGTGGTAACTCAGCCACAATCGTAATTGCTCTCGATTTTACCTCGCTATTTTTATCGATTACGTAAACGTATTTTTTCTCTAATACTTCAAAAGTTGCTTTTTGCGGAATTAACAAAGCATTTTTAAGAGGAAGATTCACCTGTACACTTCCTGTCTCTCCGTGACGCAATAATCCTTTAGGATTTGGGAAAGTAGCTCTAAAAGGAATATTACCAGTCTCATTGTTAAAGTCAGCTTCAATGGTTTCAACTACTCCTATATAATCAAAAATCTCATTGTTTGCCATTAACAAATTCACTTTTGTTTTAGTATTAGCACTTGCTTTAGATTTATAATCTAAATATTCAGCTTCAGGAACATTATAATATGTCCACATTTTACTATTGTCTGAAAGGTTAGTCAATAGCTCTCCTTCTTCTAATAAACTTCCTAATCGCACATGGAATTTGTCTATAATCCCGTCAAAAGGTGCCCTGATTTCTGTAAATTGCAAATGAACTTTGTTTAAAGATAATTCAGCGTTAGCCTTATCTAATTTCGCTTTTGCCATTGCTAATTCGTTTGGAGAAACTACGTTTTTATCAGAGAGTTTCTTCGTATTTTGATACTCAATTTGAGCAAAATTTGCTTCTGCTTGGGCTCTTTGCACCTCTGCTCTATAAAGATTTGGCATAATTTGGAACAACAGTTGTCCTTTTTTTACAAACTGTCCTTCATCAACAAAGATCTTTTGCAAATAACCTCTTTCTTGAGCTCTTAATTCAATATGATTAATAGATTGGATTTGGCAAACGTATGATTTAGTAATTAGTGTATCCCTTTTAATAGGACTTGTTACTAAAAATTTTGTTTCTTCTTTTTTTTCTTCTTTTTTGCTGTTGCAGCTTACGCTAAATAATAAGCCACATAAGCTAACTAGCATTAAAATTCTTTTAGCCATAATAATGATCAATAAAATAAATGGAAATAATTTGGAGATAATAGCAAATAACTTTCAGTGCCAATAATGACATTGAGTACGCTAAGTATCAAATAAGGTTATGTTAATTGTAAAAAATCAAATTCTGTAAACACAGAAAATAATATGTAAAGAATCAATTGTCGATAAGTACGACAGGAACTTGTAAGAAGCAAGTCCTTTCTTTTCTACAATATCATAATCCCCAGAAAGAATTCCAGAGAATAAATTTAAATAATTTACAGGCGAATTAAAAGACTCACTAGATACTTGATAATCTTCAGTGTCGTTTTCGTTTTCAGAAACTTCAATTACATCACCATTCTTTTCTAGTCCAGAAATATAATGTTTGTAAAATGTTTTTAATCCTGTTTCTGATGTGTTAATTTTTAAAGTTGAATCTTGATTAATTTCAACTATATTCAAATCAGAATTTTCCTCATTTGAATAAGCAAACAAAGCGTTGCCAATCAATAAGGATGCAAATAAGAAAAAGAAATATTTTAAAAATCTTTTCATAATTGGCGCAAAAGTAACTAATATTAAAATTTATTACAATACAAAAAAAACAATTTACTGTTAAAAATTAAATCATTACAATAAGAGATTATTCAAAAGTTAAAGCAAAACAAAATTATTTTACTTATAAATTTGAATATTTTTTGCGATTAAGAATAAAAAAAGGAGCTTTCGCTCCTTTTTTTAATTCTTTATAGAAAAATTTTTAAAACTCGATACATCAATGACTTCTTCTGTGTCGTTGTCATAGGAAATCTCTACTTGATCACCCTCACGCGTGATAGGCAATTGGTTTGATAATTGTGACGAACCTATAAATATTTTGTTCTCGCCTTGTACCGTAAAATAGTAAAAACTATTACCGTTTTTTACATCGTTTTGTATACGAGTTACTTCTGCTTTTACGGTTTTCTTATTACTGGCTGCATCAGGTTTAATAATATCTCCCGACATATTATACGCATTTTTATAGGCCATCAAAGTCTCACGCATGGTATTACCAACTCCTACAATTGTATAATCATGTATAGAAACCATTGCAAACATTTTTACCAATCCGCCTTTATCTTTCAAGGTCATCACATACGTTGGAATATTATTAATATTATACGGTATAGGCAACGAGGCATAATATCCTTTTTCTTGCACTTTTCCTTGCGCTGATTTTTGTGCTGCAAACTCGGTAGCGCCACTTTGTCTGTAAAAAGTCGCTTGCTTAGTTCGCGTATCAACCAACACAAACCCAACAGAAGACTCATCTTTTCCTACAGAAGTCAAACCAGTGTACCAGTACGACTTATTGTCTTTACCATAAACCAAAGTCATTTCTTCGGTAATTTGTAATTTATCGGCATTAGAGAAATTCCAGTAGCCATGTACTAATTCACCCCAATCATTCAATTGATCTTCAATAAAACTAATAGGTTGAATGCGGTCAATCCATAAAGGTGTATTAGCAATCCCATATTCTTTCATTGCACCCGTTTGCGCATTAACCACTATAACCCCTGTAGCATCATTACCAGAAAAACCAATCTTTTTTTCATATTTTGTTACCACCCAAAACGGATTTCCAGTATCATCCACTTCAAAAGTAAAATCGGTTAAACCAGTGGTAGCGTATCCATTAAAATAGATATGCCTATTAATTTCATCACCAAAATAAGCAGCAGGTTGGTACTTAATTTTAATTGGGTTCCCATTTATATTTTGCACCAATTTTATATCGCGTTCATTCGTGGCCGAAACCATGACATACCCTGCAGTTCCTTCTTTATTATTTAACCATTTGAAAAATCCTGAATGTAATAAAGGTGCCACCCAATATAATTTGTTATTTACTTTTTGTATGTAAAACTCTCCCAAATGTACTTGACTACCCAAAGCAGGTTGTGAACCTAAGATCTTTTCACCTAATAAATAAGCTAAGTCTTCGTCTACCACACGAATTTCGCTCAGCGAAATCGGTGCAATATGTTTCGAAATTTGATCACCATTGGCCACTTTACCAAGTAATTGTTGATGTTTTTGTGTCTGAATCAATTTTGTACTAAAAATTGGCAACACAAAAATGTACACTAATAAAATTCCGATTAAGTATAACCATACTTTCGATGGCAGGCTTAATAATTTTAATTGTTTTCCATTAGGAGAAACTGATAGTCTTATTGATAAAACGACTCCAATAAAGGCTAAAATCAACAGAAAAAAGGGTAGTTGCAAAAAGCCATAATTTATTACAGGCAAATTGAAGTACATTAATAATGACCCTATAACAATTAGGATAATTATAGTAAAAATTTTATTCATTGTTTACAAAGTTTGTTTGGCAAATTAGACTTAAAATTTTGTAAAAAGTTACAAAATCGCTTTCCAAATATTTTTATGTATTTTTGCTTTTTCTTTTAAGAAAACAAGTTCGCGATTATCCAGATAACTATTTGGTTTGTTTCTTCACTTCGAGTTTTTAGCAAAAATGCTAACGTATCGAAAACTAAACAAAATAATCGAACAGACATTTATTATTTAAAAACATTTAAAATATGAAAGCTTACGTTTTTCCTGGACAAGGTGCCCAATTTACTGGTATGGGTAAAGATTTATACGAATCATCTGAAATAGCCAAAGAATTATTCGAAAAAGCAAATGAAATATTAGGATTTCGAATTACAGACATTATGTTTGAGGGAACCGCAGAGCAACTTAAAGAAACTAAAGTTACTCAACCTGCAGTTTTTTTACATTCTGTAATACTAGCAAAAGTATTAAATATTAACCCAGACATGGTAGCTGGTCACTCGTTAGGCGAATTTTCAGCATTAGTTGCAAATGGTGCTTTATCCTTTGAAGATGGATTAAAATTAGTTTCACAACGCGCTCTTGCTATGCAAGAAGCTTGTGAAATAACTCCTAGTACAATGGCTGCCGTATTAAATCTAGAAGACAAAGTCGTAGAGGATATTTGTGCTTCTATTGATGGTGTTGTGGTTGCTGCAAACTACAACTGTCCGGGACAATTAGTAATTTCAGGCGAATTAAAAGCAGTTGAAGAAGCTTGTGAAAAAATGAAAGAAGCTGGAGCAAAGCGTGCTTTAATTTTACCTGTTGGAGGTGCTTTCCATTCACC
>CAZMCP010000059.1:0-13488 GCA_964565035.1 uncultured Flavobacterium sp. | reverse complement strand
ATGAAGGTTCATTCGATAAGTTAGCTAAATACATAGACCAAGCTAAAGCGGATGCAGATGCAGAAGTAATTTTTGGAGGCAAATATGATAAGTCGGTAGGTTATTTTATCGAACCAACTGTTATAGTAACGACGAATCCTAAATACACTACAATGGAAACCGAATTGTTCGGACCCGTATTAACAGTTTATATTTATGAAGATAAAGATTGGGCTGATGTATTAAAATTAGTTGACTCGACTTCAGAATATGCTTTAACAGGCGCAGTATTTAGCCAAGATCGTTACGCGATAGAAGAAGCTACAGTTGCTTTACAAAATAGCGCAGGTAACTTCTACATTAATGACAAACCAACTGGAGCTGTAGTAGGAATGCAACCTTTTGGCGGAGCAAGAGCATCAGGAACTAATGACAAAGCTGGTTCTGCACAAAACCTATTACGTTGGGTTTCACCAAGAACAATCAAAGAAACATTTGTAACTCCTACAGATTATAGATATCCTTTTTTAGGTTAAAAACTTAAAATCAAATTTTTAATAGGCCGCAATTTGCGGCCTATTTTATTTTCATTTATTTAAAAAAACACAGATAATTTTGTTAATTATTATATTATTTATATTTTGGAGTGTAAAATTATTATGCGCGCATAATAATTTTAACTATTTTTTAAAAAAATAAACAACTAAACAAACTAAACCAAAACCAATGAAACAAAATTATCGCTTGATTTTGCTTCTTTGCTGTTGCCATTTTTTAATTCAGGGACAAAGCAAGAAGAAAATCGATTTTTCTGATTTTAGTCAGAAAGGCATGAAGACTAAAATTTTCTTAACCAATCCCAAACCTTTTTCAATCTTAGGTCAAAAAAATGAAAGCTATGGAATGTATGGCTTTTACCAATCCTACCAAGAATTATCAAACTCTGACAAATTAAAACGATTTAACAATTCTGACTACATTAAATCACAAATGAAGTTAGAAACCACTTCCGAAACCATAAAAATTGGACTCATACATACTGAGTTCGAAACAATAAGTAAAGAAGCTTATGAAAGTGGTAAAATCAAAATAGAAAACAATAAAGCAACACGCCTATCTTCAGATTATGTTTTCAATAAATATTCAAACACAATTATTTCCCCACTAACTATAAGAAAAAAAGGATTACAAGCGACTTTTATTCTTGACGAAAAACTGTTTGTAAATTCAACTTCAAATGAGATAAAGAAAATCAGCATAGACTTTGACAATAATAAAGGCTATGTAATCTCAGAAATTAACAAACCCATTTTTGTAAACTATTCAACTGAAGGAACAAAAAAGTTATCATTCAAAATCGAATTTGAAAATGGAGAAACAATAACAACAAAATCAATACTACAGGTTAGTTATTCAAACGAAGATACGGCTAGACTTTTTAGAAGATCAGCAAGCCAAATTACATCAACTAGAAATCCAGATTTAGCCATTTACGGTGTAACAGACCAATCTCCTGGGAAATGCGAGTACGAAGTATTTTTAAGCCCTGACGGTATATTAGATAAACCAATTTTTATAGTAGATGGTTTTGACCCGTCAGATGGTAGAAACATTACTGCGGTATACAACCTTTTAACTTATACAGATGCTGGTGGAAATACACAAAATCTTGGAGATCGTATAAGAAATCAAGAAGGATTTGATGTAGTTGTGGTAAACTTCCCCACTTATATTAATGCATTAAATAATACTATAGATGGAGGTGCAGATTTTATAGAAAGAAATGCACTTTCATTGGTTACAGTGATTGAATTAATTAACAGCCAAAAAGTAGGAAATGAACAAAATGTAGTAATAGGCCCTAGTATGGGAGGATTAATTTCTAGATATGCATTACGTTTTATGGAACTTAACTCTCTAAATCATCAAACTAGACTTTGGATTTCATTTGACTCTCCACACTATGGAGCTAATGTACCAATTGGCCTTCAACATTTATTCAATTACTTTGCATATGGCTATGGTGATGTTGATGCTGTTAAACCCCTAGTTGAAGGGATGCTACGATCTCCTGCTGCAAAACAAATGTTAGTTGATCATTTTGATGCACATACTACAAGTATTGTGGGTGTAGACGACCCTCGTGTTCCTACAAGTGGTCTTCCATTACTTCCTACAGGAGCTGTAAATTTTAGAACTAATTTCCAAAACAGAATGAATACTATGGGCTTTCCTGCAAATACAAGAAACATTTCTATGATTAATGGAAGCGGGATAGGTGCAAAGTTTAAAGACATTGACAACAATGATGTAAATCCAGGTTTTGATTTAATCAATAGCAATATAAACACAGGAACTGTGTTTGGTTTAAACACTAGAGCACAAACATTTTGTGAATATATGCCAAATGCTAATATTCAGGAACAAATTGTAAATGTATCTATTCAGGCTCAGATTTTCTTCTGGGTAACCCAAGATACATTTATTGCAACCGCAAAACAAAGTTCAAATACCAACGGAGTAGACTCTTCTCCAGGTGGGTTATTTGATATTTTTGCCTTAGCTAACTCATTAGGTGGAGACCCAATTTTAACAAATTTCTTAAACTCTATGCGTTGTGGCTACTTTAGTTTTATTCCTGCTGTTAGCGCAATGGGGCTAAACGTGGGCGGAAATATAAACAATAATCAACCTAATTATTATTTTAATATAAATTTAGGTTCAACAGATACTCCTTGGGATGGTTTAAACACCTCAACAACAAATACTACCCCTTTCAAAAATTGGTACATGCCACCAACTAATGAAGGACATGTCAAACTGACTCAAGGCAATGTTGACTTTGCTTGGTGTGAAATTGTTAAGCCAGATTTTAATTTTATTGTTGAGAATTCAAATGCCACAAGCACTTGTAGTGGAAATAATGTAAATTTCACATTTGACTACAATAACATACATGGATGCTTACCTTCACCAACTACTTTTACAGCTACAGGAAATCCAACTGGCTCGATAGTAACCTTTACACCAAATTCGATTTCAGCAGATGGAACTGTAAACATGACTGTAAGTAATATCCCTCCTGGAACCTACACAATAAATGTAATTCCAAACGGATTCCCATCAAAAGCAATTCCAGTTACAATTAATGTTTATCCACCAAATCCAAATCTCAATAACGCAATTCAATACAGTTTAAATAGTAATGCATTTACAACTGCAAATAATACAACAGTTCCTCAGGGATCAAATTTAGAATTACAGATTCCTTCAAACTTATATAACGGAACTATAGAATGGTTTGATCCAACAGGCACCTCTAGAGGAAGTGACAACCCTACGATACTAAACATTCAAGACAACAGCGCTGAAGAAGGTACTTGGCAAGCTCAAGTCACTTTTACAAACGATTGTGCAAGAATGATGTTTCCTTCCAACATTCCTTTTACAGTTATTGTAGAACCTTCTTTAAGCACAAATCAATTTCAATTATTAGAATTAAGTGTGTATCCCAATCCAGCTATGGATTATATTACAATAAAATCGCCTATTCCTTTCAATAAAATTAGAACTAAGTTGACAGATTTAAGAGGCCGAGTAATTCAGGAGAAAGAATTCAAAAACACTAACTCAGATCAAATACAACTTGAGATTTTAATGTTATCGCAAGGAACATACCTTCTTGAAATTGAAACAGATAAATCAAAAATCACAAAAAGAATTATCAAAGAATAAACAAAATAATGGAGCTCTTTATAAGCTCCATTATTTCTTAAAATTTATGTAATTTTATAATTCAAATTGAATTAAACAACATATTATGAAAAAAATAATTACACTTTACTGCTTATTTTTTTACATACTTGTACAATCTCAGACTCCAATCTCTAGTTATTATAGTGCCCCAAATTCTAGTTTTGGAATCATAGACCCTACTATTGTTCTTAATCAAACCTCTGGAACTAATCAAACCTGGAATTTTACAAATCTTGTAAAAATTGGAGAATCGGTCGACTCTTACTCTACTCCTACAAGTCAAGAAACAACTTTGTACCCAGGAACTAATTCTACATTAACGATTAGTAGTGTCATTAACACCACAAATACCTCCAATCAGTTATTTACTAATAACACAAGTAATCAAATTTCTATAACAGCCTTAAAAGGAGTAGATTTTGAAATAAACTACAATACAAACAACGCATTAATAGGTATATTCCCTTTAAATTATGGCTATAACAATGTTGATAATGTTGGAGGCTCTTTTGTTTATCAAACAAACTCAGGGACATTCACTGGTACTATCACAACAACTGTTGATGCCTACGGAACACTAAACACAAATAATATTGGGTTTGGTGCCTTTAGTGGCAATGTAACTCGATTAAGAACGGTACAAAATTTAAACCTAAGTTCAGGCATATTTACTAATATTGGCACTGCAACACAAACAAATTACAATTATTATGATACTTCTACAGGTTATCTAGTCTTTAGATACTCTAGTATTAACATAAATGTTCCAATACTTGCAATTAATCAAACAAATACATCAATTGAAAGCTTTCAAACTATTTTATTAAGTCGAGCTGAAAATGAATTAAACAATTCAATCGTACTATTTCCTAACCCTTTAAAATCAGTACTTAACATCCAAAATTCATCAGAAGACAATATAGATTCTATCCGCATTTTAGATAGTCAAGGAAAAGAAATTTTAAAACAAAGCATAAAAAATCAAATCGATTTATCAAATATAGCTAACGGTATATATATAGCCATCTTTGAAACTGAAAAAGGATCAATCACAAAAAAAATTATAAAAGAATAAAATGCAAAAAATCCCGATTGAATCGGGATTTTTATAATGGTAAATAAACTACTTTTTTGGTTTCGAAAAAATCTTCAGTAAAAAAGTCAGATATATTATATTGTATAGCCTCAGGAAAATCATTTAATTCTTCCGTTAAATCACCTCCTTTTAAATATAAAATACCATTAGCTCTTTCAGAGTGAATATTGTTCTTTTTAATTTTCCCTTTCACCCAACTCACAAAATCTGGCATATTGGTTACGGCACGACTAACAATAAAATCAAACTTGTCATTCACCGTATTGGCTCTTTTTTGCTCAGCTTTTACATTTTTTAACCCAATAGCTTGAGCTACTTCATTTACTACTTTTATTTTTTTGGCTATAACATCGATCAAATAAAATTTTGTTTCAGGAAATAAAATTGCTAAAGGTATTCCAGGAAAACCACCACCAGTACCAACATCTAAAATTGTACTTCCTGGCTTAAACTCTTGAATTTTAGCAATTGCCATAGAATGCAAAACGTGTTTGATATATAATTCTTCAATATCTTTTCTAGATATTACATTAATTTTAGCATTCCAGTCTAAATATAAAGCTTCTAATTTTGAAAATTGAGCAATTTGCTCTTGTGACAAATTAGGAAAATACTTTAGTATTTCTTCCATAAATTAAATTTTTCACAAAATTACATAATTTAGAGGTTAAAATTTGTGTTAATGAGTATCAATTCAATTTATTAAACATTAACTTTGGCGCTTATTGCAAAAAATATGAATACAACAATTCCAACTTTTTCTAGAACAGACTCGATGAAATTCTTTCGTACATTGAATACTCGAGTTAATAACTATTTCAAAGAGAACAACATACAAAAAACCGGAAACTGGAAACTACATTTAAAAACTGTAGTAATGTTTGCTTTATTCTTGACTCCTTACTTTTTGATTTTAACTTTAGACTTGCCATTTTGGGCTCATATACTTTTATCAATTGTTATAGGAATTGGTATGGCTGGTGTAGGAATGAATGTTATGCATGATGGAAATCACGGTTCATACTCTTCAAAACAATGGTTAAATAAATTCATGGGAGGTAGTATTTACATCCTTGCTGGAAATGTATACAATTGGCAAGTACAACACAATGTTCTGCATCATACATATACAAATATCCCTGGACATGATGAAGATTTAGAAGCAGGAAGAATTATGCGTTTTAGCAAAACCGCTAAGTGGCATCGTTTTCATAAATTCCAACATTATTATTCTGTTTTCCTATATGGTTTATTAACGTTTAACTGGGCAATCACTACAGATTTTCTTCAAATGAAACGTTATTTAAAACGTAAATTATCATATGGTGAATTTAAGAACCCTGCCATTCAATGGACAACTTTAGTAATTACTAAAGTAATCTATTTTTCAATTTGGTTAGTTATTCCAATGGTTTTAGGAATCACTTGGTGGAAAGTTTTAATTGGGTTTGTAATCATGCATTATACTGCTGGATTAATTTTAAGTATAATTTTCCAATTAGCACATGTAATTGAAGATACTGTAACTCCAGAACCTAATGACGAAAACGAATTAGAAAACACTTGGGCTATTCATCAATTATTCACAACTGTAAACTTTGCACCTAAAAATTGGTTGATAAATTGGTATACAGGTGGATTAAATCACCAAATCGAGCATCATATTTTTCCTCATATCAGCCATATCCATTATGGCAAAATTGCAGAAATAGTTAAAGAAACGGCAAAAGAATGCAACTTACCGTATTATGAATACAAGACGATGACTGCCGCTATAGCATCTCATTTCCGTCATTTAAAAGAGTTAGGACAAAAACCACAATTAGCATAAATAAACACACAACACAATTTTCAAACTAAAATGAGTACAATTTTATCGGAAAGAATTAACAACCTAGCCGTTTCACAAACATTAGCAATGGCTGCTCTAGCCAGAGAATTAAAAGCTCAAGGAAAAGACATTATCAGTTTAAGTTTAGGCGAACCTGATTTTAACACTCCTGATTTCATTAAAGCAGCTGCTAAGAAAGCTATTGACGACAATTATTCTGCCTATCCTCCTGTTGAAGGTTATGCCGATTTAAAAGAAGCGATTTGCAACAAATTCAAAAGAGATAATAATTTAAATTATACGCCTGCACAAATTGTAGTTTCTACTGGAGCAAAACAATCATTATATAATGTTGCTCAGGTAATGTTAAATGATAGCGACGAAGTAATTCTTCCAGCACCTTACTGGGTTTCATATTTTGAAATTATCAAATTATCAGGTGGCGTACCTGTACCTGTTGAAACTTCGGTTGACTCAAATTTTAAAATCACACCAGCACAATTAGAAGCAGCGATCACACCAAAAACAAAAATGATGTGGTTCAGTTCTCCTTGTAATCCTTCAGGTTCTGTGTACAGCAAGGAAGAATTAGAAGCATTAGCTGATGTATTAAAAAAACATCCAAATATTTATGTAGTTTCAGATGAAATCTACGAACATATTAATTATACCGGCAACTACTGCAGTATAGGTTCAATTCCTGGAATGGAAAACAACACTATCACGGTGAACGGTGTTGCAAAAGCTTTTGCTATGACTGGATGGAGAATAGGCTACTTAGGAGCTCCAGAATTTATTGCTAAAGCTTGTATTAAAATGCAAGGTCAGGTTACAAGTGGTGCCAACTCTATTGCACAACGTGCTACTAAAGCCGCTGTCGAAGCAGCTCCATCAGCTATTAAATATATGGTGGATGCTTTTGAAAGCAGAAGAGGAATTGTGTACCAATTACTTTCAGAAATCCCTGGTTTTAAATTAACCATGCCTGAAGGTGCTTTTTATTTCTTCCCTGATGTTTCTGACTATTTTGGTAAAACATTACGAGGACAAGAAATCAAAGATGCTAATGATTTTGCCATGTACTTATTAGGCGAAGCAAATGTGGCAACAGTGACTGGAGATGCATTTGGCAACCCTAACTGTATTCGTTTATCTTACGCAACAAGCGAAGAACAACTTAGAGAAGCCATAAAGAGAATCAAAGAAGCTTTATCATAATATCACGCCTCAAGGAAACTTGGGGCTTTTTTATTTTACAAAAAAACCGAATGTCGGTTTAGGCTCTCGAAACCAACATCAGCTGACTTCGAGAACCTCAGCCAGCAAGAAAAAAAACACAACAAATGCAAAAAAAAATATTATTACTAGGTTCAGGAGAATTAGGTAAGGAATTTGTAATTGCAGCTCAACGTATTGGTCAATACGTAATTGCTGTAGACAGTTATGCCAATGCTCCAGCTATGCAAGTAGCTCATGAATTTGAAATCATTAATATGCTTGATGGAACTGAACTAGACCGAATTGTGGCCAAACACAATCCTGATTTTATTGTGCCAGAAATCGAAGCCATTCGAACCGAACGTTTTTACGATTACGAAAAACAAGGCATCACTGTAGTTCCTTCGGCAAAAGCGGCCAACTTCACCATGAACCGAAAAGCCATTCGTGACCTAGCAGCGAAAGATTTAGGACTTCGCACCGCAAACTATCGTTACGCTACAACACAAGAGGAATTAGAAAAAGCAGTAGCCCAAGTTGGTATCCCATGTGTAGTAAAACCACTAATGAGTTCATCTGGAAAAGGACAGTCAACAATAAAATCTGAAAGTGATATCGAAAAAGCCTGGAACTATGCTGTAGAAGGTTCTCGTGGTGATATTGTAGAAGTCATTGTCGAGGCTTTTGTTAATTTTCATTCAGAAATAACCTTATTGACAGTAACCCAAAACAGTCATCCAACATTATTTTGTGCGCCAATTGGACATCGTCAAGAACGAGGTGATTATCAAGAAAGTTGGCAGCCTGCAAAAGTTTCTCAAAAAGATATTGAAGAAGCTCAAGATATGGCCCGAAAAGTAACCGAAGCTTTAGGTGGAGCTGGACTTTTTGGCGTGGAGTTCTTCTTGACCGATGAAGGTGTTTATTTTTCAGAATTATCCCCAAGACCACACGATACAGGAATGGTAACCTTAGCAAAAACGCAAAACTTCAATGAGTTTGAATTGCATTTACGTGCTATTTTGAGTATTCCTATTGCCGAAATCACTCAAGAAAAAATAGGTGCAAGCGCTGTGATTCTAGCCACTGAAAATTCAAACAACCCGACTTACGAAGGCATTGAAAAAGTTGCGAGTTTATCTAAAACCGATTTTAGAATTTTTGGTAAACCAACTTCAAGGCCCTACAGAAGAATGGGGGTAGTTCTAGTGAATGATTCTCTAGAAACACCAATTGATGAAATTGTAGAGAAAGCTAAAAAAACAGCAACTTTAGTAAAAGTGAATCCTTAATAAATATAGAAATTCTAATTTTATAAGAAGTAATTTCCTTAAAACGAATGTCTTTTTATCAAAATTTGCAACGATAATTCAAAACCTTATTTTTTTTTCGGAAATTTGCACTCATTTTTTCGGTATCGTTCGAAAATAAGTTTTTTTAGACATGAAGAAGAAGATTGAAATTTTAGCTCCGGCAAAAGATTTAATAACGGGTATTGCAGCAATCAATGCAGGCGCCGATGCAGTGTATATAGGTGCCCCACAATTTGGTGCCCGCTCTAACGCTCACAATCCCCTTGAAGATGTAGCGGAGTTAGTAAAATACGCTCACCTATACAATGTCCAAGTTTTTGTTGTTATCAATACCATTATCTATGATAACGAACTAGAAACGTGCCGTCAACTTATCTGGAAATTGTATGACATTGGTGTAGATGCACTTATCATACAAGACATGGGACTTTTGGAATTGGACTTACCTCCTATTGCGCTTCATGCTAGTACACAATCTAATAATCGTGATCCTAAAAAAATAAAATTCTTAGCTGATGCGGGAATCCAACGTGTAGTTTTAGCTCGCGAATTGAACTTACATCAAATCAAAGAAATTAGTCAAGAGACTGATGTAGAACTGGAATTCTTCGTAACAGGCGCATTATGCGTTTCGTTTAGCGGTAACTGTTATATGAGTGTAGCTAACGGTGAACGTTCGGCTAACAGAGGTTCTTGTGCGCAAAACTGTCGTTTGCCTTACAATTTAATTGATGGAAACGGAGAAACTTTAATTAGAAACAGTCACTTACTTTCTATCAAAGATTTTGACGTTTCGGATCAAATTCCAAATTTAGTAGAAGCAGGTATTTGCTCTTTCAAAATTGAAGGTCGTTTAAAAGATGTAGTGTATGTAAAAAACAATGTATCTTTTTTACGAAAAAAACTAGATGCTTTCTTAGCTGAAAATGGTGATAAATACACAAAAGCTTCTTCAGGAAGTTGCACCTATACATTCGATTCAGAATTGACACGTACATTCAACCGTGGTTATACTGATTATTTCGTAAACGAACGACATCAGTCTATTGGTTCTTGGGAAAGTCCAAAATCTAAAGGACAATATATAGGTAAATTAGTTAAGACTGTTGGTAATTCTTATGTTATTGAAAACGGAGAATTATTAAACAATGGCGACGGACTTTGCTATATTAATAGTGAAAATGTTGCTGAAGGTATTTATGTAAACAAAGTTGAAAACGGTATTGTATATCCTAATGTTTTGAAAGAAATTGCTAACGGAACCGAAATTTACCGTAATAACGATGCTGCCTTTATCAGATTAGTTGAAAGAGAAGACAGTGCGGTTAGAAAAATTAGCACCTCATTATTATTAAAAGAAAACGAAAACGGATTTGAGTTAATTGCTACTGATGAAGATGCTAATGTAAGTACTGTTCAATTAGCACATCCTAAGGAAAAAACGAAGAACGATCAATCTTTAGAAGAAAGCTTCAAAGTGAATCTGGCTAAAACTGGTTTTACACCATACACGGCTGATGAAATCACCATTGAATTTTCTGAAAACTGGTTCTTACCCATTTCAAAAATCAATGAAATGCGAAGAAACGTTTACGAACAATTATCAGAAATTCGTTTGCAAAACTATGTTCGTCATGAGCACCAACTAGAAAAGACCTCGCATCCTTATCCAGAAACTAAGTTGGATTTTACGTACAATGTTGCTAATAAAACTGCTCGTAAATTTTACGAACGCCATGGTGTTACCGAAATTGAAAAAGCATTTGAATTGCAATGGGATCCGGGAAAATCTCGAGTAATGACAACTAAATATTGTATTAAATACGAATTAGAACGTTGCCCGAAATACCATCGCGAAAATATGGATAAAAAAGTCAAAGAACCATTGGTATTAAAACAAGGCGAATTAGAATACAAATTAAAATTCAACTGTAAACCTTGTGAAATGGAAATTTGGGAAAAAGATGCCGAATTCGAAATCGAGGAAGATCTCTTTCATTAATATATAAACCGATGTTTTCCAGAAGCATCGGTTTTTTTTATACATATAGATTTAAAAGTTAAAAAGTTGTAAATCATTGACTAGTAAAAGAAAAAAACAGCTACTTTAGCTGTAGCAAATCTATCACATGAAAAAAGTAATTTTCATATTATTTAGTATCTTTAGCCTATATTCTTGTGGACCTCACAGATTAAAATGTGGACCAAGAAGGTGTGAAGTTAATCAGCAAAACAATTTAAATTATGAAAAAAATAGTTCTACTATTACTAACACTAATGTCGCTTAGTATTAGTGCGCAAGAAAAAAAGAAAGAAATCAAAGATCAAGTTGTTGAAGCTTCTTGTGGCCAATGTAATTTTGGTATGACTTCAAAAAAAGGATGTGATTTAGCTGTAAAAATTGACGGCCAAGCTTATTTTGTGGAAGGTACGAAAATTGATCAACACGGAGACGCTCATGCTCATGACGGATTTTGCAATGCAGTAAAAAAAGCTAAAGTAACAGGCGAAATCAAAAATGACACATTTGTTGCTACTGATTTTGCATTGGTTGACGAAAAGCAGAAAAAATAGTTTTTGAACTTATTATTAGAAAACATAGCAAAGCACGTTTCCCTAACTCTTGAAGAGCAGGAACGTGTTTTGTCGTTTACAGAACCCTTTCAGTTTAAAGCTAAAACAATTCTCCTCAAATCGGGCGATGTATGCACTCATTCCTATTTTGTAACAAAAGGTATCCTTCGCAGTTACAATATGGATCAAAACGGTGTAGAACATGTCGTAAGTTTTGCATGTCCTGGCTGGTGGATAGCGGATATGTATAGCTTTTTATCACAACGCCCAGGACAACTTTATATTGAAGTAAATGAAGATACCGAAGTCCTTAGCATTTCAAAAGAAAACCAAGAAAAAATGTATCTCGCAGTTCCTAAAATGGAACGCTTCTTTAGAATTATTATAGAAAACTCCTTAGTCGCCAGTCAACAACGACTTATCGACAATATGAGCTTCACTGCCGAAGCTCGTTATGACAAATTCTTGAAAAAATTCAGCGATCTAGCGCATTTAATCCCTCAAAAACAAATCGCTTCATATATAGGAGTAACTCCTGAATTTTTCAGTAAAATGAAAGCAAGACTTTTGAAGAAATAGTTACAGAGTTACAGAGTCTCAAAGTTTATCTGCAAAATCAAAAAAATGCATCACAAAACGAATGACTTAGCAACTCTGTTACTTTGTAACTTTGCAACACAATTACTCAAAAAAACATTTCTTAATCTAGGTTAAGTAGTTCACCTTACCTCCTACCGTAACTTTGTCCTATCAAAATGAACAAGTTATGAACCGAAAAGATTTTATCCGAAAAGTAGCTTTAGGTAGCGGAGCAATTCTAACAGGAACTGCACTAGCTAAAAAAACTACCGAATCCGAAAAAGAAGCCATTGGATTCAATCACATTCAAAATACAAATTCAAAAATTATGGAAAATATCGTTTTACACAAAGCTGACACTCGTGGTAATGCCAATCATGGCTGGTTACAAAGTTTTCACACTTTTAGTTTTGCAAATTATTTCAACCCTGAACGAATGAATTTTGGGGTACTTCGAGTACTTAATGACGACACGGTTTCTGCTGGAATGGGTTTTGGCAAACACCCTCATCAAGATATGGAAATTATCAGTATTCCGCTGGAAGGTGATTTAGAACACCAAGACAGTATGGGAAATAAAACCGTGATAAAAAATGGAGATATTCAAGTGATGAGTGCTGGTACAGGTGTACAACACAGCGAATACAATAAAAATGAAGATGAAGCAGTAAAATTTCTTCAAATTTGGGTTATTCCTAATAAAAAAGGAGTTACTCCCCGTTATGACCAAATCACTTTAAATCTGGAAGATAGACACAATAAGTTGCAACAAATCTTATCTCCAAATGCAGACGACGCCGGTGTTTGGATTCATCAGGACGCATGGTTTCATTTAGGAAAATTTGACAAAGACATGGCAACAACTTATAATTTCAAAAAAGAAGGTAACGGATTGTATTTTTTCGTTCTAAAAGGTGATGTAACTATAAATGAACAAAATTTAAACAAAAGAGATGGTCTAGGAATTTGGAATGCCAACAGTGTTTCTATTAAAGCCGATACTGATGCAGAATTTTTATTGATGGAAGTTCCAATGAACATTCAATAATAAGTATACAGCAAATAATCACAGGTAGATAACCCCAAGATAATTCATAATTCATAATTCATAATTCATAATTCATAATTCATAATTCATAATT
>CAZMCP010000058.1:0-13647 GCA_964565035.1 uncultured Flavobacterium sp. | reverse complement strand
GTTTGCAAAACCGATAACGTCTGTGGTAAAATTTCTTCAGAAACGAAGAATTTGCTCACGTTGTTTTTCTTTTGATCACGCGTTCTTACATCAAAAAGCAATGCCATTGCTTCTGCAGCAGCAGTTCCTTCGTCTAATAGTGAAGCGTTAGCAATTTCCATTCCTGTTAATTCAATAATGGTAGTTTGGAAATTCAACAAAGCTTCTAAACGACCTTGAGCAATTTCTGCTTGATAAGGTGTATAAGCAGTATACCATCCTGGATTTTCAAAAATGTTTCTTTGAATAACTGGAGGAACTACCGCAGGGTGGTATCCTAAACCAATGTACGATTTGAATACTTTATTTTTTGCTCCTAACTGAGTGATGTGAGTTAGATACTCATATTCAGTCATGGCAGGATCAAGTTTGATATCTTCTTTTAAACGGATTCCGTCTGGAAAAGTTTCGTAAAGCAATTGGTCCATGTCTTTTACGCCAATTGTTTTGAACATGTGTTGTAGGTCAGATTCTCTCGGACCAATGTGTCTTAAAGCAAATGCATCTGTTCTCATCAGTGTCTTTGTACTGTTTGTAGTTGAATTTGAGTGTGACTCAAATAATTATTTAAGTTGTGTTTTTACGCGAACAAAAATAACTATATAATCTTAAAATTGAAGTTAAAAAGGATGCAATTTTTATCAAATTATGAACCAAAAATGTTATTTATTAACATATTGATTACTTTTGTAAGTATGCGATTACTTAAAGCATTTTTTGATTTTTACATACACGGAAGTATTCATGTTGCACTTTCTGTCTATGCTTTAGTTCGTATGACTTTTCATTTTTTTCATATGGAATATGATGAACCTATGGCTTTGTTTGCTTTTTTTGGAACAATAGTAGGTTATAATTTTGTAAAGTATGATGAGTTGGTTCGTGCAAAAAAACTAAAAATGACTATTGAACGTAAAGCCATTGTCGTTTTAAGCGTTATTTCATTTTTAGCAACAGCGTATTATTTTTTTCAGTTGGAACGTCAAACACAAATTGTGGCTTTTGCATTTTTAGGGTTAACAGTTTTGTATACTTTACCTATTTTTCCAAAACTTGGGAATGCACGCAATTGGGCAGGGATAAAAATTTATATAGTAGCCTTTTGTTGGGCAGGAATCACACTTTTTTTGCCAATAATGAATGCTGATTTGCCATTGTATCATGATGTATGCTTAAAGTTTTGTCAGCGTTTTTTATTAGTAATTATTCTCATTTTGATTTTTGAAATTATCGATTTAAAAAATGATGATCCTTCTTTACAAACTATTCCGCAAAAAATTGGTGTTCAAAAGACGAAGCTATTGAATTTGTTTTTATTGATTTTGTTTTATTGTTTAGAGTTATTAAAAACCGATTTACATGTTGAGCAGCTATGGATTAATTTTGTTTTAGTACTAACGATAGTTTTATTTACTGTTTTTGCAAGTCCTAAACGCTCGCCTTATTATACTTCTTTTTGGGTAGAGAGTGTTCCAATTTTTTGGTGGGTTTTAGTAATCTTTTTTGTTAGGCTATAAAAAATCAGGTATTTATACGCAGATAGATTTGCTAGATTCCTTTTAAGTTTGTTATGCAATATTGCTTAGACGTCGAAGTTGAGTTGGACACAACTAAAAAAAAACAAGGCGGAAATCTGAAAAGCCAAACGAGTAAGAGATCACTTAAACAAATTTAAATCATGTCAACTAACACATTAAACGAACAAGAGACTATCGTAGGGGGATGGTCTTCGTATACTCCATTAACTGCTCAAGATCAAGCGGTTTTTGAACAAGCAATGAAAGGTTTTGTAGGAGTAAAATATACTCCAAACACAGTTTCGACTCAAGTTGTTGCTGGTACAAATTACCGATATAAATGTACAGCAAGTATGCCTCCTGCGGAAGTAGTGTGGGAAGCTATTGTTGAAATATTCCAACCAATAGATGGTGCCCCATATGTTGTTGGGATTGTAAGACTCTAAATTTTTTTTAGATTGTTTATTTTAATTGGATTTCAAAGCGACCTAATAAGGTCGCTTTGTTTTTCTGCAAATGATTTGATGTGACGATTTCGATTAGTAATTAATTTTGTAAGGTAATTTTTTAGAACTGTCTCATTAAAAATTTTACCTAAAATTCCGAAAGGAGTTTTATATATAATTTCATCAGTCATTACTGTGAAATTATTTTCAGTTATAAATCTATGATGGTGAACAAAAGACTTAAAATGCCCTTTAACCATTTCATCAGTAAACGATTTGTATTTGTTCATTTGGGTTATTAAGCTTTTATGTGTAAGATAGCATCCAAAATGTTTCCCTCGCCAAGTAACACTCTCATTTTTTCCTATCAAACCAGTAGTTCTACCATCAATTGCTTTTTCATTGGTTCTATTCATTGTGCTTAGATGAAAATCTATGTTTCTAGATAAATCGAAAACAATTTCTTTTTCTGAATTAATTGAGGTTTCAAAATATAGCTTAGTCATTATGAAGTAAATTTTTTAAGGTAGCATCAAGATTTGCATAGTTAAAAGTAAATCCATTTTCTAATAATCGCTTCGGAATTACATTTCTGCTTTTTAAAACCAATTCAGTTTCTGTTCCAATAATTTTAGCGCCAAATTCTAACAGGCGTATACCAACTGGGGTTCCAAAAGGAATTTTTATTTCTTTTCGTAAAGTTTTCATGAAATCTTTATTCTGAATTGGGGTAGGGGAAACAATATTAATGACTCCAATGATTTCTTTTTCTATAACAAATGTTACTGCTCTAGCGAAATCTTCCTCGTGAATCCAACTTACAAACTGTTTACCATTTCCTTGCTTGCCACCAAATCCCATTTGGGTTAAATTTTTTAGCGGTAAAAAAGCGCCTCCTTTTTTTCCTAATACTATAGAAGTTCGTAAGGTAGTTTTTTTTGTGTGTGGCGTTTCAGTTTTGAAGAATGCTTTTTCCCAGCTTTGTGCTACGTTCATAGAAAAATCATTGCCTATTTCGCCTGTGTATTCATCCATTTGTTGGTCTTCTGAATGTCGGTATATTGTAGCAGTTGAAGAATTTAACCAGTGTTTGGGAGGATTTTTACATTGTAAAACTGCTGTATTCAAAATTTTAGTGCTGTTAATTCTGGACAATAGAATTTCTTTTTTGTTTGTATCGTTGTACCTGCAGTCTACAGATTTTCCAGCAAGATTTATTAAAACATCTGCATTTTCTAATTCAACTTCCCAACCTGTCATGGTTTTTGCATTCCAATGTACATAGCGAATGTTTCCTTCCTGCTTTTCTTTATCACGAGTAAGCACAACTATTTCAGTACTTACTTTTTTAAAATGGTTAATCAAAACTTGCCCTAAAAAACCTGTTCCTGCTGCTATAACTATTTTCATAATGTAAAGTTTAAGATTAAATAAAGTGCTATTATGCGGTAAAGTACCCAAGTGAAACTTAAATATTTGGGAAGTTTTAGAATTGTAACTCTTCGAATGTGCTCTAAAAAGATTAATAAAATAGTCACAATAAACCAAGTAAGTGCAACTGTTGTGGTAATATCAGTAAAATGATTTATTATCAACAAAGGTGCTAGTAACAAGCAACCGTATAGTGAAACAGTCATTAAATTACCCAAATAATTTATAATTGTCTTCAAATCTTTATTGAATAGGAAGCAATATTGAAAAACAATTTGTCCACTTGCTAGTAATAATTCTCTTGAGTAATTGCTTTTTGGTATATAAGGAAGTATTGCTGAACATTTAAATAGCACTATTATTGTGATGCAAATAGAAAAAAGGATGTATAGAATTCTATATTTTAAATTGAATGTTGGTTCACATTTTAATTTTGTTTCTACTTTTTTTGAATTTGGGACAATTACTTTTCGGTTGTAAGAAATGAAAGAGTAAAGTCTTTTTAGTAGATAATTGACTGGAGGAATTTTTCCTATTTTTTCTATGATTGGGAATGAATTTCCAATTATATTAAGCAAGCTATCAATACCGTAAAGAACTGTCTTGTTATTGTAATCAACTAAAGCTATTTCGTTGGCAGCTTTTTCTATACTTATAAATTCTACTTCTTTTTCACAGATTTGATTATAAGGTTTTCTTCCATTTTCATCTAGCATTCCTGTTTTTACAAAAGCAGAAGTGTATGCTTGGCAAAGTGGGCAATCTTCATCGTAAAGTATCGTTTGATTTTGTAGCGTTTTCATAAGCTGATTTTTCTTTTATTTTCAATATAAATTTTAGAACCTTCTGCCAGAAATACTGATGCTGGTTTTAAATTATTCAGAAAAGCGAAATCCTTTCCGTAGGTGTTTTCAAAATCTACCTGAATTTCATAATTTTTGATGTAGTACTGTTTCCATTTTGGGTGTTTGACCTCATACTCGTACGTTTCATCATCGCTGTTTTTTGTATACCCAAAATAATGTTCCATGATGAATTCGGCTTCGCTTCCTTCTTCGATCGGACTAATAAAATCATAAGCATTAACACTTATATAGTTTGTTTTCTTTTGATTTTGCCAACTGTAACTTACTTTCAATACTTCGGCTTCCAGTTTATTTTCATGTTGCATGAAAAGTGTTCGGTAGTTTTCTTTATAAAAAGTATTGGCAACAAAAGTGATGGCTCTTTTTGGAACTATTTCCTGAATGAATACTACGCCTCTTTTCCATTGTCCATTTTCAAAACGTTTAACATAAAATCGAAGATTGACTTCTTCAAAATCAGTATGTCTTGGTATGCTGAACCCTAATACTTTAGTGTCTTTGAAAAGAAAACCTACAAGACTCACATAACAGTTGCTATTCCATAGATCGAGTTCTGTTCCAGTAGGTAAATATTTTTTCAAACATTCTGGATCAATGACATAATTTGCCATAACCAAGTTTTTCCATTGTGCGGTTAAGAAGCTCATTTTTTAATTTTTTAATTCAGTAATCGATGTTTTGTTTTCTTTTTTAATATTTCTTTTTTGGTGATATATGATGAAGGTTAAAAAGAATGTTAGAAAAATTGGTATACTGAATAGTAAATTGAAGGTCCCATCCCATAATATGAAAAACAAGATTACTATAGCAAAGTATATGTAGATGAATTTGTTTTTAGGGAATAATATCCAAAAGGATAAAGCTGCTATTATTTGAAAAATACCTGTAAAGAATATTCCATATGCTCCACCAAGAAGAAATATTAAACCAAGTAGATTGATTATTTGGACTATTTTAAAAGAGGGCGTTATCATAATATCTGTATTTATTAAACTTTCAGAAAAAATTGAAAGTTTTAATTAAAATTTTTTATTTCATGAATTTAATTAAAATTTGAGCCAACCAATTGTCTTTGTATTCTGTGATTTTGTCTAAAACGTTATCGGCTTTTAAAACAAAATCATACAATTTAGTGGTTTGATCTACAAAATGTTTTTCTTCAGCTGAAGCAGATGCATTAATAGAAGATACTTCTTTCAAAACTTTTAAAGCGGGTTTAATTTCTCTTTTACTACGCTCTCTTGAAATTTTTACAGCTAACTCGTCTAAATCTTTTTCTGCAGTAAAAAATTCACGACGTTCACCAGCTTTAAATTCTTTGTATACAATCCCCCAATCCATTAATGCACGTAAATTCATACTGGCATTACCACGAGAAATTTGTAATTCTTCCATAATGTCTTCCATAGAAACTGCTTCGCTAGATACCATTAACAAAGCATGGATTTGAGCCATGGTTTTATTAATGCCCCACTGAGAGCCTAAGGCTCCCCATGTTTGAACGAATTTGTTTTTTGCTTCTTTGAATTCCATACCACAAATGTATAACAAAGTTTTTAAACTTTCAAAAAAAAATGAAAGTTTATTTTAAAAAAGAAACCGAAGAGAATTTCTTCGGTTTAATTTTATATTAATCCAGCACGTTTTAATAAAGCTTCTGGTTTAGGTTCTTGTCCTCTGAATTTTTTATATAATGTCATTGGATGATCTGTACCACCTTGAGACAATACATTGTCTTTGAATTTAGTTGCTACTTCTTTATTGAAGATTCCTTTTTCTTGGAAATAAGCAAAAGCATCTGCATCCAAAACTTCGGCCCATTTGTAGCTGTAATATCCAGACGAATAACCACCTTGAAAAATATGAGAGAAAGAAACACTCATGCAGTTTTCTGCCACATCAGGATACAAAGCTGTAGCTTCCATTGCAGTTTTTTCAAAACTCTTGACATTGTCAACAACAACTGGTTTTCCATGATATTCCATGTCTAACAAGCCAAAGCTTAATTGACGCAATGTAGCCATTCCCTCCAAAAAGGAAGCACTTTCTTTTATTTTGTCTACATATTCTTGTGGAATGATTTCGCCAGTCTCATAATGTTTAGCAAAAATGGCCAAAGCTTCAGGTTCATAACACCAGTTTTCCATTACCTGACTTGGTAATTCTACAAAATCCCAATAAACAGATGTTCCAGAAAGACTAGGGTAGGTGGTGTTAGCTAACATTCCGTGTAATGCATGTCCAAATTCATGAAACAATGTGGTTACTTCGTTAAAAGTCAGTAATGAAGGTTTTGTTTCAGTTGGCTTGGTGAAATTACAAACGATAGAAACATGAGGTCTTTCGTTTTTACCGTCTTTTATATATTGTGGTTTGAATGAAGTCATCCAAGCGCCATTACGTTTTCCTTTTCTAGGGAAGAAATCAGAATAAAATATTGCAACTAAGTTTCCGTTCGCGTCATTTACTTCAAAAATATGAACATCTTCATGGTATTTTTCAATGTCGAATACTTCTGTAAAAGTTAATCCAAATAAACGTTTGGCAACTTCAAAAGCTCCTTCTTGAACATTTTGCAGTTTAAAATAAGGTTTTAACTTTTCGTCATCAAGATTGAATAATTCTTGTTTCAGTTTTTCAGAATAATAAGCCCCATCCCATTTTTCCAATTGATCAAGATTGTCTAGTTTTTTTGCAAAAGCAGTCAATTGATTAAATTCTCTTTCGGCAGCAGGTTTAGCTTTTCCTAATAAATCATTTAGGAATGATTTTACTTTGTCAGGATTTTGAGCCATACGTTCTTCTAAAACAAAGTGCGAATGCGATTCATAACCTAATAATTGTGCTCTTTCATGACGAAGCGAAACAATTTTTTTTACATTTTCCTGATTGTCAAACTCGTTGTTCTGGAAAGCTTTTTTACCGTATGCAATAGCTATTTCTTTACGTAATTCTCTATTGTCAGCATAGGTAATAAAAGGGGAGAAACTAGGTACATCGAGAGTAAAAATCCATCCTTCTTTATCTTTGCTTTTTGCAAGAGATCGTGCCATTTCTAATGTGTCTTCTGGCAAGCCTTTTAAATCACCTTCATTAATAATATGAAGTTCGTAATTATTAGTTTCTGCTAATACATTTTCACCAAAAGTTAATTTTATTTTTGCCAATTCGGCGTCAATTTCTCTTAAACGTGATTTTTTATCTTCAGCTAGTAAAGCTCCATTTCTTGAAAATCCTTTGTATTTTTTTTCTAATAATGTGTTTTGTTCAGTAGTTAACTCTAAAGATTCTCTTTGGTCATAAACAGATTTAATTCGTTCGAATAAACTTGCATTAAGTGTGATATCATTGGCCAGTTCTGTTAGCATTGGAGATATTTCTTGTGCCAATTTTTGCATTTCATCACTCGTTTCTGCCGAATTCAAATTGAAGAAAATTGTTGTTATGCGATCTAGTTGTGCACCACTAAATTCTAACGCTTCAATCGTGTTGGCAAATGTTGGAGCATCAGAATTATTAACTATTTCGTCTATTTCTTTTTTTGTTTCTGAAATGCCTTCTTTTACAGCGGGTAAGTAATCACTTAATTTAATTTGTGAAAAAGGGGCTGTGTTGTGTTTAGTGTTGAAATGTTTAATAAGAATATTCATAACAAAGTGTATTTCGTCGATTTTATTTGTTCTATACCGAAAGGTATTTTATATTTGGCACTGAAAATCAGAAAAATATCAAAATTAGATATATATCGTTTAGATATTGATTTAACCCAATCAGTATTTATGTTTGTGTTACTTAAAAGCTCCAAAATACCACATTCTGGGGCTTTTTTATTTATTTAAGTTAGCAGAAGCATCTAGTACTGCTTGTTTTAGTCCTTCTTTGTAATCTATAATTTTGTCTAAAACAGGTTTATTGTTTGAACCAATAATTTGAGCAGCTAGTATTCCTGCATTTTTAGCACCGTTTAAAGCAACTGTGGCCACCGGAACTCCACCAGGCATTTGTAAAATTGACAATACAGAATCCCATCCATCAATAGAATTAGTAGATTTTACAGGTACTCCAATCACTGGAAGCGGACTCATACTGGCTACCATTCCAGGTAAATGGGCTGCGCCTCCAGCACCAGCAATAATTACCGAAATTCCTCTGTAATGTGCATTTTTACTAAAATCGAATAATTTCTCAGGAGTTCTATGTGCTGACACAATATCAACTTCTGTTTCTATTCCGAAATTTTTTAATATATCAATAGCTTCTTGCATGACTGGCATGTCTGAAACGCTTCCCATTACTATGGCTACTTTACTCATTGTCTATTTTGAATTTTAAATTATAAATTGTGAATGATTGTTGTTGTGTTCAAAATTTATAATTCATCATTTATAATTTTTTTTCGCTTATCACTCTAATACTATTCTTTACCTCTTCGGCAATTCTTCGTGCTTCTGTCATATCTTCGTTAACAATGGTTACATGTCCCATTTTACGGAAAGGCCTTGTTTCGCGTTTACCATAAATATGCGGAGTCACTCCTGGAATTTTCATTATTTCTTCTATCTTTTCATAGATAACTGGGCCTGAAAATCCTTCTGCACCAACCAAATTTACCATAATTCCCGCAACTTTACTATCTGTACTTCCTAATGGCAGATTTAAAATTGAACGAATGTGTTGTTCAAACTGAGAAGTATAACTTGCTTCAATACTATAATGTCCTGAGTTATGAGGACGTGGAGCTACTTCGTTAACCAATATTTCATCATCTTCAGTCTGAAACATTTCTACAGCTAGTAAACCAACATGATTGTAGGCCTGGGATACTTGTAATGCAATTTTTTGAGCTTTTTGAGCTACTTTTTCACTTACTCTTGCAGGGCAAATTGTATATTCTACTTGATTGGCTTCTGGATGGAATTCCATTTCAACAACGGGATATGTTTTTACTTCTCCCGAAACGCTTCTTGAAACAATAACTGCCAATTCATTTTTGAAGGGAACCATTTCTTCTGCAATGCATTCTACTTCTGGTAATCCTACTAAATCAATGGTTGATCGGACAATTTTCACCCCATTTCCATCATACCCAAATTGAGCAGATTTCCATACAAAAGGAAATTCAAGTTCATCTTTTTCTAGTGCGTTTTTTAACTCATTGATGCCAACAAAACGTTGATGTTTAGAAGTTGGAATATCGTTGTCGACATAAAAATCTTTTTGTCTTCCTTTATTTTGTATTAAACGTAAAGTTTTAGGAGAAGGATAAATTTTTAAACCTTCGCTTTCAAGTATGTCTAGCGCATCAAGGTTTACGTTTTCGATTTCAATGGTTAGCAAATCGACCATTTTTCCAAATTGGTAAACAGTCTCGTAATCCATTAAGCTTCCTAAGAAAAATTTTGTAGCACCAAATTGACAAGGAGCTTCTTTGCTTGAATCTAAAACGTAAGTTTGAATGTCTAGTTTTCGGGTTTCGGTAAGGAGCATTTTGCCTAATTGCCCTCCGCCAAGGATTCCTAATTTGAAATCGGAAGAAAAATAATTCATTGTAGTTGTTGTGTTGTTGTTGCGCAAAGATAATGCTTTTAAAAAAATGGGAAAAACAATAATTTCAATGTTTTAACTTTCGTAATATTTCTTTACTTACTGCTTTGTAAGCAGCAGAATGGTGTGCGAAATCTTGTTGGATAATTTGAACTAATTCAGGATGGATCCAGTCGTGTTTTTTTCCTAAATTGTATAAAGCTCTTATTGAGTAGGCTTTTGCTGCTACTTTTTCATCTTTTATGAGCCAGTCAAGACAAGTTTCAATAATTATTGTTTCTTGATTTTCGGTTAAGAAATATTTTTTAGGATCAGATAAAAACAGGCAAATTTTAGATGCCGGTCTTTTAGCAGGGTCTTCTTTTAGCTTAGGAATTACTTCACAAAAAGAATCTATATAAGGAGTAATCAAATGAATGTTTTCTTCAAAAACTAATTCCATTATCCACCAAGCTTTATGATGGTTTTTATCGTTAATGTTGAACGCAATTTGAATAAGTTCATTCAAAAAAGCAGGATTCTTAAAAATAAAATCTCGGTTGATTTCTCTGCTCTTTCTGTGAGCTGTGCTTTTTTCAATTTGTTTGTAAAATTCAATGTCCATCATTTCAAAAATAAATAATTTTCCTGATACTGAACTCTTTTGTTATCTTTGCCCTTTATTTTAAATTTAAAAATGGAAATTCAGCTTCACGATAAGCATTTTGTGCCTTTTATTTCAGCCGATGAGTTAGATAAGGCAATTGCCAAGATGGCAACTCAAATTTCGAAAGATTTTGAAAACGAAGTACCTGTTTTTGTAGGTGTTTTAAATGGAGCATTTATGGTTGTTTCTGATTTTATGAAGCATTATAAAAGTCCGTGTGAATTAAGCTTTATTAAAATGGCTTCCTACGATGGTATGCAAACTACTCACGAAGTGAAGCAGTTAATTGGTTTAAACCAAGATTTAACTGGAAGAAGCGTTGTGGTAATTGAGGATATCGTTGATACAGGAAATACTATCGAAGAAATTCAAAAATTATTTGCAGATAAAAAATTAAAACAATTAAAATTTGCTACCCTATTTTTAAAACCAGAAGCGTATAAAAAAGATATCAAAATTGATTATATTGGTATCGAAATTGAAAATAAGTTCATTGTAGGTTTTGGTTTGGATTATGATGGTTTAGGAAGAAACCTTTCAGAAGTATATCAGTTAAAATAACACAACACATTTATAAATTACTAATTTAATGATTAATATAGTTTTGTTCGGGAAACCTGGGGCAGGTAAAGGAACCCAAGCCGAATTTTTAAAAGGGAAGTACAATTTAACACATTTGTCTACAGGAGATATTTTTAGATTTAACATTAAAAATGATACTGATTTAGGTAGGTTAGCAAAGACTTACATGGATAAAGGAGATCTTGTTCCTGATGAGGTTACTATTCAAATGTTGCAAAGCGAAGTAGATAAAAACCCAGATTCAGACGGATTTTTATTTGATGGATTCCCTAGAACTATTTCTCAAGCCGAAGCATTAGATGCTTTTTTAGAAAGTAAAAGTCAAGCTATAACTGCTACCATAGCTTTAGAGGCTGATGATGAAATTTTGGTTAAAAGACTTTTAGAAAGAGGAAAGACTTCAGGAAGACCTGATGATCAAGATGAAGAAAAAATACGTAATCGTTATCAGGAGTATAATGAGAAAACAGCTCCTTTGATGAATTATTATAAAGAACAAAATAAATTTTATGCCGTCGATGGTATTGGGTCTATTGCAGAAATTACCGAAAGGCTAAGTGCTATAATAGATAATTTGTAACTAAATTTTTAAAATTTGGAAATAGTCATAATTTTCTTGCTGATTTTATTGAATGGAATTTTTTCCATGTCAGAAATCGCACTCATATCAGCAAGAAAGAACCGGTTAGAAACCGCTGCCAAAAAAGGCAATACGAGTGCAAAAACAGCTTTAGAATTAGCAAATTCACCCAATAAGTTTTTATCTACTGTACAGATAGGAATAACGCTTATTGGTATTTTAACTGGTATTTATTCAGGAGAAAAGGTAACCGAAAATGTTCGGATTTTCTTTGAAAGTATTGCTCTTACAAAACCATACTCAAATTCTTTATCAGTAGGTACAGTAGTTGTAATATTAACTTTCTTTTCATTGGTTTTAGGAGAGTTATTACCCAAGAGAATTGGTTTAAACTATCCCGAAGCAATTGCAAAAGCAGTGGCAGTTCCAATGAAAGTAGTTTCTATAGTTACCGCTCCTTTTATTTGGTTGTTAACAGTTTCTACAGAATTTATTTTAGATGTTTTTAAAATAAAGCCAACAGCAGATGGTAAAGTAACCGAGGAAGAAATTAAAGCTATTATCAAAGAAGGAACTGAAGGAGGAGAAGTTCAAGAAATTGAACAAGATATTGTGGAAAGAGTTTTTCATATTGGTGATAGAAAAGTTAATTCCTTGATGACGCATCGTAAATCGGTAATGTATTTGTCTCTAGAGGATAATTTAGATACAGTAAAATCTCAAGTTTTAGAAGAATTGCATTCAATTTATCCTGTATGTGAAGATAATTTGGATAATGTAGTAGGTGTTGTTTTTCTTAAAGATTTGTTTTCAAATTTTGAAAAGAAAAATCAGTTCGATTTGAGATCTATTTGTAAAGAACCTGTATATTTTATAGAGCATACATCAGCATATAAAGCATTAGAAATATTCAAGAAAACCAAAGTGCATTATGCATTAGTTACAGATGAGTATGGAGTGGTACAAGGGATTATTACTTTAAATGATATTCTTGAAGCTTTAGTAGGTGACGCTGCTGAATTTTATGAAGAAGAATTTCAGTTAATAGCCAGAGAAGACGGAAGTTGGTTAGTTGATGGGCATTATTCATTACACGATTTCTTGACTTATTTTGATATGGATGACTTAATTAATGATTACGATGTTACTACAGTAAGTGGTTTAATCATGACAGAGTTATCCTATATTCCTAAAGTAGGAGAGAAGTTGGTTTGGAATAAAATGGAATTAGAAGTTATAGATATGGATGGTATCAAGATTGATAAAGTCTTGGTTCGATCATTGAGAGAAATAAATTAAAAATAGTTCACAGTAATCAGTTTTCATATAATAGTTTCCTGAACACTGAATACTGGAGACTAAAAGCTGAGAAAATGACAGAGGATTTGAGATTAAGAGGAGGACTGCCAGTGGCAGTTAGGTATTTTAATTTCAAAGGCTGTAAAGAAAAGAAAAAATGACAGAAGGGAATTTTGTAGATTACGTAAAAATATATGTTTCATCAGGAAAAGGTGGAAAAGGTTCGTCACATCTACATAGAGAGAAGTTTATCGAAAAAGGAGGTCCAGATGGAGGAGATGGTGGTCGTGGTGGACACGTTATTGTAAAAGGGAATAAAAACCTATGGACTTTGTTTCATTTAAAATTCACAAAACACGTAAAAGCGGGTCATGGGGGTGATGGTGGTAGTTCAAGAAGTACAGGGCATGACGGTGAAGATAAATACTTAGAGGTGCCTCTAGGGACTGTAGTAAAAGATAAAGACACTGATGAAGTTTTATTCGAAATTACAGAAGATGGTGAAGAAAGAATTCTGGTAGAAGGTGGAAAAGGTGGTTTAGGAAACTGGCATTTTAGAACCTCTACAAATCAAACCCCTCGTTATGCTCAGCCAGGAATGCCTCCCGTTGAAGCTGATATTGTTTTGGGGCTTAAAGTTTTAGCCGATGTAGGTCTTGTAGGTTTTCCTGATGCAGGAAAATCAACATTATTGTCT
>CAZMCP010000057.1:0-14129 GCA_964565035.1 uncultured Flavobacterium sp. | reverse complement strand
CGTGACCACATTCTACCAAACGTTTAGCTTTTTCTAAGACAATGTTAGCGATTTTTACGTGCTCTTGCGGTTCTCTATCAAAAGTTGAAGCTACTACTTCTGCTCGCACACTACGTTGCATATCTGTTACCTCCTCAGGACGCTCATCAATTAGCAATACAATCATGTAAACTTCAGGGTGATTAGCAGCAATCGCATTAGCAATGTCTTTCAACAACATTGTTTTACCTGTTTTAGGCTGAGCTACAATCATACCACGTTGTCCTTTTCCTATTGGAGAAAACAAATCAATAATACGTGTAGATATAGAACTGCCTTTTTCTGCTAATTTAAATTTCTCAGTAGGAAATACCGGAGTCAAATGTTCAAAAGAAACTCTATCACGAACTACTTGTGGATCATGACCATTAATTTTTAATACCTTAACTAGTGGAAAATATTTTTCACCTTCTTTAGGAGGACGAACTACACCTTTTACAGTATCCCCAGTTTTTAAACCAAATAAACGAATTTGTGAGGTTGATAAATAAATATCATCTGGTGAAGCAAGATAATTATAATCCGAAGAACGCAGGAAACCATACCCATCAGGCATCATTTCTAAAACACCTTCACTTTCTATAATTCCTTCAAACTCATAATCTGGTTCTCTAAAATTTGTAGTTTTTTTGTGTTTTTGATTTGGATTCGGATTCTGATTTGGATTCTGATTTGGATTTTGGTTAGGATTGCTATTCTTAAATCCTTTTTCAGCAATTTCTGTCTCAGTTTTTACTTCAACTTCTTGTTGAGGAGTTTGAACTTTTTCAGTTTCAGCTTCTAAAGCTGGTGTTGGTTGATTTTCGTTTTCAGCATTAGACTTAGGATTTTTAGTCTTGTTATTTTTTTGAAAACGATTATTTTTTGGATTTCGATTATCTTTAAATTCCTTAATAGGCTCTTTATCGATTTTATCACTAGTTTTCTCTTCTTCAAAAGTTATTGCTTGTTGCTCTTCAACTTTATTTGCAACAGGTGGCTTTGTCTCTTTTACAATCCTAGCTCTTTTTTGCTTAGCTTCTTGAGAGGGTACTGATACATTATCGGGATTAGAAATTTTTTCAGGATTTGCAGCTTGATAATCTAGAATTTGATAAACAAGTTCATCCTTTTTAAGTGTTTTGAATTTTGAAATTTTAGCAATCTTGGCAATTTCTTGCAACTCAGATAACTTCATTTCCTTTAAAACAGAAATATCGAACATAAATAGATGTTGTGATTAAATGATAATAAGTTAACGTGGTGTTTAATTTTTGAAACTTATATTCCGAAGTATGAAGTGCTTACGGATTGTTTAGGCAATATTACGAATTTTATTTAAGTAAACAATAGTTTTTTAAAAAAAGAAAATATATTTTTGCTCAACATTTAAGTAAAATGATTCAAAGAATTCAAAGTATTTATTTAGGATTAGCTATTATTTGCAATGGTGCTTTACCTTTTGTTTTTAATTTATGGAAAATAAAAGGAGATGAAGTTTTTTTTATGAGTAATATTGTATACACAATTTTATTTGGATTAAGCACATCTTTAGCTCTATTGAGTTTGCTTTCATTTAAAAAAAGACAACAACAATTTGTGATGAACAGATTGAATATAATATTGAACTTAATTTTACTAGGATTATTTGTGTATCGTACACTAAATCTATCTGGAGATACTTCAGTAGTATCGGAGAAGGGTATTGGGATGTTCTTACCTATCGTAACTATCTTATTATTAGTTTTTGCTAATAAAGCCATTAAGAAGGACGAAGATCTCGTAAAATCTGTGGATCGATTAAGATAAACCTATCATCTTAGTTTATTAGTGCGAAGAAAAGCTAACCATATTTGGTTAGCTTTTTATTTTTAAACCATTTTTAATAATTAAATTCAATTAGTTTTCTCACCAAAATTGGTGATATAAAAATCATTAATTTAGAGTATTTGATGTAATTTTATAATCATCTACATTTGAAATCTGAAACACAAATTACATGGAAACCAAAATTAAAATACATCTTGCAGACGACCATCAAGTTCTTATTGATGGAATACTTGCAGTCCTTAAGACCAACCCAAATTTTGAAGTAGTTGGGTTTTCATTAAACGGAGAAAACTTGGTAGAAAGAGTTGCTAAAAATCAAGCTCATGTTCTTGTTATGGATATTAATATGCCAGAAAAAGATGGTATACAAGTTTTGAGAGAATTTAATGAAAAAGGGTTTACTTGTAAAGTCATAATTCTTTCTAGTTATGATGACCCTAAATTAATTAAAGAGGTTATCAAATTGGGAGCTAGTGGCTATTTGACTAAACAATGCGCAGGTGAAAACATTGTTGATGCAATTACCTCAGTAGCACAAGGAAATCAATACTTTTCTTCTACTATTAAAGATAAAGTTTTTGATATATTTACAGAAAACAATCAACGTCAAGCTTTAAGCATAGAAGACATTATTTCAGGAATAACAACTCGTGAACTTGAAATCTTAGGTTACATCTGCGAAGAAAAAAGCGGAAAAGATATTAGCGAACTTTTAAATATAAGTCCTAATACTGTTGAAACTCATAGAAAGAACCTAATGAAAAAATTAAAAGTTAAAAGCTCTGTTGGATTAGTACTTTTTGCTACAAAACATAATTTGATTTCAATACAATAAATTAACTAAATGGATTTAATAACTAAAAAACCTAAAACTATGCCTTACACTATGCTGAGAAATTTTGATTTCAGAAAAGACACAGGAAATCAAGTAACTTCTAAATTTCAAATTCCAGACAACTGCGAACAAAAAACATTTTGTGATAATGGTGAAGCTACAATCACAATAACACTAAAAGACGGAGAAAAAGAACCTTCTAACAAATTTCTAGATGTAGAAGAAACATTAACAGCAAACGGAAGCGATATGCTTACAGTTACTTTTGAACAAGTTGATGGAGCAACAATCAAGAAACCTAAAGTTGTTATTGAACTTTAATAAAAGGACTTTGAAACAACTTACAGTTGCATTTATAATTTCAAGTATTAACTGTTTTGGCTTTCAAATTCAGAAAGCCAAAACAGATTCTATATCTTATTATATTGAGAAAAATAATCCCTTAAAAGCAATCTCTTTTGCAAGAAAAGAATCAACTAATTCCCTATCACAAAAAAATTATAAGAATTACTGTGATATAATGATTAAAAAATCAGAAATATTTAGAAATATTAATGATTATGAAAATGCTTTAAATAGTCTATACCAAGCTCTTCCAATTGCTGAAAAACATAAACTTTATGATAAACAATCTTTAATATACAGAGGGATAGGCAATGTAAATGGACTTTCATTCGAATTCACTAAAGCTAAAAAATATCTTCATAAAGCTTTAAAGATAGCTACAAAACTAAACAACAACGATTTATTAAGTAAAGCTAATCAAGGACTTCTAAGAATTCATTATGAAACCGGTTCTGATAGTGTAGATTTTTACATGAAAAGAATTGCTTTTTACACTAGTAAATCAAAAGACTTATACGACAAATACAAAAACTACAGTAATTTCTCTAAAATATATTTAGACAGAGGTAATCCTCAAGGAAAAAAATATTTAGATAGTGCCTACCTAATTGCTACAAAAATTGGAAACAGAGATAATATAGCTAATACTCTCAATGACTTTGGTCTTTATTACACAAACATAGAGAAAAATAACAAGGAAGCTTTAGCAAAATATTTAGAAGTTACAAAGTTATACCATAAAGATTCCGATAATTCTAGAGTACTTAGTGGTACATATTTAAACTTATCTTACACTTATGAAAAAATGGGTGACTATAAGAAAGCTTTAGAATATAATAATAAGTATTATGAATTATTTGAAGAAGTGTCTTCGGGTAGATTAAATACTGCAAGACAGGAAATTGAAACTAAATATGAAATAAAAAAAATAGAAGATAAATTTAAAGAAAAGCAATCATTAATTGAAGAAAGACAAACTAGAAATCAAAGACTTTTACTACTCTTTGCTTCAATTTTTATTTTAGCAGGTTTTATATTTTACTTCTACTACCAAAATTTACTTTTAAAACAAAAAAATAAAATAAAAGATCTTGATAATGATTTACAATACAAAATCATTAGCGCCACACTAGACGGTCAAGATCAAGAAAGAAATAAAATATCTGGTATATTACATGATCATGTAAGTGCTATATTATCATCAGTAGGATTGCATTTATCCGCTTTTGAATCTAGTTTAACTAAAGAACAAATTGAAGATTTAAAAAAAACTCGCTCTTTACTGAAGGATGCACACGATAAAGTAAGAGACTTATCACATGAATTAGTCCCTCCTCTTTTGGTAAAACTTGGACTTCAATATGCTTTAAAAGATCTTTGCGAAAACAACTCTAATTCATTATTAAACTTCGAATTTCATTCAACTCTAGCTAGAGAAAAAAGATTTCATCCAGATTTTGAAAACAGAATCTATTTTATCGTTTCTGAATTATTAAACAACATTATAAAGCACAGTGAAGCAACTAAAGCAAAACTTTCTATTGAAGAATTAGGTGATAAACTGCACATAACTATCGAGGATAACGGAAAGGGTTTTAACACAAACAATATCAATAAATCTAATGGTTTTGGATTAACACAAATTCGTGCAAGGGTTAATAATATGAATGGTAAAATGAAAATTAAATCAGAACCTAATAAAGGAACAACCATAAATATTACTGTAGATGAGTAATTATTTTTTTCCTATTTCTACGATTTCAAGATCCTTAATTTTATCTCCTTCAATAATAAATCTGAGCATTGTTCTCATTTGATGAAAACCACTTTTTCCTGCAGCTCCAGGATTCATATGCAATAAATTCAGTGCTTTATCAAATTGTACTTTTAGAATATGTGAATGCCCACAAATAAATAGTTTAGGAGGATTAATTTTCAATTCATCCTTTATAACTGGATTGTACTTTCCTGGATAACCACCTATGTGCGTTATCCATACATCAACATCCTCACACATAAATCTATTATTTAAAGGAAATTCAAGCCTTGCTCCTCCACCATCAATATTTCCATAAACCGCTTTTAAGGGCCTTATTTTTTGTATTGCATCTGTAACATTTAAGTCTCCAATGTCACCAGCATGCCAAACTTCGTCAGACCACATAACATGCTTTATAATTACATCATCAATATGACCATGGGTATCTGATAAAAGAAGAATTTTTTTCAAAGGATTGATTTTGCTTTCAAAGATATAAAATTACTAAATTTGACATCTATGAAACATGTTTATTTAGATAACGCATCTACAACCCAGTTGCGTAAAGAAGTTATAACAGAAATGACAAAAGTTATGAATGAAAACTTCGGTAATCCTTCATCAACTCATCATTTTGGAAGAGATGCAAAAAATATAATTGAATTATCTCGAAAAAGCATTGCAAAAAACCTTAACTGTAATGCACAAGAAATCATTTTCACATCTTGTGGAACAGAAGCAAATAATTTCATCATACTTTCATCTATTCGTGATTTAGGAGTAAAAAGAATTATAACTAGTAAAATAGAACATCATGCGGTTTTACATACAGTTGAAGTTTTTGAAAAACAATTTGGAACAAAAATCGACTATGTAAATATTCTTGATGATGGAACTATTGATTATAATGATTTAGAAATGCTTCTTTCTCAAGAGCAAAATACACTCGTGAGTTTAATGCATGTAAACAATGAAATTGGGACTGTTCTAAATTTAGAAAAAGTAGCTCAATTGTGTAAAAATTACAATGCTTATTTTCATACAGATACAGTACAATCCATAGGAAAAAGCAAAATTGATTTATCTCAAATCCCTATTGATTTTTTGGTTGCTAGTGCCCATAAATTTCATGGTCCTAAAGGTATTGGATTTGCTTATATTAGAAAAAACATTGTTTTAAAACCTATTTTACTTGGAGGTGAACAGGAAAAAGGCTTGAGAGCAGGAACCGAAAGTGTTCATAATATTGCAGGAATGGCAAAAGCTTTAGAACTTTCTCTTGAGAATCTAGATACTGAAAAAAGTAATATAACTGATTTAAAAAAATACCTAGTTGAGCAGTTACAATTAAATTTTCCTGAAGTACATTTTGCAGGAAATCCTGAAGAAACATTTTATAACGTAATCAATGTAATTCTTCCATTGGATACATATAAAATAAGTATGCTTTTATTTCAATTAGACATTAATGGGGTTGCTGTTTCAAGAGGTAGTGCGTGTCAATCTGGTAGTGTAAAACCATCTCATGTTTTGGAAGCCTTTTTGTCTAAAGAAGAGCTAAACAAACCTAATATTCGAGTTTCATTTTCACATTATAATACGCCAGAAGACATAGATTATTTAATTGAAGTCCTTAAAAAAATCTAATGAAAAAATATTTTTTAATTCTGCTTTTCCCTTTCATTTCTCTATCACAAGAATTTGACATCCAAGGTCATCGTGGTTGTCGTGGTTTATATCCAGAAAACAGTATAGAAGCAATGAAAAAAGCGATTGATTTAGGTGTGACAACACTCGAAATGGATGTAGTAATCTCGCAGGATAAGCAGGTCTTATTGTCCCATGAACCTTTTTTGTCACATGAAATTTGTTTAGATAAAAATCAAAATGAAATTACGGAAGGTACAGAGCATTCTTATAATTTATACCAAATGAATTATGAAGATATAAAAATATGTGATTGCGGAAGTAAAATCCATCCTAGATTTAAAGATCAACTAAAACTTAAAACATACAAACCACTTTTATCTGAAGTAATAGAATTCACTGAAAAATATATCGAGAAAAATCATCCAGGCAGGAAAATTTATTATAACATAGAAACTAAATCTGACCCAAAAGGTGATGAGTTATATCATCCAGAACCTAAAGAGTTTGTTGATTTATTAATTAATGTTATAAATAAAGCTTCAATTTCAGATAGAGTTTACATTCAATCCTTTGATGTAAGAACATTACAATATTTACATCAAAAATATCCTGAATTTAAAACTGTACTATTGGTTGAAAATGAATTGTCAATCGATAAAAACCTACAATTGTTATGCTTCAAACCAGATATCTACAGTCCATATTTTAAGCTTTTAGATAAGAAAAAAGTAAATTATTTACATCAGAAAAAAATTAAAGTAATTCCGTGGACTGTTAATGACAAGAAAGACATGAAAAAAATCATTAAAATGCATGTTGACGGTATCATATCGGATTATCCGGACCGTTATTTTGAACTGCATTAGATTATTATCAATAATTGGGGGGGTATAAGAATTACTATTGGCTCCACAAACTTCTATGAATTTACCTTAGGAATTAAACTATTCATTGTTTTTTTTAATAGTTCCAAATATTCATTTGCTTCCTCTACCATTTTTTTGCTCTCAGAGGTTTTTACTTCTTTTACCTCTTTCTGTAATTATTAATTTCTTTCACCAATTCATCATCTTTAAATAAAACATTCTTCCAAAATTCAACTCCTGTTTACCTGAGGCTTGATCTTCGTTATTTTGCAATATGCAAAAATAAGCTGGACGTTATCAAAATAAAACTCATTCTTTTGCTTTGAATTTACTTCATATGGATATGTTTTAATTCGGCAAACTGTCCCTTTTTCCGAATAAAAATGAACTTTAGATCATTTTTGCTTTATTTTATTACTATTTAAATCTTTTGATAAAATTTCTATACACTGCATTTTTTCCTTTTCTGCTTCAATTTTATCAACTAATAAATTAATTTCTGTCACAATATTTAAATTGTCTATTTGCTTTCCCTTTCACTTTTACAAGCACAGAAACTAAACAACACCACACCAAAATAAATACTGTTTTTCTTCATATTTTCAATTTTAATATCAAATACTTAAAATTCAAATAGTTCTAAAATTTAAGCGTTTTTTCAACAACATAATCGAATACCATAAAAATTCTGCGTGTAATAAGTTATTCCGCCTGTGCAACAAATCATATTGGCTATGCAAGAATTCATATTCACATTTCAAAACAAAGAATCATGTTCAGAATTATTGATACCAAACACTTAAAACTGATTAAAACTGTACCTATAAAAAGTCAGAATATTCATTAAAGGCTGAATTAAATTTGATATTTTTGCGTTCAAAATCAATATCTGACAGCAATGTTTAAAAAATTACTTTATCTACTACTTTCTTTTAGCTTTTTTTATTCGTATTCTCAATGTCCAACCGGAACAATTTACATTCGGAGTCAGTCTGATGTGGATTATTTTCTGACCCGTTATCCTAACTGCACAGAAATTCCCGGTTCTATTGTAGTGGAAACCAATGCCAATAGTGGAGCAATTAATAATTTCAATGGATTTAGAAATATCAGACGTATAAATGGCGGAATATCTTTTAGTGAAAATTCTCCTTTACTGAGAACTTTAAATGGTTTCGAAAATCTTACTTACGTAGGCGGGAGTATAACCCTTCATGACAGTTGGATGACCGATATTTCAGGATTAAGAAATCTTGCATTTTTAGGAGGAAATTTAGTACTGACATCAAATCATATTAATGATTTTTCTGCTTTAAACAATCTTACATTTATTGGTGGAAACCTGACTTTATCGAATGACAGTGATTATTGTTATGAATCAAATATCCATTTAAGATTAACCAATGTCCCGGGAAATTTGACAATTGGCACATTAGGTTCACACAATTTTGATCTGACAGGTTTTGAAAGTATCAGAACTGTTGGCGGTGATGTATCCATTTCAAATTGGGAGTTAACCACTTTACAAGGATTATCAGGGCTTCAATCTGTTGTTGGATCATTTTCTGTAAGAAGTTGTTTATCATTGCAAAACCTAAATGGACTTACTTCATTAACCAGTTTGGGCAGTTTATCGTTATCCGGCAACAGATTGATGACGGACATTTCATCATTAAGCCGAGTAACTTCATTAAGAAACAACTTAAACATTATTAATTCATTAGTTATTGAGGGCAGCCAAAATTTAAACACACTTTACGGATTACATAATTTAACTTCGATAAAAGGTGGATTATATATAAGTGGAAACAATGTGTTAACATCGATAAATGAACTTTCAGGAGTTGATTTAAGCGAAGTCACCGAATTAACAATCATGAGTAATCAAGTACTATCGTTATGTCAGGAATTAAATGTTTGCAATTATATACTGGCAGCAAAACCAAATACCATAAGAGGAAATGCGACTGGATGCAATGATTTAACCCAGTTAACCGAATCATGCAACAACAGATGGAAAAACAGAATAAAAGGAACGGTAAAAATAGATTATGAAAACAATGGTTGCAATATTGGAAACGACCGTGCCATGGATAAAATAATGGTAAAAGCCACCAGTGGTTCAACACTTTATTCAACTTTTACCAATGAAAGAGGTGAATATTCCATGTATGTTCCCCAAGGAAATTATAGCGTAACTGCAGCAGCCTCTTTAAACAATTTCAATGTATCTCCACCAAATAGTTATATCACTTTCACAGGTGTAGGGAACCAACAAACAGCAGATTTCTGTAGTGTACCCAGTCAGACTATCAATGACGTAAGAATAACTTTTGCACCTATAGAAGTTGCAAGACCGGGTTTTGAAGCTTATTACATAATTTATTATGAAAACAGAGGAACAACAGTTAGAAGCGGTTCAATTGTTTTTAATTTTAATGATGGTAAAATGGATTTTACCTATGCCAATGTACCAGTTCAGTCCCAAGCTGAAAATGTGTTAACCTGGAACTATGCCAATTTATATCCGTATGAATCAAAATCAATTATTGTAAGATTCAGAATCAGCCAGCCTCCAACAGTAAATCTTAATGATATCTTAGCGTTTACAGCAACCATTAACCCAATAACAACCGATAATACACCTGCTAACAATACCTTTTCAATAAATCAAAGAGTAGTTAACTCTTTTGATCCGAATGATAAAGCAGTATTAGAAGGCGATACGATACTAGTTAACAATATTGGGAATTATTTAAATTATGTGGTACGCTTTCAAAACACAGGAACTGCATCTGCAGTAAATATTAAAATTACTGATGAGCTTGATCCTAAATTAGACTATACAACTTTTGAATTAGTGGGACTAAGTCATCCCGGCCATGTGCAACTTAAAAACAATATTGCCGAATTTGTCTTCGATAACATAAATTTACCTGATATGTTATCAAATGAACCCGGCAGTCATGGTTATATCACTTATAGAATAAAGCCTAAAAACACGACGGTAAAAGGCAATACTATCAGGAATTATGCCTCAATTTATTTTGACTATAATGCACCTATCATTACCAATACCGTTTCAACTTATGTAGACGCCGACACAGACAATGATGACGTGTATGATAGTAAAGACAATTGTATGAATGTTGAAAACACCAATCAATCTGACACTGATAATGATGGTATTGGTGATGTTTGTGATGACAATATAGAAGTAAGTCCACCTTATTATATAGGATTTGACACCCCAACAATCGATTCTTTCTGGAAAACTTACAGGCAAAGCAGTTCAGTTTCAAATACAAACGTAAGTGTGAGTAATTTATATGATGCTGACAACAACGGTAATACAATAAGACTATATTCATCTTACTCGGGTTATAAAAGCATGCTTATCAGTCCTCGATTAAATGGCTTATCCACTAACAGTAAAATATCATTTTGGATTTTAAAAGAGTATTCAAGTTATAATCCTATTGAAATAGGGTTTATGACAGACCCTTCCAATCCCAGTACTTTCACCCGATTAAGATATGCAGGAGGCAACAATACAATGTCATTGTATACCTTAAATATGACAAACTATCAGCCTTCATATGGAAAAAACTTAGCTATAATGGTTTATGGCAATACTATTCATATCGATGATTTTAAATATGATCCTGAGAATTTATCAACAGATGAAAATGAGTTTAAAAAATTCAGGTTATATCCAAATCCTACCACCGAATTTTTAAACATTGCTAGCGAGTCAGGAATTGATTCAGTTTCAATTTATGATTTAAACGGAAGAAAATTAAAATCTGAAAAAACATCAAACCAGAAACATATCACTTTAAATATCAATAATTTATCCAAAGGTATTTATATGATTGAGATCCTTTCAGACAGTGCCAGACAAATTGAAAGATTCATTAAAGAATAAATGTAAAGCAGGTTGGATTAATCCAACCTGCTTTTTTTTAAACCTTAATAACAAAAGCGTTATAATAAAACATATTGGTTCCACAACAGACAATTGAGGCTCATCAATCGGCAATATTGACTTAACAAGCGGCAATATTCACATTTTACAATAAAAAAATCAGTTATGAAAGATCATAACGGATTCAATTATATGCTAAGTTGGTTTAGAAAACCACTTTTACCTTAATTTCTTTTCCCTTTCGGATTAAGGTTACTTCTTTTTCGTCGCCGGAATTTAGTTTAGTCAGTCATTCCATGTAACCGTAGACTTCTTTCACTGGACAATCCCCTATTTTTGTGATAATATCACCTTCAAGTATTCCAGCAAGATTTGCGGGACGCCCTTCGGTGACACCATCAACATGCAGTCCATCGCCATGATCCGTATAATCCGGCATGATACCCAAAGTCACTTTATACTTAGGCGCTTTCTTTTCGGAAGTGATTTTCGTTTTAGTAAATTCAAGTCGTTCCCCATCGGCTATTGCATTGGCAGTTCGGAACACATAATTCACGATATTCTCCACTCCATAATAATTGATTTTTCTTCGTCGTCACTTGGTTTATGGTAATCGGAGTGAGTTCCTGTAAAGAAGAACAGTACCGGAATATCTTTCAAATAAAAAGAAGTATGATCAGACGGCCCTACTCCACTCAACTCCTGAGTAATTCCAAAGCCTGCCGGTTTATTTCTTTCAATAATTTCAGGGAAAGAAGGACTTGTACCAATACCACCCACAATCATCGTTTTTTTATCCTCCAGACGACCAATCATGTCCATGTTGATCATTGCCGTTACTTTAGGATAAAATGTTTTAATTGTTGCTGCCATTTCTTTGGAGCCAATCAATCCATCTTCTTCACCTGAAAATAATGCAAAAATATAATTCGCCTTTTCCTTTGCTTTATTTTGCGACAACATTCTGGCTAACTCCAAAACACCAGCTACTCCAGAAGCATTATCATCAGCACCATTATGTATTTCACCTTGCGAATTCATTTTAGTGGAATGCAAATGTTCATTCAACCGCAAATGATCATAATGCGCACCAATCACAATTGTTTTTGCACCACCGTTATCCAAATAAGCTATTACATTGTTACCTGAATTCGGCTTTCCTTTCGAAATCGTATCGTGTGGATTGAGGCGGACAGTATACGTAAAAGGTTGCAAAAATTGTTTGTTGTAGGGTTTAAATTTTAATTTTTTGAATTCAGAAACAATATAATCAGCCGCTAGTTTTTCCTCTTTTGAACCCGTCAATCTACCTTTCATGGTATCAGAAGCCAAAAAAAAATATGTTTTTTAAGTGATTGAGGATTGGCATATTCATTTTCATCATCATCAAACCAATCGGCAATAAAAACATTGGTTTCCCTCGGTTTGCTTTGTTCCCGAATACTAGAGAAAACCAGTTTCTTTCCGTCAGGGGAAAACATCGGAAAAGCATTGAATTCACTTTGATACGTAATTTGCTTCAAACCAGTTCCATCAGTATTAATCATGTACAATTGGAAATCATAACCTTTAGTCGCGTGATGATTTGATGAGAAAATATTTTTTTTATCAGAAGGATGGAAATAAGGCGCCCAATTTGCATTTCCAAGATGCATAATCTGCTTCAAATCGGAACCATCAAAAATACAAGTGTAAATTTCCATATTGGTAGGCATTACCAAATTTTCAGACAGTAACTCTTTGTACTCTTTTATTTCGACTTCCGTCTTGGTACGTGAAGAACGGAACACCAATTTCTTGCTGTCGTGTGAGAAAAAGCATCCGCCATCCTATCCTAATCCGCTAGTTACCTGTTTCACATTGGAGCCGTCTATATTCATAGTATAAATTTCCAAATCCCCGGATCGGATACTGGTGAAGGCAATCTTTTTACCATCGGGAGACACTACTGCCTCGGCATCATATCCAGGTGAGTCTGTCAATTGTTTCACAATATTCCCTTTCAGGTCGGTCATATAAATTTCAAATTCAGGATAAATGGCCCAGAGATATTTACTATCCTTCGGTTTTGGAGGTGCTGGACAAGCTTCGTTACTTTTATGAGTCGAAGCATATAAAATATGTTTCCCATCCGGCATAAAATAAGAACAAGTTGTTCTTCCTTTTCCGGTAGAAACCAATTGAAGACTTTTCGAATCAATTTTTGGTTGCGATAAATCAAGCGTAAAAATCTGGTCACATTGTGCCCCGATTTCAGGATTAGTGACTTGAAGCGTAAGATTTTTTCCATCAGAGCTGAACTACGCTTCGGCATTATCGCCTCCGAAAGTCAGTTTTTTAATATTTTTTAAATTTCTTTCTTGAGCATGACTACTAATTGCAATTAAGCTGATTAGCATAATATATTTTTTCATCAATTTTACAATAGTTGGTTCTAAACAAATTTAAATAAAAATGCCGCTCAGATTGAGCGGCATTTTTTATTCTTCTTCCTTTTTTATAAAAAAACCAGTTACACATAAAATTGCTCCTGAAATTTGCAGAACATTCTTTACTATCGGATTAATAAAATCTCCAAATAGAAATGTTGGAACGAGTAATAATAATCCTGCAACTACAATTTTTTTTCTCATCAAATCTTTATAAATGAATCACTTCACCATAAGCATCTGCAACTGCTTCCATGACCGCTTCACTCATAGTAGGGTGTGGATGCACTGCTTTTAAGATTTCGTGACCTGTTGTTTCCAATTTACGGGCTACAACCGCTTCAGCAATCATATCAGTAACACCAGCACCAATCATATGACAACCTAACCATTCACCGTATTTAGCATCGAAGATTACTTTTACGAAACAATCAGGGGTTCCCGCAGCTTTTGCTTTTCCTGAAGCTGA
>CAZMCP010000056.1:0-14803 GCA_964565035.1 uncultured Flavobacterium sp. | reverse complement strand
TCTACATATTGCATTTCTTCACCATAAATATGGTAATCTATTTCGTGTGCTTGCATTTTTTTAGTTTTTAAGTTTAAATAATTAGAGTTTTATTTTAAAAAAATGTTACAAAAAAAGCGTCCAAATTTGAACGCTTTAGAATTTTATCCATGAATAGTTTCTTTTTTTCCAAAATTAATTATGATACTTTCTTCGTATTCAATCCATTGTTTCCATCGATTGTCTACATATTCTCTATCTCCATATTTTCTAGCAAAATGTAAAAAAGTAGTGTAATGATTTGCTTCAGATATCATTAGTTCTCTGTAAAATTCAGATAATTCTTCGTCTTTTATGTTTTCAGAAAGAACCTTAAAACGTTCACAGCTTCTTGCTTCAATCATGGCAGCAAAAAGTAAACGATCGATCATTGATTGATCTCGGCTTCCGTCTTTTTTCAAAAATTTAGTCAATAAACCTACATAATCGTCTTTACGTTCTCTAGTAAACTCAAAGCCCCTTGCTTTAATAATATCATGTACCATCCTAAAATGATCCATTTCTTCAATTGCAATTTTAGTCATCTCAGTAACTAAATCTTCTTTTTCTGAATTATTGATTATTAAGTTAATTGCATTGGTGGCAGCTTTTTGTTCACACCAGGCATGATCTGATAAAATTTCACCTAAATTATCTTCAGCAATGTTTACCCATCTAGGGTCAGTTTTTAATTTTAATCCTAACATAGTTTATAAGATTGAAATGCAAAATTACATTTTATTTGTGATTTATGATTTATATCTATTTTTGTTTAAAAAATAAATACCATTGAAAACACTTTTAATTATAGGTTTAGTATTTCCTGAGCCTAAATCTTCTGCCGCCGGAACAAGAATATTGCAATTGATAGATTTGTTTCAAGAGCAAGGATTTAAAATTGTTTTTAGCTCTGCTGCACAAGAAAGTGATTTTTCATTTGATCTCAGTTCAATTAATGTTGAAAAGAAAAGTATCGAATTAAACAATTCAAGTTTTGATTTATATATAAGAAGTTTAAATCCTGATATAGTGCTGTTTGATAGGTTTATTTCTGAGGAGCAATTTGGGTGGAGAGTAGTAGAGAACTGCCCTAATGCTATTAGGATTTTAGATACTGAGGATCTTCATTGTTTGCGATACGCTAGGCAAAAAGCCATTAAAAATAATTCACAATTTGAATTAATAAATTTATTAGAAGAAGAAACTGCCAAGAGAGAAATTGCAAGTATATATCGCTGTGATTTATCACTTATGGTTTCAGATTTTGAAATAGAAGTTTTGAAAAATATTTTTAATATAGATGGTTCATTACTTTTTTATTTACCAATGTTTTTTGAACCAAAAAACAATTTTAAGTCTTTTGAAGAAAGAAAAGATTTTGTGTTTATTGGTAATTTTTTGCATGAACCCAATTATGATGCAGTTTTGCAGTTGAAAAATATTTGGAAAGAAATTAAAAAAAATATTTCTGATGCTAATTTGAATATTTATGGGGCATATTCCTCTAAAAAAGTTGAACAACTTAATAATGAAAAAGAAGGTTTTCTAATTAAAGGTAGAGCAAATGATGCATTAGAGGTTGTAGAGAATGCAAAAGTTTTATTGGCTCCTTTGCGCTTTGGTGCTGGAATAAAAGGAAAACTTCTTGAGGCTATGCAGGTTGGAACTCCAACAGTAACAACTCTTATAGGTTGTGAGGGAATTACAGGTAATCAGGATTGGAATGGTTTTGTAGTCAACGAATTATCTGAATTTTGTAAATGTGCTGTAGATCTTTATTTAAATACTGAATTATGGCAAGAGAAACAATCAAAATCTATGACAGTTCTTATTCAAAAATTTGCTAAAAACATTTATTCGAATGATTTTCATGATAAGATTTCGTTTATTCATATAAATTTAAAGAGGCATAGAGTAAATAATTTTATTGGAAATCTATTATATCAAAATCAATTTGCTGCCACTAAGTATATGTCAAAATGGATCGAAGGAAAGAGTAAAGAATGATTATTTTTTTAAAAGTATAGTTTTTTAACAAATTTCTATATAACTTTAAGCATTGGCTGTAATTATTCTATCAAAAATACGTAGATGCTTAAAAAGTACTTTTGCTTTATATTACTGTATTTTATTACTGTTCATGTATCTGGTCAGGTATATGATTTTAGGCGTATAGATCAAGAAGATGGTTTGCCTTCTGCAAATATAAATGTTGTTTTTCAAGATAGTAGAGATTATCTATGGATTGGTACTGAAGGTGGAGGATTAGTAAAGTATGATGGAATTAACTATGAAATTTATGATAGAAGTAAGGGGTTGCCTGGAGAGTTCATTACGGATATTGTAGAAGATCATAAAGGAAATTTAATTGTAGGAACTCGTTATAGTGGTGTATATGTTTATGATGGATTAAGTTTTTTTAAAGAATTTAATCTTAAGAACTATAAAATTACTTCAAATCTTGTTTTTAAAACTATAAAAACCAGTAATGGTGTTGTTGTTGTCACCTCAAATGAAATATTTCTCATAACCCCAAATTATGATATAAAATTACTATTCAAGTTTGCTAAATCAATTAGTCAAATAAACGCAGTTATAGAGTTACATAACAATAATTTATTGTTAGCCACAAATCATGGAATTCTAAGTTATGTAGAGGATAAGTTATCCTATTTTTTTCCAGATAAAATTTATGGAAAAACAACTGTTAGTAAAGATATAAACGGTAAAGTTTTTATAGGAACTGATAAAGCCGAGCTTTTTACCTTTGATAAAGGAGTACTATCAAAACCTGAAATTGTTAAAGATGATAATGGAAAGCCTTTCTCTATAAAAAATATTTATGTTACAAAACGTGGCAGTAAATGGTTGAGTAGTTATGATAGTAAAGGTGTTTGCTTAAGTCATGGGAGTTTCAAAGTTTTTTTTGATAAGTCTAACGGTTTTAATGGTGAATTTGTAAATTCTTTTTTTCAAGATAAAACTAAAAACCTTTATATAGCAACAAGTGCCACTGGGCTTTTTATTACTTCACCTCAACAATTTATAAGTTTTTCTAATATCGAAGCTCTAAGTGCTCCTAGTGCTTTTTGTGTTTTAAAGCACAATGATAAATTATATTATTCACATGATGATAAATTTGTGAACGAAGTCTTGTTTAATGACACTGATAATATCAAATTAATTAGAAAACTTCCTATTGAAAATTCAAGTGTTGCAATTACAAACAAAGATGGACAAGTAGTTTTTGGTTGCAAAGAAGGAATAGCTGTACTTCAAAGAGGCAAAATACGAAAAATAGATATTCGAAAGTTTGTACAGGACGAGAATTTAAAAGTAGTTTCAGTTTTTCAAAATAATGAAGGTGAATATTTTATTGGAACTTTTGGTCACGGATTAATTATTTTAGATAAAAACTTTAATTTCTTAAATAGAATAAAAGGAAATAAAAACTTTAGTAACTATGTTTCTACTATAATTGAATTATCAGACCAAAATTGGTACTTAGGAACTAGTGATGGTTTGTTTATATTAAAAAGAAAAAAAGGGAAATTTTATTTGTCAAAAAAAATAGTCTCCGAAGTAATATCTGTGGGTACTAAAGATATTTATGGTAATTTTTGGTTTTCAGGCAACAAAAAACTTATCCTAGTTGATAAAAAATTTAGAAATAGATTTTACACAGAAAAAAATGGTCTTATATCGACATTAATATATACGTTGATTGCTAATAACGAAGGAGATCTTTTAATAGGTACAAATTTTGGTCTTGCTAAAGTCAAAGTTAATAGAGAAGGTAAACTTGTAAATATTAATAATTATAATTCTAAAAATGGATTTACTGGGCTAGAAACAAATATGAGAGCTCAGTATAAAGATAAAGATGGAAATATTTACCTAGCTACAGTAAAAGGTTTGTATCAATGTTTGGGTAGTTATAGAACAAATTATAACGAAAACATAAAAGTAAGAATAACTGGACTAACCTTATTTAATGAATCAAAAAAATGGAAAAACTCTATTAGCCATTGGGATAATTTACCAGAACCAAATTTTGAGTTTGAGGTAGATAATGATGACTTAACTTTTAGTTACTTAACTATAAATAATAATGTTTCAAAGAATGCTTTGTATTCATACAAGCTTGACGGATTAGAAAAAGCACAATGGTCAAAACCCACCCCGCAAAGATCAATTAATTATTCCAATTTAAGTTTTGGCAGATACGTATTTAAGGTACGAGTTGTTGACAATATTGGACGTCCAATAAGTCCTATTGCTAGTTATGCTTTCCAGATACAAAAGCCTTTTTATCTTAGTTGGTGGTTTATTATTGGAGGAATTGCAATCGTTTATTTAATTATTTCTTTAATTTTTAATAAAACAGCTAAGTACAATAAGGATTTTGTTAAAAATTATTCAGAAGCAGATTCTTCAAACGAACAGTTTGGACTTTACTTTTTATTTTTAGGTATTTTAATTCCGTTTATAGATTTTGTAATAGAAATCACAAATGTTAGAGAAGTAGAAACGTTACAATTTAACATTTTTGTAGGTATTATTCTAATTGGAATTTACTTACTGAGTAAAAATTTTAAAGTAGTACAAAATAATCTAAGATATTTATTTGCAATATTTCTTTTCATTTATGCAGTAGAGACAGTTAGGAAAATGATATTTTTTCCTAATCATATAGCTGCTTTCTTAGATTTTCTTGTTGCTTTCTTTTTATCTTATAGTGTGTTTAGATCAATAAAATATTATTGGCTTTATGTTTTTATGATTTTTGGGCTTATAATAGCACTTTATACCTCAAATGCTATTTCAAGGGAAGTAATGGTGGCGTTTATGTACAGTTGTTTTATTATAGCGATACTAAATCAAGTTAGATACATAGTAAACTTAAATGCAAAGGATAAATTTTTATTTGCTGATAACATTGTAAATAAAGGAACATCGTTGGTTTTAGCAGTAAATAAGAAAGGTGAAGTTGTATACTGTAGTGAAACAATTCAACAAATTCTTGGCTATAATGTAGATGAAGTTAAAGGAATGAATTATTGGACATTAACTGAAGATGCAGAATTTACAACAATTAATTATAAAATAAATGAAACACTCTACATAAGAAAGCTAAAATGTAAAGATGGAAGTTATAAGTTCATTCAATGGAAAGATTCTAAATATTCAGACGATTTATATGTTGGTATTGGACAGGATGTTACAGAACAAGTAGAAGTACAAAATCAATATAAAAAACTTATCGAATCAGCTTCTGATATGATATATGAGACAGATATTAGAGGCCACTTCACTTTTATCAACAAGTTTACAGAAAAACTACTTGGCTTTGCTCGAGAAGAATATATTGGAAAGCACTTTACTTCATTTATACATCCAGGCTATGCTGATAAAGTTGAATTGTTTTATAAAACTAATTCTTTAGATGTTGATGATATACCATTTTTAGAATTTCCAGTAATTAAAAAAACTGGTGAAAAGTTATGGGTTTCCCAAAAAGTAACTTTATCAAGAAATACCGATGGTAAAGTAATTGGATATGCAGCTATTGCTCGTGATATTACTATTTTGAAAAATATAGAAAAAGAGCAAAAACAGAGACAACAAAAAAATGAATTGTTTAATAAAACAATTAACAAACTTGTTACTAAGATATATCCAGAGGAAACAAGTTTTGTTGATATTTTAAAAGAAATATTACAATCTGCTGCACGAGGCGCAAAAATTGATAGAATCAGTTATTGGAACTATAAAAAAACAGAGCTTGAATGTGTTGTTTTATATAAACTGCAGGAAGATGCCTTTGTTGGTAATTTTAGTACAAATCTTTCAGAATGCCCTAACTATTTTAAAGCTCTTGAAGAAGATAATATCATTATTGCTTCAGATGTTTATAATACACAAAGTGTAAAAGAGTTTGTAAATGATTATTTGCCTGATAATGGCATAAAATCAATGTTGGATGTACCAATAATTTTTAATGGTGAAATTGAAGCTATTTTGTGTCTTGAAATAACTAATGTAATTAGAAACTGGGACAATGATGATATAAATTTTGCACGATCAGTATCAGATGTTATTGCAATTGCCATCGAATCTCAAAAGCGTCTTGAAACAGAAGCAAAACTTAAAATTAAAACAGAAATTTTATCAGCAATTGCAGTTTCGACAGAAAAACTTTTAAAAGGTAGAGATTTAACTTCAATTTTTGACGATATTTTCCCAATAATTGGTAATGCTTCAAAAGTCGATAGAGTTTATTATTTTCAAAATAATACTTCCACTAAAACATTAAGTCAAAAGAATGAATGGGTTAATACTGATATTTCAGTACAGTTTCATAATCCAATATTGCAAAATATGCCCTATGAAAACTGTGAAGAATTTTTAGATGTATTAATGGAAAATCAAGTTTATAAAGCAATTGTAAGTGAAGTAAAAAATCCGCTAATAAAAAAACGTTGGCAAGATCAAGGTATATTAACGATATTAATTTTCCCAATTTTTGTAAAAAATCAGTTTTATGGTTCAATAGGTTTTGATGATTGTACAAATGGAAGAAAATGGTCTGATGATGAAATTGGTGTTCTTCAAATTTTAGCAAATAATATTTCAACTACAATAGAAAGAGTTCAAAACGAAGAATTATTACAAGAAAGTGAGCAACGATTTAAGTTATTAACTAATAGCATTCCGGGTACAGTTTATCTTTCTGAATATGATGAAAAGTGGACAAAAGTCTTCTTGAATGATCAAATTGAAGTACTTACTGGATATAAAAAATCATTGTTTTTAGATAAAAAATCTTCTCTTATTGATTTTGTTCATCCAGATGATAGAGAAAATTTAAAAGATTATACAAACGATTGTATTAAAAATCATACTCCTTTTCATGTAGTTTATAGATTAAGAAAAAGTAATGGAGACTATATTTGGGTAGAAGAATTTGGTGACGTTATTTTAAAAGATGGTAAAATAGCTTTTATTGAAGGAATTTTGTTTGATATTACTGCCAAAAAGGAAATTGAAACTGAAATTAAAGCTCGCGAATTTGCAGAAGCTTCAAATAAGGCAAAATCAGAATTTTTAGCAAATATGAGTCATGAAATTAGAACTCCTTTAAATGCTATTATTGGGTTTTCAAGTATATTAAAAGAAACAGAACTTGATAGTGCTCAACAAGAATATTTAACAACAGTGAACCATTCTGCAGACATTTTGTTAGAGGTAGTTAACGATATACTTGATTTCTCTAAAATTGAAACAGGAAAACTAGAGTTAGAATTTAAAAAAACCAATTTACATGAACTTTGCCATCAGATCATTGATATCATTAGATTTGATTCTGAACAAAAAAATATAGCACTATCCCTAAATATTGATATAGATGTTCCTAAATATATTTTGATTGATTCATTAAGACTCAAGCAAGTGCTATTAAATTTACTTTCTAATGCGGTTAAGTTTACAAATAAAGGGAAAGTGCAATTCCAAATCGATGTTATTAATAAAAATGAAAATGATGTAACTCTTAATTTCGTTGTAATAGATAGCGGAATAGGAATTAAAAAAGCGAATCAAGAAAAAATATTCGAACCATTTTCTCAAGAAGATAATTCGACAACTAGAAAGTATGGAGGCACAGGTCTAGGGTTGGCTATTTCTAATAAAATTCTAAAATTAATGAACAGTGAATTAAATTTAGAGAGTGAATTAAACAAAGGAAGTACTTTTCATTTTGAACTAAGTACAGAATACTATCCAGATGTTATAGAAACAGAATTAGATTTAGATGTTAAAGAAATAGAAGTAAATTACGAAGAAATTAGTTTACATCATAAAAAATCTATTTTTAATGAACCTAAAAAAATACTAGTTGTAGAAGACAATAAAATTAATATGCTTTTGGCACGAACAATGATTAAGAAGATTATACCAGAAGCTATTATTTATGAAGCAAATAATGGAAAAATAGGTGCCGAAAAATGCAGTGAACTAAATCCTGATTTAGTACTTTTAGATATTCAAATGCCAGTAATGAATGGTTATGAGGCTGCAATTGAAATTAGAAAATTTAATCCAACAGTACCAATAATTGCTCTTACTGCTGGAACTATTAAGGGTGAAAAAGAAAAATGTGTTGAATCTGGAATGAATGATTATATATCAAAACCTATTGATAAAGATATATTTGAAAGCATATTATTCAAATGGTTACAAAAAAATAAACTATAAACTAAATTTTTTAAAATTATGAAATGGCAAGGTAGACGTCAAAGTGAAAATGTTGAAGACAGGAGAGGAATGTCAACAGGAGGCAAAGTTGTCGCAGGTGGTGGCGCTCTTGGAATCATTATCCTATTGCTTAATTTGTTTGGTGGGGAAACAGGGCAAACATTAGCCCCTATGTTAGAGCAAATGAATCAAGGACAAAGTACTACTCAAACAGAGCAAAGACCCCTAACAGATGAAGAAAAAGTATTAGGCCAATTTGTTAATGCTGTTTTTGTTGATACAGAAGATATTTGGAAAAAAATATTTCAGGAAAACAATATTGAATATCGTTTCCCAAAAATGGTAATGTTTACAGATGCAGTTGAAACTGCATGTGGTAGTGCATCAGCCGCATCTGGGCCTTTTTATTGCCCAGGTGATGAGAAAGTATATATGGATTTAGCTTTTTTTAACGAATTACAAACTCGTTTTGGTGCAAAAGGAGGTGATTTCGCAATTGCTTATGTTATAGCTCATGAAGTTGGACATCATATACAAACTGTCTTAGGTACTTCTAATAAAGTTCGACAATTACAATCAAGAATGAATCAAGTTGAAGCCAATAAGCTTTCTGTAGCTCTAGAATTGCAAGCTGATTTTTATGCAGGAGTTTGGACAAGATATAACCAACAAAGTTTAGATGTAGACGATATTGATGAGGCCTTAAGTGCTGCCCAAGCTGTAGGTGATGACGCTATACAGGAAAAAATGCAGGGACACGTAGAACCAGAATCATTTACTCATGGTACTTCAGAACAACGTAAATTTTGGTTTATGAAAGGTTATAATACTGGCGATATAAAGCAAGGTGATACTTTTTCTGTGTTAAAATAGTTTTCTGTAAATAAAATCTTATTTTTGTTTTAGATTTTAAAGAATAAAATGATGAAACAAAGTATTTTAAAAAATTTTTTATTAAATGAAAAGGCTGAAGTTCTTTCAAGAGAAGAGCTTAAGTTTTTGGGAGGATATCAAACAGAATGTAGAAGAAGAAGTAAGAATGTTATAGATTTACGTCCAGGAGCTCCTGAATACCCGGATATTGAAATTTATAATCCTTTTACGGATTGTTACTCTTATGTTACAGATCCAAGAAATTGGTTTTAATATATTTAATAACTTTTGAGGTATATTTAAAAAGACAACTATTTTAGTTGTCTTTTTTTATTAGCAAAATTTTAAGTTTTAAATCTATTTTCTAAATTTAATTTGTTTAACTTTATTGTATAAAAATTAAACAAATTTTATAACAAGGGTATTGATGACTATTTGAAGTAATTTTTTCAATAATAGTATCAAATAAAATATTCATAAAGATGAAAAGAACAGTTTTATTTGCTGGAGCATCTAGTGTAATAGCTATTTCGGCCAAAAACCTTTTGCAAAATGATTCTTACCGTGTTATTGGACTTAGTACTAAAGGAGAAATTAGTGATTATGATGCCACTTTTTCGGTAGTAAATTATTCAATGGCTAGTTTGCCTGAAGTACACGAATCGATAGAAGGCATTGTTTACTTTCCTGGTACAATAAATCTAAAACCATTTCACAGGTATAAAGAAGAAGAATTTATTAATGATTACACGATTAATGCACTCGGAGCTGTAAATGTAATTCAGAAATATTTGCCTAATTTAAAACAAGCTTTAAATCCATCTATTGTATTACTAAGTTCTGTCGCAGTAGGTGTAGGTATGCCTTTTCATTCATCAATAGCTATGGCTAAAGGGGCGCTTGAAGCTTTAACAAAATCGTTGGCTTCTGAATTTGCTACAACAATACGAGTAAATGCTATCGCTCCATCATTAGTAGACACTCCATTGAGTGCAAAGTTTTTAGCTACTGATGAAAAAATTGAAGCTATGCAAAAACGAAATCCAATGCAAAAAATAGGTCAACCTGAAGATATTGCGAATATGATTTCTTTTTTATTAAGTGATAAATCAAGTTGGATTACTGGCCAAATATTTTCGGTAGATGGAGGGATGAGTAACTTAAAAGTTTAAAAAAATGCAACGAGTCATAGTTTGGTTTAAAACAGATTTACGTTTAAATGACAACGAAGTACTATTCAAAGCTATTCAAAACAATAAAGAGATTATACCTGTTTATTGTCTTGATGAAAACGAATTTGAGATAGGTTCCTTTGGGTTTAAAAGAATAGGTAAATTTAGAACTAAATTTTTATTAGAATCATTGCAAGATTTGAATGATCAATTAAGAAAAAGAGGATCTGGATTGATACTACTTAGAGGTAAACCTGAAATAGAGCTTCCTAAAATTGTATTGAAATATGGTGCGACTAAAATCTATACCAAAAAAGAGGTAGCCTTTATTGAAAAAAATACATTAGAGAAAGTACAAAAAGAAGTGTCAAAAATAAATTGTGATGTATCTATTTTTAGCACAAGTACTTTGTATCATCCAGAAGATTTGCCTTTTTCGATAAAAGACATACCAGATGTTTTTACAGATTTTAGAAAAAAAGTCGAGAAAGAATCTATAGTAAGAGTTGTTTATGATGCCCCAAAGGAAATTAAATCACCTTTTTTGCCCGAATTTAATTTGCCTCTCCTCTCTAGTTTAATAGATGATAATACGTTAGAATTTGATGAAAGAAGTGTTTTAAACTTTCAAGGAGGGGAGGCAAATGCTATTAAAAGACTTGATTATTATTTGTTTGATAAAAAATTAATTGCAAACTACAAGCAAACACGTAATGGATTGCTTGGTAGTGATTATTCTACAAAACTCTCGCCGTGGCTAGCTATGGGTTCTATTTCTCCTCGTTATATTTATGCTAAGATTAAAGAATTTGAAGCACAATTTGGAGAAAATGAATCAACGTATTGGTTAATATTCGAGCTATTATGGCGAGATTTTTTCAGATTTATGTTCAAAAAACACAATGATAAACTCTTTCTCTTAAATGGAATTGCTAAATCAGTTAAATACCAAAAAAATACCAACCTAGAAAGATTAGAATCTTGGATAAATGGTGAAACAGGAAATGATTTTGTAGATGCTAACATGAAAGAATTAAAGTATTCAGGTTTTATGAGTAACAGAGGTCGTCAAATTGTAGCGAGTTATTTAATTAACGATTTAAAAATAGATTGGCGTTATGGAGCTTCTTATTTTGAACAAGAATTAATCGATTATGATGTATCAAATAATTGGGGAAATTGGGCATATTTAGCCGGAGTAGGAAACGATCCAAGATCATCACGTTATTTTGATGCTGTAAAGCAAGCTTCAGAATACGATAAAAAAGGAGAGTATCGTAAAACTTGGTTAACTATAAATAATGTGCAATGAAAATCTTGTTAACTGGAGCAAATGGATATGTAGGTAGGAGGCTTTTGCCAGAACTATTAGCGAGTGGTCATGAAGTGGTTTGTTGTGTTCGTGATAGATCTCGACTTGGTCTTGAAACAGAAACATTAAAAAAAATTACTCTTTGGGAAGTTGATTTTATTGATGAACCTAATTTTGATAATCTTCCTGAGGATATAGATGTTGCCTATTATTTAATTCATTCAATGGCAAATTCGACAGAAAATTTTGTTGAAATGGAAGCCAATTCTGCCACTCATTTTAATAGTTACATGAACAAGATGAATGTAAAGCAAGTCATTTATCTAAGCGGAATTGTTAATGATCCAAATTTATCCAAACACATGCATTCCAGAAGTAACGTTGAAAATATTTTATACAAAGGTAATTTCAATTTGACCGTTTTGCGTGCAGGTATCATTGTAGGGTCAGGTAGTTCATCTTTTGAAATCATTAGAGATTTATGCGAAAAATTACCCGTAATGATTACTCCAAAATGGGTTTTAACTAAATCGCAACCCATTGCTATCAGAGATGTTATAAAATATTTAATAGGTGTTGTTAATAAAGAAGAATGTTACAACAAATCATTTGATATTGGCGGTCCAAATGTGTTAACATACAAACAAATGATGCAGCTTTATGCCAAAGTAAGAGGTTTTAAAATTCTTATGATTAAAGTTCCTTTTATGACTCCTAAGCTCTCTTCGTATTGGTTATATTTTGTGACTTCTACTTCTTACAAGTTGGCCCAAAACTTAGTAGATAGTATGAAAGTTGAGGTTATTTGTAAAGACAATCATTTGCAAAAACTTTTAAATATTAAACCAATATCCTATACAGATGCAATTAAATTAGCTTTTAAAAAGATTGAGCAAAATTTAGTTTTATCTAGTTGGAAAGATAGTTTGTCTAGTAGCAATTTTAAAGCCCATTTAAAAAATTACATTGAGGTCCCCAAATATGGATGTTTAAAAGATTATAAAAAACTGCCATTAAACGAAGATTCAAATGCTTTAGAAAATATTTGGTCAATAGGAGGGAACAAAGGTTGGTATTATGGAACTTGGATGTGGGAAATTCGAGGTTTTATCGATAAACTTTTTGGTGGTGTTGGTCTGCGTCGTGGTCGTACAAGCCCAACTCATTTAGACGATGGTGATTCACTCGATTTTTGGCGGGTTTTAATGGCAGATAAGGAGAAAAAAAGATTACTTCTCTTTGCCGAGATGAAAGTCCCTGGAGAAGCATGGTTGGAATTCAAGATTGATGAAGAGAATACATTACATCAAATCGCAACTTTTCGTCCAAAGGGAATTTTAGGCAGATTATACTGGTATAGTATGTTGCCTTTTCATTTTTTTATTTTTGAAGGAATGATAAAAAATATTGCTAATAATAAATAGTTATCCTAACCATCCTTCTCGGTCTAAACTTCTGTACTGAATCGCTTCGGCGATATGGTTTGAGTTTACGGTTTCTGATGCTTCTAAATCGGCAATAGTTCGCGATATTTTAGAACTATCTTCAACGCCTTATTTTACAATATTCTATATAAAATAAAATTTTTAACACATTGATATTCAGTTTTTTGAATTTAAATCTTTGTTAACCCCTTATTTTATTGAGTTGTTAAAAACTCAAACTGATTGTGAATAACAATTTCTTTTATAAGTGATTGTAAATAAGGATATTTGTTATTATAATAAAAGGTAATTACAAATTGTATCTAGGATATAGTTTGAGATATTTTTTAGATTTTAAATCTAAAAGAAGTACTTTTTATTTTCAGGTTCTTTGAAAAAAAGAAAAAAGACTAATTCCTCCGACAGAAATAGTCTTTTGTGATGTTTAATAATCGTTTCCGATTGACGGTTAATGTTTTTGTTTCTGTTAATACAGAACTAAGTTATTTTTCAGAGCTGAAATTCTAAAATTTACATTATTAACCTTTAAAATGAAATCTTATGTCAAAAAACAAAAGACCAATTTTTAATTTCAAAGTCCACTTCAATCTAAATTTGAATCTACTGATTGATGTGGCATTGTTTATAAATTTTTTGTTTAATCTTTGAAAAAATGGTGGACATAATAATCGGTAGTCCACCTTTTCTTTTACAATACAAAGATATTCAAATAAATTTGACAACAAAAAAAATTGTCAAAAAAAATTGTCAAAAAAAATATAATGTTATTGAATGCTAGTTTGTTAAGTGATTTTAAAGTATTAAATCTATTGTATATTTTTTAGGTTTTAATAAAATGAAGGTTATCCCAACCATCCTTCTCGGTCTAGACTTCTATATTGTATAGCTTCGGCGATATGGTTTGAATTTACGGTTTCTGATGCTTCTAAATCGGCAATAGTTCGTGATACTTTTAGAATTCTATCATAAGCTCTTGCAGATAAATTTAAGCGTTCCATAGCAGTCTTTAATAACTGTAATGAAGTTTCATCAAGTTTACAATATTCTCTTATTTGTTTTGTGGTCATTTGCGCGTTGTAATGTATAGATTCAGACAATGCAAATCGCTGTGATTGAATTTCTCTGGCTTGTGTAACACGTTTTCGTATTTCGACACTACTTTCACCATTCCTAGTTTCTGAAAGTTTTTCGAATGGTACAGGAGTAACTTCAATATGAATGTCAATTCTATCCAATAAAGGTCCAGAAATTTTACTTAAATAACGTAACATTTCATTAGGTGAGGAGCTTACAGGAGCATTTGGATCATTAAAATAACCTCCTGGGCTTGGATTCATACTGGCAACTAACATAAATGAGGAAGGATAGGTAATAGTAAACTTAGCTCTAGATATAGTGACTTCTCTATCTTCAAGAGGTTGTCTCATCACTTCTAAAACTTCACGCTTAAATTCTGGTAATTCATCTAAGAATAGGACTCCATTATGTGCTAATGAAATTTCACCGGGTTGTGGATAACTGCCTCCGCCTACTAATGAAACACTCGAAGCAGAATGGTGTGGGCTTCTAAATGGCCTTTGATTCATTAATCCAGTATCTTTCACTTTTCCAGCAACACTATGAATTTTTGTAGTTTCTAAAGCTTCTTTAAGAGTCATTGGGGGTAAAATACTTGGCAATCTTTTAGCTAACATAGTTTTTCCAGCTCCAGGAGGACCTATTAAAAT
>CAZMCP010000055.1:0-14916 GCA_964565035.1 uncultured Flavobacterium sp. | reverse complement strand
CACGACCTGCTGATTACAAATCAGCTGCTCTAGCCAGCTGAGCTACACCGGCAAAGTGTATTATTATTTTAAAAATTGAGCCGATGGAGGGACTCCCTTCGACAAGCTCAGGATAAACTTCTCGTCCTGAAACTTTTCATTTTATTGGAGCCGATGGAGGGACTCGAACCCACGACCTGCTGATTACAAATCAGCTGCTCTAGCCAGCTGAGCTACACCGGCGACTCATTTCGGGTGCAAATATAATGGAGTTTTTTAAACTTCCAAACACTTACACCCTAATTTTATTGATTTTTTTTACTACTACAATGCGTTGATTTTATCAACTAATTGATTAGCAGCTGCTTCTAAATCTTTATTTATTTGATTGAAATGTGCTTTTTTATTCTCAACATTCTTAGCATTAACTTTAGCAATTAAACCGTCAAAAGTAACAATCACTTCTTCAATAATTGCGTTAGTCGCATCAGTTGGTTTACCAATAGTAGTCATTTCATATAAATAAACCGCCTCAATGATATCACCCATTACAAAGTTGATGTCTTTTTTTAAGTTTTTAACACTTCCCATTTTTATGTATTTAAAATTTCGCTTGCAAAAGTACAATTATTCTTTGTAATATGTACTACTCTATTGTTATTTCTAATAAAATTGCCTCTCCAATTAACTGAAATTCAGTCAATATCGCTGGCAATAAAATCGTATCTCCTTTTTGAAATTCAAATTTTTGATGATTATAATCAATAGAAAACGCGCCTTCTGTGCACATATATACCACAAAGGACTCATCGTTTTTAATTTTGCTATACTTACCATTTAGCGTTATAACATTGGTTGTAAAATAAGGACACTTAACTGCCAGATTACTTTGATTTAAAATTTCAGAGTATTCTTTTTTAGACTCAACAACCTCATAATTTATTGCCTCTAAAGCCAAATCAATATGAAGTTCACGAGTATTTCCATTTACATCTTTTCTATCAAAATCATAAATCCTATAAGTTATGTCTGAAGTTTGTTGAATTTCAGCAATAACTACACCAGCACCTATAGCATGTATGGTTCCTGTTTCAAGAAAAAAAACATCACCTTTTTTAACTGGAATCTCATCCAGAATTGAGACTAAAGTTTTATTATTTAAATGTTTTAAATATTCTTCTGGTGAAGATTTTTGCTTGAATCCAACAATCAATTTTGCATCATCATCTGCTTGCATTACATACCACATTTCAGTTTTTCCAAAAGAATTATGTCGCTTTTTAGCTAATTCATCATTAGGATGTAACTGAATAGACAAATCGTCCTTTGCATCTAAAAACTTAAAAAGCAAAGGAAAGTTAAGTCCAAATTTTTCATTAACATTAGTACCTAATAATTGTAAAGGATACTTTTCAATTAACTCATTTAAATTCAAACCCGCATAAATTCCATTAGTTAAAACACTAATGTCTCCTGGCACAGTTGATATTTCCCAACTTTCCCCAGTAGTTTTAGATGGGATTTCTTTATTAAGCTGTGTTTTTAATTTTGTTCCTCCCCATATTCTATCTTTCAAGATGGGCTTAAACAATAAAGGATACGCTTCCATTAAATCAATTTTTTAACTGCTTCTACCACTTTTGGAAAATGGCTTTCTGCATCCATACTATCATAAATCATTTTAATTATTCCTTCTTTATCCACAATGTAGGTAACTCTTCCTGGAATAAGCCCTAAAAAGTTTGTAGGGACACCAAATAATTTCCTAATACTCTTATCGTTATCTGAGAGTAGTGTAAATGGTAAATCATACTTATGAGCAAATTTCTTATGTGCAGCAACACTATCACCACTTATACCTATAACTTCTGCTCCAAGGTCTTTGAATTCCTCATATTGATCTCTAAAAAAACATGCTTGTTTAGTACATCCTGGAGTATCATCTTTGGGATAAAAATAGATAACCAGTACTTTTTTTTCGAGAACAGAAGCAATATAAAAATCATTACCCGCTTGATCTTTGGCCCCAAATAAAGGCAATTTATCACCTACTTTTAATCCTTGTTGCATAATTAACCTTTATATGTTACGAAATTTCTTGGTGTTTCATAGAGCGTTATCTCTAAGTCTTGATTAGAATTTAAACGCTTTTTTATTTTATTCCAAATGACCACAACAATATTTTCTGCAGTTGGATTAAGGCTTTCAAAATCAGCTACATCTAAATTCAAATTTTTATGATCAAACTGAGATTCAACTTCTTCAAAAATAATATCTGCTAAAATTTTAATATCTATTACATAACCTGTTTCTGGATCAATATCTCCAGTTACACTAACAATTAATTCATAATTGTGACCATGAAAATTTGGGTTATTACATTTACCAAAAACTTGTTGATTTTTTTCATCAGACCAATCTTTTCGATATAATCTATGGGCAGCATTAAAATGCGCTTTTCTACTTACTGTCACTCTCATAGCTTATGGTCTTCTAAAAAATGATAAAATTCATCAAAGATAATTTTAAACCAAACTGTGTAGATTTCTGGATTAATCACCATATCTTTTTTAACATCCTCAATACTCCTCCATTTCCAGTCTTCAACTTCATCTTTATTAATATTGGGCTCTTCATTAAAGTAACCAATCATAACATGATCTAGTTCATGCTCAGTCAAGCCATTATCAAAAGGGGCTTTGTAAATAAAATTAAATAACTCCTTTAATTCGGTTATAAAACCCATTTCCTCTTGAAGTCTTCTTGTTCCTGCTTGGATATTTGTTTCGCCTTCTCTTTGATGACTACAACAAGTGTTAGTCCACAACAAAGGAGAATGGTATTTATGATGTGCTCTTTGTTGGAGCATTAATTCATTTTTATTATTAAGAATAAAAACCGAAAAAGCCCTATGCAATAAAGCTTTTTCATGAGCTTCCAATTTTGGCATTAATCCAATTTGCTCATCATTTTCATTAACTAAAATTACTCTTTCTTCGATCATATAATATAATTGCTTTGTAAAAATACAAAAAAAGAAAACCGCCTCATTTTTTAATGAGACGGTTTTTGAAATTTTAAAACTAATTTCACTATTCTTTAATAACCTTTTGAGAATAATTCTGTCCTTCAGTATCTTTTAAAACTAAAATATATGTTCCTTTTGATAACCTTTCTATATTAATTTTATTTTCGTGTAATTCATTTTCTAAAACTTTCTTACCTGTCAAATCATATAATTTAGCACTTACAAGTTCAATATTAGAAGTATTCATCTCAACATTAATAACATTCTTTGCAGGATTTGGATAAATACTAAAAACTGAATTGTTGACATTTTTGATAACCGATAGTGTTATACCTTCAGCAACAAGTAATTGCTGATTAGGGTTCACATTATTGTAGGTATCTACAATTCCTGAAGGCCAATGAATAATTACTTGATCTATAGTTGTTGCTGTACCTAATCCAAAATGAGCATTTAGAGTACTCATGTAAGCGAATCCTTCACCACTTCTAATATCACGTATTTGCTTACCCCATGATCCATAAATTTCAATTCTGGCCCCAATCCCATTTTTATTACTTTGTACACCTTGCAAAGCAACTTTTAACCAATTATTACTATTTGGAGTTGCAAAATGAATCGTGTTTCCGTTAACAATATCCAGAAAACCATCGTTATTCAAATCTCCAACTCCTCCTACACCTAATCCTAATCCCGTGTAGGCTACAGGAGAAAAAATATTATTTCCTTGATTGAACATAATTTTATTTGCGCTTCCCATAACATCTACAAATCCATTATTATCAAAATCATAAGCTATATAATCACGATTAATAGTTGTATCAGTATCCCAACCTGATCCACTTGTAATTTCTGTATATGCTTCTTCTACACTATTCGTTAAATCAAGATTATTCCTGAAAAATTTATGAGCTGTAGACCCATTTGAACCAATTAAAATATCCATATCACCATCATTATCAAAATCTGCAACTGCTGATGACCAAGACTGGACTGGTGTTGGATTTATTTGAGCTAACGCTGAAATATCAGTAAAAACTCCATTTCCATCATTTCTATGCAATTCACAAGGAGGTCCAGAACATTTCGAAATAAACATATCAACATCTCCGTCATTATCAAAATCGGTCCAAAGAGACGCATAATTACCTCCACTTGGTGTTAAACCTAAATTATATGCTCCTGGAGTTACTCCAGATTGGTAATACGTTAAATTATTAGACGAATTATTCAAATAGTATACATTCCTATTTACATCATGGCATGAAAAAACATCTAAATTTCCATCATTATTGATATCAACAAAATTTGTTCTTTGACAAAAGATGTACTCCCCGGGAGTTATAGGTGTATAAGTAATTACTGCACTGTTATTTTGTGAACGCCAGAGTGACAACCCATCACCTGCACCTAAAACTAAATCATTATATCCGTCTCTGTTATAATCTCCAGCAGCCATACTCCACGTTGGCATTTTACTAGTACCTGTAAGGGTAAAATTTGAAACAGAAAACACACCTCCTACTTCTTGAGTATGGACTTTCAAATTTCCAGCACTTACTCCAACTATATCATCTTTATAATCACCATTCATATCAACAACACATTTATTATGAGTACTATTAATTGTACTTATAACTTGATTTGTATATGTTACAGGAGCCGGAACTGGAACAACAATAGGGTTTTCTATTAACTGAAATGTGAATCCCAGCGAATTCCAACGGTTATCAAAAGCAATAATATAAGTGGTTCCACCAGTAACATTAAATGTTACTATTGATGCATATTGAAAATTAGTACCTGCATCATCATCTCCAGCATAACATGTTAATGCTGAACAATCACCAGTATATACATGAACACGAGAATCTATTCCTGAGGTATTTTGAGTTATATCTGTTGTTATTGTAACTGTATAGTTTGCAGTAGGCATATAAGCATACCACTCTGCCCCTGGTGGTCTTGTGGAAGGAATTGCCCCATTATCAGCACAAAAAAGAGTTGGTGGTGTTCCATTTATTGTTCCTACAGAATAAAGCCCTGCCGAGTTTATTGGAATTGCTGCTGCACAATTATCTTGTGCTTGAGTAAATTGCAAAACAAATAATAATGCAATTAAAGTTGTAATTTTTTTCATGTTTAGTAGTTTGTTTAATTTCTTTTATTTTCATGGACATCCTTGTAGCGAATTTATCCATTGTTCAATTAATGCTACTCCTTCATCATGAACTATCGTTCTACCATGAAGAGGCATTCTATATGTTTCATCATTTGTGCTTACTCTAAAATAAAGCATAGACCTTTCTGTATTACTAGGAGTTATAATTTTACCTAAAGCTGAAGGAAATCCTTGCATGTCTTGGGTATCAACACAAACACCTAAGTTTGTCAAACCTTGCCCGTTTGGCAATCCAGTTTTATTATAAGCAAATTTCATTGGTCGATAATCACAATGCCTTTCATCATCATGACAATGCGCACAATTACTGTCAAAATAGGAACGAACTCTTTTTTCGAGTGATTTACTTTGATCATTATAATCTACAACTGTATTAGCCTCATTAGGCAATGAAAAATTATTTTCTAAATAACCCACATTTATCCATTTTTGAAGTTGATTCATAGTTGCATCACCATAATTATAATTGAAATTAAGATTTTGTGGTTTTATCCCAATAGGTATGTTTTTAGTAACTTCAATATTATTTACTGTGGTTTTAGATTTATGACAAACTATGCATTGAGATTCTTCAGGAATTCTATAGTCTGCGCTTTTTAAAACATTATTATTATCTTTCCACTGTATAGATGTAATACTACCTTGCAAGTCAAAAAAAGCTTCTGTTTGAGCATCGTTCCAAACATAATTTGCAAATATCCATCCTGTTGATTTTCTAATCATGACTCTAGTTTCTATGATCCTAGTAGTATTATTTGGCTGAACATTTGTGTAATAAAAATTTTTTATCAAAGCTGAACCTATAGGTAACTCTAAAATCCTGCCATCTTCTGAATAGGTAGCTTTTTGCCCTTTTGGAATCCAAACAAAACGCTTTTTCTTGGCATAATCAGTAAAAAGAGTGCTTCTTGGCTCAAAAGGTAAAACTTCAAGAGAAGGATTTTGGTTTTTCAAATCGCCTTCAAAAAATTTATACTCTGATAGTTTTAAATAGGGCACTTGAGTTAAATCAACTGAAACGGGTGAAACTGGAACATAGTCATTATCGTCACCTGCTGAATCATCTGAACACGAATAGTATATTGAAAAGATACAAAGTGCAAAAAATAAAAGTAAGTATTTGTTTTTCATGGGCTAAAAAATTTACTCAAATATATACAAAAAACTAAATGTTAAAAAATTGATGATTTTACAATCAAAATCAACTTTTTAACAAAAAATATCAATCATACAATCATTTTAGATTGAATATATGAACAAAATCAGCATAGAAACATCTAATTGTGTAAGAATTTACATTACTTCTGATGAAATATTTTTTAAAAAAAGCTCTAATTACATACATTTTGAAACAAAAAAAGCCCCTATTTACTAGAGGCTTTTGGTTTAAGCAACATGCTTTTATTTAGTCAAATACATTTTTCTTCTTGAATATAATTCATAAAATTGATCATCTTTTAAATCATCTATGAATAATATACTTTCCCCTGTAGATTTCATCTCAGGCCCCAGGGCTTTATTTACCCCAGGAAATTTGTTAAAGGAGAAAACAGGTTGTTTGATTGCATAACCATTAAGATGTGGATTAAATTTAAAATCTGAAACCTTATTTTCACCCAACATCACTTTAGTGGCATAATTCACATAGGGCTCCCCATATGCTTTTGCAATAAAAGGAACCGTTCTAGAGGCTCTTGGATTAGCTTCTATAATGTAAACCGTATCATCTTTAATAGCAAATTGTATATTAATTAATCCAACAGTTTTTAGAGCTATCGCAATTTTTTTAGTATGATCTTTAATTTGTTGCATAACAAACTCACCCAAGTTAAAAGGGGGCAATGTTGCATTACTATCTCCTGAATGCACACCACATGGTTCTATATGCTCCATAATACCTATAATGTATACATTTTCGCCATCACAAATTGCATCGGCTTCTGCTTCAATAGCACCATCTAGATAATGGTCTAACAACAATTTATTATTAGGGATATGCTTCAAAATTTCAATTACATGTTCTTCTAATTCCTGCTTGTTGATGACAATTTTCATTCCTTGACCACCTAATACATAAGAAGGACGAACTAATAAAGGAAAATCTAATTCATCAGCTAATTTAACGGCTTGTTCTGCATTTTCAGCTACGCCAAATTTTGGAAAAGGTATATCTAGTTCTGTCAATAATTCAGAAAAACGCCCGCGATCTTCGGCTAAATCTAAAGCATCAAAACTTGTTCCTATAATTTTTACACCATATTTATTGAGCTTCTCTGCTAATTTAAGAGCTGTTTGCCCACCTAGCTGAACAATAACACCTTCTGGTTTTTCATGACGAATAATGTCATAAATATGTTCCCAGAAAACAGGTTCAAAATAGAGTTTATCTGCAGTATCAAAATCAGTAGAAACCGTTTCAGGGTTACAGTTAATCATGATTGTTTCATACCCACACTCTTTAGCAGCTAATACTCCATGAACACAAGAATAATCAAATTCGATTCCTTGACCTATTCGATTAGGGCCAGAACCTAAAACAACTATTTTTTTCTTATCAGTAACTTCACTTTCATTTGCTACATAACGAGTACCATCTGGACGCTCAATTTCGGCTTCAAATGTTGAGTAATAGTAAGGAGTTTGGGCTTTAAACTCAGCAGCACATGTATCGACTAATTTGTATACTCGCTGAATATTCATTACATCTCGTAAAGAATGAACTTGACTCTCTAAACAACCTAGCATATGTGCAATTTGTCTATCACCATATCCTTTTTGTTTTGCTTCAAGTAACAACTCTTTAGGCAGATTATCTAAAGTATATTTAGAAATTTCTTTCTCAAGTAAAAATAACTCTTCATATTGTTTCAAGAACCAAATGTCAATTTTTGTAATTTCATGTATTCTCGACAATGGAATTCCCATAGCTATTGCATCGTAAAGAACAAATACTCTATCCCAACTAGCATGTGTTAACTTTTCTATAATTTGTTCGTAATTTTTATACCCTTTACCATCGGCACCCAAACCATTACGCTTTATTTCTAGTGACTGTGTAGCTTTATGTAATGCTTCTTGGAACGAACGTCCAATTCCCATTACCTCTCCAACTGATTTCATTTGAAGTCCTAACGTTCTATCAGAACCTTCAAATTTATCGAAGTTCCAACGAGGAATTTTTACGATTACATAATCTAAAGTTGGTTCAAACAATGCTGACGTTGATTTTGTAATTTGGTTTTGTAATTCATCTAAAGTATATCCTAAAGCTAACTTTGTAGCAACTTTAGCAATTGGATAACCTGTTGCTTTTGATGCTAAGGCAGACGAACGCGATACACGCGGATTAATTTCAATTGCAACAATATCTTCTTTCTCATCTGGTGATACTGCAAACTGAACATTACATCCACCCGCAAAGTTTCCAATACTACGCATCATATGCATAGCCATATCACGCATTTTTTGAAAGGTGGTATCTGATAAAGTCATCGCTGGCGCCACTGTAATACTATCTCCAGTATGAATCCCCATTGGGTCCATATTTTCTATAGTACAAATGATAACCACATTATCGTTTTTATCACGAAGTAATTCTAATTCGTATTCTTTCCAGCCTAAAAGAGCTTTATCTATAAGAACTTCATGAATAGGAGAAGCTTCAAGTCCGCGAGTCAAAAGTTCATCAAAGTCTTCTTTTTTGTGTACAAAAGCTGCTCCAGTACCTCCCAAAGTAAATGAAGGACGGATTACCAATGGAAAACCAAATTCTTGAGCAATCTCTTTACCTTTCAAGAAAGAATTTGCTGTTCTAGCTGGAGCTTGAGGAATTCCTATTTTATTTAATAAGTTTTTAAACTGATCTCTATCTTCAGTAATATTAATTGCATTTACATCAACACCTATCAATTTTACACCAAAATCTTTCCAAATTCCTTTATCTTCTGCTTCTAAACAAAGATTTAATGCTGTTTGACCTCCCATTGTTGGTAAAACTGCATCAATTTGTGGATGTGCTTTTAGAATCTCAATGATAGATTTTGTAGTTAATGGCTTTAAGTAAATGTGATCCGCCATTGAAGGATCTGTCATAATTGTTGCTGGATTAGAGTTAATTAAGATAACTTCTATCCCTTCTTCTCGTAATGATCTTGCAGATTGTGAACCTGAATAGTCAAACTCGCATGCTTGACCAATAATTATGGGACCTGACCCGATAATTAAAACCGATTTAATTGAATTGTCTTTAGGCATTGTTGTGTTGTTTGTTTTTGAGATTAACTCAAAATCTAGTTGTTGTTTGTATATAGCCCTGATGGAAGCGGCATCCTTTTTAATTTTTGCTACTTTATCTTTCTATGAATAGCCAAAATTAAAAAGATACAGCGTACAGCAGGAAAAAGCTCCAAAAATTTATCAATATTTTTATGAACAGTTTAAAAAAAGGGCGTTACTAATAAAAGTAACGCCCTGATATTTGATTGAAAATCAATCATTATTTTTTATGTCTTGGTTCGCAAGAAACAGTTAACTTGTGTCTACCTTTAGCGCGACGACGAGCTAGGACTTTTCTTCCATTCGCAGAAGCCATTCTGTCCATAAAACCGTGCTTATTTCTTCTTTTTCTTTTCGATGGTTGAAATGTTCTCTTACTCATAGCTTTGTATCTTTAAAATCTTGTATAAATATCTTATCATTTAGGTTTTCTCAAAACCGAGTGCAAATATACAACGAATTTTTATTCTTGCAAGTGCTTTTATAAAAAATAATTTTAATTCTTTTCCTATATTTGCATCTCAATATTAAAAACACCTATATGTTTCATAAAAACATCAAACTTATACTCGCTGGATTGCTTTTTATTACTGGTATTTGGCAATTTACAGAAGGAAATATCGGGAACGGAATTTTTTTAACTTTACTTACATTAATCCCTGTTTTCTTATACTTTAGAAACGAATACATTTTAATGGCTTTCTTAAAATTAAGAAATCAAGATTTTGAAGGTGCTAAGAAATGGCTAGATAAAATTAAAAATCCTGAAACAGCATTAATACAAAAACAACAAGGTTATTACAATTACCTAAATGGATTAATGGTTTCTCAAACTAATTTAAATCAAGCTGAAAAGTTTTTCAAGAAAGCTATTAGTTTAGGGTTATCTATGGATCAAGACTTAGCTCTTGCAAAATTAAACTTAGCTGGAATTGCATTAAGTAGACGAAGAAAACTTGAAGCAACAAATCTTTTAAACGAAGCAAAAAAGCTTGATAAACAAAACATGCTTAAGGATCAAATTAAGATGATGAAAGATCAACTTAAAAAAATATAGATATTTTCTTACTTTTGTAAACGAAAACCATACTTTTGTATGGTTTTTTTTATTACACTATTGCAGATAATCGGAAATTTGTATATTTAATCGATATTATTGAAATACAGAGGTTTATATTTATAGTTTTGCTCTAGTTGTATAGCTTATGAAAAATATTTACACCCTTATTTTTGTATTTATAGCCTTCTCTTTTAGCTCTTTTGCTCAAAGTGGCGAACCTTCCTTTGCTGAAGCACTTAAAGAACATTTAAACAAGTATAATATTAAAAGCAACAATGCTTTTGCCAATAGAGAAATTCAAAAGGGTCAAATTATGTTTGACTCTTTAGTTTCTCATCATCTTATTGGAACTACCTTTGAAGATTACACTTTAAAAAGTTTTGAAAAACGAAAAGTAAAACTAAGCAGCTTTAAAAAACCTGTTTTTATACTTACTTACGCCTCTTGGTGCATTCCTAGCAAAGGGGAAATTCCTGCCCTGAACAAATTAGCTCAAAAGTATGCTAAAGATGTACAGTTTGTTATTTTGTTTTGGAATAAAAAATATGAAGTAAAAAAAATTGCTAGAAAGTTCAATCACAACATAACGGTTTGTTATGCTCATGAAACATACAAAAGAGACGCAACTGTTGTTTCTCACTTAAAACATACGTTGGGATTTCCAACATCCTATTTTTTAGATCAAAATCTTAAAGTCGTAAATATTAAAAGAGGCGGAGCTCAACCAGATAACAAGAGTAGTTATGTAAAAGCTTATACTCTAAATTACAATGTTTTTAGAGAAGGCTTAAGTAGTTTGCTTATCGAGAAAAATATTTCAGACGAACAACTTACCACTAATTAGTTTTATTTTTCAAGTAGCATTTTACCAGCTACAACTATTAAAACAACACCAAAAACTTTTTTTAGCATTTTTTGATCAATACTTATCGCTAATTTACTTCCAAAATAACTACCAACAACAAAGAAAACAGCTATAATTGCTGCATATTTCCAGTTTATATAACCTTCTTTATAATAATTATAAACAGCAAGTGCTGTTACAGGAACAACTAACACTGTTAAACTAGTACCTTGAGCTTGGTGCTGATTGAATCCTAACAACAAAACAAGCAGTGGAACCATAACAATTCCTCCTCCAACACCTACCAGCCCACTTAACATACCTGCTAATAAACCAATCATGATTAATGATAGTACTATTGTTCCTGTCATAACTTTCATTTTTAATTACCTTTTAATGGAATCTCTAAAACGTATTTTTTCTTTGAAGGATTGTCTAGTTTTTTATCTCTTAACCAAGGATTAAACAATTTTAGCTCCTTATAATTAACCCCCTGAGTTTTGGCAAATTTAGCCAAATCTGTAATACTACTATCAATTTCAACTTTTCTTGTTGGCAATGGCTGATACAATTCCTCAGCAGTTAAATTAAAACCATAAGCCTGTTTGTTTTGCATAATCTCCTTTAAGGCTAAAATTCTAAAAACATATCTAAACGTTTCATCTGTTAACAATAAATCATAATAATTCGTTTCCATTTGCTGATCAACTGCTTTTTGCAAACCGCTTATACCTCCGTTGTATGATGCAGCAGCCATTGTCCAAGAACCAAATTTCTCTTTTGCTTTAATTAAATACTCACAAGCCATTTGAGTAGCCTTTTCTAAATGATAGCGTTCATCAACCATATCTGTCACTTCAAGACCTTTCTCTTTTGCGGTTAAAGGCATAAATTGCCAAAAACCTTTAGCCCCAGAGGGCGATGTAGCATTTGTTAACGAACTTTCAATCACAGCTAGATATTTAAAGTCATCTGGAACGTTGTTTTTTGCCAAAATAGGTTCAATTACAGGAAAAAATCTATTTGCGCGTTTAATGATTAAAATTGTCGAACCATGTAAATTTTGATTTACGACTAACTCTCTATCAAATCGTTCACGAACATCTGGAATGTTCAAAGGTGCTTCTTCTCCACAAAAATCAATCCTAGAAGGTATATTTTCTGTTTTATTCTTAGCAGCACTTAAAAGTAATACTCCAAAAAAAATAACCGTCATCAATAAAATTACTTTCTTCATATTAATTTAAAATTATTTTAGGCAAGTTAGCATTTATCCATCTATATTTATTAATAATCATTATGTGTGTTCCTCCCTCTACTTTTATATATTCTTTGATGTTTTTTACAGGGAAAACCTCATCAGCATCTCCATGAATATGAATTACTTTAGGATCTACTTCTACTCTATTCCAATTTAAAATTTGCTCTATCGCCCAATCCAAATATAACTTATCCCTCATACTTAGAAACTTTTCGTATAATTCTAACCTTTTCTTAACCACATTCCCAAAGGCATATTTAGCCAAAACTTCAACGTTTTGAGCCAAGCCTGTTGGAACCAACTTGTATATTTTGGTCAGTCTTGCAATTTTCATTCGGCTTGGTAATTCTTTATTGCTTTTAACACTAGAAATTATAATGACTTTTCGAACGGAAACAAATTGAGCCATTTCTTGAACTAACACACCACCAAAGGAAACACCAATTAAAACCACATCTTTATGCTTAATATTTTGAGACATACGTTCAGCATATCTTATAAGCGTTTCCTTATCTTCAGGCAAAACCCATTCTAAAAAATGCATTTCAAATTCTTCTTCTGGAAGTTTAATTCGTTCAAAAATAGAAGAACTAGCCGCCATCCCTGGCATAAAGTAAACATGAATTTTAGACATAAAAAGGTTATAGTTAGTAAGATTTTACCGAAATTTGTATAAAATTAAATATTTCAAACAATAGTTTTTAACCTTCGTAGTTAATTTATATTTATTTTAAGATTACTTAGTAGAAGTTATGGAAATTAAAGACAACTCTTTTTCTCGTCAATTTGAAACTCTTGCTGAAGAAGGCATGGTTAGTGTGGAATATTCATTTCAAGAAAGAAAGATATTTCTAACCAGAATCAATACTCCAGAAAACTTTGACAATGAACCTTTTATTGATGATTTATTAAAAGAAATCATGACAATTGCTGAGGAGAAAAAATTCAAAGTTGTACCTATTTTTCCAAGAATAGCTACTTTCATCAAAAAAAATCCAAAATACAAAGAAATGCTTCCTCCTGGAATCAGACTTTAAAAACAGTTTCTTTATGAAATAATTTCACATCACATAATGACTAATCAAGAGAACAAAGAAAGTATTATTGATTTTTTTGAAAAAATCGAGAAATACTACGGAAGTAAAACAGAAATTACCGAAGGTATTTGCACTTCTTATGGTAATTTTAGCGCTGATTTTACTACTTGGAATTTGTTTGAGTTCGATTTAGTTCGATCTGCATATCGTAACAATGGCGCAAGATTTATGATGGAAGGTAGTGGAATGTATTATGAAATTGATGCTCAATCAATCATTGCTTTAAATCAACCTGGAAGAAATAAATTTGAGTTTGTAGAAAAATTAGGCGAGAACGTTTACAGAATCACTAAACTTCGGTTTCATTATAAATATTAAAAAAGCCTGTCAAAAAATGGCCAAAAACTTCTTAATAATTGCTTTAGTATTAATATTTAACACATTTACAAACTGTAAAGAAGTAGATACATCTAATGACAAAATTATTGGAAAATATTATGTTTTAGATTTTAGTGATGCTTCGAAAAAAGGATTCACTCTTCTAAACAAAAAACCAGAAACACTAGATATTGTTTATGAATTCAACTTCTTAAAAAACGGCAAGATCATTGTTAATGATTTGAGTGAGTTTTATGATTGTGGAAATGGCATATTGATTTTCAATGAATCTAATTGAAAAAAAACAGATGACAATGAGTATGAAATTATAATCAACGGAGAATATGCAGGTGAGAGCAAATTCAAATCTATAAGTAAATATTCCCTTAAAGTTGAAGAGAAAAAAAAATATCTTAAATTGGAAAGTAAAGAATATATCAAAAATTTAGCATCATATCTTACCGATTAAAAAAAGCCTGTCTTTCGACAGGCTTTTTTTATGCTAATACATTTAAAAACTCCATTCTTACACTACCATCTTCATCAATCTTTGTCAGATTAACTTGGTGTAATGTATTGACCAATTCTGGATTCCAAGGTGTTTTTACTTTCACATAATTTTCTGTGAATCCATGAATGTACCCTTCTTTGTTTTCTCCCTCAAATAAAACAGTTCTATCTGAACCAATTTGACTTTCATAAAAAGCACGACGCTTTTTAACCGACAATCCTCGTAACATTTTACTGCGTTTTGCTCTTACATTAGCTGGAACAACTTCTTCCATGGCAGCAGCTTCAGTATTATCTCTTTCAGAATAAGTAAAGACATGTAAATAAGAAATATCTAATTCATTTAAGAAGTTGTAGGTTTC
>CAZMCP010000054.1:0-15034 GCA_964565035.1 uncultured Flavobacterium sp. | reverse complement strand
GGAGAAATTTTCATAAGTTCTTCATATGCATAAGCAACTTCTTCTGGTTGAGTATATAATTTTGAACTATCTACATCACTGTTGTCCACACCATCTTCTTCACCACCAGTTATCCCTAATTCGATTTCTAATGTCATACCCATTTTGCTCATTCGAGCTAAGTATTCTTTACATATTTCTATGTTTTCTTCAATTGGTTCTTCAGATAGATCTATCATGTGCGAAGAATATAATGGTTTTCCAGTTTCTGCAAAATGTTTTTCTGAAGCATCTAATAATCCATCGATCCAAGGTAATAAATTTTTAGCACAATGGTCTGTGTGTAAAATAACAGTTGCACCATAAGCTTCAGCTAATGTATGAATGTGTTTTGCTCCTGCAATTGCTCCTAAAATAGCAGATTTTTGTCCTTCGTTAGATAAACCTTTTCCTGCATTAAATTGTGCTCCACCATTTGAAAATTGAATTATTACTGGTGCTTTAAGCTTTGCAGCAGTTTCAAGAACTCCATTGATTGTACTTGAGCCTACTACATTTACAGCTGGCAAAGCAAATCCTTTTTGTTTTGCATAGTTGAAAATTTCTTGAACTTGATCACCAGTAGCAACTCCTGGTTTTATATTGTGCGCCATGTTTTTTATTTTTTAGATTGACAAAATTACAAATTTACTTTATTAGAAAGGATAGTTTATACCAATATTTAAAACTGACTTATTTAATCTCATTTCTTTAAACCATCTCTCACTTTCAATTCGGGCAGGATTGTATGTTTTAAAACCAAGGTCTAATCTAACCAAAAAGAAGTTAAAATCATACCTAAATCCAATTCCTGTCCCTAGTGCTAAACTTTCAAGAGATTTTAAGCCATTAAAAATTTTTGTTTGATCAGTTTCACTGTCAGAAATATTCCAAATGTTTCCGCAGTCTGCAAAGATAGCTCCATTTAAATTACCGAAAAGGTTAAAACGATATTCAGCATTTAAAGCAATTTTCATATTAGCTTCATTAAAGTCATTTAATCCACCTGAACTTCCAGGTCCAAGACTATAAGATTCCCAAGCTCTGTTGTCATTAGTTCCTCCAGCAAAATAACTTCGTGAGAAAGGTATTGAGGTTGAATTTCCGTAAGGAATTGCAATGCCAAAAAAGCTTCTAAATGCTATTATTTTTTTATGATTTAAGTCCCAATGTTTTATGAATTCAAATTCTGTTTTAATATACTGTGAATACTGAAGGCCAAAAATTTCCTTTGTTCCATCTGGATTTTCCTTTTGTTTAGTACTGCTTGACAATAATGATAAGAAGTTTCCAGCCGATTCCACTTTACCTCTAAAACTATAAAATTGTCTGTCTAAAAAATCGGTTTTAGAGTCTCTATAGTATGATAGGTTTGAAGCAAATATTAAGTTGTTTTCTGTTAGACGATCTTTTCTTTCTTTGATACTCTTTATTGTTTTATAATCGGCTCCTAATGGATCTAGAGCAGGAAATTGATTGTTTAAAGCACTATTAATGAATCCATCAGCACCACCAGCTTCTTTGGTTAAATTTCCAAATTCATCATAAAACAACGGAATTGTATTGTAAATGTGTGCTAAAGTGTTTAGTTTATTGTAGGAAGAGTTGTAAACATTAAAATAATTATTTATGTTGACGTTTTTTACGTATTGAACATTGATTAAGTCAAATTTAAAATTAGTGTTCCTCTTTGGAGTCCAGCTGTAGTTTATTATTGATGTAAAATTTTCTTTGTCAAGACCTATATTTTGTTGTTTTGCAAAACCAGCACTTATATAACTAGTAGGAAACATTCTTTTAGGTATGACTCTATTTGTCTTGAAAGGAAGAAATAATCTTGGAAATGATAATCTCAAATCTGCTCCAATTTCAGTTACATTGAAAAAACTATCTTCTGGGTTTGAAAATTGTTTTGAAGAACCAATATTACCACGTAAACCAAATTCTAATATTTCTGCTCCTCTAAATATATTTCGAATCGATAAAGAGGTGCTTCCTGAGATACCAAATTGTTGTATGTTAGAATGTGTAAAATCTGCATTAGCTTTAAAGCTAAATTTATCTTTAGATTTTAAATAAATATTTACTCTTAACTTGCCAATTGAGTCTTCTTTGTACTCAATGTTTGGATAGTAAAAAACATTTAAATTACTTAATGATCTCAATGTTAGTGATTTAGCATCTTCATTAAACAAGCTATCTTTTTGAATAAACACAGCACTTGTAATTGCTCTTGGTCTATAACGGAGTTTGCTATTACTATAGATATTGTATCTTCTAGTTATTGCGCTGTCAGCAAATGTCTTTTGATTTTTGGCATCTTTCTCTATAGTATAAATGTTTACTTCACTAATTCTGTAAATCTGATGGGGTACAGATTTTATCGTATCGCCATCTTTTACTTCTCTATTAGATATGTTTATTATTACTGGAGCTTTTTTTGTAGTAGTATCAATTTCAAAATCAATATTTTCTCTTTGAAAATGAAAAACACCATGGTTCCTGTAATATGTAGTTAATCGATTACGTTCATTATCAAAATTAATCGTTTTATATTGGTCACCTTTTTTAATTAAAGACTTATTTTGCGTTAAAAGATAAAGTGAATCAATTGCAGGTGTTTCAATATTTCTTGAAATTGAATCTAGAAATGTTGGCGCTCCAGTTGTAACTTTGTAATTTACGTCGCTAAACCTATCTTTATAATTTACTTTATATTGTGCTTTAGCATCAAAATAACCTTCATTAAAATGATGTGCTCTAAGCTGCTTAATTGTTCTTTTTATTTTAGCAGTATCAAGAATAACTGGTGGTTCGCCAGTTTTTTTTAGAAATGTATGGATTCCTGAATACCAAAATGATTTCCCTAAACGATGTACTTGTTTTTTTGAAAGCCACTTGGCTTGATGGTAATATTTTTTTGGGTCACTAATGTATTTGGCTTTAAAAAGAGAATCAGTGTTTTCTTTTGCCAAGTTGTACAAATGTAGTCTGAGCCTGAATCCTAGAATAGATGAATTAGGTTGTTGAATAATTAACGAGGTTAAATTCTCATCATTAACCTTTTTGTTGTTAACTTCTAAAGTGTTTTTAGTTAATAGATATTTATCAGTGGGTACTTTTTTTACAACATTACATGCAGAAATAAGTGCCGCGATTACGATAAATATTGATATTTTTGTAGAGAAATTATTCAAAGAATCAGAAATTTATTTCAAAAATACACTTTTTTATGGTTAGTAAAAACCAAATAAAACTTATAACGAGTTTAGTTCAAAAAAAATTTAGAAAACAACATGGTTTATTCATTGCTGAAGGTGTAAAGGTAATTGATGAATTGATTAAATCAAATTTTGAATTAGAGCATATTTATATTACAAAACCAAACTTTTTTGAAGTTTCTGAAAAAATAAAAACTCTTGTTACTGATTCAGAATTAAAAAAAATGTCTGCTTTGACTACATCAAATGATTGCCTTGCTATTTTTAAAATACCTAAAGAAGAAAAAATAAAAAAAGAAGGTTTAATAATAGCGCTTGATGATATTAGGGATCCAGGAAATTTAGGTACAATTATAAGACTTTGTGATTGGTTTGGAATTGAACAATTAATTTGCTCTGAGCAAACAGTTGATTTGTATAATCCAAAAGTTGTACAAGCAACAATGGGTTCGATTGCAAGGGTAAATGTGAATTATGTTGATTTAAATCAAACATTAATAAACTTAAAGCTTCCGGTTTTTGGTACTTTTATGAATGGAGACAATATTTATAAAACAAAACTTCCTTCAAGTGGTGTTATAGTTTTGGGTAATGAGGCAAATGGTATCTCAATTGATATTGAAAACAAAGTTACCCAAAGAATAGCCATTCCAAGATTTGGTAATTTGCAGGTCACAGAAAGTTTAAACGTAGCTACAGCAACTGCAATTGTATTAAGTGAATTTAAACGTGGAAATTAATTAGTGAAAAGCAAAATTAATAAAGATGCCACGAGTAGACATTGAGGCTACATTACCTGTCCAAGGACTATTAGGATCATTGTCCGGAATTAACTCGTTTTTAAGTCCAAAAACACCTCTTATAGATGGAGAAAATTTAAAATATTCAAAATATAAATCTATACCAACGCCCATTTCATAATTGTTTGTGTTTTTTAGCATTCTAAATCTATCAGCAGAATTGTCATCTTGTGAATCTGCATTACTGGTTAAGTTTAAAGATGTAGAAACTCCACCAATTAAATAAGGTTTAACATTACCTAGTCGTTTTGAAGAAAATTTAAGTAGTAACGGGAAATGTATATATGTAGATTTTACTTCTCTTAAAGCATCAACTGGATCAGAAATATTTTGGAAATGTAAATTTCTTTGACCATAACATAAGCCTGGCTCAAATCGTAGGTCAAAATGCTCTGTCAATCTTAAATTTGAAATTAGACCAACATTAAATCCCATTTGACTATCCACTAAAATATCTTGACCGTCGTATTTTTTATCAATTTTGAAATCATAATTGTTGAAGCCTAAATAAAACCCAAAATGAATTCGCTGTTTGTCAAAATTTTCAAGGTTTATAATCGGTTTTCTAGCAAACATGCTTTTAGTAAATACTTGAGCATTACTTATTGTTGAAGTGATTATGAAAACCAAGATTAAGAGTCTGTTACTCATTTTATTGAATTATTTTTTTGTTGCACTGTAAATGGTTGCTACACCAAATGTTTGAGGCATATGATTTACATCTATAAACCCAATTTTTTCTAAAATATTGTTTAATGATTTGCCATATGGAAAAATTGATGCAGAATCTGACAAGTACTTGTATGCAACTTTATCTTTAGAAAACATTTTTCCAATAATAGGTAAGATGTTTTTAGTGTAAATTTTATACCCTTGTTTGAAAGGAAATTTTTCTGGAACAGAAGTTTCTAAAATAACAAATATACCATTTGGCTTAAGTACTCTTAAAATTTCAGATAAACCTAATTCTAAATTTTCAAAGTTTCTAATTCCAAAAGCAACAGTTATGGCATCAAAAGTGTTGTCGTTAAAGGGTATTTTTTCAGAATCACCTAAAACCATTTCTATTTTGTTTGAAAGTTTTTTTTGAGCGATTTTTTGCTTCCCTACTTCGAGCATTCCTGCAGAAATGTCTAAGCCAATAATTTTGTTTGCATTTGTTTCTGCTAGCAAGATAGCTAAATCTCCTGTTCCTGTAGCAATGTCTAAAACAGTTTCAGGATTTTTGGACGAAACTAGTTTTAATATCTTTTTACGCCACTTAATATCAACACCAAAAGAGATTACTCTATTCAAATTGTCATAATTGTTTGATATGTTATCAAACATTTTTGCTACCTGTTCTTTCTTTCCTAAGTCGGAATCTTTGTATGGTTTAGTGCTAATTGACATAAAATTAATTTCAGCAAATATAGAATTTAATTTTTAATCCCTGAAAAACACGTATCTCATCGATGTTTATAGAATGTTCATCGTTTTTTCTAACTGAAAACAGGTATTTTTTAAAATACTAAGTGTTTGGTATTGTGTTGCTTAAAAAAAAATGTTAAATTTAACTTCTAATTACGTCGGAAATAAGTTTTATTTTCAGTGGTGTTTTTAAGATAGAATAATTGACACGATTATTTTATAATCGCAATCAGGAACGATCTTTATCATCGTTTTTTTTAAGTGTCACAAACGTTCTTTGGGTTAAATTTGTTTTTGGAAATTTTAGTTTTGTTGCGTTACTTTAGTGGTATTTGGTAATGCGGCGTTAGAGATTCTAATATCCGTTTTTTATTGGCCATTATAGGTTTGGTTGAACAGTAGAAAACAAGATTCGATTGCTTTTACACCAAAACGACATTATTAGAGAAAAACACTTCATTAAGAAGTGTTTTTTTTTTGTTTTTATCTTATCTTTAAATAGGTTTCAAAAGTAAAAGGATACTTGTGTTTTTCATCCTTGTCGTGAAATTCGGATGAAGTTAATTGCCATATTGATAAATCAACTTTTGGGAAAAAAGTATCTGCTTCAAACTTCTCATGGACTCGTGTTAGTTCTATGCAATCAGCAATAGTAATGGTTTGTTTGTAAATTTCGCCACCGCCAATTATATAAATAGTTTCGTTCTTCGGGCATATTTCAATAGCTTTTTCTAAATCATTAACTACAAAGCAACCTTCTGGCACTTTGTAGTCTTTGCTTCTAGTAATGATTATGTGTGTGCGATTGGGTAGAGGCTTAGGGAAACTTTCAAAGGTTTTTCTTCCCATTACTATATAATGGCCAGTTGTGAGGGCTTTAAAGCGCTTAAAATCATCAGGTAAATGCCAAAGCAAATTATTGTCTTTGCCAAGTTCGTTATTTTCACCAGCTGCCGCTATAAGTGTAATCATTAGGTGTTTTTTTGATCTAAATCTTTTTGTAATTGCTCTATTTTGCGTTCTTGTTTAGCAATTAGTTTGTCAATTTGTGTACGTTCCCAGTTTTTGTTCATAAAACTATCTGTAATAAAAACTCTTATAAAGTGTAAAACAAATATGAAAGTCCAAATTGTTATTGCCCATAAAAACCAATTAGATTCAGGAAAAACACCAAGAAGTTTGTTTGCTATTACAAAAAAAATACTTCCTAGAACAAATAATACAAAATGATAATATAAGCGTTTCTTTTGTTTTAAACGCAAACGCGCATATTCGTACAGTTCGTGTTGGTTAATGTCCATAAGGTTAAGTTTACGGATTTAAAGATAGAAGTTTTTTTGTAAAAATAAAATTACACAGCAACTTGACCTTTTATATGAGGATGTGGATCGTAATCAACTAAAGTGAAATCTTCAAAAGTAAAGTCGAAAATGTTTTTTACTTCAGGATTCAAAATCATTTTAGGTAGAGGTTTTGGATCACGACTTAGTTGCAATTCTAGTTGTTCAAAATGATTGTTATAAATATGAGCATCTCCAAAAGTATGGATGAATTCTCCAGGTTGTAAATCACAAACTTGAGCGATCATTAATGTGAACAATGCATATGAAGCAATATTGAAAGGTACGCCTAAAAATATGTCGGCACTTCTTTGGTACAATTGACATGATAGTTTTCCATCTGCTACATAAAATTGAAAGAAAGCATGACAAGGAGGTAAAGCGGCTTTTCCGTTTGCAACATTTTCTGCAAATGATTTTGTTGTATCTGGTAAAACAGAAGGATTCCAGGCAGAAACTAACATTCTTCTGCTATTTGGATTTGTTTTTAAAGTTTCAATTAATTCGGTTATTTGATCAATTTCTTCACTGTTCCAGTTTCTCCATTGATGTCCATAAACTGGTCCTAAATCTCCATTTTCATCTGCCCATTCGTCCCAAATACGTACTCCATTTTCTTTTAAATAAGCAATGTTTGTTTCGCCTTTCAAAAACCATAATAGTTCGTATATTATAGATTTTAGATGCAGCTTTTTTGTAGTTACCATTGGAAAACCTTCGTTTAAATCAAAACGCATTTGGTAGCCAAAAACACTTTTGGTTCCTGTTCCTGTTCTATCTCCTTTTTGGTTTCCGTTTTCTAAAACGTGCTTAACTAAATCTAAATACTGCTTCATTTTATGATTCTCTTTTCGATATTTCGTCTCTTACATTTGCTGCTTTCTCATAATCCTCATCTTGAACAGCTTGTTCAAGCATTTCATGTAGTTCAGATAAGCTGTATGTAGAGTATGTGTTTTTAGGTTCGTTACTATCTTCTAAGCCAAAAGTTTCAGGCGTAGAAAGTATATCGTCTAAATTTTCAGGATTCTCAGTTTCGGGATTCACTTTTAAATAGATTCCAGCTTTGTCTAAAATATTTTTGTAAGTAAAAATTGGTGCGTTAAAACGTAGTGCTAATGCAATAGCGTCTGAAGTTCTTGCATCGATAATCTCCTCAATTTTATCACGCTCGCAAATCATACTAGAATAGAAAACACCATCCACTAGTTTGTGGATTATAACTTGTTTGATTACAATGTCAAATCTTTCTGCGAAATTTTTAAATAAATCGTGCGTTAAAGGTCTAGGTGGTTTTATCTCTTTTTCTAAAGCAATTGCTATCGATTGTGCTTCAAATGCACCAATAACAATTGGCAACTTTCTATCGCCATCAACTTCATTTAGTATTAAAGCGTATGCTCCATTTTGAGTTTGGCTATACGATATTCCTTTTATGGATAGTTTTACTAAGCTCATTCTATTCTTGTTTAGAAATAAGTTGTTTAATTTACTTATTCTATTCTTGCAAAGTAACAAAAAACTTTTGCTTATTTAAACAAAAAAGAGTCACATATTTGTGACTCTTTTTAACATAGTTATCAATAAACTATTATGAATTTTGAGCTTTGAAAGCTTTTAGTTTTTCGATTAAAGCAGGTACTACTTGGAAAGCATCACCAACTACTCCATAATCAGCTACTTTAAAGAAAGGAGCTTCAGGGTCAGAGTTGATAGCAACTTTTACTTTAGACGAGTTAACTCCTGCAATATGCTGTATAGCTCCTGAAATACCAATAGCAATATATAAATTAGTTGCAACAGGTTTTCCAGTTTGTCCTACGTGTTCGCTATGAGGTCTCCATCCTAAGTCAGATACTGGTTTAGAACAAGCTGTTGCGGCTCCTAATACTGAAGCTAATTCTTCAATCATTCCCCAGTTTTCAGGACCTTTCAAACCACGTCCTCCAGATACAACTACATCAGCATCTGCGATAGTAACTTTTCCAGAACCTTTTTCAACTGATTGTACTTTTACACCAAAATCGGCATCAGAAATTGAAGGAGAAAAATCTTCTGCTGCGGCTGCACCATTTGATTCTACTAATCCAAAACTGTTTTTTCCAATAGCTAAAACTTTTACATCTGTATCAATTTGAGTGATGTTAAAAGCTTTGTTTGAGAATGCGTTTCTTTTCACTTGGAATGGAGAAGTGCTTAAAGGTAAAGCTACTACGTTTGATGCGTATCCTGCATTCAAACTTACTGCAACTAGCGGAGCAGTATATAAGCTGTCTGTAGTTGATGATAAGATTACAATTTTAGCGCCTTCTTTTTCAGCTGCTTGTTTAATTGCATCTGCATAAGCTTTAGCTGTAAAGTTTGCTAATTTGTCATTAGTTACTTTTAATACTTTGTCTACTCCGTATTTTCCTAATTCTGAAACATCACCAGCATTAATTGTTAAAGCGGTAACAGTTGTGCCTGTAGATTCGGCAATTTTTTTTGCATAAGAAGCTAATTCAAAAGCTACTTTTTTGAATTTTCCCTCTGCTGATTCTGCGTATATTAATATAGACATGATTCTTTTTATTTTGAATGTTTGAATTATAAATTTCAAATGACTTAAATGATCATTTAAAATTCAAAATTAAATTACCTTTGCTTCGTTGTGTAATAAGTTGATTAATTCATCTAAATTATCTGGACTTACTAATTTTACAGCCGATTTAGGAGCTGGTTTTTCAAACTTAACCGCTTTTGTAGCTGCGTCTGCACCAACTGGTTCTAAAACTTGTAAAGCTTTAGTTCTTGCTGTCATAATTCCGCGCATGTTAGGGATGCGTAAATCTTTTTCTTCAACTAATCCTTTTTGCCCTCCAACAATTAAAGGTAGAGTAGTTGTAACTGTTTCTTTTCCTCCGTCAATTTCACGAACTGCAGTTGCATTATTTCCGTCAACTTTTAAATCAATACAAGAGTTCACAAAGTTTGATCCTAAAATACCTGCGATCATTCCTGGTACCATTCCGCCATTATAATCTAATGATTCTTTACCAGCAATTACTAAGTCATAACCTCCAGTTTTGATTACTTCAGCTAATTGCTTTGCAACAAATAAACCGTCAGTTGGATTTGCATTTATACGTATAGCTTCGTTTGCTCCAATTGCCAAAGCTTTTCTTAAAGTTGGCTCTGTGTCAGGACCTCCAACATTAACAACAGTTACGTTTGCACCTTGCTGTTCTTGGAACCAAATAGCTCTTGTTAAGCCAAATTCATCATTAGGATTAATCACATACTGTACACCATTGGTGTCAAATTCAGAATCACCATTGGTAAAATTAATTTTTGAAGTAGTATCAGGCACATGGCTGATGCAAACTAATATTTTCATCGTTTAATAAATTGGTTTTTACAAAATTGAGACACAAAATTAAGTAAAAAAACCGAATAATAGTATGCGTGCATAATATTTTTTTTGAAAAACTATTTCGTTTTCGTGAATTATATTCGATTTTAATCGAGTTAGTTGCTTTAAAAATGCTTTAAATGATTTAAAATTTTTATTTTTGCCTTTCAATTTTACAGAGATACATATATAATATGAGAACTATACAGTTTAGAGAAGCGGTTTGTGAAGCGATGAGCGAAGAAATGCGTCGTGACGAATCGGTATATTTGATGGGTGAAGAAGTAGCAGAATACAATGGAGCTTATAAAGCTTCGAAAGGGATGTTGGATGAATTTGGTCCAAAACGTGTTATTGATACACCAATTGCTGAGTTAGGTTTTGCAGGTATTGCAGTTGGTTCAGCAATGAATGGTTGTCGTCCTATTGTTGAGTTTATGACTTTTAACTTCTCATTAGTTGGTATTGACCAAATTATAAATAACGCTGCAAAAATGCGTCAAATGTCTGCTGGACAATTCCCGATGCCTATGGTATTTCGTGGTCCAACAGCTTCTGCAGGTCAGTTAGGAGCTACACACTCACAAGCATTTGAGAACTGGTTTGCAAATACACCAGGATTAAAAGTAGTTGTTCCTTCAACTCCTTATGATGCTAAAGGTTTATTGAAAGCGGCTATTCGTGATAATGATCCAGTTATTTTCATGGAATCTGAGCAAATGTATGGTGACAAAGGAGAAGTGCCAGAAGGCGAATATACTATTCCACTAGGAGTAGCAGATATCAAAAGAGAAGGGAAAGATGTAACGATTGTTTCTTTTGGTAAGATTATTAAAGAAGCTTTAACAGCTGCTGAAGAATTAGCTAAAGAAGGCGTTTCTGCAGAAGTTATAGATTTGAGAACTGTGCGTCCTATGGATTATGATTGTATCATTAATTCAGTTAAAAAAACAAATCGTTTAGTTGTGCTTGAAGAAGCATGGCCATTTGCTTCAGTCGCTTCTGAAATTACATATATGGTTCAAGAAAGAGCATTTGATTATTTAGATGCACCAATTCAAAGAATCACTACTGCTGATGCACCAGCACCTTATTCTCCAACTTTGTTGAAAGAATGGTTGCCTAATGCACAGGATGTAATCAAAGCAGTAAAAAAAGTAATGTATAAGTAATTGACTATTTACTAATTATTATTTGAATACTATAAATAAGTATATTTGAAACTTCATCTTTTTCGATGAAGTTTTTTTTTCAAGACAGTTTCGTTTTTTTGGAATAAAGATTGCATTGCTTTAAATGCCTAAGTAATATTTTATGAGACATATTTTTGCCTTAATAGGTTTGTTTTTTGTGACTTTATCATTTTCTCAAACAAAAGTAAGTGGTTTAGTATATGATGATTTAGGGGGTACAGTTCCTTATGCAAATGTTTGTTTTAAAGGAACTAGAGAATGTGTGACTACTGATGAAAACGGTAAGTTTTATATTCAATCAGACAACAATCATTCTGTTTTAGTAGTTTCTTATGTTGGTTTTGAAACAAAAGAAGTAAAGTTGACTAAAGCTGTAAACTACAACATGAAAATTGTTTTTGGAGGAGCTAACTTGTTAGAAGAGGTTAAAATTTATGCAGGTAAAACTTCAAAGAAAAATAACCCGGCACTTGATATTCTTAGAAAAATTTGGGAGAAAAAGCGCAAAAACGGATTGTATATGTTCGATCAGTATGCAATGAAAAAGTATGAAAAAGTAGAATTTGATATGAATACAATCGATTCGGCTTTCATGAAAAATAAGCTTTTTAAAGGAATGGAGTTCATATTTGATCAAGTAGATACTTCTAGAATTACAGGAAAAACTTATTTGCCAATTTTTATAAATGAATCTTTATATGAGGTTTATGGTGATAATACTAACGGAAAGAAAAAGGAAGTATTAAAAGCAAATAAAAACTCAGGTCTTGGTAACGGTAACGGAGTTGATACTTTTATCAAGGATTTATATTCAGATTACGATATCTATAACAATTACTTGAATTTCTTCGATAAAAATTTCGTGAGTCCATTGTCTAGAACTGGTATTAATACTTATAACTATGTTTTGGCAGACAGTACTTATATCGATAAAAAATGGTGCTATAACATTGTTTACTATCCTCGTCGAAAAAATGAATTGACTTTTAAAGGAGATTTTTGGGTAAATGACACCACATTTGCTATTAAGAAAATTAATATGGCAGCTTCAAAAAGTGCTAATATTAACTGGGTAAAAGATATTTATATTGAGCAAGAATTTGATGTACTTAATGATTCTGTTTTTCTTCTTAAGAGAGATTACATGATGTCTGATTTCGCACTTAATAAAAAAGAATCTTCTAAAGGTGTTTATGGAAAGCGAACAACAATTTTTGATGATCATAAATTTAATGAGCCTAAAGAAGATAAATTTTATCGTGAAAGCATAAACGATTTTGATCCTAATGTTTATAATAAAACAGAGGCTTTTTGGAATGAAAACAGAATGGAGAATCTAAGTAAAGATGAGCTTGGGGTCTACAAAATGCTTGATACATTAAAAACAGTTAAAAGGTTCAAACAGCTTTATAATTTAAGTACCATATTAGCAAGCGGATACATACAAAAAGGGTTTATCGATTACGGACCTATCTTTTCAATATTTGGTTACAATGATATAGAGGGGCAACGAATTAGATTTGGAGGAAGAACTTATTTTGGTTCAAATGATTTATGGAGACTTCAAGCCTATACTGCCTATGGATTTAAAGATAATAAATTCAAATACGGTGTGTCTGGAAAAGTAATGGTTGATAAAAAGAACAGAATCATACTTACATTAGGGAATCGTCGTGATGTAGAACAAATAGGAGTGAGTCTCACAACTTCTAATGATGTTCTTGGGCGAAGTTTTGCTTCGTCATCGTTCTTTGCTAGTGGAGATAATAGTAAGTTAACTAATGTTAACTTGACCACTTTTCAAGCAGAAATGGAACCACTTAAAAACTTTGTAGTGCAAGCTGGAATATCCTATCGAACTCTTGAATCTGCATCTCCTACGTTCAGCTTAAATTATTATCAGGATGGCGTTGTAAAATCGGCATTGCAACAGTATGAATTTACAATGGGGATAGATTATACACCTGGAAGAAAAACAGTAGGATATGGTGTTGAGAGACTTTTAGTAGATAATAATCATGCACGTGTCTATGTGAACTTTAGTCAAGGGATAAAAGGTATTTTTGGAAGTGATTTCGATTACAATAAATTACAATTCTATTACCGTCAGCCAATATTTTTAGCAGGAATGGGTAGATTGTTTACCACTTTCGAAGCAGGAAAAACTTTTGGCACTGTACCTCTTGGGTTAATGGCGGTTGTTCCAGGAAACCAGTCCTATTTTGTGATAGATAATACCTATAACTTAATGAACTATTACGAGTTCATTACAGATCAGTATACATCATTACACCTAGAGCATCATTTTAACGGAAGATTTTTCTCGAGAATCCCTTTCCTTAAAAAGCTAAATTGGAGAGAAATAGTAGGAGTTAAAGCTGTTTACGGTAGCGTTTCAGATGAAAATAAAGCTATCAATGCATCAAATATAACTTATAGAGCACCAGTAGATGGGTATTGGGAGTACAATGCCGGAGTTGGTAATATTTTCAAGTGTTTTAGGCTAGATTTTTGTTGGAGAGGAAGTTATCTTAACCTTCCCGATGCTAATAAATTTGGAATAAAAGGCTCTTTTGGTTTCTATTTCTAGGAGCTTTTTCCTGCTATACATTACAATCTTTACTTGTGAACACCACAAGTAAAGGATTTTCATTCCTATCAGGGCTATTTTTAACAAAAATGAAAGAGGCAATTCAATATTTAACTCAAAAAGACAAGATTTTTGAACAAATCATAAATCAATATGGTTTGCCAGAAATCATTCCGTCACGTCCTGAAGGATTTGAAACGTTGGTTTTACTTATTTTAGAGCAACAAGTTTCTATCGATTCTGCAAAAGCTACTTTTTTAAGAATGCGTGACGCAGTAGGTCAAATTATCCCTAAAAACTTAATTTCAATTTCTGAAGAAGAATTTAGAACTTTTGGAGTAAGTCGTCAAAAAGCAAAATATATTAATCACCTAGCAGATGCTATATTGACAGATAAGATCGATTTGTCAACTTTGTCATTAATTTCTGCAGATGAGGTTCGCGAAAAACTAATTCAATTAAAAGGAATAGGAAATTGGACAATTGATGTGTATTTAATGTTCTCTTTAAAAAAAGAAGATGTTTTACCTATTGGTGATATTGCGATAGTAAATACCATGAAAGAATTACTAGGGTTACAAGGAAAAGATGAAATGATTGCTTATGCACAAAATTGGGCACCTCATAGAACACTAGCATCATTTTTACTTTGGCATCACTATCTTCAAAAACGAGGTCGAAAAATATCCTATCAGTATTAAGAAAAAGTAATTTTTTCAAAAACTTTTCATTTTTTTTTACTCTGAGCTTGCCGAAGAGCTAACTTTTTGCCGTACATTTGCACCCTCAAAAAATAAAAAGGAAAGCAAAATGACTGCAGATAAAGTAAAAACTTTCGACGTTTTAGTTGAAATTCCTCGTGGAAGCCGTAACAAATATGAATATGATTTTGATTTAAAGAGAATGCGTTTCGATCGTATGTTATTCTCTTCAATGATGTATCCTGCAGATTACGGTTTTATTCCAGAAACATTAGCATTAGATGGTGATCCATTAGATGTTTTAGTATTAGTAACTAAGCCTACATTCCCAGGTTGTGTTATTGAAGTAAAACCAATTGGAGTTTTCCAT
>CAZMCP010000053.1:0-15142 GCA_964565035.1 uncultured Flavobacterium sp. | reverse complement strand
GCCTCACCAGCTACGAAACATCCAGGAATTGTTGATTGTAAGTTATAATCAATCCAAACACCACCCATTGTATAGTGAACTGCTGGATAAATTTTCATTGGTGTTTCATATGGATTTTCATCCGTAATTTTTTGGTACATGGTAAATAAGTTACCATATTTTTCTTCCAACCATTGTTTTCCTAATGCAGTAACTTCAGCATCGGTTGGATTATGATTCCCTTTAGCATAAGCTGCTTGCTTTCCTTTACTTTGAATTTCTGAAGAGAAATCTAAATAAACCCCTTCATTTGTATCATTCGCTTCGATACCGTAACCTGCATCACAACGCTCTTTTGCTGCACGAGATGCTACGTCACGAGGTACTAAATTACCAAAAGCAGGATATCTTCTTTCTAAGAAATAATCTCTATCTTCTTCAGCAATTTGAACAGGTTTTAATTTTCCTGCACGAATAGCTTCAGCATCTTCTTTTTTCTTTGGTACCCATATACGTCCAGAGTTACGTAACGACTCAGACATTAACGTTAATTTAGACTGATTTGTCCCGTGAACTGGAATACAAGTTGGGTGAATTTGAACATAACATGGGTTTGCAAATAAAGCTCCTTGTTTGTGAATTTTCCAACCAGCAGTTACATTACTTCCCATAGCATTAGTAGACAAGAAATATACATTCCCATATCCTCCTGAAGCAATGATTACTGCGTGAGCAGAATGACGTTGAATTTCTCCTGTAACTAAATCACGAGCAATTATTCCACGTGCTTTTCCATCAACTTTTACGATGTCAAGCATTTCGTGACGATTATACATTTTAACACGTCCTAAACCTATTTGACGTGATAGTGCCGAATAAGCGCCTAATAATAATTGTTGTCCTGTTTGACCAGCGGCGTAAAAAGTACGTTGCACCTGAGTTCCACCAAAAGAACGGTTGTCTAACAAACCTCCGTATTCGCGTGCAAAAGGAACACCTTGAGCTACACATTGGTCTATAATGTTACCAGAAACTTCAGCTAAACGATGTACGTTTGCTTCACGTGCACGGTAATCACCTCCTTTTATTGTATCATAAAATAAACGATAAACTGAGTCACCATCATTTTGATAATTTTTTGCAGCATTAACTCCACCTTGAGCTGCGATTGAGTGCGCACGACGAGGAGAGTCTTGAAAACAAAATGCTTTTACATTATAACCCATTTCTCCTAGAGATGCGGCAGCCGAAGCACCTGCTAAACCAGTTCCCACAACAATAACATCAATTTTTGGGCGGTTATTTGGAGCAACAAGCTTTAAATGATTTTTATGATTAGTCCATTTCTCTGAAATATGACCTTCTGGTATTTTAGAATCTAACTTCATAATATATTCTGATGTTGATTATTTTGTAAAGTGAATGAAAAGTGGAATGATTGCGAATAATAAAGGCACTATAATAGCAAATCCAGTTCCGAACATTTTAATTGCAGGCGTAAATTTATTATTCACTCCTAATGATTGGAAAGCACTCTGAAAACCATGAAGTAAATGGAATGCTAAAACAGCCATTGAAAGAACATATAATATTGTAAATACTAGCCCATATTGTGGATTTCTAAAGAAATCAAAAGTAATTTTATGTAAATCTTTATAACCTTCTTTTACCTTTACATTAGCATTAACTTCATAAATTTCTGTTTTATTCTTAACAACGTATGTAGGATCATTAACTGGAACATATCCTCCATCTGTAGTAAGATAAAAATCTTGTTTCATTCCTGGTTGCACTTCAATTGTCATTTTTTGAAGCGGCATTTGTGAAAAATGCATTTTCGCCCAAAAATTAGTCATATGAGTTACAATAAAAATTAAAATTACTGTACCTAGTACCGCCATGTTTCTTGATGCAAAACTACTATTTACTTGAGGCTTGTTCATTGCATAAGCTACAGGTCGTGCAGCTTTATTTTGAAACGCAAGCATAAGCCCATCGATTGCATGAAAAATAATTGAAATGTAAGTTAAGTAAGAAAGTAATTTTACCGCTGGATTTGTAGTCATGAACAAAGCATACTTATTAAATTTTAAAGCAGCTTCAGGTGAAGTCCCAGCCAATAACTGAAGATTACCTAATAAATGTCCCGTCAAAAACAAGCATAAAAATAAACCTGTAAGAGCCATCCAGTATTTTTTTGCTAAAGATGACTTTAAAAGCGCAGATTTTGCCATAGTATTTGTTGATTATTAATTTTAAAAAAGTTGAAACAAAAGTAAAGGAATTTGACTGTAACCACAAACCTTTAAGTATTATTTATAATGAATTTAAAATACGCACAAAAAACAAAAAAAGCACCTAAATATTTATCCAGATGCTTTCTTATTATTTTTTATTTTTTCTAGTTGTAACTTGGGATTAAACCTCTCAATCCCATATCGACAACATTTTCACCAATTGATGGCTCATATTTTCCATCTGCATTTACTTCGGCCCATTCAAAACTATTGTTAATTGAAAGTGAAAGTGTAACAACAATGTCTTTAGTTTCATTTCCAACAACAACTAAATTATTTCCAAATTTTCCTGTAACGACACATGATCCTGAAGGAATTGGTGACGTTGAAGCGATTGGATTAGGCACTGTTGTAGCTCCTGCTGGCGCTTGACCTGAGATTGAATAATTAAACCCTTGTAATCCAAAAGCCCAAAAACCTTGATCCTTATTAGCATTAACATTATATGTATAACCTCCTGAAGTAAAAGATGTAATGTAATTTTTAAAACCAACAAAGCTTGCGAGTGTTCCAGTATATTCGGTTCCGGCACTTAAAACTTTTATATTGTAATCTTGATACGAAAGCGAACATCTTACCCATTCATAACTCCCTGGTGTTATATTCTTTAAAGGGATTGACAAAAAAACTTCTCCTTCACTAACGATTTTTGCTTTACTAAAATCTATAGCATTAGCTCCACCTTGAGTTGTCTCGGCATTTCTATACAAAATTGTACCTTGGCCTAAAGCCGTAAATGCTGTTGGTGCTAATTCTAAATAATGAGAACTAATTTTATTAAATATAGGTGATTGAGCCGCGTGTCCAGCTGGGACTGACGATGGTTGACCTAAATTATCTAACCTTGCTTGATTAGGATCAAACTTAAACTTCACAATTAACTGAGGTTCATCTTGAGTAACTTCTTTATCATCATTATCAGTGCATGAAAAAAAAATTGCACTTATAAAAGTGAATCCCAAAATCACTTTAAGCTTCATATACTTTTTGTTTATAGTTGATAGTTTTAAAACGAAAATAGCTAAAAAAAAGTATTATCCTAATTAAATGCTAATTTTACAATATAGATGATGCATTTTAGCTTCAAAATCCTAAATTTGAAAATCATTTTATATAAATCATTTCACCATGAAATACCATCAAATAGACCGAGATTTATTTATTAAAAATAGAAGGAAATTTACAGCATTAATGAAACCTAACGGTGTTGCCGTTTTTAACTCGAACGATATTTACCCTGTTTCTGCAGACAGTACATTGCCCTTTGCACAGCACCGTGATATTTTCTATTTATCTGGAGTAGATCAAGAAGAAAGCATCTTATTACTTTTCCCAGACGCACCTTATGAACATTTAAAAGAAATTTTATTCTTAAAAGAAACTAATGATCACATTGCAGTTTGGGAAGGTGAAAAACTAACTAAAGAACGTGCTTTTCAAGTATCTGGTATCAAAACAGTAATATGGCTTCAGGATTTTCATAAAACATTAAAGGAAATAATGGCTTATGCTGATACGATGTACATTAATACTAATGAACATTATCGTGCAACCATTGAAACTGAAACACGTGAAGCAAGATTTGTAAAATGGTGGAAGGAAACTTATCCTGCTCACAAAGTTGAAAAATCAAATCCTATTTTACAACGCTTACGCTCTATTAAGGAAAGTGAAGAAATCGATTTAATTCAGCATGCATGTAACATTACAGAAAAAGGTGTTCGTAGACTTTTGTCTTTCGTAAAACCCAATGTAATGGAATACGAAATCGAAGCCGAATTAGCTCACGAATTTTTACGCAATCGTTCTAAAGGTTTTGCTTACACTCCGATTATTGCGTCTGGAAACAATGCTAATGTATTACATTATATCGAAAACAACCAACAATGTAAAGCAGGTGATCTTTTATTACTAGATGTTGGTGCCGAATATGCTAATTACTCAAGTGATTTGACTAGAACAATTCCTGTTTCGGGTCGTTACACAGATAGACAACGTGCAGTTTACAATGCTGTTTTAAATGTGAAAATTGAAGCTACAAAAATGTTGGTTCCGGGAACACTTTGGAAACAATACCACATTGAAGTTGGCAAAATAATGACTTCCGAATTGTTAGGCTTAGGTTTAATTGACAAAGCTGATGTACAAAACGAAAATCCAGACTGGCCAGCATATAAAAAATATTTCATGCACGGTACCTCACATCATTTAGGTTTAGACACACATGATTACGGATTATTACACGAACCAATGAAAGCTAATATGGTATTCACAGTAGAGCCTGGTATTTACATTCCAGCAGAAGGATTTGGAATTCGTTTAGAAGATGATGTGGTAATTCAAGAAAAAGGAGAACCTTTCAATTTAATGCGCAACATTCCAATTGAAGCAGATGAAATTGAGAGTTTGATGAATGCTTAATTTTAGAAGAAAGAAACAAGAATAAAGATGAAAGAGCCTCACGAATGTGGGGTTTTTTTATGTTTTAAAATTAAAACATTTTTAATTTTATTAAAACTTATTTTAACTTTATTAAATATATTTTAATTATTTCATACATTTGCATCAACAATCATCAATCATTTTTTAAAATTCAGTTATGAAATTACCTATAGTATGTCCAAGTTGTGAGAGTGCACTACGTGTCAGCCAGATGAGATGTGATCAGTGTAGTACCGAAGTAAATGGAAATTATGAATTGCCTTTGTATTTAAAATTAAGTCGTGAGGAGCAAGAATTTATCCTTGAATTCTTTTTAACAAGCGGAAGTATAAAGGAAATGGCAAAACAAGCAGAACTTTCGTATCCTACAATGCGTAACAAGATGGACGATTTAATTGAGAAAATTCAAAAAATGAAATAATACATTATGAACTGGCAAACTATCTTCAATCCGTTTTCAATTTTCACAGAAAAACAATTAGCATTATCAGGACTATTAATTACTATCGTAGGAAGTATTATTGGCTCATTTTGTAACAGTTCTTTCAATGGAACTCTGGATATGCACATCGTTGAGAATCCCGAATTAATTACTGTTTTTTTAGAAAACATCATCAATGTTTCAATTGTTGCTTTACTTTTCTTTGGATTAGGCAAGTACTTTAACACTAAAACACGTTTTATTGATATTTTAAACACGGCATTTTGGTATCGATTCCCTATTTATATTTTATCATTACTAAGTAGCTTTATGATTCCTAATAATTTGAATGAAAAAGCACTTAAAAACATCAAAAATCCCGAAAAAATATTTGAGTCCAATCTTGAAATGATTTTAGGTTTATTATTTGGACTCTTATCTCTAGCAACCATTGCCTATACGATTACCTTGCTAGTCAACGGATTTAAAACCGCAACTAACATAAAAAAATGGCAACAGTGGGTTGGCTTTGGGTTTTTGATAATGCTATCCGAAGGAATTACACAGTATTTAATCAAACATATTATATAATCATCAAATCATCAAATCATTAATCAAAAAATCGAACAGTATGAAAAAATTAATTGCAACTATCGCTTTAAGCATAGTATCTCACCTAGGCTTTAGCCAAGACATTACAGGTTCTTGGAGTGGCGAATTAGACTTACAAGGAATGAAACTTCCGCTAATTTTCAACATTAAAGATGCCAATGGGAATTTATCAACTACTTTAGACAGTCCAAAACAAGGAGCAAAAGACATTCCAGTAAAAGAAACTATCTTCAAAGGAAGTGTATTAACTATTAATGCTGCAGACTTAGGCATTTCGTATAATGGAACTTTAGCTAACGGAAAAATTGAAGGCAAATTCAAACAAGGAGGAATGGAAATGCCACTAATCTTGGAAAGAAATCAAAGACAAAAGGAATACGCTTTCAATCGTCCGCAAATGCCAAAAGGCCCTTTTAATTACAGCATCGAAGAAGTGACTTTTGTAAATCCTATGGACAAAAACACTTTAGCGGGCACCATTACTACACCTAAAGACAAAAAGGATTTTCCAATAGTAGTAATGATTACAGGTTCGGGTTCGCAAAATCGTGATGAAGAACTTTTTGGACACAAACCTTTTTGGGTAATTGCCGATAATTTTGCTAAAAAAGGGATTGGATGTCTTCGTTTAGACGATAGAGGTGTTGGCGGTTCGAGTAAAGTAGATAAAAAATCGACTTCAGCTGATTTTGCTACTGACATCAATACCGCAGTAGACTTTTTAGCACAAAAAGGATATGCAACTATTGGTTTATTAGGACATAGCGAAGGCGGAATGATTGCTCCTATGGTGGCAACGATGAATAAAAAAGTAAAATTCATTATATCTATGGCTGGACCTGGAGTTAAATGTTCTGATTTATTATTAAAACAAATTGAACAAAGTGGACTTCTAGCTGGTGAAAACCCAGAGAAAGTAAAATTGGATGTAGATACTTCAAAGAAATTGTATCAATTTATCGAAACGTATCAAGGAAAAGAACTTGCTAAAGATTTAGAAACATTTTATATCGACGAATTAAAAAAATACCCATCCGATTTTATTAAAGCAGATAAAATTGAAGAGCTTGCCAAAGCAGAAATAAAACAAATAAGTAGTCCTTGGTTTTTGTATTTCATAAAATTTGACCCGCAAAACTATTTGACTAAACTAAAAATTCCAGTTTTAGCCCTAAACGGAAGCAAAGACTTTCAAGTAGATGCCACAACTAATCTGGAAGGGTTTAAAAAAGAATTAACCAAAGCTGGTAATAAAAAATTTGAAACAGTAAATTTTGAAGGACTCAACCATTTATTTCAAGAATGTAAAACAGGTGCTTTTTCGGAATATCTAGAAATTGTACAAACAATTTCTCCCAAAGTATTAGAAAAAATGAGTAATTGGATTTTGCAATTGTAAAAGTGAAAAATTAGTTAACGTCCTATTAATTAGGACGTTTTTATTTATTTTTAATCCAAATACAGAAGTATGAAAAAATTAATAACACTGATTTCATTTTTAGCAATCTTTAATTTATATGCTCAAACCGAAGGCTATTCTACAAATACTGACGGCTCTCAGACTTTCTACAAAATATATGGTAAAGGAGAACCATTATTAATTATAAATGGAGGACCAGGAATGAACAGTAATGGATTTGAAGCATTGGCCAAAAGATTGGGTGAAAAATACCAAACCATTTTATACGACCAACGAGGTACTGGAAAATCTGCTTTAAAAGAGTTGAATTCTGAAACCATCAACATGAAACTTATGGCCGAAGATATAGAGTCACTTCGCAAACATTTAAATATAGAACAATGGTCTATTCTAGGACATTCTTTTGGCGGCATTGTGGCAGCGCATTATGCAACTATTTATCCAAAAAATATTCAAAAAATAATTTTTTCTGCTTCTGGGGGAATTGACTTAGGTTTAACCAATTATGTTGCAACAAGCATCAATTCTAAATTAACAAAAATTGAGCGAGATTCATTGAATTATTACAATGCTAAAATAGCAAATGGTGATATAAGCAAAGAAACAGCTTTAGGAAGAGGCCGTGCATTGGCTCCAGCCTATTTGCATAATAAAAAATACATTCCTATTTTAGCTGAAAGACTTACTCAAGGAAACTCTAGGATTAATCAATTAATTTGGGATGACTTACTAAAGATAAAATTTGATTGTAAACCAAAATTAAAAGACTTTACTCAACCTGTTCTAATCATTCAAGGCAAAGAGGATATTATAAAACCAGAGACAGCCGAAATTGCACATCGCGTTCTCAAAAACTCGAAAGTCATATTTTTAGAAAATTGCGGGCATTATGGATGGCTTGATGCAGAAGAAGAATATTACAAAGCTATTTTCAGCTTTTTAAGTAAATAATTTTTAACCATAAAAAGTAATTAAAACAAAAGAAATCTAAGTTTATTTATCTTTATAATTAATAAATCTTCTTTCTATTTTAAAATTTGACATGAACAAAGTAATTCTGTTTTTTACACTATTTCTGAGTTATATTTCTTATGCACAAGAATTAAATCTCGACACTGCATTGAAATTAAGTAAGATGCCTTTACACTGTATAAGTAATGAATTTCCAAACAAAACTTCTCATTTAGCTGATGGGGAAAAAGATGCCAAAATGTTACCTCACGAATTACATCCGATTTTTTTCGGTTGCTTAGATTGGCATAGTAGCGTACATGGACATTGGATGCTAGTAAAATTGTTAAAGAAATTTCCAACAATTGAAAACAAAGAAGAGATTATAAAGGTACTAGACAACTCTTTCCAAAAAGAAAAAATGGTTTTAGAAGCTGAATATTTTGGAAAATACACTGCTTCAAAAGGATTTGAAAGAACGTATGGCTGGGCATGGTTATTAAAACTTGATGAAGAGTTGTATACATGGGATTCTGATTTAGGGAAAAAATGGCATCAATCTCTTCAACCACTTACTCAAAAAATAGTAGCAATTTGGAAAGAATTTTTACCAAAACAAACTTACCCTAACAGAACTGGTGTTCATCCAAATACTGCTTTTGGACTTTGTTTTGCTTATGATTGGGCAAAAACGAAAAAAGATTCGGAGTTTTTAAATCTTATCATTCAAAAAAGTAAGGATTTTTATTTATCCAACAGTAAAATTCCAGCTCATTTAGAACCAGACGGCAGTGATTTTTTCTCACCTAGCTTACAATCGGCCGACTTGATGACACGTATTTTACCTCAAAAGGACTTTGAAAATTGGTTCAAAAATTATTTTACTAAAGAAGGAATAGAAAGAGTTTGTCAAACTCCCACAGTAAGTGACAGGAACGACTACCAAATAGTTCATTTGGATGGCTTATCATTTAGCCGCGCATGGAACATGAAAAACATTTCAAAGAATCTTCCTAAAAATAATCCTGCAAAGAAAAGATTTGAAACAACATCGCAAGAGTTTATTACTAAATCATTAGCAGTTTTATTTGATAGTGGTTATGGAGGTGAACATTGGTTAGCATCTTTTGCTATTTTTGCACTCACAACAAAATAACTTTGAATACTACACATTATAAAAACATCAAAATAGCATATTCCAATACTGGAACAGGAAAAGCCCTTGTATTACTTCACGGATTTTTAGAAAATTCGACGATGTGGGATTCCTACATTAGCGGTTTTGCCGAAAATCATCAAGTCATAACCATTGATTTATTAGGTCATGGAGAAACAGAAAATTTAAGCTATATGCATACCATGGAGGACATGGCAGATGCTGTTCATGCCACACTTACCCATTTACATATATCTGAAGCTATATTTATAGGGCATTCTATGGGAGGTTATGTATCTCTGGCATTCGCCGAATTATATCCTGAAATGATTAAAGGAATTGTTTTACTCAACTCTACATCTAAAGAAGATAGTCCTGAACGCAAAATAAACAGGATGCGAGCCATCAAAGCGGTCAAACAAAATCCTGATGTTTTTATTGGAATGTCAATTGCTAATTTATTCAGTGAAGAAAACAGAGAGCGTTTAATAGACGAAATTAACTTAGTAAAGCAACAAGCGCTTAAAACAAGTATTCAAGGTATAATTTCCGCATTAGAAGGAATGAAAGTAAGAAAAGACAGAGAGTCTATTTTACATCAAGCTACTTTTCCAATTCTTTTAATTTTAGGTAAAAAAGATCCTGTCTTAAACTATGAAGATAATATTCATCAAGTTGAAGGCACTTCAGTTGAACTTGTTAGCCTACCTGATGGTCATATGAGTCATATTGAAAATCAAGATGTTTTAGGAACAATTTTAATGAACTTCTTTCAAAGAATTTAAATAGTTTCTTTGAAATCTATCTCAGGATTTAAAATCTCCAAGATTAATTCGATTAGCTCATTTTTAAAAAACTCTAAAGTTTCAGATGTGATAACTGTTTCTGTTGATTTTCCATTTTTAATACCAAAAGGTAAAAAACCCGCTTTCATATTTTTAAAAGATATAATTCCAGCTTCGACTACATACTCTTTAAAATGCTCTTCGTACATAAAAGCATAGCATAATAGTTGGATAATTTTATCGTTTTTTATTTCATTCGTAAGCCCAAACCAATCCTTTAACAAAACACTTCTAGCCTCTACCTTACCGGTTTTATAGTCTATTATTCTCAATTTATTATTACGCAATTCAATCCTATCTACATTTCCAGAAATTTTGATTGGAAAAGGTAATCGAGAATCTTCCAAAATTCTATTCAAAGACAGTTCTAAAGCAATTATTTTGACAGCGTCTCCATTTTCAATAGCTTTTTTTTCTTCTTTTAAGAAATTATAAACATTCCTTTTTGCAACTTCAAATGCTAACAGGTTTTTACCCTTAGTAATTTCACCTTCCTTATAAACTTCTTTAAACTGTTTTTCTATTTCATGATTTGCGGCAATTATAATTTTATCCATTATTTCTAATGATAAAAAAATATTCAAATAAGGCTTATAGAGCTCTTCTAGAGAACCATGTATTATCGTTCCAAGTGTATTTAAAGCAATATTTTCCTCTACTTCCTCTACCTCTCGTATTGATAAAACTCTCTGAAAATAAAATTGAATAGGATTTCTTATGTATGTAGTTAAAGCCGAAGGAGAAAAACCTTTGCCCAATGCTATTTCTTCAAGCCGTTTTAAAACCAATTCCGTTTTACATATCTGCATTCCATGATTCGCTATATTAGGAATGAAAGGCTGAATTATTCTATGAGACAAAACATGATTTTCTCTTTTTTCGACCTCTAATTGAGTTATAAACCTACTTTTTTCTCCACCATCTAGTCCTTCATTTTCTGTATTATATATTAAATATATATTGTTTGCTCTAAGTAATAAATGATAAAAATGATAAGAATAAATAGCATCCTTTTCTTTAAATGTAGGTAATCCAATCTCTCTTTTTATATCATAAGGAATAAATGAATTATTAGTTTTACCAGAAGGGAATTTACCTTCATTCATGGATGTAATAATTACTGTATCAAAATCCAAAACTCGGCTTTCTAAAACACCCATGATTTGTAGACCTGATAATGGCTCACCTTCAAATGAAACTTCACTTAAATCAATTACTTGCTTATAAAGAGTATAAAGCAAATCAACTGAGTCTACATAACTATTTTTTGAGCAGTAGGATATAAGCTGATTAATTCCTTTAAAAATTGAATACAAAAAAGTTTTGAGAAGTTTGTCTTCTTCTACATTATGATCTAATTCCCATTTAATCAAAATCAACAATTCTTTAATTTTTTGAAGGATTCCCAATGAATTATCATTCCATTTGTCAAAAATTAAATTAAAAAAACGGTTATTATCTTGATTAAAAGTTACTATTTTCTTGTGGGTAATGAAAGTATAATTGTTGCGTTTTATAAAATTAGTTAATTCAAAAGAATCAGTATAAGATTCAATTATTGGATTAGCCAAGACTTCCAGTACATCTTTATAGTAAAACAAGTAGCTTCCAGAATTCCTTTTTAATGCATGAATATGCATCTTGAACAACTTTGCAATCAAAATTTGAACTGGGTTATTTTTACTGGAGTAACCCATTGTTATATTTAAACTACCAACATTTTCTGGCAAAGAATGCAAAATTGGAATTAACAAATTTTCATCTCCAAGAACAAGAGCGACTTTACTTAAATCATTATCATGCGAGTTAGTTAACCTTTCACTAATAATTTCAGAAACTATTTTAGCTTGACCAATTGACTTAGCTGTACCAATTATTTCAATATTTTTTTTATTTGAAAACTCATTTACTATCCATTGGTAATTATTAACTAAATAATAATTCCAACGCTCTTTAAAACGTCTAGCAAACAATCCAGCATCATGATGAGAATCTTTCATAAACAACTCATCAATATCCCAAAGCATGTCTGCTTTTTCAATATTTAATAGATGCTGTACTATTTTTTCTTCAGCTTGATTAAGCGCATTAAAACCAGCAAAAATTATTTTAGTCTTGTTAAATTCTAAAGAATATTTAGCTAAATTATTAACAGCTTCTCTATAAATAAGTCCCTGATATCCTATTTTTCTTTTTAAAAGGTGCTTGTAAAATTCATTATAATAAAGTGGCAGAATATCCCAAAATTCAAGTTGCTTATTAATAATTTCAGTTTTATCATTTGGTGATAAATCCCATCTTTTAAGGACTTCAATATCTTTTAAGTATGAGAAAACATAATCCGGATTAATGAGATAGCGATCGATCTCATTAAAATCTTGCAATAGAGTTTTTGCCCAATTCGAAAACTGTTCAAAATTTTGTCTTTTGTCAAGGAGAGTCATTGAGGAATAAACTTCATAAAACTCAAAAAGCAACTCTACAGGATCTATAGTCCTGATTCCAGAAATATCTTGAATAAAATCTTCAATACTAACAATTTTTGGTGCAAAAAATGGTTTTTCAAAATATCTTTTAAAAGAATCCAATAGAAAAAGCCTAGCTCTTTTATTAGGCAAAACAATAACGATATCTGAAAAATCATATTGCCTTTCATTCACAATATAATTAGCTAGTTTATCTAAAAAAGAAGTATTAGTCATTTTATAAAAATAAAAAAACGCTCCGATTAATCGGAGCGTTTTTATGAATTATTTGAAAGGAAATTATTTTACTAATTTCACTTCAACTCTTCTATTTTGAGCTTTACCAGCTTTAGTTTTATTAGTAGCGATTGGTTTAGACTCACCAAATCCAGCAGAAGATAATCTAGAAGCGTCAATTCCGTTCTCTACTAGGTAAGTAACAACAGCAGCAGCTCTATTTTCTGATAAAGTTTGGTTAGTAGCATCTTTACCATCTGAATCTGTATGACCTTCGATAGAGAATTTAGATGATGGATACTCTTTTAAGATTGCAACCATAGCTTGTAACACAGGGTAAGTTCTTTGTTGGAAAGTAGCTTTGTTAGTGTCAAACAAGATAGTTTTAGCGTAGTCGTTTAATTTTTTCATTACGTCTTCGCTTACCTCAGGACAACCATTGTTAGCAACAGTACCTTTAACATCAGGACATTGATCATCTTTATCAAGAACTGAGTCACCATCAGTATCTGGCCATGGACAACCTCCGTTATCTCTTGGACCTGCTACAGTAGGACATTTATCATTTTTATCAGCTACACCGTCTCCGTCTCCGTCAGGACAACCTTGTAAATTTGCTAAACCAGCAACTTCTGGACAAGCGTCATCTTTATCAGCAATACCATCACCGTCAGTATCAGGACAACCGTTTAATTCTTTAGGGCCAGCAACTTCAGGACAAGCATCATCTTTATCTTGGATACCATCAGCATCTGTATCAGGACATCCTTGGAATTCTTTTAAACCTGCTACATCTGGACAAGCATCATCTTTATCATAGATACCATCATTATCTGTATCTTTACCACCAAATTGGAAAGTAAGACCAGCCATATGTTGGAATACTGAAGGAACATCTAAAGTACCATCTCCTTCTGCACGATCTGTAAATGCTTTTTTGTAAGTAGAACTTAATGATAAACCTACTTGTTCAGTAAACCAGAATGTTAATCCTGCACCTGCGTTAGCATTTCCAGCCGATTGTTTATCTAACCAAGTATAACCTCCTCCAATATGAACTGAAGGATCAAACCATTTGATTCCAATTAAATTTTTTAAACTGTATTTAATAGTACCATCAGCACTGTAATACATTAAATCACCAGGATTATAAGTAACTACCGAATTAGCAGAAGGCCCAGTCCAGTCAACCCATTTAGTGATTTTATTAACCGATCCAGTAACACCTACTGAAAAGTTGCCACCAACATTTCTTGAAACTGTCAAATAAGAAACTGAAGGAAGTATGTTCCAGTTTTCTTTAACATTAAAAAATTGTGAAAAGTGGTCTTTGATATTTGCATCTCTCACACCAGCACTAGTTCTAGTATCTACTGCATTAGCTCCGAAAGATATTGCCCACGGATTATCACTGCTTTGTGCATTGGCACTCAAACCAGCTACCATCATCATGGAAACAAAAAGTTTGTTAAGATGTTTCATACTTAATTTTATTTGATTACAATACGTTATTGTGACAAAAGTAAGAGGTAAATAATTAATTACAAAATGAATTGTTAAAAAAAAAAGCAAAAATTGATAAAAAAATCAAAATTTTATAATATTTAGACTCTTTCCTACTTCTGTAAAAGCTTGAATGGCTTTATCTAAATGCTCTTTTGAATGTCCTGCAGAAAGTTGAACTCTAATCCTAGCTTTTTCTTTTGGAACAACTGGAAAAAAGAAGCCTATAACATAAATTCCTTTTTTTAACAGTTCATCTGCCATAATTTGAGAAAGTTTAGCATCATAAAGCATTACTGGAACAATAGCAGAATCGCCATCAATAATATCAAATCCTGCTTTTTTCATTCCTTCTTTGAAATAATTAGTATTCCATTCTAGTTTATCTCTTAAAGATGTATCCTTTTCTAGTAAGTCAAAAACTTTTAATGATGCACCAACGATTGAAGGAGCTAATGAGTTTGAAAACAAATAAGGTCTAGATCGTTGTCTCAATATTTCTATAATTTCTTTTTTAGCAGTGGTATATCCTCCCATTGCACCTCCTAGAGCCTTCCCTAATGTACCAGTTATAATATCAACTCTTCCCAAAACACCTTTTGCTTCTAAAGTACCCTTACCTGTAGCGCCAATAAAACCAGCAGCATGACACTCATCAACCATTACCATTGCATCATACTTATCTGCTAAGTCACATATTTTATCTAAAGGAGCTACTAAACCATCCATTGAGAAAACACCATCAGTCACAATTAACTTAAAACGATGACCTGCATCTGCAGCTTTTTTAAGTTGATCTTCTAAATCCGCCATA
>CAZMCP010000052.1:0-15581 GCA_964565035.1 uncultured Flavobacterium sp. | reverse complement strand
TTCTTCATCTTCTACATGATTGTCGTCTGGCACACAACAATCTACTGGACATACTGCAGCACACTGTGGTTCTTCATGAAAACCTTTACATTCTGTACATTTTCCTGGAACAATATAGTAAATATCGTCTGATACTGGAGTTTGAGCTGCATCAGCATCAACTTCTGTACCATCAGGTAAAATAATTTTTCCGCTCAATCTTGTACCATCCTTCCAGCGCCAGTCATCAGCACCTTCATAAATTGCAGTATTTGGACATTCTGGTTCGCATGCTCCACAATTAATACACTCGTCTGTTATGATAATTGCCATTGTATTTTTGCTTTATGCCTTAAGCTATAAGCTATAAGCTGTTAAAATATTTTTTAAAGTAAAAGCTTATAGCATATCACATCGAGTTTAATGCTAAAAACCTTATTTTTGTGCAAAATTACAATGTAAACGAGACATAAGCAAAAAACAAATGCTACAAAAAGATAAAATAAATGCTTTTATTGAATTAGGTAAGTTTTTGAACCAATTTAAACACGATAAAAGTAAAAAAATTGAAGGTGTAAAATTTAATGAATTGTATTATGATCGATTCATTAGTTTAATAGAACTTTCTCAATCCCATAATGGTTGGTTTACTCCAGAGCAAGTTTACTTTTCAATTGCTTCATGGGCAGAAGCATTAACAGAAGAAAACTTGAACAAATGGATTTCTTCCTATGATTTTTCAAAAGTAAATTCTAAAACAATTGGTTTAATTTTAGCTGGAAACATTCCTTTAGTAGGATTCCATGATTTTTTGTCTGTACTAATCTCAGGACATAAAGTTTTAGTGAAGTCCTCTTCAAACGATCAACATTTATTACCATTTCTTGCAAATTATTTAATTGAAATTGCTCCTGAGCTTAAAAATTTTATCACATTTACCGAAGGAAAACTAGAAAACTTTGATGCTGTTATCGCAACAGGTAGCAACAATACAGCTCGATATTTTGAATATTACTTTAAAGATAAACCAAGTATTATTCGTAAAAACAGAAATTCAGTAGCGGTATTAAATGGGAAAGAAACCACTGAAGACTTGATTAATCTTGGTGAAGATATTTTTAGATATTTTGGATTAGGATGCCGAAATGTTTCAAAAATTTTTGTTCCTGAAGGATATGATTTCAAAAACTTCTTTGAAGCTATTTTTGAATATCAAGATATTATTAAGTACGAAAAATACGCTAATAATTACGATTATAACAAAGCTGTCTTTTTGATGAGTTTATATAAAATTCTTGACAACGGATTCATAACTATAAAAGAAGATCCAAGCTATGCCTCACCAATTTCTTCTGTTTTTTATGAGTTCTATAAAGACATTAATGAAATTGAATCCCGCTTAACAAATGATAAAGATTTAATACAATGCATTGTTTCCAATAATTTAGTTGCAAATAGCATTGCTTTTGGACAAACACAAAAGCCTAAACTTTGGGATTATGCAGATAATATTGATACATTAGAGTTTTTGTTACAATTGTAAAGCACGAAAACGTTTTCGTTAATAAACTAAAGCCTAATGTTAACAACAATTAGGCTTTTTTGTTATCTATATTCACGAAATTTGTGAAGATTTTAAAAAATCCAATAAACAACACATTCAAAACAATGAAAAAACACAATTACAGCGCCGGGCCATGTATTTTACCACAGGAAGTTTTTGATAAGTCAGCACAAGCAGTGTTGAACTTTAATGGCATGGATTTATCCATTCTTGAAATCTCCCACCGTAGTAAGGAATTTGTTTCGGTGATGGAAGAAGCTCGAGCACTAGTTTTAGAACTTTTAGGGCTAGAAGGGAAAGGATATCAAACACTCTTTTTACATGGAGGAGCTAGTCTAGAATTCCTTATGGTTCCTTACAATTTAATGATTGAAAATGGAAAAGCTGCCTATTTAGATACAGGAACATGGGCAAGTGGTGCAATTAAGGAAGCTAAACATTTTGGAGAAACAGTAGTTGTTGCTTCTTCAAAAACAGAAAATTACAACTATATTCCTAAAGGATATGAAGTCCCTAAAGATGCGAGCTATTTTCATTGCACAAGTAACAATACCATTTTTGGAACTCAAATGAAAACTTTTCCAGAATTGAATATTCCCATTGTTTGTGATATGAGTTCTGATATTTTTTCTAGAACATTGGATTTTTCAAAGTTTGACCTAATTTATGCAGGAGCTCAAAAAAATATGGGACCAGCTGGAGCTACTTTAGTAGTTGTAAAAGAAGAAATTTTAGGAAAAACAGGAAGGTATATTCCATCTATGTTAGATTACCAGCAACATATCGCTAAAGAAAGTATGTATAATACTCCGCCAGTATTTCCCATTTATGCTTCTTTATTAACACTACAATGGTTAAAAAAATTAGGAGGTATAAAAACTATTGAACAAGTAAATGAAGCTAAGGCAAATTTACTGTATTCAGAAATTGATAGAAACCCTTTATTCAAAGGAACAGCTGTAACAGAAGATAGAAGTATTATGAATGCAACTTTTGTTCTTAATAATGAAAATCATACTGAAATTTTTGATAAGCTTTGGAAATCGGCAGGTATATCTGGATTAACTGGGCATCGTTCTGTAGGTGGATATCGTGCCTCAATGTACAATGCATTACCCCTTGAAAGCGTTCAGGTTCTGGTAGATGTAATGAAAGAATTAGAAAATAATATATAACTAGCCCCGATAGCAGCGGCATCCTTTTTATTTGAGTCATTGAGGCTCTCAAAATGACTTAATAAAAAGATACAGCGAATAGCGGGAAAAGCTCCTAATAAAAAAAACACAATGAAAATTTTAGCAAACGACGGGATTTCAAAAAGTGGAATTGCACATTTGGAAAACGCCGGATTTGAAGTTATAACTACAAAAGTGGCTCAAGAGCAAGTAGCCAATTATATCAACACCCACCAAGTTGCTGTACTTTTAGTAAGAAGTGCAACTAAAGTTCGTAAAGACATTATCGACGCTTGTCCATCCTTAAAGATTATTGGTCGAGGTGGTGTTGGTATGGACAATATTGATGTTGATTATGCCATATCGAAAGATATACAAGTGATTAATACTCCTGCCTCATCATCAAATTCTGTTGCCGAATTGGTTTTTGCTCACTTATTTAGTGGCGTTCGTTTTTTACATGATTCTAACAGAAATATGCCACTTGAAGGTGATAGTAACTTTGATGGATTGAAAAAAGCTTATGCAAATGGTATCGAATTAAGAGGTAAAACTATAGGAATTATTGGTTTTGGCAGAATTGGTCAGGCTGTTGCCAAAATGGCTTTAGGCTTAGGAATGAAAGTAATTGCATCTGATAGCTTTGTTGGAAAAGCGATGATTCGTGTTGAATTTTACAATGACCAATTTATTGATCTTGAAATTGCTACTGAACCAGTTGAAGATCTTTTAAAACATTCAGATTTTATTACGCTACATGTTCCTTCACAAAACGGTTATCTGATATCGAAAAAGGAGTTCGAAATAATGAAAGATGGCGTAGGAATTATTAACTGTTCAAGAGGTGGTATTATTAATGAAGTTGATTTGATTGAAGCTTTAGATTCAAAAAAAGTAGCTTTTGCAGGACTTGATGTTTTTCAAGATGAACCTACTCCAGCGGTACAAATTTTGATGCACCCTCAAATATCTTTAACTCCACATATAGGGGCCGCAACTGTTGAAGCACAAGATAGAATTGGAACTGAATTAGCAGAGCAAATTATAACATTATTGAAACACGAAATCTAAAATTTTTACTTACATTTATGTCTTACTAACTTTAAAAACAAAAGATTATGGCTGACTTAATGGACCTATTAAATAGTGATTTGGGTAAGCAAATCATATCAAGTGTAGGACAGCAAGCAGGAACTACCGAAGGCGAAACATCTTCTGTACTTAGCTCTGCTTTACCAACGCTATTAAATGCGATGCAAAACAATGCTTCTTCAGAACAAGGTGCAGTTGGCTTGTTAGGTGCTCTTTTAGGAGGAAAACATGATGGAAGCTTATTAGACAGCCTTGGCAGTTTAATAGGAAATGCAGGAGTTGATACCGAAGATGGCGGAAAAATATTAGGCCATGTTTTAGGAAGTAATCAAACAAATGTTGAAAATTCATTAAGTCAAAATACAGGAGTAAGTACAGATAAAATTGGTATGATTTTAAAAATTGCTGCTCCTATTTTAATGGCTTATTTAGCAAATAAAGCTCGAACTAATAATGTACAAAATGGTTCTGATTTAGGAGGATTACTTGGTAGCCTTTTAGGTGGTGGTCAAACACAACAAACACAAGGATCATCAATGGGTGGTTCTATATTGACATCTGTTTTAGATCAAGACGGAGACGGACAATTAGGTGTTGGTGATGCAGTAGCCGCAGCAACTAAAAAAGGAGGATTAGGAGGTTTATTTGGAAAATTATTTGGAAAATAAAATAACCAAACCACGCTTAAAGCGTGGTTTTTAATTTTTATTACAATGAAACAGTTTATGCTATTCTTGCTAGTTTTTGTAACAATGATAAGCTGCAAAACACAAAATATTTCGAGTTCAAATCCCGTTTCAAATTCAGTTAAAGGAGATACTGTAACAATTGCTAACAAAGATTTAGAATACGAAGTAATAATTATAGATCCTGGATTTACAAGTTGGTTAAATAGTAGAGCTTTTCAGAGAGGTTATCATTCTGAATCTTATTTAGAAAACAAAAATCAATGGTACGTTTCTGAGTGGAACAGAAGAGTTTTACAACCTCAACGATATAACCCTAATTTATACGAGATGCAGATAAATTACGATCCAAGTATACATTATGGTTACGAAGTAAATTATTTGATTTATAATTACATGATTTATTTTCAAAATACATACAAACAAAACTTATACGGCATTGTTCCACCAAGGTAATTTTTTATATTTGTTACATGAACAAATTAAAACAACGTTGGGGAATAAAATCAAACTGGCAACTAGTTGTAATTTTTATTGTATTTGCTATTAATGGTTCATTATCAGCAAAAATTTCTGATTATTTAATGGGGCTTTTAGGGCTTACAAAAAACAATTTACACTGGTTTCCCTATTATATAATTCTATTAGTACTTGTATTGCCTTTGTATCCTTTTATGCTAATGGTGTTTGGTTATTTGTTCGGTCAATCCAGTTTCTTCTTCCCGTTTGCTAAAAAAATGCTAAAATCAATTGGTTTAGGTTTCATATTTAAAACATAAAAAAATCCCGATAAATCGGGATTTTTTTTAAAATTTATTTTTTTCTTTCTTGAAAATACTCATAAAGCCATGTTATAGTAAAGGTTGGAATGAAATCCAAACCAGGTATTATCTCTTCTATAAAAGCAATAACACCACTTACTTTACCAACTGTTCCTTTATACATCATAGAAATTGCGAAAGCCGCTATAGGTGCCCAAATTATATCTGTTGCTTCAGCTAAAATAGGTACTGCATAAGAAAGCATTCCGATGGCATCAAATAGTAAGCCTATAAATAACTTACCAGTAGTAGCTTGTGGCTTTTGCTTTACTTCAATTTGTATGTCTTTTGTCATTTTTAAATTTTTAATTTGTTTATAACATAATAACAAATCTGATGCCAATTATTTTTTAAGTTTATCCTTAAACTGCTTCTTAACCTTCTCAACCTTTGGAGCAATTACATAATAACAATAGGATTGCTCTTTGTTTTGATTGTAATAATTTTGATGATAATCTTCAGCTACATAAAATTGAGGAGCATCACTAACTTTTGTCACAACACTTTTACCAAAAGTATTTTCAGCATTTAATAATTTTATGTAATCACTAGCCAACTGTTTTTGTTCTTGGTTTGTAGTAAATATTTCACTTCTGTATTGTGTTCCTACATCATTACCTTGTCTATTTAAAGTAGTTGGATCATGAGTTGCAAAAAAAACTTCTAACAATTCTCCATAACTTATTTTATTGGTATCAAAAACAATCCTAACAGCTTCGGCATGACCAGTTAAACCAGTACATATTTCTTTATACGTTGGATTACTTGTTTTTCCCCCAATATAACCTGGCTCAATACTCTCTACACCATCTAGCTGTAAAAAAACCGCTTCAGTACACCAAAAACATCCTCCTGCAAAAATGGCTATTTCTTTTCCTTTATCTAAATTCATTTGCTTATTTTGAATATTAGGTATTGTCTTATCTTTTGATTCACAATTCAAACTTAAAAATGACAAAAAAAGAGCAACAATAGTTTTCATAATTATAATGCTTTCTCAAATTTAACGAAAAGAGAAGTCTAATAAAACAACTTAACAAAACTTTATTTGATGTTCAACAAATTCTTTGTTTCTTTGTGAAAACTGATTGTATGATAACAGCTAAAAACATCCATAAATTTTATGAAAAACTTCATGTTCTAAAAGGAGTTAATTTACATATCAAAAAAGGAGAAATAGTATCTATTGTAGGTGCTTCGGGTGCTGGAAAAACAACTTTATTACAATTGTTAGGCACATTAGATACTCCAAAATTATCTACAGGTTCAGACATACAAATTAATGGTGAAAGCATTTTAAAAATGAATGATGCAACCGTTTCAAAATTTAGAAATTTAAATTTAGGATTCATTTTTCAATTTCATCAATTATTACCAGAATTTACTGCCTTAGAGAATGTTTGCATACCTGCTTTTATAGCGAATAAACCCAAAAATGAAACCGAAGCGGAAGCGGAAAGGCTTCTAACCTATCTGGGACTTAAAGAAAGAATGCACCATAAACCAAGTGAACTTTCAGGAGGAGAACAACAAAGAGTTGCTGTAGCAAGAGCTCTAATAAATAGACCTGCTGTGATTTTTGCAGATGAACCATGTGGAAATCTTGACTCACATACAGCAGAAAACTTACATCAGCTTTTCTTTAAACTTCGTGATGAATTTGGTCAAACATTTGTTATTGTAACTCACAATGAACAATTAGCAAATATGGCTGATCGAAAACTTGTAATGGTTGATGGCCGTATTAAAGATGAGATTATAAATACCACATCTTTATAATTTATAATGACCCATTTTGAACTTAAAGAATTTCTTGATGAAAAAGTTATATTGTATAACAATCTAAATTTCATCGAAAGTGATCCAATTCAAATTCCACATCAGTTCAATTTAAAAGAAGATATTGAAATTGCAGGATTTTTAGCATCTGTAATTGCTTGGGGAAATCGCAAAATGATTATTAAAAATGCTCAAAGAATGATTGATTTAATGGGCAACTCTCCTTATGATTTTGTTCTAAATCATGGCGAACATCATTTAGATAGTTTTGTACATAGAACCTTTAATGGCCAAGATTTTATAACATTCATAAAAGGGCTACAAAACATATACAAAAATCATGAAGGACTGGAAGCTGTTTTTACAAAACATATAACTAATAATTCAACTCAACATTCAATAACTAATTTCAAAAAAACTTTCTTTGAAATTCAACATTCACAAAGAACTGAGAAACATTTACCAAATCCTTTAATTGGTTCTGCTGCAAAACGAATCAATATGTTTCTAAGATGGATGGTTAGAAATGATAATCAAAATGTAGATTTTGGAATTTGGAAAAACATACCCACTTCTGCCCTATCTTGTCCTCTAGATGTACATTCTGGGAATGTTGCTCGTAAACTTGGATTACTTAACCGTAAACAAAACGATGCCAAAGCTTTAACTGAATTAGACAGTAATTTAAGATTACTTGATCCTAATGATCCTGTTAAATATGATTTTGCTTTATTTGGCTTAGGAGTTTTTGAGGGATTTTGAACTAAAATATTCACTTTAAAGGGAAATTAATACCTTTTATCGATTTTATTGCATTTAGAAATTAATTGGCACTTATTTTGCAAACTCGGCTATCACAAAAATAAATGTCTATCATAAATATAATTTGTATATTTTCAAATACACAATTTACTTCTAATCGTTTAGTAAATTGGATAGATACTACATTTACAGCAACTTTTTTTTATAATACTTTCAAATACTTCTTAATTCCTCTCCTAATAATTTTAATATTATATTTTATAGCAATCCTTCTTATCAATAGATACAAAGACGACAAAATTGAAGAAAAAAAAGATCAGATTGAAGAAGAAATTAACAACTTCCTTACAGAATTATTATACTCCAACTACACAACTCATTTAGTTAAAGAAAAAATCATTGAATACAAAAAAAGACCTCACTTTAAATACAAATGGTTTAGAAATCTTATTTTACAAAAACTAATTCATATTAAATACAATGTAAAAGAAATTGACAAAAACCTTGTATTGATTATCTACAAACATTTTGATTTACATTTATTGAGCAAAAAATTAATTCAGAAAAGAAAATGGTATTATAAATCACTTGGATTTTATCATTATCAAAGTCTTGATTACAAAATAAAAAAGTCAAATATTAAACCATATTTAAAAAGTAACAATAAATATCTCAGATCAAATGCCTTAATAGCCATGATAGCTTTGTCTGATGAGAAATTTAATATCCTTAATAAATATACTGAAAAAATACCAAGGGCTGATGAAATAAAACTATTAGACTTAATATACCATAAAAACTCAACTATACCAAAAAACATCAATGAGTGGTTAAAAAGCTCAAACACTTCTGTGGTTATTCTTGCTATCAAACTAATTGTAAGATATAGAGCAAGTCTTGAAATACCAACAATTACTTACTTATTACTAAACAATGACAGAAATGTAAGAAAAGAAACTATTATTGCTATTAGGGACTTAGTCATTTTTAATGCAAGTGAAACATTAATTACTGCTTATTCAAAAGAAAGAGATATTAGAAACAAAATTTCAATATTAAAGACACTTAGTATTATAGGTGATGATTCAGTGAAAAAGTTTGCATTAAAATCGCTTTCGAAAGAACAAAATATTGATCTTTTATTTGAACTAGTTAATTGCATAATAAAAATTGACCCAAATTATTTTCACTCTAAACATATAAAAACTCCTTCAGAAGACACTGAAATTATCAACCGAATGATTTTACATATAAACTGTCCCTATTTAAATTGAATACACTTTACAAAATAGTCAAAGCGTATGAGATATTCACTGCATTTTACTCAGTGATTTATGTGCTCGTATATTTACTTTTGGCTATTTTATCCTATTTAGCTATAAAAAAATACTATAACACAAAATACTATCTACACAAAAGAGTTTTAATTCAATCAAATCACACCTTAGGGGTTTCAGTCATAGCACCAGCTTACAATGAAGGTAAAACTATTGTTTACAATGTAAAATCATTAATGTTACAAGATTACCCAAAGTTTGAAGTAATTATTATTAATGATGGCAGCACTGATGACACTTTAAATAAATTAATTGAAGAATTTAATTTAGTTAAAGTCGATTTTTTCTATAACGAAAAAATTAAAACACAACCTGTAAAGGGGCACTATAAATCTACTAATCCAGTTTATTCTAAATTACTAGTGGTTGATAAAGAAAATGGGAGAAGTAAAGCAGACGCTTCTAATGCTGGAATAAATTCAGCTAAATATTCACTTTTTTTGTGTACAGATGTTGATTGCATTTTAAGAAAAGACACCATTGCACTATTAACCAAACCTTTTATTGAAAACACCACTAAAGTCATAGCAACTGGTGCTGCTATTAGAATTTCTAATTCTTGTGAATTCAAAGATGGAATGCTCTACAAGTCTCATTATCCTAAAAACTTTTTTGCACGTTTTCAAGAATTAGAATACATCCGGTCATTCTTATTTGGACGAATGGCATGGAGTAAAGCTAATAGCCTATTACTTATTTCGGGTGGTTTAGGTTTATTTGATAAAGAAACTGTAATTGAAGCTGGTGGATATTGGCATCAATCCTTGGGCGAAGACTTTGAATTAATTACTCGCATCCGAAAATTAATGCATAAAAAGAAAGAACCATTTATAATTAAATATATACCCGAATCTTTGTGCTGGACAGAAGTACCATCAACTATGGAGATATTCATGAGACAAAGAGTTCGCTGGGCAAGAGGATTAATTCAAACCTTACATTTACATCGAAAAATGATTTTTAATCCTAAATATAAAAAAACTGGATTAGTAGCTTTACCCCATTATTTATTTTTTGAATTTTTAGTACCAATAATTGAAGTAACAGGTATAATAGTATTGTTACTTGATATTTTCTTTTTTGGAATTAACTATGATTTTTTACTCATCGTAAGTGTATTTATCTATCTGTTTTACACTTTTATCACATTAATTTCCATTTATTTAGATCAAAGAATTCACAAACAATATGCTAATATAAAGGAGATAATTACTTTAATTTCTATGGTATTTATTGAACCTTTTGTATACCATCCAATTAATATTTATGCTTCTCTAAAAGGATATTGGCATTTTTTGAATAAAAAGGAGAAAAAATGGGGAGTAATGCCAAGACAAGGATTCAATTCAGTAAAAAAAGTAAAAAATGCAGCTTAAATATAATTTTATACCACTACTAATTGTGTTTTCAATTTACAGCTATTCTCAACAAAAAATAAACACTGATAGTCTACTTATCAAAACCAAAGAATACTTAAAAAATGAAGATTACTTTAAGGCTAAAAAAATGTGTTATAAAGCAATAAACATAGCACCTTCATACTTAGATTTTCATTTAATTTTAGGATTTGCACATTTAAAAACACAACAAATTGACAGCTCAAGATACTATTTCAATCACATCATTATAAAAAACCCCAATTATACAGACGCCTATACTGGTTTAATTCAATTAGAATGTCAAGAAAAAAACTATGAAAAAGCTCTTGAAATTGTAAATCAATCACTAAACATACGCGAAAATGATATTGAACTCGAAATAAAAAAACTTGAGTTATTAGAAATCACAAAAAAAGATTTGGAGAAAGAAATTTATACTAAACAACTAAAGTCTAAATATCCAAATAACTCAATAATTCAACAAAAAATAATTGATGAAAAATCTGCACAACAATCAATAAGAGCAGGTATAAATTATAATTTTACTTTTATAGATAGAGAAAATATAGGTCCATGGCAATTAACTTCATTACAATTGATACATGAACTCAAAAAAATTAGTTCGATTTTTCAGATTCATAATACCAATAGAAAAACAAACTCAATAAGCGTAGCTCATGGTACACAATTTGAACTTGAAAATTATTTTAAACATAATAAAAAAAATTATTCCTATACTGCTATTTCTTATAGCAATAGTAATGCATTCCCTAAGTGGCGCTTTGGATATTCATATTATCAAACTCTGTTTAAAACCTGGGAAGTTGATTTAGGATTTCGTTATACCGCCATACCAAATAATTCTGTTTCAACAATTGTTACTGGAGTCACAAAATACTTGGGATCATATTGGATAAATCTAAAGAATTATTTGTCTATTATTGATGGAAAAGCCTATCCGTCTGTAAACGCAAACATTCGTTATTACTTTTCTACAAAATATGATTATGTATCGGCATTAATTGGTTATGGTACATCACCAGATGAAAGAACTAATATTGGAATTTTTCAAGATCGATTTACATTTAATTCCTATCGATTACAATTAGGGTATAATAAACTTTTAGGCAAGCATTTTTTAACAGGGATTCAAGCAGGAATTAACAAACAAGAATTTTTTCCATCAAAATACCAAAATGAATACAACGTCTCTGTCTTTTTACATTACAAATTTTAACAGTTAATAATGGCATATGAAGAAGATTTTAGTAATTGAAGATGATAAAATCATTATCAACATTATTGAGTTTTTATTAAAAAAAGAAGGCTATCAAATTGAGATAGCTATTGATGGTAATGAAGCATTTAAAAAAATTGAAAGCATTCAACCAGATCTAGTAATTACAGATATTATGCTACCTTATAAATCTGGTTTAGAAATTACTTCTTTTAGTAAAAAAATTCACCCTAATGTTCCAGTAATAATAATTTCATCATTAGGAAAAGAAGATATGACCATTATAGAAGCCTTTAAAATTGGAGCAGATGATTTATTAGCAAAACCATTTAATCCTATAGAACTTATTTTAAGAGTAAAGCGTCTAGTCATGTAATCATACATTCTTTGTACATTTGCACTACAATTTACAAAGAAAATGATTCAAAATGATACTATCGTTGCTTTAGCCACACCATCTGGAGCTGGAGCCATTGCTGTGATTAGAATTTCAGGGAAGCAAGCTATTACTATAGCAAGCGAAGTTTTTAAATCGGTTCGAAATAAAGACTTAACGAAACAAAAATCACACACATTACATTTGGGTCATATTGTAGACACTTCTACAGGCTCAGGACAAGGAGAAAAAACTCTGGATCAAGTACTAGTTGCAGTATTTAAAGGACCTAACTCCTATTCTGGAGAAGATACTGTCGAAATTTCATGTCACGGTTCTACTTTTATCCAACAACAAATCATCCAATTATTACTTCGCAAAGGATGTCGCATGGCAAAAGCGGGAGAATTTACTCTTCGCTCTTTTTTAAACGGCAAAATGGACTTATCACAAGCAGAGGCTGTCGCTGATTTAATTGCTTCCGATAATGAAGCGAGCCATCAAATTGCTATGCAACAAATGCGCGGTGGCTTTAGCAATGAATTGGCCAAACTACGTGAAGAATTATTAAATTTTGCTTCATTAATAGAATTAGAATTAGATTTTGCAGAAGAAGACGTTGAATTTGCCGATAGAAGTCAGTTTATAGATTTATTAAATAGGATTGAATTTGTTTTAAAACGATTAATCGATTCGTTTGCTGTGGGTAATGTCATAAAAAACGGAATTCCTGTGGCGATTGTGGGCGAACCCAATGTAGGGAAATCGACTTTATTAAATGCGTTGCTAAATGAAGAGCGTGCCATTGTGAGTGATATCGCTGGAACTACACGTGATACGATTGAAGATGAATTGGTTATTAGCGGTATTGGCTTTAGATTTATAGATACCGCAGGTATTCGCGAGACTAAAGATTATGTGGAAAGTATTGGTATACAAAAAACATTTGAAAAAATTGAGCAAGCACAAGTAGTATTATTTTTAGTTGATAGCACACAGCTAACAGTTGACAGTTTAGATTCAATTAAAAATGAAGTTGAGCAGATCAAAAACAAGTATCCTCAAAAAACATTACTTACAATTTTCAATAAGATGGATTTAATGTCATCAGAATTAATTTCAACTATTAAATCTGAAATTTCAAACAGTCTATTCATCTCAGCTAAAGAAAAAACTGGTATTGAAGAATTAAAAAACACTTTACTATCGTTTGTGAATACTGGTGCTTTACGCAATAACGAAACTATCATTACTAACACAAGACATTACGATTCATTGCTTAAAGCTCTTGAAGAAATTCAAAAAGTGCAATGGGGCATGCAACAAAATTTATCTTCAGATTTAATGGCGATTGATATCCGCCAAGCATTATATTACTTTGGGGAAATTACTGGTGAAGTAACCAATGATGAATTGTTAGGAAATATTTTTGCTAATTTTTGTATTGGAAAATAATTATTTAATAATTTTCTAAATAAAGCTCCTTAATTATAAGGAGCTTTATTTTTTGTGAAAAGCTTTCTATATTTGAGAATAAAATAGGCCAGAATGAATGATTACAAGCCTTTTACATTTACCACTGGTACTCATCATGTTAAAAAAGTTATTTTTATTGCATTTGACTATGACTTAAACCTTATTAAGTAGATAAAATCACTTACTGGTTCAAAGTGGAGTAATTCACTTCGAAAATGGTATGTTCTAGATGTAAACGAGTATCGAAAAAAATTTAGTTTAAATGAAATCAAATATAACCCTGGGAAATTTATACTCTCTAAAATTTGCTATGAAAATCAAAAGGAAATCAATTTATTAGCCAATGAATTGAAATTAAAGGGTTACAGTCCTAATACAATAAAAACTTATTGTCAAGAACTTGCTCAGTTTTTATATTTTATTAAAGAGAAGCCTTTGCGTGATTGTACTATTGCTAATGTTAAAGCGTTTTTATTATACTGTATCGAGGAATTACAATTAAAAGAAAACTCATTACACAGTAAAATTAATGGTATAAAATTTTATTTTGAAGAAATATTAGGTAAACCTAAGCTGGCTTTAGAAATTCCTAGACCTAAAAAACATTTAAGACTCCCTAAATCGTTAAATATTGATGAAGTTCGAAATTTATTTAAAGTCACCAAAAATGAAAAACATATTTTAATATTGAAACTATGCTACGGGATGGGTTTACGTTTATCTGAAATAACGAACCTAAAAATTTCTGACATAGATAGTAAATCTATGCGTGTTTATATTGAGGGAGGTTAAGGCAAAAAGGATCGTTATGCAAACTTACCTGAGAGTATACTTGAGTCCCTACGACTATATTATAAGAATTACAAACCAGAAGAATATCTATTCGAAGGTCAATATGGAGGACAATACTCGACTAGAACGATTCGAAAAATTTTCAAGAAATCATTAAAGGAAGTAAATATTACTAAAAATGTAGGCATAACTATGTCTCAGACATAGTTATGCCACACATTTATTAGAAAATGGAACAGATTTAAGATACATACAAGAGCTATTGGGACATAAAAGCAGTAAAACAACAGAAATTTATACACATGTAAGCACTAAAAGTATCCAATTAATAAAAAGTCCATTTGATGACTTATGATTTTATTGTTACTTTAGCGAATAATTATAACAATAATCATACTTTTGCCTTGCAAAAAGGACAGATATGTATGACAGTGTCATACATATTCACAAGTTAGCAACAATACTATGACGACACACGGCATACTTATTTTCATATCAACAATTGTGATTTATTCATGTTCTGATAACTCAAAACAGGACAAAAAGAAAGAGAATTTAGAAAACTTGACATACAACATTACAGACAGTATATCCCTTAAAGATAAATTAGTTGTTAATGACAGTGCAGACATCTTAACAACTCAAGTGCCATTTAAATATAAAGAGTTATTTGAGAGTTATTTGGATTCAACTGAAAAAATTACGATTTCATCATTTTATGGTTCATGGACAATAACTGACATTTCAAACGTTGGAGGTACAATGCAAAAGGAAAGAACTATTAGAAATCAGATTGGAAACAAACTTTTCTTTTCAAAGGACAAATTCACTTTTAATTTCCTTGGAGATAAATATGATATTATCAATCCTGAAAGCTATATTGAGACTATTGATATTGAGGACGGTCCAGAAACTAAAGGCACTACATATTTTTTTGGCTATAGACCTGAAAGAAAACAAATCAAATCTTTAGTAATTAAAGGTGCTGGGTATTTTGAAATTATTCATTATGCTGAAATTGCAATTTATTATGATGGACGAATTTACTTTTTACAGAAAGATTAGTACTGTTGCTAACAAAGAACTGTGCTTAAAAACAAATAAAAAATGATTTATTTTTAGTTTT
>CAZMCP010000051.1:0-15654 GCA_964565035.1 uncultured Flavobacterium sp. | reverse complement strand
TATTTTTTTATCTTGTCCTGCTTTATCTAAACCATATGCTAAAGCTGCAGCAGTAGGTTCATTAATAATACGCATAACTTTTAAACCAGCAATTTCACCAGCTTCTTTTGTAGCTTGGCGCTGAGCATCATTAAAATATGCCGGTACAGTGATTACTGCTTCAGATACTGAATGTCCTAAATAATCTTCAGCAGTTTTTTTCATTTTTTGAAGTGTCATTGCTGACAATTCTTGTGGAGTGTACAAACGACCATCAATATCTACACGTGGTGTATCGTTATCTCCTTTTACTACTTTATAAGCAACTGTTGATGCTTCTTTAGCACTTTCAGTATACTTATTACCCATGAAACGCTTAATTGAAGCGATAGTTTTAGTAGGGTTAGTTACAGCTTGACGTTTTGCAGCATCACCTACTTTAATTTCTCCACCTTCAACAAATGCAATTACAGATGGTGTAGTTCTTCTACCTTCAGCATTAGCGATTACTACAGGTTCTCCACCTTCCATAACCGAAACACATGAATTAGTAGTTCCTAAATCGATTCCAATAATCTTACTCATAATATAATTCTCCTTAATTTTTATTTCATTTTGATTACTCCTCTACGAGTGAGTAGTATTTTGCAATACGATTAGCTTAATGACAAGGATTGTGCCAATAGAAAATTTTAAATAAATTGTCAGTTTTTACAAAAACAATATGACAAAATGGCAATTAAAAATAAAAAAACCACCCTTTCGGGTGGCTCAGCAACTTAAATTTATTATAAGCAAAATTAATATTAGTCTAAGTTGAAATATTCTTCATCTGTCATCTCTCCAGTTTGAATTCTTTTTAATTCTTCCATATGAGATGTAATATATTCATGAGTCTTACTTGAAATATTTGCAGGTTTTGCTAAACGGTATGTCCCAGCTAAAACTCCATTATAATAATAAAAGAAATTATAATCAAATTGAGATGCTGTTAATTTAGCATTTACAGGATCAGCTAATAAGAAACCTAAACGAACAGCTGAACGACGTTGTGGAGGAGTACCATGGTGACCTGAACTAGTCGTAGAATAATCACCAATTGAATACGCAAATTCATAACCCGTAGCGATAGATGCAAATGTTGATTTACCGTAACCTCTTCTTAAATAGTAACCAGCCATACCGTCAGCTTCTAACTCATTCGGTCTTGCCGTTGATTCTTTTACTGATGGTAAATTAAAGGCATATTGTAATTGGTGACCATATTCATGTGCTAGAATCATTACATTAATTAAATTAGAAGCATCCTTAGATTTTGCGTCTCTAAAAATACCTTCTCCATAATAAATTTTTCCTGTACTGTAAGAAATAGCATTGTAAGTAGAATTCCAATTTGTACCGTTTCTTACAAATCTAAAAGTTGGTGCGGCTACAGCACTTCCTCTCCAAAAAGTTTTAATTGCTGAGTTTTGGTTATTCATCAATGTTACGTCAGATGAAGTACCAGCTCCAGAAGTTAATGTTGTAGATAAAGTTGCTGATGAAGGCCAATATGCGTCTACATACATACATTCTTTTTCAATTCCCTTAGCTTGTTCAATGTTGGTTGCTTCTTGATTGGTAACATTTTCTTCATCTTTGGTACATGATAAAACGACCGCTAATGATAACATACTTAGCACGATGGCACCTTTTTTAATTTGTTTCATAATTTAATGGTTTGGTTAAATGGTTTATTAATTTGCCAAATTTATAAAGTTTATTAACATTAAAATAAACAAGAATTAACCTACAAAGTGCAAAATTAAAAAAGATGCATTTTATCGATAAAATAAAACAGTTAATCGATAATTTTAACAAAGTTTATAATTAAAAATAACAAAATATTTAAAAAACAACATTTTTGAAACAACTGTAAATCAATACGTTACATGTTTTTATTTTTAAAAAAATACCGTTCATTAAAAAGTATTATTGCCAGTAAAATTAGACTATATGCAATAGTTTGCGAAAAATTAATACCTTCATTAAAATAGAAAAATGCAAGAAAAAAGTTAATCAAAGGATTTGTGTACATTAACACTCCAACTGTTGCTGAATCCATCCCTTTTAATGCATACAAATTGAGGTACAAAGGTATTATAGTAAAAAGCACTACGATTAATGTAATCAAAATCCAAAATAATGGAGCTATTGGTGTAACAGCCTTGTAATAAGGAAAGAAGGGTAGTAAAACAATTGATGCAATTACTAATTGAATGGTAAGAACTACAAATCTGTCAAATTGATTATTCTTTCTTTGGCTAACCAAATATAAAGCAAATGAAAACGCAATGATTAATGAATATGTCAAATCTTTAATATGTCCATAGGACAATATGGCACAACTAATAACAAAAATAAAAACTGACAACCACTGCCATCTACTTAATTGCTCTTTGAGAATAAAATAGGCTAATACAGTAGTTATAATTGGGCAGATTAAATAGGCTAATGATGCTGATTGAACACTTACATGATTTACACAGTAAATAAAAAGAAACCAGTTAAAAACTAACAAAAAACCTCCTAAAACAGTCAGGGTAATAGTTTTGATCTTTTCTGATTTACCAAATTCTTTAAAAACATATAAATCATTTTTAATTTTTTCTTTTCTAAAAAATAAATTGATAACTAAAAGTAAAACAGTTGCGTAAAATACTCTATAAAAAAGGATATCTAACGATTGATAATCATGCAAAGGTTTCAACGCTAAACTAAAAAAACCCCAAATAAAAAAAGCAGAAAAGGCAGATAAAAAATATTTGTTAATTCGCATTAATACTAAATTTATAAATGGTTGGGTAATTAATTTCTGATTCTTTTAAATTGAAACTTTTATCATAAAAACTCCAAGGTGAGTTACTTATAAAGTAAAGAACATTGTCTTTGATTATGCCATTCGTTGGTTCGACCATTTCAGCTCTATTGTGATCAATAATTCTAAAATTCATATTTGAATCTCCTTCATTTAAAAACAATTGAGTAACACGATTTGGTTTTACTCCATTTTGTATAAAAATTAATGATTCATTAAAATATAACAATCCGTCGATTCCTTTTTTTGATAAATTATCGGGTAATTTTAACCAATCTCTTTCAGAAGTCTTTCGAATATTAATTTTCAATATTCCTTTCAAATAATCTGCAATAAATAATTCATTTTCATCTTTACCAAAAGTAATTCCTTGCAAATTGAAAGCTTCTTTCTTTAAGTCTAACCAAATGGATAATTCATCATTTTTAATTTGATAAATCATTGCCTCTCCACTATCTGACAGAAATATATCACCTTTCTTATTTATAACTAAATCACCAAAAACATGATTCCCTTGAACTGGAAATCTTTTTACAATACTCTTAGTTTCAATATCTATTTTTAAAATTTCTGATTTTCCTTCTAAATCCTTGCTGTAGCCTTTCATCTCAGGAATTGCAGAGGTAGTAATCCATAAAAACCTTTCATTTTTATCTGCTTTCATCGCAAAAACTGAATGTAAATTTTCAATGCTTAACCAATCTATACATGTACCAGATTTAGCATCAAACGAAACTATTTTCTTATTTCTAATGCTAGTAGCAAGCCAAATTTTTGATTTTTTTAAATACAACAAACTCTCTGGATGTAAATCTTTTTCAGATAATGCAATAAATTTTTCAGAATTTGTTACAGTCTCATTCAGTTTTTTCTTTAGAACTATTAATTCTTCATATTCCTTTGTATTTCGAATTGAAGATAAATCTGCTTCATTTTCAAACGGAATGGTAGCATTTGCTAATAAACATTCTTTGAGTTTAATAGTCGCTTTATCTAACTTATTATTCAAAGCGTAAGCACAGGCTAAATTATATGAAAAAGTAGGGTGAGAAGGTCGTAAACTATCTAATTGATTTGAGAGCTTTAAAAAAGTAGCATAATCTTTAGTTTCGTATGCTTTTCTACTATCTAAATAAATTTCTTTTTGAGATTGTGCCAATAAACCAATTGAAAATAGTAAAAAGTATATATGCTTCATCTCAATAAAAATTAAATCGGGATAAAAGTACTTAATTCCTTTCATCCCGATTGTCATATTAATATTTCTTTAAGATTTAATGTCCACCAGAAACTTTTTTATCAAAATCAATTCCCTGACTTTTCAAAATACCTGAAACTTTCCAAGCATAAAAAGCTAAATAAGCAAAACATAAAACTCCAACTATATAACTTGATTGAATAGTAAATAAATCGGCCACATAACCTTGTAATAAACTTACAAATCCACCTCCCATAATCATCATAATTAAAAAGCTACTTCCTTGACTTGTATGTTTTCCAAGACCTGAAACAGCCAATGTAAAAATACAAGGCCATAATGTACTACAAAATAATCCAACACTTGTAAAAGCATAAACACTAACCATCCCACTTGTAGACATTCCAATTATTAATGCTAAAATACCTAATCCTGAAAACAATAATAACATTCTAGCAGGATTACCTTTACTTGCCATATCAGCAAAAATCAATACTAAAATTATTAATGCGTAAACGTAAAATGGTGTCAAATCATGTTTTGCTACAGAATTCACAAATAAGAAAACTCCAAAAGCTAAGTAAGGAGCAATGAAACGTAATATTTTTTGGGTTGACATATTATCAGTAAAAGCTTCTACAGCTCCTGTCCATCTTCCAATCATTAAACTTGCCCAATATAATGAGATATAAGGAGCAATATCTTTAGTCATAAAACCTAAATGTTTTTCCATGTAGGCAGGTAAATTACTTGCCGTAGACACTTCTACCCCAACATACACAAAAATTCCAATCATTCCTAAAATAAGTTGAGGGTATTTTAAAGCTGAACTCCTTGAATCAGAAATATCCCCATCTGAAGCAACAACGGTTTGTGGTTTATCTGGTAAAGAAGAAAACTTTAATAAAATTGCTACTAATAAAAAAGCAGCACCTAGAACCAAGTAAGGAATTTTTACACTTTCTATACTCATGTCTGATGAACCAGAAACTGCAGAACCAAAAATAGCATAACTTACAATTAATGGACCAATAGTAGTTCCTAAATTATTAATTCCTCCAGCCATTGTTAGACGCTGAGAACCCGTAGTAATTGGACCAAGTGCTATAGCTAATGGATTAGCTACTGTTTGCTGCAAAGAAAAACCTAAAGCCACAATAAATAATCCAGAAAGCATCAATGCAAAAGAACCAGTATTAGCTGCTGGATAAAATAACAATGTTCCTAAAGCTGATATACCTAATCCTAAAGCCAAACTATTTTTATAACCTAATCTATTGATTAAATCTCCTTTTGTTAAATATGAAATTAATAAATATAACAAAGAGCCTACAGTATATGCTATATAAAAAGCAAGAGATACTAATTGACTTTGAACTTGTGTTAAATCAAAAGCTTTTTTAAATACAGGAATTAAAATATCATTGCTAGCTGCAACGAAACCCCAAAAGAAAAATACTGTAACTAATGGAATAAATTGAGCCCAATTTGTTTTTTGTGATTCTAAACTCATAAATTTGGTTTTGGTTAATGAACTGGTTTTTGTTTGGTTAAAAATACTTTTTTAAAACTATGAAAAAATAGTATTTAAAAATAAGTTATTAACGAAAACGTTATAGTAAAGTTATTATCAATTCCAAAAAAGTAATTTTTAAAATAATTCAAATTGTTAATAACAAATACTATTTTTGCTAAAATTTAAATGACATGAAATATTTTTGGACAGTTTTGTTGAGTTTAATGATTATTACTTCTTGTGATGATGGAGACATTATTGAGGATACATTTAATTTTGAAAGTGCTACAGTTCAAAAATGTTCAAATTCAAATATTTTATATAAGATTAATGATAAAGAAGCTTTAATTTTTAATGCTCCTGAAACTTATTTTTCTAACGAAGTTCAAACCGAAACTTATACAATTGGTTCTAGTAACTCAATAATGTATAGAAAATTTGTAAGTACAACATCTACTTCTAACATCTGTGACACACCTACTCTACAAGTTGTTGATGAATGGAATGCTATAGGAGGAACAATAGAAATTGTTAGTACTGAAATTCTTAACGGAACAGCTGTTGTAGCCTATAATCATAACATAACCTTCAAAAATGTAACGTTTCAAGCACCTAATAAACAAGTAGTTTACGATTCCTATTTTTACGGAAGCTATAGAACAGACGTAATTGATTTAGATTTTGATTATACAACTCCAGTTGAAGTTTTAGATTGCGACAATAATAACAACCTTATATTTAAATACAATCAAAATAATGTGCTTCTTTTTGATATTGATAAGGCTTCATTATTTCAAAACTCTGTAACAACACCTGGAAATCCTCGAACTGCTTTAATAAATACGACTAATAATAAAGTTATTTATCGAGTTTATAGTGGTGGCCTAAATCAAGCATATTTTTGTAGTGCTATTACTCCTTCAACTCCAACATTAACTGAAGAATGGATAGCAGATAATGGTGTAGACAATGTAAGCGGCATTATTAAAGTGGTTACAGAAGCTACTTCTGACCCAAATAAATTTAAACATACAATTTATCTATACAAAACAACATTTAGAAAAGGTTTTCAATATTATAATCCAAGTGTAAACATTCCAGATGGCAATTATTTATTTGGAATCTATTATACTACACTATAATATTTTCTTCTGAATAAAATAAACTTCAGTTGCTCCTAAACCGTACTTTTGATAGTTAGCATCTTGAAAGGTTAAGTTATCATATCTGCCAAGAAAAAAATCAAGCTCGGCTTTTAGAACACCTTCTCCTACCCCGTGAATAAAAACTACTTTAGGAATTCTGTTTCTCATAGCGAATTCTAATTGTCTTTTCGCAGTATCCATTTGAAGGGTTAGAATATCATAATTATTCATCCCTTTTTTATTAGGTACTAACTTTTCAATATGCAAGTCAATTTCAAGTACAAATTCATCTTTTTTAGATTTTTTTTCTTTAACAAAGCTCCTTGGAGAAGGGATTTCCTTTTCTTTTTTTACAGATGAAAAATTAGTCTTTGCAATGTTATTCATTAAATCTCCAGAAGCCTCAATTAGAATTAATTCTTTTTCATTAAAAGTCAATTCAAAACCTTCCTCCGTATCAATTGTCACTTGATTAGAATTGATTTTTATTACAACTCCATTGATATTATCATCTAATACCGATACTTTATCTCCTTTTACAAACATTATTCTTCGTTTTGATCTTGATTTTTACTTGGCACCTTTCTACTTAAACGCATCATCCCATAGAAAAGTAAAACAAACCCCATTACTTGAACCCAAATATTAGGCTTTTCAGAATTTTGTTGCCAAAATAGCACACCAATGACTACAAGCATCAAAATGAACAGGATAACTTTTTTCATATAATTTCTTTTTCCAAAAATAACAACTTTCAACATTTTATATTTTTAAATGACTACAATATTTTGTAAAATTGAATAAAATTAAAAACAATGGCAGCCGAAGACTATATGTTACCCTGTATGAATAAATCTTTATTTGGGGTCGATTGTATGGGATGTGGAACACAAAGGGCTATCTTTTTTCTTGCGAAAGGAGATTTTAAACAGGCATTTTATATGTTTCCAGCAATTTATACTACAATTATACTATTCTTATTTTTAGGCTTAAGCTTAATCGATAAATCAAGAAATTACCATAAAATAATTGTTTCACTAGCTATTATAAATGCTGTGATTATGGTTATTTCATACTTTTATAAACAAACCAATTTTTAATCAAATCAAACATGGAAAAACAAAAATTACCCAACGGAACAACCGTTTTAGTTTTAGGAATTTTATCGATCGTAACATGTTGCTGTTACGGAATTATTAGCATTGTATTAGGAGGTGTCGGTCTTTATTTATCTAAAAAAGATTTAGCACTTTATAAAGAAAACCCTGAATTATATTCTAATTACAATAATATAAATACAGGTAGAATTTTAAGTATTATTGGAATTAGTTTAGGTGTCATATATTTACTAATTGTGATTTTTTCATATTTAACTTTTGGTTCGGAAGCACTACAAAATCCAGAACTAATGCAAGAAAAAATGAGAGAATTATTAGGAAAATAATTTCACTAAACACAAAAAAACCGAGCTGTTTAGCTCGGTTTTTTTATTATTATTTAATCCCTCTAATAGCTTGCTGCTGCAAATATACCTGCAAAAATTGCTATTACAAATAGTAGAGCATAAATTAACAATAAAACTAACATCATAATACCTAAAAACTTATGATGAGATTTTAATTTTTCAAATCCAGCCTCTAACAGTTCAGAATCATTTAATACCAATGCTTTTTTTGTGTCTGTTGCATATTTATACAAATAATACACGGGTAAATAATAAATTCCAGCCATTAATAAATACAAAATTGTAAAAATTCCTGAAGGAAAAGAACGCATAGCTGAATCTTGAGGAGATACGAAAGTAGCTATTATTCCCATAAAAAATGCAAGTACAACCATAATCCCAATCCCAACAAATCCAATTATTGCTAATATTTTAGACCATTTCGCACTTTCTTGTAAATATTCTTTAGCATCAACACTAACTACCAAAGTATCATTTCTATTTTCCATTAATTTTAAATATTTCTTTTTACTTGTTATTATTTTTCAAATTGATTAAGTGTTGCAATAATTATAGATATACAATCTCTCAATTGTTCTTCTGTCATTACTAATGGTGGTGCAAAACGAATAATATTACCATGGGTAGGTTTTGCTAATAATCCATTTTCTGCTAATTTCATACAGATGTTCCAAGCAGTATCACTTTCTTCAGTATCATTAATTACAACTGCATTTAATAATCCTTTTCCACGAACTAAAGTAGCAATATTTGATGTTGCAATATAGTTTGCTAATTCTTCACGGAAAATTTTTCCTAATCGCTCTGAATTTTCGGCTAATTGTTCATCTTTTACTACTTCTAAAGCTTCGATAGCAACCGCAGCAGCAACTGGATTTCCTCCAAAAGTCGATCCATGTTGCCCAGGTTTGATTACATTCATAATTGCATCATTAGCTAAAACTGCTGATACAGGATAAGCTCCACCAGACAATGCTTTTCCTAAAATCAAGATATCTGGTTGTACATTTTCATGATGAACAGCTAATAATTTACCTGTACGCGCAACTCCAGTTTGAACTTCATCTGCAATGAATAACACATTATGTTTTTCACACAACGCTTTTGCTTTTGCTAAATAACCTTCAGAAGGTACATATACTCCTGCCTCTCCTTGAATTGGCTCAACCAAGAATCCTGCAATGTTTGGTGAAGAAGTAATTGCTTTTTCTAATGCATCGATATCATCGTAAGCGATTTTGATAAATCCAGCTGTATATGGTCCAAAGTTTTTACGAGCATTTTCGTCATTTGAAAATGAAATAATCGTAGTTGTTCTTCCGTGAAAATTATTCTCACAAACAATTATTTGTGCTTCATTCTCATTAATTCCTTTTTTCTCATAAGCCCATTTTCTACAAAGCTTCAAAGCTGTTTCAACAGCTTCGGCACCAGTATTCATGGGTAATACTTTATCAAATCCAAAGTAATTGGTAATATATTGCTCGTAAACACCTAATTTATCGTTGTAGAACGCTCTCGAAGTTAATGTTAACGTTTGTGCTTGTTGCATCATTGCTCCAACAATTCTTGGATGACAATGTCCTTGATTTACTGCCGAATAAGCTGACAAGAAATCATAATATTTTTTTCCCTCAACATCCCAAACATACACTCCTTCTCCTCTACTTAATACTACTGGTAGTGGATGATAATTGTGTGCTCCATGTTTGTCCTCTAATGCAATGGCTTCTGCTGAACTTAATTTTTCTAAAACTGCCATGATAATAATTTGTTATTGATTGGTAAAATCGCAATTCCTTCTTATGGTGAGAAATCAACCATTATTTTTTTACAAATGTAGAAAATATAAATACCAAAATCAAAATTTCAAATTACTAGTAAACAGTAATCATGACTTTTAAAAAGTCTAATTTCCTTGTTGAATTTTAGATTGTATATCGTGCAAAAGTTTAAGTTGTTCGCTTTGAATTTTAAGTAATTCGTGATGCTGATGATCTAAAATATGATCTAACTTTTTTTGGAGTGTTCTTATTTCTTGTTCAGCTTTTAAATTAACCTGAAAATCCATTTTTGCTCTTTCTCTGTCCTTTTCTTCTTGTCTGTTCTGGCTCATCATAATAATAGGAGCCTGCAAAGCAGCAATACATGACAAAATAAGATTTAAAAGAATAAAAGGATAAGGATCAAATCCCTTGTTTGATAAAAAATATAGGTTCGTGAAAATCCATAATACTAAAAATATCATGAATGAAATAATGAAAGTCCAACTTCCACCAAAACTTGCTACTTTATCAGCAATGCGTTGTCCAAACGTTCTTTTATCAGAAGCTTCATCTAATTCGATAATACTTTTAATTTCTTTATCTGTCATAGCTACATTAACCTTTTTTGTTATAATCAAATATACAAATAACTACTACCTTTCTATTAAAAAACTAGATTTCGTTATTTAGTATTCTTCAAAATACAAAAGGAACTTTAAAATTACAATTTATTTACTTTACTAAGATTTATTAACCTTTTCTTACAATTTTAAAAATGTTAAGATGAATATTTCATAACAAGTCTATTCTAAGTTTGCTGTGCAATCAAAATTAACTACACATGAAAATTTCAAATGTTTTAATGAGTGCAGCATTATTAGGAACTTTTATTGCTTGTAACTCAGATGAAGACAACACAAACAATGAAAACAACAACCCTGTTGTTTTAAAAAATCATTCAACTACTCCTGCGTTATTAAATGCAAAGTCTGAATTCAGTTCAATTCAATTATTCTCTCTTTTTTCGAGTGAAGATACTTTTGAAGAAACTCCTGGATATGTTTTTGCTGGTTCTGCTGATGGATCTGGTTTATTTAAAAATTCGGATGGAACTTACAGTTTCTTAGTAAACAATGAAGACAATTTTGCAGTTTCAAAAATCAAATTTGATGCTTCATTCAAACCAGTTGGTGGAGAATATATTTTAAATTCAAACGGAGCTGGAACTAGATTATGTTCTGCCTCATTAGCAACACCCGAAGTACATGGTTTTGGTCCTTTATTCCTAACTGCTGGAGAAAGTGATAGTGAATCCCAAGTACATGCGCTAACTCCATATGATACAAAAGCTAATAATTCAACTCCTAGACCAGTTTTAGGTTTTGGCAGATGGTGTGCAGAAAATGCTGTGCCTTTATCTAAAAATGCTTTTTCTGGAGAAACAATTGTTCTTTTAGGTGATGATGATTCTGGAACCTATGGAGGCCAATTAGTAATGTATAAATCAACTAAAGGTGATTTAAACAATGGAAAGGTATATGTCATCAAAAGAACAGATAACAATACTAACGAAAGAACTATGAATGAAAATGGAACTTATCCTGTTCAGTTTGTAGAAATAACAAATGCAAAAACCAATACTGGTTTACAAAATAATCAAGCTGCTCAAGCTGCAAACGCAATTGCTTTTGGACGTGTAGAAGATATCGACTATAACAAAACAGAAGGCAAAGAAAGAGAAATATACTTTAACGTTACTGGTCAAAATAACACTGGTGCAAATGCAGATAATTCTCGTTCAAAATATGGTCGTGTATATAAATTAGTTTTAGATGCAAATAATCCATTAAGTGGTCAACTTACTCTGGTTTTAGATGGTGATGACAGAGCTGGAAAAGCTAAACAATTCCAAAACGTTGATAATATATGTGTGACTAAAAATTATGTTTACGTTCAAGAAGATGCTAATGGTTATGGTGATGAAACACACGATGCTTACATCTATCAATACAATATTGCTACCAAAGAATTAAAAGTTGTTTTCGAATTAGATCATAAAAGAACTGAACCAGGAGATAAATATTTAAGTGCTTCTTCTAGTAAAGGTTCATGGGAATATGGCGCTTTAATTGACGTTTCAGAAACCATAGGAGTTCCTGATACTTTCATGTTGTCTGTTCAGCCTCACTCTTGGAAAAAAGATGCTTTTAAAGGTGTAGATGGAGGTACTTTACGTCCAAACGAAAATCAAGGAAGTCAAGTGGTTTTAATTAAAGGTTTACCGAGATAATTCCACAACTTGGAATAACACAAATTAGGGATGCAAATTTTGCATTCCTAATTTTTAATTTATAACAAAATGAAAAAGATAGCATTTCTTTTCTTCTTATTTATAGCTTATTCATGTCAGAATACAAATTACAAAAGTCTGGCTCCAATTGAAAAAACAGCTCAAAATATACTTATTGATTATAATGATCTAGCTAAAAAATCATCTCACTTGAATGCTCTTGTAGAGAAAAAATTAGATAAAGATAAACTCCAATCACAATTTAAAGAAACTCGCTTAGCCTACAAAAGAATTGAATCTTTTGTGACTTTTTATCTTCCTGAAACAGCTGTAAAGATTAACGGAGCTGCTATTGACAAAAATGACATCAACGAAACAAGTAGGAAAGTAGAAGAAGCAACTGGTTTCCAAAACGTTGAAGAGTTATTATTTTCAGATAACATCGATTTCTCAGAACTAAAAAAACAAATGAACATCTTAAATGGTTATATTATAAGTTGTAAAGCGAATCTAGAAAACCTACAATTAAGCGATTCCAACATTTTTGAATCACAAAAGCTAGAAATGGTTCGTATTATGAGCCTAGGGATTTCTGGTTTTGATTCTCCAATTGCTTTATATTCTTTGCACGAAGCCAAAGCATCAATACAAAGTATTGAATCTGTCATTTTTAGTTTTAAAGAAGATGAAAATTTAAAGAGTTTAATTAGTAGAACCTGCTTATACATTGATAAAAATAACGATTTCAATGCTTTTGATAGAGGTGATTTCATTACTCAATATTGTATTCCTATTTCAAAAAGAATCCAAGAAATACAAAAAGAACTAGACATTAAAAACAATCCTAATTTTGGGCCAATAAATTTTGAATACGCTACAGTTTTTGAAGAAGGTGCTTTTAATGTGAATTATTTTGCTCCTTCATATAACAAAAAACCTTCATCAGCTCAAATTAAGTTAGGAGAAAAACTATTTTCAGATACAATTTTAAGCGGAGATAATTCTGTTTCATGTATCACTTGTCATATTCCTTCCGAGGCTTATGCAGATCACAAGCTAAAAGCAATTCAAAACGGAAAACTTTCTCGCAACACCCCTACTCTTTTAAATTCAGGTTTTCAGAATACTTTATTCCTAGACGGACGTGTGAATTATTTAGAAGATCAAGCAAAAGCGGTGATCAACAATAAAGATGAAATGCATGGTAGTTTTTCTAAAGCTCTGGAAAAGATTAAAAACAATAAAACCTATCAAACTGAATTCAAAAAAGTTTTCCCTAATGAAGACGAAATTACTGAACAAAATCTATTAAAATCAATTGCGAGTTATGTTCGTTCTTTATCTAAATTAAACTCAAAATTTGATAATTATTTGCGTGGAAAAACAAAACTATCAATAAATGAAAAAAGAGGATTTAATGTGTTTATGGGCAAAGGAAAGTGTGCTACTTGTCATTTTTTTCCATTATTTAATGGTAGTGTTCCACCTATGTATAATGAATTAGAAAGTGAAGTCCTGGGAGTTCCTAGTCAAAAAAGCATACAAAATGCTAAAATAGATCCAGATTTAGGAGAATATGCCATTACAAAAGCACCTTTGAAACAATATGCTTTTAAAACACTAACAGTTCGTAATAGTGCAATTACCTATCCGTATATGCATAATGGAATTTATAATTCTTTAGAAGAGGTTATTGATTTTTATAATCGTGGTGGTGGTGCCGGAATAGGGATTCAACTTGAAAACCAAACGTTGCCAACTGATGAGTTGAAACTTACTAAAACTGAAATTCAGGATTTAATCTCTTTTCTAAAAACTTTGAATAATAAGTACTAATTATTCATTATACATTTCTAAAAGCTTGGTAACGGTATTCCAGTTGCGCATGGTTGCCGTTACATTAAGCTTTTTCTCAATATACTTTTGGTCAAAGCGGGTCTTCCCTGCTCCAACGGCATACTTAACATAAATACGGTTTTTATCAATTACGGCTTCATCGGGTTTTACCTGACTCATTTTCAAGTCGTGAATACTGCTGTCGCTTAATTCTTTCGAAATAAAAGTAAAATATAGCTTCTTAGTATCGGCTTCTTTTTCTTTCAGATACGGATTGTTGTTCAAACAGGCTTCTAAATCTTCCTTAGTAATCACTATGATAGGAACATCATATCCCCACTCTTTAAAAATCTCTTGTTTTATCTTAAACCCAACTGTAGCTCCATGTTCTTCTTCACTATCCACAAAAACATTACCCGATTGAATATAGGTTCTCACATTTTGAAAACCCATTCGTTCCAATAAAGCTTTTAGATCGTTCATTTTTATCATGTTATGACCTGAAACGTTGATGCCACGAAGGAGAGCTAAATGAGTATACATTACAACTAATTTTTTAATTTTATTGAATATTGCAAATATAACATGAAAACTTACAGGTTTCGGCATTCAACTTAATTACTATCTTTGCGGCATGGGAAGAAAACAAACAAAAAAAGTCGTATTCGAAAACGTAAAAGTCCTTGATGCAGGTGCAAAAGGCGTTAGTGTGGCAAAAGCCCCTGAAGGTCAAGTAATTTTTATCTCTAATGTGGTTCCAGGTGATGTAGTAGATGTTCAAACATTTAAAAAACGTAAATCGTATTTTGAAGGAAAAGCTATTAAATTCCATAGTTTTTCAGAACATCGTGTAGATCCAGTTTGTGAACACTTTGGGGTTTGTGGCGGATGTAAATGGCAAAACATGCAATACAGCCAGCAGTTACATTACAAGCATCAGGAAGTATTCAACAACCTAAAACGAATTGGTAAAGTAGAATTACCTGAATTTGAACCAATTTTAGGTTCTGAAAAACAATTCTTCTACCGTAATAAAATGGAATTCGGTTTTTCATCATCACGTTGGATGACTCAAGAAGAAGTTGAGAGCGGTGCCGAATTAGATAATAAAAACGCAGTTGGCTTCCACATTCCTAAAATGTGGGATAAAATTCTTGATATCCAAAAATGTCATTTACAAGGTGATCCTTCAAATGATATCCGTAACGAAATCAGAAGTTTTGCTAATGAAAATGGTTTAACATTCTTTAATCCAAGAAATCATGAAGGATTATTGAGAACCTTAATGATCCGTACAGCTTCAACTGGCGAATTAATGGTGTTGATTCAGTTTTATGATAATAATAAGAAAGAAATTGAACAAGTAATGAACTTTTTAGCGGAACGTTTCCCTGAAATCACTTCATTACAATATGTAATTAACCAAAAAGCAAACGATACGTTATACGACCAGGATATTATTCTTTTTAAAGGAAGAGATTATATCTTGGAAGAAATGGAAGGTTTAAATTTTAGTATCAATGCCAAATCATTTTACCAAACCAATTCGGAACAAGCCTACGAATTATATTCTATTACAAGAGAATTTGCAGGCTTAACAGG
>CAZMCP010000050.1:0-15774 GCA_964565035.1 uncultured Flavobacterium sp. | reverse complement strand
GCCTGCGCAGATGGTACTGCAATCCTGTGGGAGAGTATGTCGCCGCCTTTCTTTAGTGAAGCCCAGCTTTTTAAGCTGGGCTTTATTTTTTTATAGGCGCGGCGTGTCGGTCTTTGACCTCGATCCGCCGCCTTTGCTTCGCCAGTTCGGGCAAAGCCCTCGGGTCTTTTGAAAAGCCCTTCACATTGTGAAGGGCTTTTTGTTTGGTGTAAATTGAAAAATACCTGAAGCCCACTGGGCTTCCTCCTCTTAATATCAAGTGCCACCGTTCTTAATAAAATCCTCATCTTTAATTAGATAAGTTTTTTTTTGTTTTATATGGTTTTGTAAAATCTAAAATTAAGAGACAGTATTGTTATTTTGTAAAGAGTATAGCGTGAGGGATGGAAGCGATATCCTTTTGCAATTTATATGCAAAAGATATAGTGAACAGCCCGACCCTTTAGGGTCACGCCAGAAAACAAATTTTTTTCGATAGATTTTTAATACGTTGTACTTTTTATAAAGTCTAATTTTTAAGAGTCTTGAAGTAATCACAGTGAATATTAAATAGACACTGAGCACATTTAGGGTTGGTAGGTCGGCAGATTTAACGTCCTAAAAAAGAAATGGCCATGCTAACTTCTCCCCAGATTTCTTTTGGTAAAATCTGCATGAGTTATTTTCAACTTTGTTGCTGTCTTTTGTTTCAGTGATTAAGCCAATTCTTGGAGCAACTCGTATTACATGCAAATCAGCAATGATGCATTATATAGGAGTTTTTATCTCACGCATTATAACATTGCTGATTTTCTACCAATACCTTTAAGAGCTGTTAATTCTATCATAGTTAATGGAATGTTCTCGTTTTTTTGAAGTAGTTGAGCTATTTCTATAATCCAATTTGCTTTTGTGCCAAAATTTCTAACTTTTGATATTTGAGGTGTTAATGCATCAATATTCGAAACTGCTAAGCTTTCTAAATTAGGATATATTTCGAAAAGGATAGGGGTAATCTTATTTATATTGGCATCTGAATCTTGCGCTGATAAAATTACCATTATTATCAATTGGTAAAGATTTTGATAATCTAAAGGATGCTTTTTTTTTTTGTAAGAAGAGGGTTTAATTTTTCTTTCCATAAGCTATTTGTATTCATGATTGATTCCTAATAAATTTAATAAAAAAACCCAGCACAAGGCTGGATTAATATTATAGTAGATCTAAGGTTTTTTCTAGAGCCATTCCTCTAGAGCCTTTTATTAGAATTGTTTTGTTTTCAAGTTTTTCTTTTTTTAAATATTTTTCAAAATCAGAAAAGTTTTCTATAAAATGAAGGTGAGTTGATTCTATTTTATTGCTGTAAAAGTCTTTGCCAATAAAATATGTTGTAATTTGAATTTGTTTTCCTAACATATCAACTATTTTTTTATGTTCAGATAGACTTTCATTGCCAAGTTCAAACATATCTCCTAAAATCGCGATTTTTTCTTTAGAGTCTAGTTGAATAAAATTAGTAATAGCAGCATGCATACTGCTTGGATTTGCATTGTATGCATCTAAAATTATACTGTTTGATTTTTTTTCAATTAGCTGAGATCTATTATTGTTGGGTTGGTAATTTTCAATTGCTTTTTTAATATCGTTATCTTGTATATTAAAATATTTACCAATCGTAATAGCTGCATTTATGTTATTAGCATTGTAAATTCCAATTAAATGGGAATTAATTAACTCATCATTGAATTGTATTTTAACCATTGGGTTGGCTTCAATAGATTGTATATTTATATTGCTATTCTTTTTTGTTCCAAAAGTATATGATTTTATATTGTTGCTTTTGTCTACTTGTATAGGATCATCACTATTTACAAAAACAGTTTTATTATTATTTCTTAAATAATTATATAATTCACTTTTTCCTTTTATTACTCCTTCAACACCCCCAAAACCTTCTAAATGTGCTTTCCCAAAGTTTGTAATATAGCCATAGTCAGGTTGTGCAATTTCGCAAAGCATTTCTATTTCTTTTTGATGATTAGCGCCCATCTCGACAATTCCAATATCAGTATCTTCATCAAATGAAAGCAAGGTCAATGGTACTCCTATATGGTTGTTGAGATTTCCAATGGTTGCTTTAGTGTTGTACTTCATAGAAAGTACCGAATTAATTAACTCTTTAGTAGTAGTTTTTCCGTTGCTTCCGGTTAGTGCAATAATTGGTAATCCTAATTGGTTCCTATGGTAATTTGCAAGTTCTTGTAATGTTTTTAAGCTGTCTTTTACTAAAATCATTTTGTCTTCATCAGTAAAGAATTTCTTATCATCCAGAATAACAAATGAGGCGCCCTTATTAAGGGCTTCGTTAGCAAAAGTATTAGCGTCAAATTTATCTCCTTTTAAAGCTATAAAAAGAGAGTTTGGTTCAATTTTGCGAGTATCGGTTGAGATTGACTCACATTGTAAAAAGCATTGGTAGATATCTTCTATTCTCATATTGCGAAAGTAATAAAAAATTAAAAGCCCCAAAAAGGGGCTTTTAAATATATGTAAACAAAATTATTAGTTTCTTGCTCTTTTCTTGAAATCTGATTTAGGACCTACTCTTGACATAGCACATCTAAATCCGATATAATCAGAAGAAATTTCTTGTTGGCAATATCTTCTTTGAGCTGGATCTAACCAGTAAGCTCTGTCTCTCCAAGAACCTCCTTTGTAAACTCTTACATCATCTCCAATTAAAGTTGTTCTTTTACCAGTTTTGTCAAACTTACGGCTTAACTTAGCTGTACTGTCAATTTTTCCAGTACTGTCTCTAACAACTTCTACTTTGTGAATTGGAGAATCATACATTCTCTTTTTCTCACTTATTTTCTCTCCTTCTTCAGAACCTCCAAAGTCAAAATAGCGAGTTGATTGTTTGTCACCATCTCTATAGCCAATATTGTTACTTGTAGAGAAGTTTTGTCTTAAATAAGTTTCATTTTCATCAACTGGAACTTGAGCAATTTCTCCTGGTTTATTTCTTGCTACAACCTTACCATTACTTAAAGTGTCGTATTTAATGGTTTCAGAAGTAACAAATTCTAATTTTCCGTCTTTGTCAATTTTATTTTTTGTATAAACATTTCCACGGAAGTAGTTGAAGTCATTTGCTTCATCGTCAACCATTGGTCTATAAACGTCTTGTACCCATTCTGCAACGTTACCAGCCATATCATATAGACCAAAATCATTTGGTTTGTATGATTTTACTGGAGCAGTGATATCTGCACCGTCATCAGACCATCCAGCAATTCCTCCATAATCACCTTTACCTTGTTTGAAGTTAGCCAATTGGTCACCTCTTGTTTGTCTTTTACCTGATCTAGTGTATTGACCTTTCCAAGGATATTTCTTTTGACCTCTATAAATATTATATTCTCTTTGTCCTACATCAGCTGCTGCTGCATATTCCCACTCAGCTTCAGTTGGAAGTCTGTATTCTGGTAATAAAACTCCAGATGTTTTTTGTGCATATACATTAGTTGGTCCATCTGCACCTGCAGTAGATGTAGTGTCTTTAGATTTCTTAGCCTTTTTGCCTCCGCGACCAGTTTTTTGTAAAATAATTTCCTCATTACCTCCAAATGATGTTGAAGGAGAAGCTAAGTAAGCTTCAGTATCAAAAGTATTGTTAGCATCTACGTCAACAACTTTTGCTCCTTTTTTCATGTAACCTTCTCTTTCAAGAATAGCTTCATTAACACGGTTAGTTCTCCATTTAGCAAATTCAGTTGCTTGTAACCAGTTTACTCCTACTACTGGATAATCCTTGTATGCTGGATGTCTCAAATAGTTGTTAGTCATGGTTTCATTATAACCCAATCTATTTCTCCAAACTAGTGTATCTGGTAAAGCACCTTCATAAATATGTTTGTAATTTTCATCTACAGGAGGGAATACTCTCTTAACCCAGTCAAGATATTCCATGTACATCATATTCGTAACTTCAGTTTCATCCATGTAAAATGATTGAACGTGTTGTTGACTTGGTGAGTTATTCCAATCATGCATTGGGTCGTCTTGAACTTTACCCATTGTAAACGTACCACCTTCAACTAATACTAAACCAGGGGCAGTTTCTTGTTTAGTAAAGCTTGAATTGTACTGGAAGCCACCATTAGGATCGTTAATTTTCCATCCAGTAGCTGCCGAAGTGTTTTTCGAGCTTGACTTTTTGCTACAGCTAGCAAAACCAAGCAATACTATCATTGAGAATAGTATTCTTACAGTCATAATTTTGTTTACTTTCATACTTTCAGTAGGTAATTATTTTGTGGCGCAATATAATAATTAACCATTAAACTGCAACACCTTTTTGATAAATATTTAAAAAAATCTTAAAATTTGATTTTTTCCCCAAATCTGTTAACGAATATTCTTTTTTATTATTGTATTAAATAGTATATTTTTACAAGCTAAAATAAAATTTATTTTTATTCGTTATTGTTTTATATCTATGAAAAATTACTACTTAATATCAATAATTTTTTTTTGTTTATTGTCCTATGCTCAGGAGAAAAGAACTGTTTCTATTGAGTGGGCTTCAGATGGAGTGTATAGGCATAATCAAGCTTTTGAATTTAGAATTCCAAATTTTAAATCAGAGTTTTTTAATTTTTTGGATGAAAGTAAATCAATCTCCTTTGTTCAAAAATTCAAAACGGATAACGAAGTTGACGAAAATAGTTTAGTAGTTTCAAATATTGTTTATGAAACCATATCTAAAGAGGCATTAGGAGAATTAAATAAGGGGCTTATCAAATCAAATATAAATCCAATCATATATAATTCTAAAGCTAGGGATGATTACTATGCAGTTTTTACATTTCAGCCTATTATAAAGCAAGATGGAGTATATAAGAGAGTAAAAAGTTTAGAGTATTCATTTCTTTATGGTGGTAATACAAATGTTTCTTCAAAAAATATTGTAGCTCTATCAAGTTCGGTCTTTAAAACAGGTGAATGGAAACGATTTTATGTCGAAAAGTCAGGGGTGTACAAGGTTACTAAGTCTTTTTTGTCTAGTTTAGGTTTTAATGTTAATGTTGATCCAAGAACTATAAAATTATATGGTAATGGCGGACGAATGGTGCCTTTATTAAATTCTGTTTCATATCCTTTTGATATTGCAGAAAATGCAATTCAGTTTATTGGTGAAGAAGACGGCTCTTTTAATGATGGTGATTATATACTTTTTTATGCAGAAGGAGTTGATAATTGGAACAGTGATAGTGATACACATGTGAACTTATTTGCAGATAAATCTTATTATTATATAACCTCTTCTTCTGGTAATGGTAAAAGGATACAAGCTATGAGTGAACCTTTACAGCCGGTAAATAATGTTTATACTAGTCATGACGATTATCAGTTTCATGAATTTGATAGGGTTAACGTAGCTAGATTAGGAAGGACTTGGTATGGGGAACAGTTTAATTTTGAAACCGAACAAACTTTTCAGTTTAATTTTCCAAATTTGCTAACTTCTGTTCCAGTAGCTGTAAGTGTAAGAGCTGCAGGTTCCTCTGGTTCAAATACATCTATGAATGTAACTGTTAATGATCAGACGGCTGGCAATATTTCTTTTGCTGCAATAAATCCACAAGGTCCAATATATGGTTCTCCGGGATTACTAACAACCTCCATAACTTCAAATTCTCAAAACATATCTGTAAAATTAAAATACAATAATAATGGTGTTCCAAGTAGTAATGCTTTTTTAGATTATATATCGGTAACTGCTAAATCTGATCTTAAAGGATTTGGTAAACAATTTCGTTTTAAAGTAAATGAAGTTGCTACGCAAGTAGGTGTTTGTGAATATCAAATTATTAATGCTACAGGTGTTGGTCAAGTATGGGATATTACAGATATTTATAATGTTACATCTAAAATAAATTCTGGACAAGCTCTGTTTACAATCAAAGCAACTATGGGGCAAGCTAAAAACTATATAGTTCTAGATAATAATGATTATTATACCCCAGGAAAGGAAACAGATTCGTCTGTGTCAAATCAAGATTTAAAAGGAACTGTTTTTTATGATAATCAAGGACAGCTTAGAGATGTAGATTATTTGATTGTAACTCCTTCTTTTTTATCAAGCCAAGCTGAAAGGCTAGCTAATTTTCATCGAAATTATTCTGGTTTAAATGTTAAAGTAGTTACACTTGATATGCTTTATAAGGAGTTCTCTTCTGGCAAGCAAGATATTGGTGCTATTAGAAATTTTGTAAAATATATTTATGACAATGATCCGCTTGTTCCAGGTGATAGAATAAAATACGTTTGTTTGTTTGGTGATGCTTCTTTTGATTTTAAAGATAGGATTAAAAATAATACAAATACGGTTCCAATATTTCATTCCTTAGAGAGTTTTTCTTTGGTTTCTTCCTTTGTTTCGGATGATTATTTTGGGCTAATGGATTCTAACGAAGGAAATATGTTGAGTAATCAAAGTCTTGATGTAGCAGTTGGAAGAATTTTGGCAAGTAACCTTACGCAAGCAGAACAAATGGTGACTAAAATTATTGATTATCATGATTTGAAGTCCTATGGAAGATGGAGAAATAATATTGTTTTTATTTCTGATGATATTGATAAATTAAGCGATGCTACATTAGAGCACAATATGGATGATTTAGGTGATGAAATTGTTAATCAAAAAAAATTCATCAATCTTAAAAAAATACATATGGATGCTTATGTTCAAGAAACTACTTCTGGAGGACAAAAGTACCCAAAAGCAAGAGAAGAAATGTTTAATGCCTTTGGTCAAGGGGCTTTAGTTTTTAATTATTTAGGACACGGAGGAGAAGATGGGTTATCTGGGGAACGAATTTTTGAAATATCTGATGCAAAAACTTTAGAGAATAAATATAAATATCCTTTATTTATAACTGTGACTTGTGAATTTACTCGTTTTGATAATCCTTTAAGGCCTACTGCAGGTGAACTTGTATTTCAAAATCCTTCTGGCGGTTCAATTGCAATGGTAACAACTACAAGGCAGATAGGTCAAGGTACTGGTGAATCTTTTAATACGGCTTTTGGATCAAAACTTTTTTCTTATGGGTCAAATGTTTATACTTCTATTGCCGAAGCGGTCCGTATAACAAAAGTTACTTCTTCAAATTCCGGTAATAATGTTATATCATATATAGGGGATCCTGCTTTAATGTTGGCAATTCCTAGACCAAAAGTGCGTCTTACTAAAATAAATGATGTTCCAGTAGCGTCATCAACAGACAATCTTCAGGCATTAAGTTTTGTTAAACTTGCTGGAGAAGTTACGGATGAATTGGATAATGTTTTGACATCTTATAATGGAGATGTAGCTGTTCAAATCTTTGATAAAGATGTTAATCGATCAACATTGGTGAATGATGGAATAGGTTCGGCCATGAGTTTTGTGACATTAGGTGAAACTATATTTAGAGGTAATGCATCTGTTGTAAATGGTTTGTTTGAATTTGGTTTTGTAGTGCCAAAAGATATAAAAATTCCAATTGGTACTGGTAAAGCAAGTTTTTATGCAAAACACAATAGTCTTTTGCAAGATCAAACAGGTTATGATACCGCTATTAGAGTAGGAGGTATAAATACTAATGCTGAAGCGGATGTTACTGGTCCAAGGGTTAGAATCTATATGAATGATGAGTCATTTGTTTCTGGTGGTATTACAGATCAGTCTCCTCTTTTCTTAGCTTTTCTTGAAGACGAGCATGGTATAAATACTGCAAGTGGCATTGGGCATGATATAATAGCATATCTTGATGGCGATGAAACAAAACCGTATGTTCTTAATGAATATTATGAAACCGAACTTAATGATTACACTAAAGGTAAATTAAAATACCCTTTTAGGAACCTAGCACCTGGTTTGCATACTTTAACATTTAAAGCTTGGGATGTATATAATAATTTAATAACTGCAGAGTTACAATTTATAGTTGTGGGTGATGAAACATTAACAATAACTAATGTTTTAAATTATCCAAATCCTTTTGTAAATCATACAGAGTTTTGGTTTACACATAATAAACCTTCGGAGCCCCTTGAAGTTCAAGTACAAGTTATGACAATTACAGGTAAAATAGTTTGGTCAAAAAATCAAATTGTTACCACTGAAGGATTCACATCAAGAAATATAACATGGGATGGTCGTGATGATTTTGGAGATAAAATAGGAAAGGGTGTCTATGTGTATAAATTAACTGTGAAGTCAACTTTAACCAATAAAAAAACGGAAAAGTTTGAGAAACTAGTAATACTTTAAGAAAAGATATATATTTGTCGAATTATTTATAAAAACTAAAATGAAAAAAATTGGTTTTCTAATCACTGGATTGTTATTTGCCCTAAATATTAAAGCCCAAAACGAAAGACCTATTACTACTGGAGTACCTTTCTTGTTAATTGCTGCCGATGCACGTTCAGCAGGTATGGGAGATAATGGAGTTGCTACATCTCCAGATGCATTTTCTCAACAATTTAATCCTGCAAAATATGCGTTTTCACTAAAAAAACAAGGATTTACTGCTAGTTATACTCCCTATTTGACAGATTTAGTAAACGATATTTCATTAGGTCAAATCAATTATTTTAATAGATATAATGAAAGAAGTGCATTTGCGGCGAGTTTGCGTTATTTTAGTTTAGGTGAAATTGAGCTTACAGATAGGGAAAGTAATTCTCTAGGAAATGTAAAACCAAATGAGTTGGCATTTGATTTGTCTTACGCGCTTCAATTAAGTGATAGATTTTCTATGGCTGTTGCTGGGAGATACATTCGTTCAAATTTAAGATTTGCCACTACAAATAATGATGCTTCTTCTGCAAATACTTTTGCAGTTGATGTTGCTGGTTTTTACCAATCAGAAGAAATGGCTTTTACTGACTTTAATGGGAGATATCGTTTAGGTTTTAACATGCAAAATTTAGGACCAAAAATATCTTATGAAGGAGATGTAGAGAGAAGTTCTAACTTTTTACCCGCAAATTTAAGATTAGGAGGAGGTTTTGATTTTATATTTGATGAATATAATAAACTTGCTGCTAATTTAGAGTTTACAAAATTATTAGTTCCAACTCCTAAAGTGGTTACTGATACTGATGGTAATGGTATTGTTGACGGCCCTGAATATCAAGCTGCTGCCGATGAGTACAATAAAATAAGTTGGGCTTCAGGTATATTTAAATCATTTGGAGATGCTCCTGATGGTTTTAAAGAAGAAGTAAAAGAGATTACATATTCTGCTGGTCTAGAATATTGGTATCAAGACTCTTTTGCATTAAGAGCTGGTTATTTTAACGAAAGTAAAGATAAAGGAGCTAGAAAGTTTGCTACCATTGGAGCTGGTTTTAGATATACTGCTATAACATTAGATGTTTCGTATTTGTTCTCGGCATCTAAAGTCAAAAACCCACTAGAAAACACCTTGCGTTTTTCATTAACGTTTAATTTTGGTGATGACTATGATCAATATTAGAAAAAGAAAATAATTAATAAACAATCCAAATTTCATTTTTTGAAGTTTGGATTTTTTTTCCCTTATAAAGTATGAAAGAAATTAAAATTGACACAAAAATCTTAGTCTTTAATTCGGTTCAAGAACTTTTTAAAGAAGATCAAGATTTAATGAAGAGAGCGGTCGAAGTAAGGAAAAATGCTTATGCGCCTTATTCTAAGTTTAAAGTTGGTGCAGCATTATTGTTAGATAATGGAGAAGTAGTGGTAGGGTCAAATCAAGAAAATGCTGCTTACCCATCAGGATTATGTGCAGAGCGAGTAGCAATTTTTCAAGCAGGAGCGGTGTATCCTAATGCAAAAATCATTAAAATGGCAATTACGGCGGGAGCAACAGAAAATGTAACGACAAAGCCTATTCCGCCATGTGGAGCATGTCGTCAATCTATATTTGAATATGAATTCAGACAAGACCTTCCTATAGAGATATTTTTTATGGGAGAAACAGGAGAAGTATATAAATCAGATTCGATTCAGAATTTATTACCATTAACATTTGATAAAAACTATTTATAATTATCAAAAATTACGCTGTAAATTTTATCAATTATTAGGAATGTCTTACTTTTGCTCTTCGCAAATTTGTGTGAGGTCAATTTTTTGCGATTTATAAAATAATTACACACAATACTTTACAAAATCACATGAAAGAAGTAACAAAAGAAGTTTTATTAAAGTGGTACGAAGACATGCTTTTCTGGAGAAAATTCGAAGATAAGCTTGCAGCACTTTACATTCAACAAAAGGTTAGAGGTTTTTTACATTTATATAATGGGCAGGAAGCTGTTTTAGCAGGAGCATTGCACGCAATGGACTTGTCTAAAGACAAAATGATTACAGCATATCGTAATCACGTTCAGCCTATTGGTATGGGAACAGATCCTAAACGTGTAATGGCTGAGTTGCTTGGAAAAGTAACAGGAACATCTAAAGGTATGGGAGGTTCTATGCATATTTTTGACAAAGAGCACGGTTTTTATGGTGGTCACGGTATTGTGGGAGCTCAAATTCCAGTAGGGGCAGGGATTGCTTTTGCAGACAAGTACTTTGGAAGAGATGCAGTTACCTTAACTTATTTTGGTGATGGTGCTGCACGTCAAGGTTCATTACATGAAGCTTTTAATATGGCTATGAACTGGAAATTGCCAGTTGTATTTATTGTTGAGAACAATGGATATGCAATGGGAACTTCTGTTGAGAGAACTGCTAATCATACAGATATTTGGAAATTAGGTTTAGGCTATGAAATGCCATGTGGACCAGTTGATGGGATGAATCCTATAAAAGTAGCCGAAGCTATGCATGAAGCTATTGATAGAGCTCGTCGTGGTGATGGGCCAACTTTCCTTGAAATGAAAACATACCGTTACAGAGGACATTCAATGTCTGATGCGCAATTATACAGAACTAAAGAAGAGGTGGAAGAGTACAAAAAGATTGATCCTATCACTCAAGTTCTTGATATGATTAAAGAGAATAAGTATGCTACTGATGCTGAAATCGAAACTATCGATCAAAGAGTTACTGATTTAGTTGCAGAATGTGAAAAATTCGCTGACGAATCTCCATTCCCAACAGTAGAGCAACTATATGATGTAGTATACGAACAAGAAAACTATCCATTTATTCCTCATAGATTATAAATTATGGCAACAGTAATTACAATGCCGCGTTTGAGCGATACCATGACGGAAGGAACCGTGGCAACATGGCTTAAAAAAGTGGGTGACAAAATTAAAGAAGGTGATATTCTTGCTGAAATCGAGACTGACAAAGCTACTATGGAGTTTGAGTCTTTCAATGCAGGTACTTTACTTCATATCGGGATTGAAGCAGGTCAATCTGCCCCTGTGGATTCATTGTTAGCAATTATTGGTAATGAAGGAGAAGATATTTCTACTTTGTTGGCGGGAGGTTCAGCACCTAAAGTTGAAACTCAAGCAGAAGTTGTTGAAGAAAAACCAGCTGCAGAAACTGTTTCAAAAGCAGAATTACCTGCAGGTGTAAAAGTGGTTACAATGCCTCGCTTAAGTGATACTATGACTACAGGTACTGTAGCAACATGGTTGAAAAAAGTAGGTGATACAGTTAAGGAAGGCGATATTCTTGCTGAAATTGAAACTGATAAAGCAACTATGGAATTCGAATCTTTCAATGCAGGTACTTTGTTGTACATTGGAATTGAAGAAGGAGGTTCGGCGCCAGTTGATAGTATATTAGCGATTTTAGGTCCTGCTGGAACTGATGTCTCTGACGTAGTGGCTAATTTTAAAGTAGGAGGTACTGTTGAAGCTCCAAAGACTGAAGAAGTAAAAACAGAAACAAGCGCTCCGGTTGCGGCTACAACTCCAGTTGCAACTGCGTCAGGAAGGATTTTTGCTTCTCCATTAGCTAAAAAAATTGCTGAAGAGAAAGGAATTAATCTTTCGCAAGTAAATGGTTCAGGGGAAAACGGAAGAATTACAAAATCAGATGTTGAGAACTTTGTGCCAGGCACTACTTCTGCAAATACAACAGTTCAAGCTGTCGCTCAAGCTCAGGCTACTGTTAGTGCAGTTAAACCATTTGTTCCAGCTGGAGAAGTATTCCAAGAAGAAGTGAAAAACTCGCAAATGCGTAAAGTTATTGCTAAGCGTTTGTCAGAATCTAAATTTACTGCACCTCATTATTATTTAACTATTGAATTAGATATGGATAATGCGATTGCTTCACGTAATATGATTAATGGTTTACCTGAGACTAAAGTTTCTTTCAATGATATGGTGATTAAAGCATCTGCAATGGCATTGAAAAAACATCCTCAAGTAAACTCACAATGGAAAGACGAAGCGACTATCATCAATCATCATGTAAATATTGGTGTGGCTGTGGCTGTTGAAGATGGATTAGTGGTTCCAGTATTGAAATTTACAGATCAAATGAGCTTAACTCAAATTGGAGCATCTGTAAAAGATATGGCAGGAAGAGCAAAATCTAAAAAAATTCAACCAGCAGAGATGGAAGGAAGTACATTTACAATTTCTAATTTAGGAATGTTCGGAATTCAATCATTTACATCTATTATCAATCAACCCAATTCAGCTATTTTATCAGTTGGAGCTATTGTAGAAAAGCCAGTAGTTAAAAACGGACAAATCGTTGTTGGTAATACGATGACAGTAACTTTAGCATGTGATCACAGAACTGTTGATGGTGCAACGGGAGCACAATTCCTTCAAACCTTCAAGGCGTTTATGGAGAATCCAGTTACAATGTTAGCATAATAAAGAATAATTATACATTTAAAAGTCCCGATTAATTCGGGATTTTTTATTTTTACAAAAAATAGTATTTTGAAGAATATAATTATTACAGGCACTTCTAGGGGAATTGGTTACGAGCTAGCATTGCAGTTTGCAAATGCAGGGCATAATGTTTTGGCAATTTCTAGAAAAACACCTCAAGAGTTAATTGAGAATAAAAATATTACTTGTCTATCAATTGATTTGTCTATTCAAGAAGATTTACAACAAGTTGAAAAATTCATAGCAACTACATGGAAAAAAGTTGATGTGATTATTCATAACGCAGGAAGTTTGTTACACAAGCCTTTCGAGCAAATATCTTATGAAGAATTTGAAAATATTTATAAAGTCAACGTATTTGGAGTGGCAGCTTTAACACGTACATGTATTCCTTATTTGCAAAAAGGGAGTCATGTTGTTACAATAAGTTCTATGGGTGGAATTCAAGGAAGCATGAAATTTGCAGGACTAGCAGCTTATAGTTCAAGTAAGGGAGCAGTAATTACTTTGTCAGAATTACTTGCAGAAGAGTATAAAGAAATAGGAATTGCCTTTAATGTTTTGGCTCTTGGCGCTGTTAATACCGAAATGTTGCAAGAGGCTTTTCCAGGATATCAGGCGCCTATTTCGGCAAGAGAAATGGCAGACTATATTTTTAATTTTGCTTTGACAGGAAATAAATACTACAACGGAAAAGTACTTCAGGTTTCTTCAACGACACCTTAATTTATGAGTGATGTTCTATATAAATATCTCCCAGAACATTCTGTTCCATTGTGCTTTGAATTAATCAAGGCTAATCGTGTGCATCTTAAAATTGTAAATGAAAGAATAACAAGACATGGGGATTATCGCAGAGATACAGATGGTTCACACATTATAACAGTAAATTTTTCACAAAACCAATATCGTTTTTTGATTACGTTAATTCATGAAATTGCTCATTTGGTTGCTTTTGAAAAGTATGGGAGGCACATCAAACCTCACGGTGACGAATGGAAATTAACTTTTCAACGATTGATGGTTCCTTTTATAAGACCCGAAATTTTTCCAAATAATTTATTACCTCTTGTGGCAAGACATTTTAGAAATCCAAAAGCAAGTAGTGATACAGATACAACTTTGGCATTGGCGTTAAAGCAATTTGATCCTGTTAATGATAAAAATTACATTTTTGAGATTCCTTATGGAAGTACATTTAGAATTCACAATGGAAAAATTTTCAAAAAAGTGGCGCTAAGAACAAAACGAATAGAATGTTTAGAAATTGCTACAGGGAAAGTATATTTGTTTAATCCAAATGCAGAAGTCGAGTTATTAAGTTAAAATTTATCTTTGTAACTTTGTAAACTTGTTACTTTGTAACTCAAATAGTATGAATAAAAATTATTACGCAATATTAATGGCCGGAGGAGTTGGTTCTCGTTTTTGGCCAGTGAGTACGACAGAATTTCCTAAACAGTTCCATGATATGCTTGGTTCTGGGGAAACACTTATTCAAAAAACATTTTCAAGATTATCTAAGCTTATACCGGTTGAAAATATTTTAATATTAACGAACGAGAAATATAATGATTTGGTTCTTGATCAATTGCCACAAGTAAAACAAGAACAAGTATTATTGGAACCAGCTATGCGTAATACGGCTCCATGTATTTTATATGCTTCGTTAAAAATTAAAAAACAAAATCCCAATGCGGTTATGGTTGTAGCTCCAAGCGATCATTGGATTGAAGATGAAAATGCTTTTACAAATGATCTGCAACAATGTTTTGATTTTTGTCAATCTGAAAATGCATTAATGACATTAGGAATTCAGCCAACATTTCCTAATACTGGTTTTGGATACATTGAATATGATAAAACAGATGCTAATGCGGTAAAAAAAGTAAAGCAATTTAGAGAAAAACCAGATTACGAAACAGCCAAGTCATTCTTGGAAAGTGGTAATTTTCTTTGGAATGGAGGTATTTTTATTTGGAGTGTTAAATCAATCATAGACGCTTTTGAAAAATTCCAACCTCAAATGAATGCTTTGTTTTTAAAAGGATGGGAAAGCTTTAATACTTCTTCTGAAAAGCAATTTATAGTAGAGAATTATTCTTTAGCAGAAAATATTTCTATCGATTATGCTGTAATGGAAAATGCTAATAATGTGTATGTTTTGCCAGCTACTTTCGATTGGAACGATTTAGGGACTTGGGGGTCGCTGCATGAAAAATTAGATAAAGATCATAATAACAACGCTGTTGTAAATGCTAAAGTAGTATTAGAAAATGCGTCAAACAATATTGTGCGTTCAGATGCAGATAAGCTAATTATTATTGATGGTCTACACGATTATATTATTGTAGACAGAGAAGGTGTGCTTTTAATTTATCCAAAAAGCAAAGAACAAGATATCAAAGCTGTTGTAGCAAAACTTCAGAATTAATAAAATAAAAAAGCCAGATAATTATCTGGCTTTTTTAAAAATTATAGACCTTCTTTTAAAACTGCTTCGCGAACTTTTTTGAATAATTCAGATGAGTATACAAAATCGGTAACAGCTTCGTTATCGGTTTTAAAGATTTGTGTTTTATCTCCTTCCCAAGCTTTTAATCCGTTTTTAAGGAAAACAATTTTGTCACCAATTTCCATAACCGAATTCATGTCGTGAGTATTAATAACAGTTGTAATGTTGTACTCTTTCGTGATTTCCTGAATAAGGTTGTCAATTACAATAGCTGTTTTTGGATCAAGACCAGAGTTAGGTTCGTCACAAAATAAATATTTAGGATTATTTACAATAGCACGGGCAATAGCTACACGTTTTTGCATACCTCCTGAAATTTCTGATGGTTTTTTATGATGGGCATCAATTAAATTAACTCTGTCAATTACAAAATCGACCCGTTCTTTAATTTCTTTAAGGGTTTTAGTAGTAAACATTTTTAA
>CAZMCP010000049.1:0-17035 GCA_964565035.1 uncultured Flavobacterium sp. | reverse complement strand
TTCTTCTTTCTACAATTGGCACATAGGCTTCTAGGAACGAATTACCCACTTCGGTTACGAAATTGTACCAATCTTCCATTTTCATGGTTTCTGTTTGTTTCAAATAATCAAAAAACAGACCACCTATTCCTCTGGCTTCATTGCGATGTGCATTCCAGAAATACTCATCGCATTTCTTTTTATAGTTGGGATAGAATTCCGGATTGTGTTTGTCGCAAGCTGTTTTACAGGTTTGATGAAAATGTTTTGCATCTTCCTCAAACAAATAATAAGGTGTTAAATCCTGTCCGCCCCCAAACCATTGATTGATGATATTTCCATTATCATCATACATTTCAAAGTAACGCCAATTTGCGTGTACGGTTGGTACCATTGGGTTTTTAGGATGAATCACTAAACTCAAGCCACAAGCAAAGAAATCTGCTTCGCCTACTCCGAACATTTTTTGCATAGTATCGGGTAACTTACCATGTACCGCCGAAATATTTACACCTCCTTTTTCAAAAACAGCTCCGTTTTCAATGACGCGCGTTCTTCCGCCGCCGCCTTCGGGTCTGTCCCATAAATCTTCACGGAATTTAGCAACGCCATCGACATCTTCTAAACCTTTGCAAATTTGGTCTTGAAGGGTTTGTATGTAGGTGTAGAATTTATTTTTCATTGTACAATTCATATAATTCCATATCTAATGGAGTCCCATTGGTTGGAGTAAATTCGTTTTTCAATGTTTTTTGCCAAACAAAACCATTATTCTTAGCAACTTTCACACTTCCCAAGTTGGTTTTATGAGCAATAATTTGAAGTGTCTTTAAGCCCAAATCCTCAAAAGCAAAATCAGCCATCTCTTTTACAGCAAATGATGTCAATCCTTTTCCTTCAAATTCTGAACCAATACAATAGGCAAATTCTCCTTGTTTATTGTCCCAATCTATTTTTTTGATAATCATTAAACCCGCAATCTGTTGGTTCTTTTTATCTCGAATAGCAAAGGTGAAATTTGTCTTTTCTTCAATTTCTTTATTCTTAATTGAAATATATTCTTCTGTTTTTTCTAAAGAACTATTCATTTCCAATGTTACTGGAAAAAATAATTTTAATCGCTCCTTATTATCAGACATAAACTGATGCAACTGATTGGAATCAATTGGTTTTAGTTTGTCTATTATATAATATTCAATATTCAAATTATTGACCATATTCCTTCACTGCTTCCACAAATGCTTTCGCATGATCAACTGGAATATTTGGTAGAATACCATGACCTAAGTTTACAATGTATTTGTCTTTTCCAAACTCGTCAATCATTTCATGAACCATTTTCTTGATGGTTGGGATAGGTGATAATAAACGAGACGGATCAAAGTTTCCTTGTAAGGTAATATTTCCACCTGTTAAGTAACGCGCATTTTTAGGTGAACAAGTCCAATCAACACCTAAAGCCGATGCTTTTGATTTTGACATTTCGTTTAACGCAAACCAACAGCCTTTTCCAAAAACGATTACTTCAGTTACTGGAGCTAAAGCTTCCACGATTTGGTTGATGTATTTCCAAGAGAATTCCTGATAATCAACAGGTGATAGCATTCCACCCCATGAATCGAAAATCTGCACGGCATTTACGCCTGATTTTACTTTTTCTTTTAAGTATAAAATAGTTGTATCTGTAATTTTTTGTAATAAAGTATGCGCTGCTACTGGATTTGAAAAGCAAAAACCTTTTGCGGTATCAAAACTTTTAGATCCTTTTCCTTCTACTGCATAACAAAAGATTGTCCACGGTGAACCTGCAAAACCAATTAATGGTACTTCGTCGTTCAACATTTCTTTCGTCAATTTGATGGCATCCATTACATAACCAAGACTTTCTTCGATATTAGGGATGAATACTTTTTCTACTTGCTCCATCGTATGGATAGGATCAGGAATAATGGGTCCTAAATTGTCCTTTAATTCTACATGAATTCCCATCGCTCTTGGAACTACCAAAATATCCGAAAACAAGATAGCTGCATCTGGTTTTACGATACGAATAGGTTGTACTGTGATTTCTGCTGCTAATTCTGGGGTTTCACAACGTGTAAAGAAATCGTATTTATCGCGTAACGCTCTGAATTCTGGTAAATATCTTCCTGCTTGACGCATCATCCATACTGGCGGACGTTCAACAGTTTCTCCTTTTAAAGCTCTTAAGAATAGGTCGTTTTTAATCATATTTTTTAGCTATTAGCTTTATAATAATTGATACATTGAATAATCACGTTTTCAACCGAAGGTTGATTGGCAATTATGATATTATTAGTTATGTTTTCCAATGCTTTTGCAGTAGTAGTACCAATACAAAAACACATTTCATCTGTAATTTTATTTTCTTTTAAATAACTTTCAACTCCCGACGGACTGTAAAACAACATCCCATCAGGTTTAGAATTGATTTTTTGTGGTGTCAAGATCGTTTCATAGACTTCAACTTCATTGAATTTAATTCCATTTGTTTTCAACATTTCAGGCAAAACATCCCGACGTAAATTTCCGCTGAAAAAAGTAAAAGACAAATTAGTATAAGATAAATAAATTATTTCAGCTAATTCGGCTGCATAACCCGCATGTGCTTGTACAATAAACCCATTTTCTTCTAATAAGGCTTTGGTTTTTATACCTACACAAAAGACTTTTTTGCTTTTTAATTCCAAAAGAGTATCAAATTCCAAAACAGCATTAACAGCATTTTGACTGGTAAAAATTAAAGCTTCATTAACTGTAACATTATCTTCAATTGGTAATGATTGGGTTTCAATAAAATCGGCTTCTATAACTGACAAGTTAGCATTCAACAAAAACTGCTTCTGGTTGCTGAGCAGTATTTTTGTAGATAGTATGCGTATGTTTTCAGCCACAATTATTTTTTTAGTTTTTCTTTAATCTCAGCCATTAAAGTTGAACCTCCATTATCCAGAATTTCTTTGGCACAATTAAAACCTAATTTTTTCCATTCGGAAATATCAAAAGAACGTTTGATTTCTATTTTTTGTTGACCATCAATAGAGAATAACACTCCATTGAAATCAATTTGGTCTGTTTTTTCATTATAAATTGCCAAAGCTCCTATAGGCGCTGTGCAACCTCCTTCTAAAGTTCTTAAAAACTGTCGTTCGATATAAGTACAAATTTCTGTTTCGATGTGGTTTAATTCAGATAAAGCTTCCAATGCATAAGTATCTTCTGCCATCGCCACCACCATCATTGCTCCTTGAGCTGGTGCCGGAATCATCCAATCTAAATTGATGAAAGTATTGGGTTTTAAATTTAAACGCTCTAATCCAGCTGCGGCAAAAATAGCGCCGCCCCAATCGTTGTCCTGTAATTTTTGCAGACGTGTATTTACATTTCCACGTAAATCGACCGTTTTATGTTGTGGATATTTATGCAACCACTGTGCTTGACGACGTAAACTTCCAGTAGCGATAGTGCTTTCAGAGTTTAAAAAATCGGTATTTCCTTTGTGTACTAAAATATCAACTGTGTTGGCACGTTCTAAAACGGCCGCTTGCACGATTCCTTGTGGTAAAGCGGTAGGGACATCTTTCATAGAATGTACCGCAATATCTACCTGTCCTGAAATCATAGCAACATCTAAGGTTTTAGTAAAAATACCAGTGATGCCTAATTCATATAACGGTTTGTCTAAAATAATGTCGCCTTGTGATTTTACAGCCACAATTTCGGTTTTATGACCTAAATCATTAAGTTGTTTTTCAACCGTGTGGGCTTGCCAAAGCGCTAATTCGCTATCGCGAGTTCCTATTTTTATAATTCGATTTTTGGCCACAGATTTTATTTTTCTAACTGAAACACTTTTTGAATCCAATCGACACTTTCATCAACCGAAGTGTTTTCATCTTTTAAATGATTGGCAAAATGATTGGTAATTTTTTGAATAATACGATCGCTTATTATTTCGGCTTGTGCTTCATCAAAGTTGTTCATTTTTTTGCGTTGGTAGGCCATTTCGATTTCTTTGATCGATTGTAGTTTGGCTTTCAAGGCATGGATTGTTGGGGCATATTTACGACCTTTGGTCCAAGTGATAAACTCATCTGAAATTTCTTCGATAATAGCTTCTGCCTGAGGAATAAATTTTTTACGGTTCTCTAAGGTTTCATCTGTTATTTGCGACAAATGATCCATGTGCACCAAGATAACCCCTTCAATATCCTGAACATTTTCGTTCACGTTTTTAGGAATCGATAAGTCTAAAATCAACAATGGTTTTTTTAGATTTAAAATGGTTTTATCTACCGTAGGATTTTGAGCACCTGTAGCTACAACGAGAACATCGGCTTTTTGAATTTCTTCTTGTAAATCAGCATAATCTTTTACGATTAGATCTAATTTTTTAGCTAGTTTTTCGGCTTTATCTTTGGTACGATTGATTAACGTAATATGATCGTGTTTACTATGTTTTACAAGATTTTCACAAGTGTTACGACCTATTTTTCCAGTACCAAAAAGCAGAATGTTTTTGTCCGCAATATCCGGAACCGTTTTAAAAATGTATTGTACTGATGCAAAAGATACTGAGGTTGCCCCTGAAGATATTTCAGTTTCATTTTTAACTCTTTTGCTCGCTTGGATAACCGAATTAACTAAACGCTCCATGTAAGCATTAGCCAGTTCTTTTTCTTTAGATAGCACAAAAGCAGTTTTTATTTGAGATATAATTTCAAAATCACCTAAAATCTGACTATCTAATCCTGTTCCTACACGGAATAAATGATTAATCGCTTCTTTACTTTTGTATACATAAGCTACTTTTTGAAAATCTTCGACAGTTCCCTGACTGTTCTCACAAAGTAGTTTGATTAATTGAAATGGGTGTTGTGCAAAACCATAAATTTCTGTTCTGTTGCAGGTAGAAGTTACAATCAGACTTTCTATACCTTCTGATTTAGCCTGAATGAGTAAATTTTCTTTGGCTTTATCGTCAAGACTAAATTTACCTCTCATTTCAGCATCGGCTTTAAGATAACTCAAGCCTATTGCATAAAACGAAGTTGATTTTGCGGGTATATTCTGTGTCATTAAATCCTAATCAAATTTTCGTTACAAATTTAGCCTTGCAATTTTTATAAAAGTAACGCTATAAGTACTTTTTGTGTCGCTATAAGTAATTTTTATGGCACAAATGTCTTTTTAGCGATATTTGTTATATTTTTGCTGTAAAATAAGGTCTTCGGAATTTAGTTATATAGAACGATTCTAAATAAAAACAATCCAATTGACTAGAGTTTAATTTTAAAAAGTATCGCTATGAGTTCAGCGGAAGAAATAAAAATAGACGATGAATTTATTTTAATTCGCTTTCAGAATGATTCTGAGGAAGAAATGAAATACGAACGTCCTGTAAAAACTGGATTGATTCAGTTTCATTTTGGATTAAAAGGTAAAGGAAAATTCATCTTTAATAATGGTAATTACACCTTGGACTTAAAAGATGAGAAATCACTTTTATTTTACAATCCTGAAAAAGAATTACCACTCCATTTAGATATTGCACCAAGAACTTGGATTATTTCCATCTTAATATCGATCAAAAAATTTCACGGTTTATTTACCAGTGATGCGGATCATATTCCTTTTTTAAGTGAGGAAAATAAAGACAGAAAGTATTATGGTGAAGAAAACATTACGCCTTCTATGGCGATTGTTTTGAATCAGATGTTTCACTACAATTTAAATCCTACCATCAAGAATTTATATTACAAAGGTAAAGGGTACGAATTGTTGAGTTTGTTCTTCAACAAAAGTGAAGATCCGGATGTAGAGCAATGTCCGTTTTTAATTGACGAAGAGAACGTCAAAAAACTAAAAAAAGCAAAAGAAATAATCATTGCGAATATGGCCGAACCGCCAAGTTTAGAGGAGCTTTCAGAAAAAGTAGGACTTAATCTTAAAAAGCTTAAAACGGGTTTCAAACAAATTTATGGCGATACCGTTTACGGTTTTCTATTTGATTACAAAATGGATTATGCCCGTAATTTGTTAGACAGCGGTTCGTATAATGTGAATGAAGTAGGATTGAAAATTGGCTATAGTACATCAAGTCACTTTATAGCTGCGTTTAAAAAGAAATTTGGCACCACGCCTAAGAAATATTTATTAGAAAAAGTACAGTAATGAAAGGAGTATTATTAGTTAATTTAGGTTCACCTGAGAGCCCAGAACCAAAAGATGTTAAGCCTTATTTAGATGAATTTTTAATGGATAAATACGTAATTGATGTTCCGTATTTGTTAAGAGCATTATTAGTTCGTGGCATTATTTTACGAAAAAGACCCGAAGAATCAGCACATGCTTATGGTAAAATTTGGACAAAAGAAGGTTCACCTTTAGTTGTAATTTCTAAAAATGTTCGTAAAAAAGTTCAAGACAGAGTCGATATTCCAGTTGCCCTAGCGATGCGTTATGGCACAATGACCATTCAAAAAGGATTGCAAGAATTAAAAGACAAAGGCGTTACAGAAGTATTATTATTACCCATGTATCCACAATATGCAATGGCATCGACCAAAACAATTATTGTATTGGCAGAAGAACTGCGTAAAAAACATTTCCAAGAAATGAAGATTACGTACATCAACTCATTTTACAACAAAAAAGATTATATCCAAAACTTGGCCGATTCGATAAAGAAACATTTGGAAGGATTTGATTACGATCATTTATTGTTTTCTTACCATGGAATACCAGAACGCCATATTCGTAAAACCGATGTAACCAAATCACATTGCAAGATAAATGGTAGTTGTTGTGTAACTGCTTCGCCTGCACACGAATTTTGCTACCGCCATCAGTGTTTTGAAACTACACGTCAGGTAGTAGAATTATTAGGAATACCTAAAGGGAAGTATAGTCAAACGTATCAATCTCGTTTAGCTGGTGATAAATGGCTAGATCCTTACACAGATGTTGAAATCAACAATATGCCTAAAAAAGGAATCAAAAATTTAGCCGTTGTAACTCCTGCCTTTGTAGCTGACTGTTTAGAAACATTGGAAGAAATAGGAATGCGTGCTCAAGAGGAATTCATTGAAAATGGTGGTGAAAAATTTAAGACAATACCATGTTTGAATGAAGACGAGGCTTGGATGGATACTATTGCGAATTGGATTAAAGAGTTTCAAGAAAATAGATAAAAGAGCAAAAAAAGACTTTTAAAATGGAACTCTACAATTATATTAAATCCTTACACCTCATCTTTGTGATTACCTGGTTTGCGGGTTTGTTTTACATTGTTCGCTTGTTTGTATATCATGCAGAAGCAAAACAAAAAACGGAACCTGAGCAAAGTATTTTAATCAAGCAGTACCAATTAATGCAATACCGTTTATGGTATATTATCACCTGGCCAAGCGCTGTTTTGGCTAGTTTTTTTGCCTATTGGATGTTGTTTTTTACTGACGCTGGACAAGTATGGATTACACAACCATGGATGCATGTGAAGTTGGGATTCGTTTTTCTTTTGTATTTGTACCATTTAAAATGCCATCAAATATTTCTTCAATTACAAAAAAACGAAGTAAAACATAGTTCTGGTTTTTTTAGGTTATGGAATGAGGGCGCAACCATTATTTTGTTTGCAGTAGTTTTTCTAGTAATCTTAAAAAATGCCGTGAATTGGATTTATGGAGTGATAGGAATTATACTTTTTTCTGTACTTTTAATGTTTGGGTATAAATTCTATAAAAAAATTAGAGAAAAAAATCAGTAAATGAAATCCCTTTTTAAGGTCAAACATTGGTCGCTCCGCACAAGAATTTTCATGTCGATGATTCTTATCACGCTTATATCTTCGATATTAATTGCGGCGGCCTCTATTATTCATTTTCAGATAAAAAGTAAAGTATATCACGACGAAAAATTATTGATTAAAGAAAATCAAATTCGCCAGCATATACAATATATTTTAGCAACTACACCACATCCATTAACCACTTTCAATTTACGATCTATTTTTTCGTATAAAATTTTTGAAATTGCCAATATTCACAATATTCAAATTGATATTTTTGATTTCTCTGGAAGACTTTTAGTAACGTCTAAAGCACCAATCATAAAAGGACAAATTTCTCCTTTATTGCCAGATTATGTAGTTGATAGAGTAAAAAATTCTCCTAAAAATAGATATGTAGATTTTGCCGAAGGTAAAGATAAAAGTTATAGGTTTTCCTATAGTTATTTAATGGATTTTGTGGAAAATAAACCACTCGGAATTATTCGATTACCCTATGTTGAAGATGATTCTTTCTACAAAAATGAAATTAGAAACTTTTTGCTTATTTACGGAATGGTATACCTTGCAATGGTAATTATTTCGATATGGATTGCTTATTATCTTTCAAAATACATAACTAAATCATTAAAAACAATTTCAGATAGATTAACTGAGACTAGTTTAACAGAAAAAAATGAAAGAATAGAATCTGTAACCAATAGTCGAGAAATTGATCGATTGATTTTTTCTTATAATAAAATGATTGATCAATTGGAGGAAAGTGCCAATAAGTTAGCGCAAAGTGAAAGAGAAGGAGCATGGCGTGAAATGGCAAAACAAGTTGCACATGAAATTAAAAATCCGCTTACACCAATGCGTTTAACTGTGCAAAGTTTTGAGATGCGTTTTAATCCAGAAGATCCTAATGCGAAGAAAAAATTAGCTGATTTTTCTAAAACACTCATCCAGCAAATAGACACCATGACTGCGGTAGCATCTGCTTTTTCAAACTTTGCTTCTTTGCCGGCTCAGCAAAATGAAACACTTAACATTGTTGATGTTGTACAATTGGCACTAGAGATTTTTAATGAAGACTATATACAATTTGAATCTTCTCACGAAGAAATAATTACTAAGATTGATAGAACACAATTGATAAGGATTATTACCAATTTAGTTAAAAATGCAATTCAGGCAATTCCCGAAGAAAAAGAGGATAAAAGCATTTTAGTTTCTATTACTAAAGAAAAAATGAATGCTGTGATTTGTGTACAAGATAACGGAAAAGGAATTGCAGAAATGGATTTTGATAGAATATTTGAACCTAAATTCACTACTAAAACAAGTGGAATGGGATTGGGTTTAGCAATCATTAAAAACATTATTGAAAATTACAATGGAAGCATTACCTTTGAATCTGAAGTAAATCAAGGAACCACTTTTAAAGTTATTTTACCTATAATAAACAAATAATATGGCACTAGAAAATATAATTTTAGAACACGAAAAAGGAATTGCAACTATTTTTATAAATAGACCAGAAAAATTAAATGCGTTAAATAAAGCAACTATTTTAGAGTTGCATGAAACGTTAAAAGCTATCGAAGAAAATCCTGAAGTTAAAGTTATTGTAATCACAGGGAGCGGAGAAAAAGCTTTTGTTGCTGGTGCCGATATTTCTGAATTTGCCAATTTTTCTGCAAAAGAAGGTGCTCAATTAGCAGCAAAAGGTCAAGAATTACTGTTCGATTTTATTGAAAACATGAAAACTCCGGTTTTTGCAGCTATCAATGGTTTCGCTCTTGGTGGTGGTTTAGAATTAGCAATGGCTTGTCATTTTCGTATCGCTTCAGATAATGCTAAAATGGGATTGCCAGAAACCTCTTTAGGGGTTATTCCAGGATACGGAGGAACGCAACGTTTACCACAATTAATTGGTAAAGGCCGTGCAATGGAATTAATAATGACTGCAGGAATGATTGATGCACAAACAGCATTAAACTACGGATTAGTAAATCATGTTGTACCTCAAGCTGATTTGTTTGCTACATACACAACCATTGCAAATAAAATATTGAAAAATTCTCCAGTTGCAATTGGAAAAGCTATTAGAGCGGTTAATGCTAATTATAAAGATGGTGTTAATGGTTACGAGATCGAAATTAACAAATTTGGTGAGTGTTTTGCTACTGCCGATTTTAAAGAAGGGACCACAGCGTTTTTAGAAAAGCGAAAAGCAGAGTTTACAGGAAAATAAGATTTTAAATAATAATAATAAAAAAAGAGAACCGTTTTGGTTCTCTTTTTTATTTTTCTCCTTCCCATTCAGCATAAAACTGTGATAGAAATACCTCCATGAACTTATGACGTTCTTCGGCTATTTTTGCTCCAGTTGGAGTATTCATTTTATCTTTTAACAGTAGTAATTTTTCATAAAAATGGTTTACCGTAGGGGAGTCACTATTTTTATATTCTTCTTTACTCATGTTGAATTTAGGTTCGATGGCAGGATTGTAAAGGGCTCTGTTTTTAAATCCACCATAATTAAATGCTCTTGCAACTCCAATAGCTCCAATAGCGTCTAAGCGATCGGCATCTTGAACAATTTCTAACTCTTTTGAATTAAATTTCTTTTCGAAGTTTCCACCTTTAAACGAAATGTTTTCAATAATGTTAATTACATGTTGAATAATGTCTTCATTTGTATTTTGATTTTCTAAAAAAGTTCGAGCAGTTCTTGGCCCAACAGTTTCATCTCCATCATGGAATTTACTGTCAGCTATATCATGCAATAAAGCCCCAAGTTGAACAACAGTTAAGTTACATTGTTCTCCTTGTGCAATTAGTAAAGCATTTTTATAAACTCGCTCTATGTGAAACCAATCATGTCCTCCTTCGGCTCCTTCAAGTTGTTGTTTTACAAAAGCGATAGTATTTTCGATTAAACTCATTGTAATTTAGATTAAAAAATCCCTTCTGAATAAGAAAGGATTATGATTTTATTTAATTAATGCAGGTTGCTGTACCCATTTAAATACATGTGATTCAGGAGCAATTTTGATTCTTTCAGCTAGTTTTGTCATTCTATCCGGAAGTTTCATTAAGTAATCTCTAGCTTTCTCTGCTTCGTCAGTTAAATTAGAAATTTTATCAATTTCCCATTTTTGAATTAGTTTTTGCATAATGTCAACATAATCCATAGATGTGTAAACACCTATTCGTTGTGCTGATTCTGAAAATTGCTCAAAAGCACTTCCTATTTTCTCTCCAGATTCTCTAATAAGTTGAGCAGGCATGTTGATTTTATGTTTCATCATATGATGAAAAGCCATCATCATTTGACTTGGATCAACATCAAAAATTCTTTTTACGAAGTCAGAATAAGCATGGTGATGACGCATTTCATCCCCAGCTATTAACTTACAAATTTTGGACAATTTGTTATCACCATATTTTTTTGCTAATTGAGCCACTCGGTTGTGTGAAACGTATGTTGCTAGTTCCTGAAAACTGGTAAAAACGAAATTTTTATAAGGGTCTCTATCAGTTCCTGGGTCAAAGCCATCAGCAATTAAATGTTGTGTAGTAACTTCTACTTCACGCATATTAACTCTGCCAGATAAGTACAAATATTTGTTTAGTAAATCACCGTGTCTGTTTTCTTCACCTGTCCAATGACGTAACCATTTTGACCATCCGTTATCTGGTTTTTGAGAAACTCCTTCAACATCCATTAGCCATGATTCATAGGTTGGTAATGCTTCTTCGGTAATAGTATCGCCTACTAAAACAACCCAAAAGTCATAAGGTAAATCTTGAGCAATTTCTCTCAATTCTTTTACATCTTCGATAAAAGAATCACTTTCAGAATTTGGTAATAAATCTGAAGGTTGCCAAATTTTTTCTATTGGGAGTAAGTATTGTTCAACAAAGCTATCAATGCTTTTTTCTAGAAACTGCATCACCTCCAAGCGTACATTTTGTATTGACATAATTTTAATTTTTTATTCCATTTACAACAGCTGATTCTGTTTTTTGTATTAATTCGTCAAAAGGAAATTCTTTGACAGCTATTGGTTCATGAATTATGAATTGTAATTTATTTCCCAATCCCATAGGGAAGCTTCCGTAACGTACCATTTTCCATGAATTGTTTATAGAAATTGGAACAACATAAGCGGAAGGGGCATATTTGCATAAAATTTTGAGACCGTTTTCTGAAAAACGTTTTGGCACTCCGGTTTTGCTTCTAGTTCCTTCCGGAAAAATAACGGCAGCTCTTTTGTGTTTCTCAATATATTCTCCTAAACTTTTAATTGCAGGAAGGGCTTGTTTAGGGTCTTTTCTATCAATTAAAATTGATCCACCATGTCTTAAGTTGTATGAAACACTTGGAATTCCTTTTCCAAGTTCTTTTTTACTTACAAATTTTGGGTGTGAACGTCTTAAATACCAAATAATTCCTACGATATCATATAAACTTTGATGGTTGGCTACAAATATTACTGGAACATTTTTTGGCACTAAATCAATGTTTTGAAAATCATATGAAGTTCCTAAGAGATTGGTGCATTTTGTTAAACAAAAATTTAGATAATCGACACTTTTTTTATGCGCTTGGTATCCAAAAACGTTTAAACAAATCCATTGAATAGGGTGAAAAATTAATAGGCAAAAGCCAAAGAACATGTAATAAATTACAGATATTGGATAGGAAATTAATTTTTGCATTATTAATATCAATTTTGACAAAGGTAAGTCATTAAATAAAAAAACCACTCTAAAAGTGGTTTCATTTTGAGATTTTTGTAATTAGCAAAACTCGCTATAAGCATCTTTTAGATTGTCTGCAATGATTTCTGCAGGTCGACCTTCAATATGGTGTCGCTCTAACATGTGAACTAGTTCGCCATCCTTAAATAAAGCCATAGCAGGTGATGATGGAGGAAAAGGAAACATGTGTTGGCGTGCTGCATCAACCGCTTCTTTATCTACTCCTGCAAAAACTGTAATTAATTGATCAGGTCTTTTATCACCTTCTAAACTCATTTTTGCACCTGGACGAGCGTTACGAGCTGCACAACCACAAACTGAATTCACAACTACTAGAGTTGTTCCTTTTTGAGCTAAAGCATTTTCTACTTCTTCAGCAGTATATAGACCTTGAAAACCAGCATCAGTTAATTCTGCGCGCATTGGTTTTACCATTTCTTCTGGATACATATTCTTTTAGTTAAAAAGTTATTGAATAGCAAAGTTACAAAGAATATAAATTTTAGCGTTTTATTTAATAGGAATTTAACGGATGTTAATGGAAAATATCTTTTGCTACTCTATAAGTATTAGCGTGTGCTTCGATAATAGTTTTGATAAGCGGAGAATAGCCACCGCCCATGCTACATTGTACAGGGATTTGGTATTTTTTACACAATTCGAAAACAATTTGATCACGTTGTTTGCAACCTTGAATAGAACAACTTAATTTTCCTAATTTATCTGTATCTACTATATCTACACCACTTAAATAGAAAATAAAATCAGGTTTTTGGGTTTCTATCAATTTTGGCAATGTGGTATTCAAAATTCTTAAATAATCATCGTCAGAAGTTCCATCAGGTAATGCAATATCTAAGTCTGAGATTTCCTTTTTGAAAGGGTAGTTGCTTTTGCCATGCATAGAAAAGGTGAAAACTTGATCATTCTTTTGAAAAATTTCGGCGGTTCCGTTGCCTTGATGTACATCTAGATCTACAATTAAAATTTTTTGAGCTAAATTATTATTCAGTAAAAACTGAGCACCTATGGCTTGGTCATTTAGTAAACAAAACGCCTCACCACGGTTACTATAAGCATGATGTGTTCCACCAGCAATGTTAAAAGCGATACTGTCATTAATAGCATTTTGAACACCAACAATGGTTCCTTGTGCAATACGTAATTCTCTTTCTACTAATTCTGCCGAAAGAGGAAATCCAATTTTTCGAGCTGCTCTTCCATCAAGAGTCAAATGGATTAAATGATTAACATATTCTTTTGTATGAACCGCTAAAATAGGAGCTAAGTCGGCTATTTCTGGTTCAAAAAACATTTTATTTGTTGCTGTTCCTTCGTGTAGTAATTGTTGAGGTAGTAATTCATATTTTATCATTGGGAAACGATGACCCTCAGGTAAAGGATGTTTATATAGAGAGTGATAAGCAATGGAGAACATTACAAATTCATTTGCTTTTCAAATTCTTCTACAAATAAACCTACATGATAACCATCTACTAATCCGTGATGTACATGAATAGACATTGGCATCTTTTTTTGTCCATTGGATTCAGTCATTTTACCGAATGAAATTTTAGGGCAACTATCTGGAAAAGAAAAACCACGAGCGTGTGAAATTGAAGTAAAATCTATCCATGGTACTGCCGAAAAATGGATTAAATTATTATCAGGAAATTCACGTGTAAACAGCCCAGACGTGTTTTGAATTCTTTCTATTTCTTGGATAGTATTATGATTGAATTGGTCAAGGTCTGGATCAAATTCAATTAATGAAAAACCAAAGGTTTTATCTTCTCTCATAATGGTAGAAGAAACATCTATACGATCCCAAATGTATACTTCATTATCAATAACACGATATTTGAAATTTTCGACAGTATTGATGGCTATCAATGTTTTGTGTAGATAATAAGTAAAAAAAGAAACATTTAGTGCTTTAGCTTTATTGAAAGCTTGTGTGCAATCAATGGTGAATGTAAGCCCATAAAAAGGTTCTTCCATTTGGCTAAAAAACTCAAAATGCTCTTTACGATTCCAATTAGTGAGATCTATTTTTGTTTTCATTAAAGCAAAGATAAGACTTCTTTAATATTTGTTATGGATCTATAATTTTCATGGATTACTTCAAAATCGATTTGTTCATAAGCCCAAGTTGTATGATATGGGATGTGGATACCATAACCGCCAATATTTAAAACAGGCAGTACATCTGATTTTAATGAGTTTCCAATCATCATAAAATCATTGGGTTGTATATCTAAACGTTTTAGCATTTTTTGATAATCAAGATCAGTTTTATCACTCATTACTTCAATATGATGAAAAAAATGTCCCAGACTAGAATCGTGTAATTTTCTGTGTTGATCTTTCAAATCGCCCTTGGTAGCCACAATAAGTTTGTAATTTCCTTTAAGCTCTCTTAATACTTTTTCTACATCAGGAAGTAATTCTACAGGTTTTTGTAGTAGCTCTTTTCCAATTTGAAGAATTTTGTCTATAGCTTTACCTGAAATTTGATGATTTGTTAACTGTAAAGCAGATTCGACCATTGATAAAGTAAAAGCTTTGATTCCAAATCCATACAAAGGCAGATTTTTTACTTGATGACTTAGTATAAGTTGCAAAATTTCTTGATGAGATGAATAATTGAGAAACAATGCACAAAATTTTTCCTGAGCTTCATCAAAGTAGGGTTCATTATGCCAAAGCGTATCATCGGCATCAAAAGCAATTATTTTTGGTTTCATAGTTTTTATATAAAAAACTCCTTCATAAAGAAGGAGTTATATGATATTTTTCAATCAAGTCAAACATAGGGCAGCGCTTGCAACGTTTAGACTCTTTCTTTTTGTATTTTTCGCAACATTTTGACTTACACTTTTCTGCTTTTTTGTGTAATTTTTTAAGCTCTTTTTCGTGCTTATCTTTGTCTTTATTTTTTTCTTTTTTGCTCAAAGAAAAAAGGTTTTATACTTGTTTGTCGGCTGCGTTTTTTGCTGTGATTTGTAAAATATCTCTATCAAACAAATACAATCCACCTTTATCATCACCAATCATATTGATTTTGTCCAATATGCTTTTAGCTTGCGCTTCTTCTTCAATTTGTTCTGCCACATACCATTGCAAAAAATTATGAGTAGCATAATCCTTAGATTCAAAAGTAATATGAACTAATTCATTAATAGATTGTGAAACAAATAGTTCGTGTTTGTATAATTCTTCAAACATTTCCTGAAAAGCAGTAAATGTTGTTTTAGGCATTTTTAAATCGGTTATTTGAGCATGTCCTCCACGTTCATTTACATACTTAATTAATTTAAGCATATGCATACGTTCTTCATCAGATTGCAAATACATAAAACGAGCAATGCCTTCAAATCCATGAATTTCGGCCCAACATGCCATTGAAAGATAAACTTGTGACGATTCGGCTTCGATTCTAATTTGCTTGTTTAAAGCGTCTTCAATACTTTTTTGTAACATAGTTTAATTCGTTTTCTATAAAGTTACAAAATATTATTTATTAAGCAATCGTCGCTCCGTTTTCCACGCCTTCTTTCTCAGGAGAAACAAAAACAAGTTTACCTTCAGAGTCATTAGTTAATAATAGCATTCCTTGGCTTTCCACTCCACGTAGTGCTCTCGGTGCAAGGTTTACCAAAACAGTAACTCTTTTTCCAATTACTTCTTCTGGTGTGAAATGTTCTGCAATGCCTGAAACAATTGTACGTACATCAAGACCAGTATCAACTTTTAAAACCAATAATTTATCTGCTTTTGGCATTTTTTCAGCTTCAATAATGGTTCCAACACGTAAATCGATTTTAGAGAAATCGTCGAAAGTAGCAGTTTCTTTTTGTGGCATAATTGTATTGTTTGTGGCTACTACGTTTGCTTTTTTAGTAGCTTCGAGTTTGTCAATTTGTTTTTGTATTTCGATATCTTCAATTTGAGCGAAAAGAATTTCTGCTTCGCCAATTTGATGACCTGCTGGTAATAAATTTGATGTTTCTGCAACTTTATTCCAGTCTAATTCTTCCAATTTTAAAATGTTAGCCAATTTATTAGCAGTGAAAGGTAAGAACGGCTCCGCAAGAACACGTAAAGCAGCAGCAATTTGTAACGCTACATACATTTGTGTTTTTACACGCTCTGGATCTGTTTTTACCATTTTCCAAGGCTCTTCATCGGCTAAATATTTATTTCCTAAACGCGCTACATTCATCATTTCTCCCAATGCTTCTCTAAATCTATAACGTTCCACAGAAGAAGCAATCACAGCTGGATAGGCTTTTAGCTCTGCTAAAGTTGCTAAATCAACTTCATTGAAGTCGTTTGGAGTTGGAACAACTCCCTCGTAATATTTATTAGTCAATACTACCACACGGTTGATGAAGTTTCCGAAAATAGCGGCTAATTCATTATTATTTCTAGCCTGAAAATCTTTCCAAGTGAAGTCATTATCTTTAGTTTCTGGAGCATTTGCCGTTA
>CAZMCP010000048.1:0-18408 GCA_964565035.1 uncultured Flavobacterium sp. | reverse complement strand
ATGAATCGTTTATTGTTTGATGGTTTCGAAAACTTTGGTTTACAAGTTGCAGAAATTAACGGTGGAAGTTTACGTAATGCTATTCCTCGTGAAAGTGTTGCTAAAGTGATAATTGCAGGTATGTATGACGAAGCTTATGTTTTTGACATGCAAGAAATCATCAATGATATTAAAGCTGAATTCAAAACAACTGAACCAAAATTAGAAATCCTTATTGAAAAATCTGATTTGCCTGCTAAGGTGATGGATTTAGGAGTTCAAGAAGGGCTTTTACGTTCTATTTATGCTGCTCACAATGGAGTATATAGAATGAGTGCTGATATGGAGGATTTAGTAGAAACTTCAAATAATATTGCTAGAGTTATCGTAAAAGATGGGGAAATCTCTATTCAAAACTTGACTCGTTCATCAGTAGAATCGTCTAAGTTTGATTTGGCCAACGCATTGCGTTCAGCATATGAACTGTTTGGTTGCGAAGTTGTTTTTTCTGGAAGTTATCCAGGTTGGACGCCAAATGTAAAGTCTGAAATTTTAGATGTTTTGGTAAATATTTACGAAAAGCAAAATAATGAGAAGCCCAAGGTAGTCGCTTGTCATGCTGGTTTAGAGTGTGGTATTTTAGGTACAAATTACCCAGGAATGGATATGATTTCTTTTGGACCAACAATACATGGAGCGCATAGTCCAGATGAAAGAGCATCGATTAAATCATCTCAAAAATTCTGGAAATTCCTTTTAGAAATATTAGAAAATATTCCAGCGAAATAATAAAAAACCCATCTTAATTAGATGGGTTTTTTATTTTAACTTTTTTTGAGGGAAAACCGTATTTTTTTTGAAAAGTAAGTTTGTAATTTTATGTAAGATTATTATTACAATAAATACAAACTAAAAAACTAAAAATTATGATTAAAAACCTTTCTAATCTGTCTGGTGCTCAAGAATTGAGTAAGGCAGAGCAAAAACAAGTTGTGGGAGCAGCACTAAGAAGATGTTGTGAATATGATTACAATGCTAATGGTGTATTAGTGTGTACACTATGGGTAAGTGGTTCTCAACAATGCCCATAATTTAAGTTACGGTTCTTTTTTTAAAGAGAGTTTATGTATGAAAAAAATCCCTTCTTTCTAAGGAAGGGATTTTTTTTTCAAAATCTTTAAAATAAAAGAAGATGAATAGTTGTTCATTCATCTTCTTTATGAAAATAACTCAAATTAAAATTTGTATTTTAAACTTGTCATTACTTGACGTGGTGCAATAGGATTAACACTGTAATTTTCGTGAACTGTATAGTTTAATTCGTTAGTAATGTTAGATAGTTTGCAAAGTATTGAAAACTGCTTCCATGTATATCCTAGTGATGCATCCACAGTAGCATATCCATCAACTGGAACTTCTCTATCTCTTATGTAAATTTGTCCTGAACTATTTTTTTGATAATCCCTATTCCAACCACCAACACTATCTCCAATATAATTGGCTATACTACCTATTGAAACTCCTTTGAAGAATCCGTTTTGAACGGTGTAAAAGAAACTTAAATTTGCTGTGTGTGCAGGTGTTCTCCAAATACGATCGCCTACTATGAAACTTCCCACTTGTCCATTAGTTTTGGTATACTTCATATCATTGTAACTGTAACCTGCGTTGATGTTAAGCCCTTCAAGAGGTTTAGCTGCAAAATCAACTTCAATACCTTTACTTTTAGTTTCTCCAGATAACATTTTAATATTTGAATTACTGTTTGGAGTACCGTCAGCTAAAGTTGGTGCCATTTGAGCAAGATTATTGTTTTCAATTTGGTATAGCGTTAGATTTGTTGTTAAGCCTCCATTAAAAAATTCTGTTTTTATACCTGCTTCATACTGATCAATAATTGAAGGGTCTATAGCCTTGTTGTTAATGTCTAATCCAGTATTAGGTGTGAATGATGTTGCATAACTACCAAATAAAGTGATGGTTTGCGTTGGTTGGAAAACCAATCCGAATTTAGGTGAAAAAGCAGCATCATTTTTTATTTGTAATTTTTCTCCAGTTGCATTTTCAGGTGATACAGTTTGGATTCCACCAGAATAAGTTTCATTAAAGTTTGTTACTTTAGCTTCTTGCCAAGACCAACGAACTCCTGCTAGAAACTTAATTTTTTCTGTTATTGAAATTAAATCTTGAAAAGAAACTCCAAATCTGTTTGTTTCAGTATTAACAATTCTAGTTTTTCTAGCATTTGGAATAGCATAATCGTTTTGATAGCTTGATGGATTAAAAATATTTAATATACTTGATGCTGGGTCATAATTTGTTGGGCTAAATGCATAAGAATGTGATCTAGCAAAAGACGATTCAGCATCAATACCAGCATAAATTTCATTTTTAAACTTAAAAATATTGAATTTACCTTGTAAACTTATTTGCTCACCAAGAATTAGTTCAGATTGTTTGTTTTTTCCAAGAGGTCTTACGAAATTTCCATAAGTTGCAGGTGAATCTGATGGCTGAATGCGTTCTGTTCCTTCAAATTTTCTTGTATAATCTTGTAAAGAAATATTTCCGTTTAACTTCCAATTGTCATTAAATGAATGTTTTATCAATCCAGAAACAGAGGCTTGAGTTGTTTTTCCATTTGACCATTTAGCTCCTAGGTATGTATTTCTTGGCATTTCAACAAATTTTTTACCAACAATTGCTCCATTACCAAAATCTGGTGTCCAATTATCATTTAAGTAATCACCTTGTAAAACTATATCAGTTTTTTCACTCGCTTTAAAAAGTATTGAAGGGTTAAAATAATAGCGTTCTCTTTTAACAACATCTCTAAAGCTTTCAGCATTTTCATACGATCCATTCATTCTATAAGCAACAACAGAATTTAAAGGACCATATAAATCGATTGTTGGCTTGTAAAAGTTATAACTTCCTGCTTGCATAGAGATTTCGCCACCACTTTTAAAACTAGGTGTTTTAGTTATCATGTTTAAAATCCCTCCAGGAGTAACATTGCCAAATAATAATGCGGCACTTCCTTTTAATATTTCTACTTTTTCTAATGAAGAAACTTCAGGCATTGATCCACCATTTTGTCTAAAACCGTTCTTGAACATGTTATTTGCTGACATGTCATAACCTCTTGAGAAAAATGATTCTTGCGCGCCACCTCTAGCAGAAGATACGTAAACACCGTTAGCGTTTTTTACAACATCACTTAATCTAATAGATTGTTGTTGTTCAATTATTTCGCTTCCTATTAATTGTAAACTTTGAGGGTTGTCCATTGGTTTTAAACCAGACCTTACAGCGCTTATTGGTTTTCTTTGTTGATTAGCAGTTATAGTAACCTCGTTAAGAACTTTCCTTTTTTTATTTTTAATACTATCATGTAATTCAGGGTAATCTTCTAAATCATAATCAGCTTTTGAAATGTCAGCCGTTTGAGAAAAAGAAATTGTAGTTAATAGTAAAAATACAGCTTGGAGAGACAGATATTTTTTCATTTATTTAGAATTAATTAAAATAATGTTTGATTTCGAGTGCAAAAATAAAATGTATTTCTCGATTTCTAAAACTTATTTAGATTAAATTTAAATAAAATTTTAAAAAATAAATTAAGTTGTTGTTAATTAGCTGATTATGGAGTGATAAAATCTTGTTAATTAGTTGTTTAAAGTTTATTTTTTCTTCATTGGGTACTCTTCAAATGATTCTTTGCCATCTTTTTTGCCAGAAATTTTAGCAACTAAACTATCTATATCAATTTTTTTATACATAATTTTTTGAGGGAAATCATGTTTAGAATTTTCAAACATTATTTCATTTTCTGATGTATTTGTTAATTTGAAGGAAATCGTTTTACCCTCATTTTGATTAGATACATTTGTATTGTAGAATAAGGAGTCCTTAGTTTGAATTATTTCGATTGTCTCAGTAAACAAAGTGTCTTTGCCAGCAATAAAAGTTGTTTTTCCTGATAATGTGCTATCGTTTTTTTGAGTCCAAGTTTCAGTTAAATTTCCTTCTTTACTTGTGTTGCCCCAAGACCCTATAAGCCATTTTACCTCTTCTAGTTTTGAAAATTTTTTTGATTCAGTTTCATTTTTTTGATCTTCTTTTTTAAAGCAAGAGTTTAATAATAAGGCTATTGTTATAATTACTAAAGTAAGTACTGTTTTTTTCATCATTGTTAATTTTAAGTAATATCAAATTTAAAAAGAAAATAGCCCAGATTGAGTCGATATCCTTTTTTTATTCAAAAAAGATAAAGACGAAAGCTGGATAAAGCTCCTAAAAATCAAAGATTAAAATCTAAAATCTTTTTTGTAATTTTGCACTCCAAAATAGAAGACAATAAAATGTTAGACAGACTTCAATACGTAAAACAACGTTTCGACGAAATATCAGATTTAATTATTCAACCTGATATTATCGCCGATCAAAAGCGTTATGTACAGTTAAATAAGGAATATAAAGATTTAAAAGCTCTTGTTGAAAAACGCGAAGAATATATAAATCTTGATGGTAACATTAAAGAAGCTAAGGAAATTATTGCTGACGGTAGTGATGCCGAAATGGTGGAAATGGCTAAAATGCAACTTGACGAAGCGCAAGAAAGATTACCTCAGTTAGAGGATGAAATTAAGTTTATGCTAATCCCGAAAGATCCTGAAGATGCTAAAAACGTTATGGTTGAGATTAGAGCTGGGACTGGAGGAGATGAAGCATCAATATTTGCTGGAGATTTATACAGAATGTATACCAAATTTTGTGAATCTAAAGGTTGGAGAACATCTGTAGTAGATTTAAATGAAGGTACTTCTGGCGGTTTCAAAGAGATTATTTTTGAAGTTACTGGAGAGGATGTTTATGGTACTTTGAAGTTTGAAGCAGGTGTACACCGTGTGCAACGTGTTCCTCAAACAGAAACTCAAGGGCGTGTTCATACATCGGCAGCTACAGTTATGGTTTTAACTGAGGCTGAAGAATTTGATGTGCAAATTGACATGAACGACGTGCGTATCGATTTATTCTGTTCTTCTGGACCTGGAGGTCAGTCGGTAAATACAACTAAATCGGCTGTACGTATGACACATATTCCAACAGGATTAGTGGCTCAGTGTCAGGACGAAAAATCGCAGCATAAAAATAAAGACAAAGCATTATCTGTTTTACGTTCTCGTTTATATGAAATGGAATTAGCTAAAAAACAGGAAGAAGACGCTAAAAAGCGTAACTCTCAGGTAAGTAGTGGAGACCGTTCTGCAAAAATTAGAACCTATAATTACCCACAAGGACGTGTGACTGATCACAGAATTGGAATGGATATTTTTGATATGGATGGCGTTATGGCTGGAAAAATCCAAAAATTCATTGAGGAATTACAATTGGTTTCGAATACGGAAAAATTAAAAGAAAGCGAAGTATTTTAATTTAAAATTAATATAGAAATTCTTCTTAAATTTATGCTCCCAAACACAATATTAATTGAGTTTGGGAGTTATCGTTTTTAACTAATTTTAACCTAAAATAAATGAAAAATATTGTTCTTGTAGCTTTAACAATTACTGGGATTTACTCTCTTAAAGCTCAATCGTATTTAGGGTACTTTAGTGACAATTATAGTGGTACTCAAGGACTTTTGTATAATCCAGCAAATGTTGCTGATTCTCCTTATAAAATTGATATAAATTTAGTTTCAGGTAGTGTTTTTGGTTCAAATGATTACTATGGAGTAAAATTCACGGAACTATATAAGAAAGACTACGATTTTGAAACAAGCGCTAGTAAGTTTCCTATGGATAGTAACAACGCCTTTATAAATTTTGATGCACAAGGCTTGTCTGTCATGTTTAATATTTCGCCTAAACACTCTTTAGGTTTTTTTACTAGAGGTAGAGCTATAATTAATGCTACAGAGATTAATGGTAACATTTTTAGTAGGGTAGATTCTGGATTTTTAGGGAATAATGATTTTATAAAAAAAGAAGATGCTTACAATTTTGCGGCAAACAGTTGGGCCGAAATAGGATTGACATATGGTACTGTTTTATTAAATAAAGAACATCATTTTTTGAAAGCAGGTATTTCTGCAAAATATTTGCAAGGCATAGCTAATACTTATTCGAACGGTAAAAATATTTCTATAGAATATGATGAAACTTTAAATCCATTACTTAGTACTGTTAAAGTTACCGGAGAAGTTTTATATGGAGGAACTACTTCTGATTTTGAAAAAACAGCTAAAGATTTTGATTTTGATTCTAATTCTAGAGGTTTAGCAGCCGATTTAGGTATTGTTTATGAATGGAGACCAGATAGAGTTATTGTAAATAGCCTTAGTAAGTACAAGCTTAAATTTGGGATATCTCTAACCGATTTAGGCTCTCTAAAATACAAGAATGATACACTAAGAAGATATACTCTTAATAATACTGTATCTGCTGTTGCTGTAGATAATACAAATAACTTTCAAGAAATGCTTGAGTTATTTGATGTTGATGGTCCAGAAATTGTAAAATCTGTAAAAGCAGTATTGCCAACCGCACTGCATGCAAATATAGATTGGAATATATACCAAAGATTTTTCTTGAATCTGAACGGTGATTTAGGGCTTACTGCAAAAGACGGTTTAAACAAAAATTTCAATCCTACTACAATTACACTAACACCTCGTTATGAATCAAAATGGGTTGGAGTTTATCTACCAGTTAATTATTCGGAGTACAGAGATTTTCAAGCAGGATTTGGTTTTAGAGCAGGCCCATTGTTTTTGGGTTCTGGTTCAATTATAACAAATTTGTTTAATGATAAATCTAAAGGAGCTGATGTTTATGCAGGTTTACGAATTCCTATTTATGGAAATAAGAGAGTTCCCAAAGTAAATGACAAAGACGGTGATACAGTTATTGATAAGGATGATATTTGTCCAGATGTAGCTGGTCCTGTTGAGAATAGAGGTTGTCCTTATAAAGATACAGATGACGATGGAATTATTGACAAAGAAGATTTATGCCCTACAATTGCAGGAGAAAAATCTAATAGAGGATGTCCTTGGGAAGATTCTGATAAAGATGGAATTTTAGATAAGGATGATAAATGTTCAGACTTAGCAGGCCCAAAAGAAAATAAAGGATGCCCGTGGCCAGATACCGATAAAGATGGAGTTGTTGATAAAGAAGATAAATGTCCCGAGGTTAAAGGAACAGTTAAAAATAATGGATGCCCTGAAGTTACTGATGAGATTGTAAAAAAATTGAACGATTATGCTAAAACAATTTTGTTTGATACAAGCAAATCAACATTTCAAAAACAAACTTATCCTGTTTTACAAGCGATGTTAGCAATTTTAAAAGAATATCCTTCGTCTAAATTTTCAATAGAAGGGCATACAGATAGTGACGGGAAAGATGTTTTAAATCAAAAATTGTCTGAAGAAAGAGCTGCTGCGGTTAAAAATTATCTTATTGAAAATGGTATAGATGCCAGTCGTTTAAGTTCTATTGGTTTTGGAGAAAGTATGCCAATAGCCAGTAATAAAACAAAGGCTGGAAAAGCTCAAAACAGAAGAGTAGAAGTTAAATTGATCAAATAAACGTTTAAAAAAAGACCAGCTATATAGCTGGTCTTTTTTATTAACTTTTCGCCTCGGCATTTTCATCTGATTTTGCACCCATTCTGTTTAGTTTAAACATTGGTCCAAATTCCATTTTTAAAGCTGCAATTTTTAAGTTATCTTTTTCAGATAAACCTTGTTTTTCTACTTTATTTTTATGAGCATCAAGAGCTTCATATAAGAGCTTAATTTCGTCCCAATCTTCTCTTGAATAGGTATCTTTATTTGTTGATACATTATTCATAAAGTTTTGATAAACTGATAAAATATTATCTTTATTTACCCACTCAAAGTTTAAATCTTTACCAATTACAACTCCAAAGAGCCGTTTGCTTATAGGTGTTGCATTTGTATTGTCGCCAGCTGCAACCTCCATTTTTGCTTCTACACCTTCTTTATATACATCAAATTTTTTAGAAGTAGACTCTAATTTAGTTTCTAAAGCTTCTCTTTCTTCAACAGCATCTAATGATTCTAGTGCTTCAGATTTTTTGAATTCTGCACTTGCTTCGATGTCTATCCAATCTTCAGCTGCAATTTGAGGTTCAATTTTTATAACAGAATCAACATAAGCAGTATACTCATTTATGTTTTTTTCGGCTTTTGATTCATTTTCATTTTTACACGACGTGGCTACAAAGACAAACGTTGTTAATGCAGCAAATAATTTAATTGCTTTCATAATTTATATTTTTAGGGTTTACAAATTTTTATGCGAATTTTAAGTTTGAGGCAAAATGAGATACTTTGCTCAATAAAGAACTTATCTTTTTAGGTATAAATTTTTGAGATACATAACCCAATCCTAGGCTTAAAACAGCATTGAAAAGATTATTTTTTATATTGGGTTCTGATGTTATGAACTTTGAAACTTGTCCCATCATATTTAATGGTTTGAAATCATTAATTACAATTTCGCATTCGCTTCTTAATTCTCTAAAATCATCTGATTGCTTTTTTTCTAAAATTGAAATAGCAGCTTTTAGTTTATCGGAAAGGTTATCATTTTTCATGGCTCATTTTTTTAATTGTTACTAATGATATTGTCAATTTCATCTTCGTGTATCATTTTTTTTATGACCATATCACTTATAGGTTTTTTAATCATACTGTTCCTGAAAATATAAGTAACTATCATAAGGATGATGTACAATCCTGAAACAATTAAAAAGCCTAAGTAATATTCTCCCAACATTTTTCCTACCCAAAATGCTAATCCAATATTAGCAAACAAAATGAACAATGATGCAATAGCAACTATGGAGATTCGGGAAATTAATGACGATAACACATCGGCCGATCTTTCAACTGAATTCAATTTGAATAGAGTTAAACTTGTTTTTGTATAGTTCTCCATTTTATCAAAAAGAGAACTAGTATTTGCTGATTGATTGCTCATTTTGTTTGCGTTTAAATTACATGATAGATTTGTTAATGCTTTTTAAATTAGCTATTTCATGATTAAAATCATCTGCAGCTTCTTTTACTTCTCCTTTTAAAGAGCTGTAGGCTTCATTCACTTTTTCTGTTAAGCTGTTTAAATTCGTTTTTAATGAATCTTTCAAATCTTTACCTTTAGAAGCGATCTTCTTTCTAGTTTCACTTCCTTTGTCTGGTGCTAATAAAATTCCAAGTGCTGCTCCCACAGCTGCTGCTCCTAATAGTCCTAATACTAATTTGTCTGTTTTCATAATTCTAGTTTTAAATTTATAATGGCTTTCCTTTAATTACTTTTAATAAAATAGCTACAACTGCTATCACTAATAAAATATGGATCAAGCTACCTATGCTATAAATAAAAAATCCAATTGCCCATAAGATGATGCATACTATTGCTGTGATATAAAGTAAATTTTGCATGATTTCTACTTATTAAGTTTATAATTTTTAATTACTCATTGATTACATTACAAAGATGCATCTACTTGTAAAAAATTATGTTATAACAATTTTTTTAAATTTTATACAATTTCCATTTGATATAAGTTGTAAAAAAGAAAGCCACACTTTGTGTGGCTTTCTTGAATTAAAATTCTTTTGGGAGATATATTATGAACTTGCTTCCTTCACCTATTTTACTATGGGCAAAAATGTAGCCTTTATGGTTTTCAATTATTTTTTTACAGATAGCAAGACCAATTCCTGTTCCAGCATATTCATCTTTATTGTGAAGTCTTGTAAAGAGAGTGAAAATTTTATCAGCATATTCTTGTTCAAACCCTATACCATTATCTGTGAAGGTTATTTTATAATATTTAGAATTTGAAATAAATTTTAATTTTTCTTCTTTTTCTGCATCTACTTTGGCTAAATAAATTGTTATTAAAGGAGGTGTATTTTCCTTACTGTATTTAATAGAGTTATTAATTAAGTTACTAAATAATTGTTGTATTTGAAAAGGTATCACGTCTAATTTTGGAAGAACTTCACTGTTAATCACCGCCTTTCTTTCTTCTATAAGTTGTGCTTGCTCTTGTAGTGCATTTTCTAATAATTCATTTAAATCTGTTTTTGTAAAAATTTGTTCTGCTCTTGTGGTTCTTGAAAACTGAAGTAAGTCATCAATTAATATTCGCATACGTCCAGCAGCAGCTGTTATTCTAGTTAGATATTCTTTTCCTGACTCTGATAAATTGCTTAAATCTTTGTCTATCAATCTTGAAATAAAGGTTTCAATTTTTCTTAAAGGCTCTTGTAAATCATGACTAGCAACATAATTAAAAGCTTGTAATTCTTTGTTGTTTGATTCAAGGATTCTATTTCGTTCTTTAATACCTTGTTGAACTAAAATTTCTTCGGTTACATCTGATGTTATTCCAATTAAAATTTTTTTGTTGGATTTTTCAACAACTCTTCCAGAAGTTCTAAAATATCGTAATTCACCGTTAGTTTTAAGGATTTTATAATTAAAAGGAGTTAAAAACTCTTGATTAAACATTTTACTAGTTATTTCTTTTACCATTTCATAGTCATCAGTATGAACGTGCTTTAAGAAAATATCGTAATTCTCTTCAATTGACTTTGGTTCATATCCTAAAAGCCTGTATAAATTATCTGAGAAATTATATTTATTGTTATCAAGATTTAATTGCCAAGTACCATAGTTACCAACAATTTCAGATAAATTGCTGGACTCATTTGATACTATCAACTCGTCGTTATATGATTTTATATTGTTTAAATCATTAATTATTTTAACATAAGAAAGAACTAAAAGTCCTAAGGTTATAAGTAGCGTTAAGTAAATATATAACGGAATTGCTTTTTGGTTGTTTTCATAAATGTTGTTTCTCTTTAGCAATAATTTTTCCTCAATTGAGATCATTTTATTTATTACTTTTTTGATTTCATAAAGGACTTTTTTGCTGGATAAAAAATCATTATTTAGTTCTTCACTACCTAATATTCCGTTTGAATAATCTTTTTTTAAAATGGAATTGACAATATCGTATTTATGCTTAATTAAGCTTTTAAGAATTTTTAAATATTGTCTTTGTGTTTTGTTGTCTTTTGTTATTTTTTCAACTTTTAACAAAGATTTCTCTATTTCCTTTTGATGTAATTTTATAGAAAACTTTATAGTCTGATCATTTGAAGCTATGTAGTCTCTTTTAGCAGTTTCTAGATCATTAATGTAAGTATACATTTTTTCTAATTCAACCGAAACGTTATAAGTATTTAAAACTTGATTGGTAGAATTAGTTAATGCATTTATTTGCTTGAAAGTTATTGCTGCAATAAAAAAAATTATTGCTATTGATAATACAAAAACAATTCTCAAGAAAATAGGAGATTTGTAAAACGAAATAATATTCATTTAGTTACATTCTAAGTAAAAAATTGTCTTTATTTAATCCAGAGGTATGGTATTGCCAATTAATAGTGATAACGTCAGATAATACTTTTTTAAGAGCATTAAAATCATTTGGTTTTTTTATATAAATGTTGGCGCCTAAAACAAAAGTTTCTTCGATATGTTCTTCTGAAGATGAGGTTGAGTAAATAGCGATTGCGATATTATTAAATTTATGATTTGATTTAATTTCTTTTAAACACTCAATTCCATTTTTTCTAGGCATGTTTAAATCTAGAAATAATACATTCGGTAATGTTGCATCTTCTTGATTTAAATAATTCATAAGCTCCACTCCATCATTATATGTTTGAACTTTTGTGCTCATTTTTAATTCACCGAATGCATCTGTAAAAAAAAGTCTATCATCTTCATCATCATCGGCTAGTACTATGTGAATGTATTCTTTTTGCATATATGTTAATTATTTGGTATTGGCAATTTCTCTTCTTTTTGCAATTATTCTTTGAAATTGTGAGGGAGTTATCCCGGTTGTGTTTTTAAATTGTGTACTTAAATGCGCTACGCTAGAATAGTTAAGTTTAAAAGCAATTTCAGTCAAACTTAATTTATCATTTACGATAAGCTGTTTTGCATATTCAATTTTTTGAATAATTATAAAATTTTCAATTGATGCATAGGTAACTTCTGAAAACAAATTTGACAGATACCCATAACTATGATTCAATTTGTCAGCTAAATATACAGAGGCTTTTACATTAGGAGCACCTTCTTTAAAAACCATTTCTATTATAGTGTCTTTAATTTTTTGGACTAAAACAGTTTTTTGATTTTCAATAATTTCGATACCATATTCATTGAGTAAAGAGGTAATCTCACTAATTGTGTTTTCAGGAATATTATCCAAAAACTCAATTTCTCCAAAACCTGTAATAGCAAATCTTATCCCGAAAGAAGATAATTTTTCTTCTAGGAATTTTTTTGTCAAAATATTAAAATCGAATTTAAAAAAAGCTTTCATGTTTTTAACTAAGTTAATTTTTTAAATATATAAATTTTAATTGAAATTGTGCTTTTGAATTCGATGGAAAACAGTGTGTAAAATCATTTTGATGTTTTTGTGTCTCCTAAAAACATAATTGTTATAAGAGAAGAAACTTTTAGTTTCTAAAAGTTTAAAATAATTGATTTGTAGTTGTTTTTTTAAATCCTTTTCAATCTAATTGCAAATATCCAGTTTTAATACATTAGTTGTTTTATACTTTAAGCAAAAATTGTTATAGAATTCCCATACATAAAAAAGCCTCGATATATATCGAGGCTTTTAAAAAACCAACTAACCAACTCAAACAAATATATATATGACTATTATTTTCCTAAAGGTAAATTGTAACTAATGCCTAATCCTAAACTAGAAGCGTTATAATTTTGATTGCCTATTTCTCCTTTACTACCAGTAAATAACTTAGTGTATTGAACAGAGAAGTTCCAATGTCTGTTATGCCATCCCAGTTCTGGTTTAAGATAGAAACCTCCATCAGGTCTGTCTACATTACTATTGCTAGCTACTTTTTCATCACCTACTAAAAAACCATATCCAATATCAGATCCAATATAAAAACCTGTTTTACCTGGGTATACGTGAACTAGTGCGGCAACAGGAACAATACCAAAGTCATTATTTTTTATTCCATCATTTTCTTTTCCAAAAAAGTGGTTATATCCAGTTGCAAAACCTAAACCAAATCCTGGTACAACTAATTTTTGATAACCTAAATCTACTCCTAAATTTGCAGTAGCATTTGTAGATGGTAATGCAACACCACCATTTACTCCAACTTTAATCATATTGTTCATTCTCTCATTTTGAGCGATCATTGAACTTGTTGCTAATAATCCTAATCCTAATCCTAAAATTAAATTTTTCATCGTTTTCATAGTTCCAATTTTTATTGTTTTGATTACATTACAAAGATGCGACGCTTAACCGATAAACCTTTTATAAGATTTTTTAAGAATTTTATATAATTTTGAGAATTGGTTTTCAACTTTGTACTTTTGCACAACAACTATACAAAATGACAACACAGCAACTTATTGAACAAATTCAAATCAAACAATCTTTTTTATGCGTGGGCTTAGATGTAGATTTGAAAAAGATTCCACAACATTTATTAAGTACAGAAGATCCAATTTTTGAATTTAATAAAGCAATAATAGATGCAACACATGATTTGTGTGTGGCCTATAAACCCAATATTGCTTTTTTTGAAGCCTATGGAATAAAAGGCTGGCAGTCTCTTGAAAAAACGATTCACTACATTAATCAAAATTATCCAGAGATTTTTACCATTGCAGATGCAAAGAGAGGGGATATTGGAAATACTTCATCCATGTATGCTAAAGCTTTTTTTGAAGATTTAAAATTTGATTCGGTTACAGTGGCGCCTTATATGGGTAAAGATTCTGTAGAACCTTTTTTAGCTTTTCAAAACAAGCATACTATTATGTTGGCATTGACTTCAAATGAAGGGGCTTTCGATTTTCAGACTTTAAACGTAAACGGAAAAGAATTATACAAACAAGTAATTGAAACATCAAAAACTTGGAAAAACTCTGAAAACCTGATGTATGTAGTTGGTGCTACAAAAGCAGAACATTTTACAGAAATTAGAAAAATAGTTCCTGATAGTTTTTTATTGGTTCCTGGAGTTGGTGCTCAAGGTGGGAGTTTACGTGAAGTTTGCAAATACGGAATGAGTAAAAATGTTGGCTTACTTATAAATTCATCAAGAGGTATTATTTACGCTTCAAATGAACAAGATTTTGCTCAAAAGGCAAGGGAAGAGGCTATGAAATTGCAACATGAAATGCATCAAATATTAAATGTTAAATCATGAAATCAATATACATACTTCGAGTAGCAGTTGCTATTATTCTTATAATGCATAGTGTTCCGGGAATTTTTAACAACGGGATAAATGATTTTGGGAATCTTTACTTAAATGAAATAGGATTTGCACCTTTTGGATTAGCTATTGCTTGGGGGATAAAAATATCTCATATCGTAACAGCTATTTTACTATTGATTGATAAGTATGTTAAGCCAGCAGCCATTTTGACAATTTTAATTCTAGTTATAGGGATTTTTATGGTTCATTTACCAGAAGGTTGGTATGTTGTAGGTGGTGGAAGAAACGGAGTGGAATTCAATTTTTTGCTTATAGCTGTTTTGATTTTCATGATGTTTCCAAATGAAATAAGTTTAAAAAAATAAAAAAATAAGATTTGAAGATTTTTGTCGACCAATTAGGAACTCAACACGCATTTGAAACTGCTCCACAAAGAATCGTTTCATTAGTACCCTCGCAAACCGAATTATTATATGATTTAGGTTTAGAAGATCGTATTTTAGGTATTACAAAATTTTGTGTGCATCCATTTCATTTTAAATCGACAAAAACTATTGTTGGCGGCACTAAGCAAGTAAAGGTTGACAAAATAAAGTCTCTTCAGCCTGATATTATTATTTGTAATAAGGAAGAAAACACACTTGAGATTGTTGAAGAACTTAGTAAAATATGTCCTGTTTGGGTAACTGATATTTATACTATTGAAGACAATAACAAAATGATAGAAGATTTTGGGAAACTATTTAATGTAAGAACTGAATCTCAAAAATGGATTGATAAAATCAATTTTGCCAAACAAGATTTCCTGAGTTTTATAAAAGATTACGAAACACAAACTGTGGCGTATTTTATTTGGGGAAAGCCTTATATGGTTGCTGGAGATAATACATTCATAAATCATTTATTAGAATTAAATAACTTAACCAATATTTATGCTAATAACGAAAAGTATACTGGGCGTTATCCAGAAGTAGTTGTGCAAAAAATGAGAATTCAAGGGGATCCTGATTTGCTGTTTCTTTCTTCGGAACCTTTTCCTTTTAATGATGAACATGCTTTCGAATTAGGTAGGCATACTCATCATGCAAAAACTGTTTTTGTTGATGGAGAAATGTTTTCTTGGTACGGAAGCAGATTGGTAAAAGCCTTTGATTATTTTAAAAAACTTAGAAGTAGAATTGGGGAATTACATTTACAACATTCACATTCGCATTAAAAAGTTATATTTGTCCAAAAATACCTTGTGATAAACTATACCATTTATGAAAATTCTTCAAGCAATCAGTGGGTGACATTTGTTCACGGTGCTGGAGGTAGTTCATCTATTTGGTTTAAACAAATTAGAGAGTTTCAAAAGCATTTTAATGTTTTACTTCTGGATTTAAGAGGTCATGGCGATTCTAAAAAAGCATCTTTCACCAAGAAATATACTTTTAAATCTATTGCTCAAGATGTTATTGAAGTGATAGATCATCTAAATATAAAATCATCTCATTTTGTAGGTATTTCACTTGGAACTATTGTCATAAGACAATTGGCCGAAATGTACCCTGAAAGGGTAAAAAGCATGATAATGGGTGGCGCTATTTTGAAAATGAATTTTAGATCTCAAATTTTAATGCGAGTAGGAAATGTTTTTAAATATATACTTCCTTACCTTGTATTATATAAATTATTTGCTTTTATCATCATGCCTAAAGATAATCATAAGCAATCAAGATTATTATTTATTAATGAAGCTAAAAAACTCTATCAAAAAGAATTTATTAAGTGGTTTAAACTTACAGCCGAGATTAACCCAGTGTTAAGATGGTTTCGTCAAGTAGAGTTAAATATTCCAACATTTTATATCATGGGTGAAGAGGATTATATGTTTTTGCCCTCAGTAAAAAAGGTTGTTGAAGCTCATTATAGAACCGCAAAACTTTTTGTAATTGAAAAATGCGGACATGTTGTGAATGTGGAGCAGGCTTCGGTTTTTAATGACCAAGTTATTGGTTTTATAAAGGGATTTAAATAAAAAAGCCGGTACCTAGATACCGACTTTTTTGTAAACTAACCAAACCAAACAAAATTCTATGAATTTCTTTTACAAAGGTCAGATATTTTTTTGATTCGTATTGTTAAGAGAATGTTATTATCTTCTTGATTATGAAAATTTTAACTATTTCCTGTCTTGTAAAGCAAAAACTCTTTTCAAGAGGTCAGAGGTTCTAGAAGCAATGTTATTTCGGATATTTTTCTCTTCGATTGCTACCATTTTGAATACTCCTTCCATAGCTTTATTAGTTGTATAATCTGTTAAGTCAGGATTTACTTTTTTAACTAATGGAATCGAATTGTATTTAGTAATAATGTTTGTCCAAACTTTGTCTGCACCCACTTTTGCAAATGAATTTTTAATCACTGGATTAAATTTCCCGTATAATGCAGTTGAGGTCGAATTTTGTAAATAAGTAGTTGCAGATCGTTCATCTCCTAAAAGGATGTTTTTAGCATCGGTAAATGTCATTCCTCTAATAGCGTCAACAAATATTGGGGTCGATTCTTTTACAGCATCTTCAGCAGCTCTATTTAAAACTTTTAAACCTTCGTCAGCTAATTTGCCCATTCCAATGTCGCGAAGTCCTTTGTCAACTTTTTTTAGCTCTTCAGGTAATAAAATTTTAACCAATTCATTTTTGTAAAATCCATCCAGTGCAGTAAGTTTTACTACTTGTTTGTTAATTCCATTATTTAAAGCTTCTTTTAAACCTGATGCAATTTCAAATTGAGAAATACCTTGTTCAGTGGGAAGTTGGTTAATTACTTGTTGCATTTCGGCACAACCCGAAAATAGAGGTAATGCAGCTAATAAGAGTATTACTTTTTTACTCACAGTTTTTAAATTGTTTTTTTGGTGTTGGTGAATAGTTGATTTCATAGTTTTATTTTTTGTCTTGTAATGCAAATACTTTAACTAATAAGTCAGATGTTCTTGACTTAATATTGGTTCTGATATTCTTTTCCTCAACAGCAATCATTTTAAAAACACCATCAAGGGCTTTGTTGGTTACATAATCGTTAATGTCAGGATTAACTTTTGAAACTAATGGTAAACTGTTGTATTTTTTAATGATATTGTTCCAAATAACATCCGCACCAACTTTACCTATCGATTTTTGAACTACAGGATTAAATTTGTCATAAAGAGGATTTCTGGTAGCGCCTTGTAAATAGTTTGTTGCTGCATCTTGATTGCCTAGTAATATATTTTTAGCATCAGTAATTGTTATGTTTTTGATAGCATCTACAAATATTGGTGTCGATTCTTTTACAGCATCTTCAGCAGCTCTGTTTAATGCTTTTATACCATCATCAGCTAATTTAGACATTCCCATTTTTCGTAAAGCCTTGTCTACTTTTTGAAGTTCTTCAGGCATTAAAATCTTTACTGCTTGGTTTTTATAAAATCCATCTGTAGCAGTTAATTTGCTAACCTGTACATCTACTCCTTTGTTTAGAGCTTCCTTTAAACCAGCTGCGATATCTAATCCGCTTTCTTTTTTAGTGATAGAAGTAATTTGTTCTTCGGCTTTTTTAAGTAAATCTTTTAACTGTGCGTTACTAGCAAATGGAATTAAAAATAATAGTAGGAATATCTTTTTCATATTTAAAAAATTGGTTTACCAAAGATAAGCAAAGTCCATGCCTTTTTTAATTTTAAGCTAAACGGAGTGCTTCATTTGTGATTGTTTTTTAATTAAAATGCAAAATTGAATCGATATGGTGAGATAAATTTTACAGAATTTTTAGAATGACTCTTTTTTATTCTTAATAATACAAAAAAATACGGTTTTAATTTTTTAGAAATACGTAAATTGCAGCGCAAATTTATTACCATAAAAATGGAACAAGTACAACCATATCAACCAAAAAATAAAGTTAGAATTGTTACAGCGGCTTCATTGTTTGACGGACACGATGCAGCTATTAATATTATGCGTAGAATTATTCAGGCTACAGGCGTTGAAGTAATTCACTTAGGGCATGATAGAAGTGTAGAAGAAGTTGTAAATACAGCTATTCAAGAAGATGCGAAT
>CAZMCP010000047.1:0-19503 GCA_964565035.1 uncultured Flavobacterium sp. | reverse complement strand
CTGGAATTGCTTGGGATCACATCAATGTATTTCCTACCTATGAAAATTATGTAGAACAGTTTGAGATTTTTATTCAGAAGATTACGAATGGAGGTATTTTAGTTTATAACGAAAATGACCCTGAAGTAAAACGTGTAGCCGAAAAAGCGGATAACCCTATTCGTAAAATTCCTTATCATACGCCAGAATATTCAGTGCAAAACGGCGTAACATTGTTAGAAACCCCTGAAGGTCCGATGCCAATTGAGGTTTTTGGAGCGCATAATTTGAATAATTTGGCTGGAGCCAAATGGATTTGTCAAAATATGGGAATCGATGAGGCCGATTTTTATGAAGCCATAGCAAGTTTTAAAGGGGCATCTAAGCGTTTAGAAAAAATTGCAGAGAGTAGTAATAAAGTAGCCTATAAAGATTTTGCGCATTCGCCAAGTAAAGTAGCGGCTACTACAAAAGCAGTGAAGGAACAATATCCAGACCGTACTTTAGTAGCTTGTTTAGAATTGCATACCTATAGTAGTTTGAATGCAGAATTTTTAAAAGAGTATGAAGGAGCATTAGATTATGCAGATGTAGCTGTGGTGTTCTATTCTCCAGATGCAGTTAAAATCAAACAATTGGAAAAAGTGACTTACGAACAAATTGCCAAAGCTTTTAAACGTGATAATTTGGTGATTTATACAAATCCTGTAGAATTCAAACAATTTTTATTCAGTGCTGATTTAAATGATTCAGCTTTACTTTTAATGAGTTCAGGGAATTATGGAGGATTAGATTTCGAAGAGGTGAAAAGTCTTATTCAATAATTTATCTTTCGTAGCTATAATGACCTACAATTTTGTAGTCAAAAAGACAATCGGCTAGTATTTGTCCGCCTCCAACATTGTGGACAATCATAGGTCTTTTATCATCTTCTGATTTAAGATGTGTAACAATTCCAATATGAGGTAGTTTTTCATTTATCATCCAAGTTACAATATCACCCGTTTCATAATCATCAGGATTTTGTGAAACGGGTAATTTGTTTCCTTTTCTCTCAAAAAAGACTTCCAAGTTTGGTACCCTTCTATGATCAATATTGGTTTCGGTTGTTTTTAACCCCCATTTTTTGAGATTAGGATATAAACTGAAGTTAGTTACCATATCTTCATGAACTTCTTTTTGTAAATCAATGTTTAATTTTCTGTAAGCTCTAATAATAACGTCAGAACAAACTCCAGTTTTTGGAGGTACATCTCCGTTTGGATATGTTATTCCAACATAGTTTGGAGTATAAATAACATTAGGGTCTATTATTGATAAAGCTGCATTTGATAACCTTTCTGCAAAGGAATTAGGATTTACTATTTTTTCAATAGATGTATTGATTACTGGAGAGTTCTGGGTTTGGGCTACAGAATCATGGTTTTTGCAGCTTATAAATAAGTATCCAAAAGCTAATATAAAATACTTGTTCATAGAATAGGGTTTTGATGGAAATGCTTTTTATATCTGGTAAATATATTTTTGTTATTTTGTATCAAATTTTAAGCCAAAAAAAGTATGTATACGCCAATCAATCAGTGGGCCGAAGACGATCGTCCACGTGAAAAATTTCTTCTTAAAGGTAAAACAACTTTGTCCGATTCTGAATTATTAGCTATTCTTATTGGCTCAGGATCTCGTAATGAGAGTGCCGTGCAATTGTGTCAACGCATTTTAGCATCGGCCAACAATAATCTTAACCAACTCGGAAAACTTTCTGTGCAACAGTTAATGCAGTTTAAAGGAATAGGTGAGGCTAAAGCCATTTCTATAGCTGCTGCTTTAGAATTAGGAAAACGAAGACAAAGCGAACCTGCATCTGAATTAAAAAAAATAACGTCTAGTAAAGCTGTTTTTGAAATTATGCAACCCATTATTGGTGAACTACCTCATGAAGAGTTTTGGGTACTGTATCTTAATAATTCGAACAAAGTTATCTATAAAACACAGATTAGCAAAGGAGGAATTACTGGAACAGTTGTAGATTCACGATTGATTTTTAAAACTGCATTTGAGCATTTTGCTACTAATATTATATTGGTTCACAATCATCCTTCAGGTAAATTGCAAGCGAGTGAAGCAGACAATCAAATAACCAAAAAAATAAAAGAGGCAGGAAAACACCTTGATATTATAGTTCTTGATCACGTTATTGTCACCGAAAAGAGTTATTTTAGCTTCGCCGATGAAGGCATGCTGTAAAAATGATTGTAACTAAGAACCTTTCTTTTTCCTACGGAAACGAAACTAATTTTACGTTTCCTGATATTGTGTGTAATGCTTCTGAATCTGTTTTGATTACAGGAAATTCAGGAGTAGGGAAAACTACGTTATTGCACCTTTTGGGCGGATTGTTAAAGCCATCTTCTGGAGAAGTTATTTTTGACGGAATAAATATTAGTCCGTTTTCTGAAAAACAAATGGATGCTTTCCGAGGTAAAAATATAGGGGTAGTTTTGCAACAAAGTCATTTTGTTGAATCAATTTCTGTATTAGAGAATGTTATACTTGCTTCGTGGCTTGCGACTGGAAAAAAAGAAAAGCAAAAGGCTAAATTACTTTTAGAACACCTGCATCTTGAAAAACATTTGAATAAATTGCCATCACATTTGAGTGTAGGACAGCAGCAACGAGTTTCTATTGCTAGAGCTTTAATTAATAATCCTAAAGTTTTATTGGCCGATGAACCTACTTCTAGCCTTGATGATGCGAATACATTAAAAGTAGCCGCTTTATTGGAGAACTTAGCCAAAGAATACAATACGGCATTAATCATAGTTACTCATGATTCTAGATTGAAGCAACGTTTTAGTAATCAAATTTCACTATCATGATTGCAAAGTTAGCATGGAAAAATATTTGGTTTAAACCTCTCAATACTTTATTGAGTGTATTATTATTGTCGTCGAGTGTTGCAATAATTACCTTGTTGATTCTTCTGCAAAAACAATTTGAAGAGCAGTTTTCAAGCAATGCAGATAACATAGATTTAGTTTTGGGAGCACAGGGTAGTCCGTTACAATTAGTATTGTCATCGGTATATCAAGTCGATGCTCCAACCGGGAACATAAACTATGACTCTGCAAGAGTTTGGATGCGACATCCTTTTATAAAATCGGCAATTCCTTTAGCTTATGGAGATAATTATTTGGGTTATAAAATTGTAGGAACCACAGCGGATTATTTGGAAAAATTCAATGCTAAAATTGAAAAAGGCAAAATCTTCGAAAAAGAATTTCAAGTAGTGGTAGGTTACAATGTAGCTCAAAAACTTAATCTGAAAATTGGTGATAAATTCAACGGGACACATGGAGATGCTAAAGAAGGAGAAACGCACGAAGAATTTAAATATTTAGTTACTGGAATTGCTACAAAAACTGGGAAAGTAATAGATAATCTCATTTTGAGCAATATTGAAAGTGTTTGGGCTATGCATGGACAAGAACATGAAGAAAGTCACGAAGTACATGATGAGCCTAAAGAAATTACTTCAGTGTTACTAAAGTTTAGAAGTAAAATGGGCATTGTGACTTGGCCAAGAATCATTGCTCAAAATACAAAAATGCAAGCCGCTTCACCTGCAATCGAAATCAATCGATTGTTTGCATTATTTGGAATTGGTTTAAAAACATTAGAATATTTAGCATACGGTATTATGCTAATTTCTGGAATCAGTATTTTTATTGCGTTATTCAATCGATTAAAAGAAAGACAGTATGAATTCGCATTATTACGTCTTCATGGAGCTTTGCGATTTCAAATTCTTTCATTGGTATTATTAGAAAGTTTATTTTTGTGTCTAGTAGGTTTCTTTTTTGGAACAATTCTTGGAAGAATAGCTTTAAGTTGGATTTCTAATGCAGCTGCAGAGGAATTTAAAATAGAATTTAATGCTGCAGAAATTATCTGGGACAAAGAAAGCTATCTGTTCGCAATTACATTAGTTGTGGGGGTTATAGCTGCAATTATTCCAGCCATAAAGGCATATCGAATGAACATATCAAAGACATTAGCAAATGGATAAAATAAAAATTACAATTTTGGTGCTAGTTTTCGCACTTATGGGTTTTCAAAAATCAGATTTTATAAAAGAAAAAACTCAAAAAGCTATAGTTTCAGATACATTGAGTTGGAAGAAACTAGGCCAAATAAAATTTATTAAAAAGCAGCACAAAGATTACGGGAGTATAGATTTTCCTGTAATTAGCCCCGAAGTGAAAAAATACCATAACAAACGTATTTTTATGTCAGGATTTATAGTTCCTATAGATAACGTGAATTATGCATTAAGTAAAAACGTGTTTGCATCTTGTTTCTTTTGTGGGAAAGCAGGACCCGAAACTATTATGGGTATTAAGTTTAAAGCAGGAAAATTAAAATTGCGCACAGATCAATATGTAACACTCGAAGGAATTATGAAAGTGAATGAAAATGATCCAGATAACTGGATGTATAATATTGAAGAAGCAGTAATTGTAAAAGGGAATTAAAATATGTATTCAAAAATCAATCATATTTTTTTCGATTTAGATCACACACTTTGGGATTTTGATAAAAACTCAGAGAAGGCTTTTGAAGTAGTTTTTTCAGAAGTTTTACCCGAATTAGATATTGAAAAATTTGTTTTGGTTTATGCGCCAATAAATCAAGCTTGTTGGAAATTTTACCAAAATAATCTCATGACACATGATGAATTGAGATACAGGAGATTGAAAGATTCGTTTGATGTTTTGAATGTTTCAGTTTCTGATGATTTGATTTCTAAAATCTCTGATGATTATATTTTGAATTTACCTAACAGCAATCATTTGTTTGAAGGTTGCGTGGAAACATTAGAATATCTTCATAAAAAATATAAGTTGCATATTATAACAAATGGTTTTGCTGAAGTGCAATTCAAAAAGTTAAATAATTCTGGCATTCATCATTTTTTTGAAACGGTGACTAATTCTGAAATGGCTGGAGTGAAAAAACCACATTCAGGAATTTTTGAACATGCGTTGTCAAAAGCTGATGCTCAAAAAGAGGAAAGTGTGATGATAGGGGATTGTTTAGATGCTGATGTGGCAGGGGCAATAAATTTTGGGATACAGTCTATTTTTTTTAATTCAGAAAATATAGATGTTTCAAATGATATCCAACAAATTACTAACTTGGTCGAGCTTAAAAAATTATTTTAAAATGAGAAAAATATTTCTTTTGGTTGTAATGTTTACATCACTTATAGCATTATCACAGTCTTCTTTGAATGATTATAATATGGCTATTATTCCCTCAAGATTTGATTTTCAAAAAGGAGATAATCAATACAGAATAAATTCAACAATAAAAACTTTTTTGCTACAAAAGGGTTTTGAAGCTTATTTGTCTACAGATGAACTTCCTGAAGGGTTTCTGGATTACAATTGTAATAAAGTTTTTGTTAAAGCTGTTGAGGAAAATACCACTTTTGTTACAAAACTTAAAGTTGAATTTAGAGATTGTGAGGGTAGAATTTTATTTGAAACAGATTTAGCTGAAACGCGTGAGAAAGATTTTGCGAAAGCATATAATCAGGTTTTATTAAAGACTTTGACCACTTTTTCAAAGGCAAAATATAAATATTCAGGGAAAACCTATTTTGATGAGGAGGCTGATGAGAAAATAAAAAACAGAGATGTAGAAAATGTTTCAGAAGAAGTTACAAAAGTGATTAATTCTGAAAAGGAAGTAAAATATGAAAAAGTAGGAAAACCAGTTAATCAAGAAAATAAACTGCCTTTTATGAAAGTTGTTAATGCTGTTAATCAAAAAGAAGTTACTCTTTATAAAACTTCTAAGGCTAATATTTATTTGTCAACTTACAATGGTAGAAGTGGAGTTGTTATGTCTAAGGAAAACGCTTGGTTTTTTGAATATATTGATGGTGACAAAGTAACTTCTGAAAAGCTTGATATTAAATTGTAAAGATTAATAATCGTATTTATCTTTCCATCTATTTTTTAAAAACTGACGCAATTCTCTTTCTCGTGCATTGTTGCCAGGCTCAAAAAAACGAGTTTCCGAGATTTCTGTAGGTAAAAATTCTTGTTCTGCAAAGTTGTTATCATAATCATGAGAATATTTATATTCTTCTCCATATCCTAATTCTTTCATTAGTTTAGTTGGAGCATTTCTCAAGTGTAAAGGGACAGGCAAATCGCCGGTTTGTTTAACAAGTTGTTGGGCTTTTCCAATAGCCATGTAACTTGCATTGCTTTTAGCTGAAGTTGCCAAATAGATTGCACATTGACTTAATAGTATTCGGCTTTCGGGATAGCCTATAGTTGTAACGGCTTGAAAAGTATTGTTTGCCATTATTAATGCTGTTGGATTGGCATTTCCAATGTCTTCACTTGCTAAGATAAGCATTCTTCTAGCTATAAATTTTACATCTTCACCACCTTCAATCATTCTTGCGAGCCAATACACTGCGCCGTTTGGATCACTACCTCTTATTGATTTTATAAATGCAGAAATAATATCATAATGTTGTTCGCCAGTTTTATCGTATAGTACAGTGTTTTTTTGAACTAATTGCATGACTTTTTCATTTGTAATTTCAATCACTGCGGAGTTTGTAGAGGTGTCAGATGCATTGATTATCAATTCAAAAATATTTAATAGTTTTCTACCATCGCCACCAGAAAGTCTTAATAAGGCTTCGGTTTCCTTTAATTCGATTTTTTTGGTTTTTAAAATTGTATCCGTTTTTATAGCCCTATTTAGTAAAGCTTCAAGATCCTCTCGAGTAAAAGCATTTAATACATAAACCTGACATCTTGACAAAAGAGCGGGTATGACTTCAAAACTTGGATTTTCGGTTGTAGCACCAATAAGTGTTACCCATCCTTTTTCTACTGCAGCTAATAAAGAATCTTGTTGGGATTTGCTAAAACGATGAATCTCATCTATAAAAAGAATTGGGTTTTTGGCAGTAAATAACCCACCACTTTGTTTGGCTTTATCAATAACATCTCTTATATCTTTTACCCCTGAATTAATTGCACTCAATTCATAAAAAGGGCGTTGACTTTCATTGGCCATAATTTGTGCCAAAGTTGTCTTACCTGTGCCTGGAGGACCCCATAAAATTAAAGAAGGAATTAAACCGCGACTTATTTGATGCGTTAAAGAGCCATTTTCTCCAACAAGATGTGATTGGCTAATATACTCCTCTAATGATTTTGGTCGAATGCGTTCGGCTAAAGGTGCTTCCATTTTGTTTGCAATGATGTGATTTGTCGATTTAGAATTTGGGTAAAAAATCTTTCCAAATTTAAGATTTTTCAACTTCCAAATCAACGTATAAAGGAATAAGGGTTGAAGTATTTATGACAAAAGTTCATTATATTCGGTTTGGATATATTTTTGATAGGAATTGTGCATGAAAGAATCAGATTTTAAATTTTCTACATCAGTTATAGCTTGGCCTTTATTTTTTGTCCTTATACTTTGGGCAGTTTATTTATTGGAAATTATTCTTCCTGGAGATTTATTGCATTATGGGGTTTTGCCGAGAACTATATCTGGGACTAAAGGGATTTTGTTTAGTGTTTTCTTGCATGGAGATATCAATCATTTATGGAATAATAGTGTGTCCCTTTTCGTTTTATTAATGGCTTTGCGTTATTTTTATCGTGTTGAATCGTTCAAGGTTTTGATATGGGGAGTTATTCTTTCTGGAATAGGAACTTGGTTAATTGGTAGAGAAAGTTATCATATAGGAGCAAGTGGATTGGTATATGTTTTGGCGAGTTTTATGTTTTTTGAAGGATTTCAAACTAAACACTACAGATTAATAGCATTATCATTTGGAATCGTTTTAATGTATGGAGGAATGATCTGGTATATGTTTCCTTCTGCTGAAGTTCATATCTCATGGGAAGCACATTTGAGTGGATTTATAGCAGGTTTTGTTTTATCAAGAATGATTGATTCGAAAGTATATGAAAAGCCCATTGTGTATGATTGGCAGCGTTCTGATTTTGATCCCACTCAAGATGAATTTATGAAACATTTTGATGAAAATGGAAATTTTGCACCAAAGCCTAAAGAGCCAGATACTACAATAGAAGATGAAGTATTCCGTTTTTTTAATTCTGATTCACAAATCTTTTACCATTATAAGCAAGAAAAAAAGGAGAATCCGTGATGATTCTCCTTTTACTTATTGATAGTTATGTTTTACATTCTTTGTCTAACTACTTCATATAAAAATGCTCCGCACGCTACGGAAACATTTAATGATTCAATTGTTCCAAACATGGGTAGTTTAGCTTTTTCATCAATAATTTTCAATACTGAAGGGTTAACACCTCTATCTTCACTTCCCATAATAATCGCTACAGGCTCATTGAAATTAATGTCGTAAATATTCTTATCTGTTTTTTCTGTTGCTGCAACTGTTTTTATACCTGATCCTTGTAAATAGAAGACTGCGTCTTTAATATGATCAACTTTACAAATAGGAATGTTAAATACAGCACCTGCAGATGTTTTTACCGTGTCGCCGTTAACAGGTGCAGATCCTTGTTTTTGAATAACGATTCCATCTACACCAGTGCATTCGGCTGTACGGATTATTGCTCCAAAGTTTCTAGCATCAGATAATTGGTCAAGAATTAAAAGCAAAGGTTTTTTTTCTTTTTCCAATAATGATTCTACTAAATTTTCAAGAGTATGAAATGAAATAGGAGCTATCGTTGCTACAGCGCCTTGATGGTTATTGTGAGTAAGCTTGTTTAGTTTTTCGACTGGGACATAAGAAAAATTAATATTGTTTTTCTTCATTGTCTTCATTAATTCATTCATTAAGTCGCCATGAGCATCTTTTTGAATAAAAACTTTGTCAATTTCTTTTTTTGCATTAATGGCTTCTATTATTGCTCTAATCCCGAATATTTGGTTTTCTTTTTCCATTGGGCAAAGATATAAAAAAACAGCCAAGCAAAGCTTGGCTGTTTTTAGAAGATGTATTGGATATTAAAATTTATCCCAAAATATTTTTGTTTTCAATTTATCTCCACCAATTGATGAAGCAGCAGAAGAGTAATTAGAATTATTTAAAGTCTGCTCTAAAACTGGATAAGTAAATCTTTTTGGAACTTCACCTTCAGCGGCAGATGCAGCATTGGAAGGAGCTATTAAAGCAGGGAAATCTAATTTTCGGTAAGAAGTCCAAGCTTCGAAACCTCTATTGTAATAAGCAATCCATGCTTGTTCACCAATTTTTTGTTTCCATGTCCCAGTAGCTGTTGCATAAGCTACAGAAGTTTGTGCTAAATAAGTTGATGCATCACCACTAGTACCACCCCAGTAAATGATAGAAGATGTGATTGCGTTTTCATAATGTGAGGCAGCAGTACCACCAACTGTCCAACCTCTTTCTATAGCTTCAGCTAAGTAGAATTCAACTTCAGTGTAGTCTAAAATTATTCCTTCTAATGTAGGGTCTAATAATCTAGTTGTTGGTCCACCAGCAGGATCACCAGCACTAGAATAGTTTTCAAAATCTCCACCTTGAGCATATGGAGCTCCAATGTATGATCCTGCAATATCAATGTAATAATATTGTCTTCTCGGATCATTTAAGGCATTCATTTTATCAACTATTGGTTCAGCCGCAACAAAGTCATATCTTCCACTAGAAACTAAATCTGTGTAAAGAGGGTTTGTGTTTGGTTGAGTCGATAAATATTGAATTGTTGCATTGTCGCTACTTGAAGTAAAAACACCAGCTGCAACAGCTTCCTCAGCACTTGTTTTTGCTAAAGCAGCTAGAGTTGGCTCATCAGCAACAGTAATAGACATTCTTAGTTTTAATGAATTTGCAAACTTAATCCATTTGTTTACATTCCCGTTGTAAACAAAGTCATTGGAACCAAAACTTGCAAAACCACCATCAAGCTTAGTAATAGCATTGTTTATTCTAACAAATAAATTCTGATATATATTACTTGCTTTGTCGTAAACAGGCGAAGGATATTGGTCAGGATTAAGAGCTTGACTGTATGGAATGTCTCCAAAAGTGTCAACAAGAACGCTATAAGTATAAATGCTTAAAAGGTCTATTATTGCAAGCCTGTTATCTTTTGCTTTCTTTTCGGCATTTGTTACAGGGTTTTCTTTGGATGTAACATCATAAGCTTCTTTTAGGTCTCTTAGTACATCTCTATACATTACTCTCCAGTGATTGTCAGGTACATTTCTTTGAAGAATATCGTATCTTGACTCATCTAAATAAGTTGTTTCAGTCCAATGTTGAACAAACAATCTAAAATTGTTTGTGTTAACATTTGTGTTTACCATTTGGTCAAACAAATTCTTCTCTGCATTGCCAAATAGAGCAGCAGCAGGAACAGTGGTTGGATTTTTTTCATCCAAATTTAAATCTGTCAAAGCGTCATCATTACATGAAGCCGTAATTGCTAACAGACCTAGTATGGTTATAAATTTTTTCATTGTTTTTTCTTTTAAAATTTAACTTTTAAATTGAAAGCATAATTTCTAGTAGTAGGTAATACTCCAGATTGGTAACCTTGAAGATTACCTGAACTTAGACCAGATTCAGGATCTGCATCAGGTAAATTTTTGTCAATTATCCATAAATTATTTCCTGAGAATCCTAAATAAAGATCTTGAATTGTATTTCCTAACATTTTCTTAGGGAATGTATATCCAATCGTTACCTCTCTTAATTTTACATAAGAAGCATCATAAACATAATCTCTACTTGCAGAACCCAAATAGCCAAAATATCCGTCTAAACCATTACTAGTATCTAATCTTACATTATTTGGTGTTCCGTCAGGTAAAACTCCTGGTAATATTACACCACCACCATTAGCTATTGTGTTTCTAATTGGGTTACCTAAGTCATTTGTTCCTACAGTGTTTGTGTATAATCCTGTACCTTCACCATACCATCTGTCTAGAGAGAAAACTTTTCCTCCTTTTTGTACATCAACTAAAAAGCTTAAAGATACATTTTTGTATTCAAATCTGTTGTTTATTCCACCATTCCAATCTGGAATAAATGTCCCAAGATTATTGTCATTTGTAGAAGTAATTTGATATTTGCCAGTTGATGGGTCAATTACTCTTTGTCCATTTAAATAAACATAATCTGTTCCTTGGATCATGCCATAAGGTTGACCAACAGCTGCATTTATAGAAACACCTCCTTGGAAGTTACCAAGTTGATAATTATCAATTCCTGGAGCTAATTCTTTAACTTCGTTAACGTTTTTAGACCAGTTAGCTGTGATATCCCATTTAAAATTATCATTTTTGATAGGAGATACATTAACAGTTGCTTCAATACCACGGTTTTCAATATTACCTACGTTTTTATACAGTCTTGTATATCCAGTTGCTTCAGATGCAGGTAAATCTACAATTTGATTTACAGTATTTGTTTTATAAACAGAAAGATCAAATCCAGCTCTTCTTTTGAAGAATTGCATTTCTAAACCAGCCTCCCAGCTTTTAGTTCTTTCAGGTTCTAAATTTAAATTGTTTTTGGTAGATGCAACAGAGAATAAAGGGGAACTAAAAGGAGCGGGTTTTGTGTATGTGTCTAAAATTCTTGCGAAAGGGGCATCATTACCTACTTCAGCATAACCAACTCTTAATTTCCCTAATGACAACCAATCAATATTTAACAGATTCGAAAATACTAAACTTGAAGATACAGAAGGGTAGTAGTATTCATTGTTTCCTTTTGGTAAAGTTGAAGATACATCTCTTCTTAATGTACCATCAATGAAAAGTAAATCATCATATCCTAAAGATGCGCTAACATAGTATCCATTTACACCAACTTTGGACATTGTCTCAATTGGACTAACTTTATTAACTGAGTTGTCTAACGAAAAGAAGTTAGGTATATATAATCCACCTGATGTAGAGCCTAATACACTATTTGTATTTCTTCTTCTAATGTTTATACCTGCTATACCTTTCAAGTTAAGTTTTTCTGTCAAATTTTTATTAAAATTAAACATTAAATCATAATTGAATTCGGCTACATCTCTTACAAATTTCTGATAACCTGAAGATTCATTGTTTTGTTCTATTCCAAAAGAGTTCCCACCATATGAACCATTGGCTAATCTTTCTTCTTGTGTTTCAGAATAAGTATCAACAGTAACTCTTCCCATAATGTCTAACCAACTAGTAACTTTATAATCTAAACTAGCGTTACCTAGGAATCTATTTCTTGAGTCATTTTGATAGCTTTCATATCTTTCAAAATATGGATTGTTCCAGTAAGCAGGAGATAAATTGTTTGGGCGATTAGCATTCCAAGTATAATTTTTTCTTGTAGCAAAATAGATGTCTCTTTGAGATTTTAAATCTACGTTTGTAGCCCACCACTGTCTAAAGTTTGATAAAATATTACCGTTGTAACCAGTACCGTTTCTACCTAAAGTTTTGGTTGTAATGTAATTACCCATAAACGTAGCGGTCCATTTATCGTTTAGCTTATAGCTTGCATTACCAATAAAAGAGTTTTTATTTTGTTTGCTATTTGGCATTAGTCCAGTAGCTGATAAATTTGTATATGATAAAGCAAATGTTCCTTTATCTGATCCTCCATTAATAGAGATTGTGTTTGAATTTGAAATTGGATTGTCAAAAAACTCAATTGGACCGTTTTTTGCAGCTGCCCAAGGAGTTGCTTTTCTATAGTTTGGAGATTCAGGCATAAATGAATCCCATTGATATACTAATAAGGAAGGATTGAACATAGGGCCATAAGAAGCGTCATCACTTGTTCTTACTGAAGAGTCGTTAATACCATCGCCATTTATGTCAAAATTTGTTCTGAATGCTGGAGATGAACCAAAATAACCTTGACCATATTGATCTTGATATTTAACGAATGTTGATTTATCAACTGTTCCTATACTTACGCTTGAATCAAATGTAATACCTAATCCTTTTTGACCAAGTTTTCCTTTTTTTGTAGTAATCATTATCGCTCCATTAGCTGCTCTAGCTCCGTATAAGGCAGTTGCAGCAGCACCCTTTAATACGTTTATCGACTCTATGTCATTTGGATTGATATCGGAAGCTGCATTTCCATAATCATAACCTTGTCTTCCGGTTAATTGGTTGTTACTGTTTGTATTTGAATTGTCAACAGGAATTCCATCAATCACAAATAGTGCTTGGTTATTTCCGTTTATTGACTTGTAACCTCTGATTACTACGTTTGTAGAACCTCCTAAGTTGTTGTTGGTTTTGACTTGTAAACCAGCTACTTTACCGCTTAAATTGTTTACAAAATTTGTTGAAGGAAGTTTGCTAACTTCATTTCCATCAACTTTTTGGGTACCATAACCCAAAGATTTTTTTTCTCTTCCAACTCCCAATGCTGTTACAACAACTTCTGTTAACTTGTTTGTCTCGTCTTGCATTAGGACATTCACAGTGTTTGTGGTTCCAATGGTTCTAGTTGTTTCGCTCATTCCTAAGAAGGAAAATACAAGTGTTTCTCCCTCTTTAGCTTTAATGGAATATCCACCATCAAAACCAGTTTGAACGCCTCTTGTAGTTCCTTTTACTACAACATTAACGCCTGGAAGCGGCCCAGAACCATCTGTTACCGTCCCGGTAATTGTTTTCTCTTGAGCGAAAGAAAACTGCATTGTAAACGCTAAAAGAAGCGTAAAAATCCATTTAAATCTTGATCTCATTTTATATAAAATATTTGATTAGTTGACGCAAATATGAGGTTTTTTTATTTGTTTTCCTAGAAAATAGTAAAAAAAGGAAGTTGTTTTTGGAAAAATTTGTAAGATTTTTTCTTTTGGTTTAATAATTTATTAAAATTGACTTTTAAAACTTATTTGAACAATTGAGTTTTTTAATTCAATATTCTGGCTTCCAGTACTTCCATTTGCATAAACTATTTTGAAGAGACCGTTTTTTGTTAATAATCCTAAACCAACTCCAAGTCCTAGTAAGCTGTTGTTTTGATTTGTGGCTTTATCCTGAAGGTAGGCGTAGTCAGTTATGGAGTGAATATATAAGTTTGAAGTGGTTAAATAACGGTATTCTAAAAGTAAAGACCCGAATAAGTTTCCTTGTAAGCTGTTTTCATTAAATCCTCGAATTGAATTTATTCCTCCAAATCTAAAAAGTTCATTAATTAAATAAGTGTCGCTTTTTAAATATACATTTTGACTTTTTAGATTTACTGAATTTTTTGAGTTGAGATAAAAATTGTGAGAAATATCTAGTTTGCTAAAGAATTGACTGTCACTAAATTTTGAAGTTTCTCTTTTTCCCGTTCCAATTTTTATATTCATTATTGTTTTGTCAGGAAATAATATTGAGTTTATGTCATTGCTTATAAATTCGAAACTTCCTGTGTAAAAAACTGTTGAGAAATCACTTAGATTAGTGCTAATTGTATTTTGAATATTGCTTGATTCAACTTCTTGATAGCCTATGTATGTCCTAGTGTTATAATTGAAATAATAACCTAAATCAAGATTTGTTTGCGTGTTTTGAAAAATACTATCTTGTTTAAAAATATAAAGTTGAGCCTTAAGTCCAATAGGGCTTTTAAATAGGTAAGGTAGTTCTGTAGATGCATTGAAGGTTTTTTGATTCTTGCCATCGCTTTTCCAATATATGTTTATTTTTTCTCCACCATTTAAAAGATTTTGAAATTGCAAATCAAGATAACCGTTTATGACTAATTTTTGTCTTTCGTCATCGTTAGTAAACCCAATAAATCCATCAAATGAATTGGCTTTGTTTTTTTCTAGATATACATAAACTTTGGTAGAGTCTTTTGTAAATAAAATTTCAGGATATTTAGTTTGTTTTACAAATTTAAACTTGTTAAAATCATTGTTTAATCTTTCTAGATTTTCTTGATTGAATGTTTTGTTTTTGTAAAATCGTAAGATGTTTTTAAGATGGCTTTTCGGAAATTTTTCATAACCATTAATCACAATATTATCTAAATTTCTTTTCTTTTCATTTTTTACCTCCAATTCGCAAAAAAGAATGTTGTTTTTTTGGTTGTGATTTTTTAATCGAATTTTGATTAAAGGATATCCTGCTTTTTCAAATTTGTATAAAACAGAGTTCATATAAATCTCTACTTCATTGCTTTTGATCTTTAAAGTGTCTTTGTTTGCTTCAAAAATTTTTGGATTTTCATTTTTTAACTCATTACTTATATATATGTGTGTGTATTCAGTCAATTGGTTCAATGAAACGATACTTAAAAAAGTAGAGTCGTTTATTTTTTTTATATTTTCAAAAGAAGCTTCTAAATAGCCTATTTGGTAATATTTAGTGATGAGTTTTTGCTCTTCATCTAAGATAGATTTTACAGAGGAATGTTTTTTTTGATACCCAATGCTGTCAATTTTTTTGATCTCCTGAACTTTATTGGATGAGATTTGGTAATAAAAATTTTGTCCAAAATTCATTTGGAAACATAAAGTAAAAAAGAAAAGTAGATAATTTACCTTCACTAGGAGACTAATATTTTGATAAAAGTAACGTAAAAAATATCAATAGAGTATCTAAAAAATTACCCTGCTGAAAATTAATAATTTACAGTTTGTTTTTACAAAAATAATATATACATTTGCAACCCCGTAAAATGCGGGATTTTATAAACAAGTAATTTTTAGTATTTAATTATGCCAACAATTCAACAATTAGTAAGAACAGGGAGAGCCCAAATGACTAAGAAGTCTAAATCGGCTGCTTTGGATTCTTGTCCTCAAAGAAGAGGTGTTTGTACGCGTGTTTACACTACTACTCCAAAAAAACCAAACTCTGCAATGCGTAAAGTAGCGCGTGTACGTTTGACAAATGGAAATGAAGTGAATGCTTACATCCCAGGAGAAGGACACAATCTACAAGAGCACTCGATAGTATTAGTTAGAGGCGGAAGGGTAAAAGATTTACCAGGAGTTAGATACCACATCGTTCGTGGTGCTTTAGATACGGCTGGAGTTAACGGTCGTACACAAAGAAGATCTAAGTATGGTGCTAAGAGACCTAAAGACGCTAAAAAGTAATTTTTAAAAACTTTTAAGAAAAAGACATGAGAAAAAGACAGGCCAAAAAAAGACCTCTTTTACCAGATCCGAAATTTAACGATCAATTAGTTACACGTTTTGTGAATAACTTAATGTGGGATGGTAAAAAATCGACAGCTTTTACAGTATTTTATGATGCATTAGATATCGTAGAATCTAAAAAACAAGATGCTGAAAAATCAGCTTTAGAACTTTGGAAAGATGCATTAACAAATGTTATGCCTCACGTTGAAGTTCGTTCAAGAAGAGTGGGTGGAGCTACGTTCCAAATCCCAATGCAAATTCGTCCAGATAGAAAAATTTCTATGGCGATGAAATGGTTAATTCTTTATGCAAGAAAAAGAAATGAGAAATCTATGGCAGGTAAACTTGCTTCTGAAATTTTAGCAGCAGCTAAAGAAGAAGGTGCAGCTGTTAAGAAAAGAATGGATACTCACAAAATGGCAGATGCTAATAAAGCATTCTCTCACTTTAGATTTTAATTCATAAGAAATGGCTAGAGATTTAAAATTCACAAGAAATATAGGTATTGCTGCTCATATTGATGCAGGAAAAACTACAACTACAGAACGTATCTTATTCTACACAGGAAAATCACACAAAATTGGTGAAGTACACGATGGTGCTGCAACAATGGACTGGATGGCGCAAGAGCAAGAAAGAGGTATTACAATTACTTCAGCTGCTACAACTTGTGAGTGGAGTTTTCCAACTGAACAAGGTAAATTAGTTGCTGATTCAAAACCTTACCACTTTAATATTATTGATACTCCAGGACACGTTGACTTTACTGTAGAGGTAAACCGTTCGTTACGTGTATTGGATGGTTTAGTATTCTTATTTTCTGCTGTTGATGGTGTTGAGCCTCAATCAGAAACTAACTGGAGACTTGCTGATCAATATAGAGTTCCTCGTATGGGATTCGTTAACAAAATGGACCGTCAAGGTTCTAACTTCTTAAATGTTTGTCAACAAGTTAGAGATATGTTAAAATCTAACGCTGTTGCGATTACTTTACCAATCGGTGAGGAAAATGATTTTAAAGGAGTTGTTGACTTAGTGAAAAACCAAGCTATCGTATGGCATGATGCTACTCAAGGGGCAACTTTTGACGTAGTTGATATTCCTGCTGATATGGTAGATGAAGTAAAACAATACAGATCAATTCTTATTGAAGCAGTTGCTGAGTATGATGAAAATCTACTTGACAAATACATGGAAGATGAGAACTCAATTACTGAGGACGAAATCAACGCTGCATTAAGAGCTGCTACTATCGACATGGCAATTATTCCTATGATTGCTGGTTCTTCTTTCAAAAACAAAGGAGTTCAATTCATGTTAGATGCGGTTTGTAAATATTTACCATCTCCTTTAGATAAAGAAGGTATCGAAGGTATCCATCCTGATGATGCTGAATTATTAGAAGAAGATCAAACTAAAATCTTACGTCGTCCAGATGTAAAAGAGCCTTTCGCGGCTTTAGCATTTAAAATTGCTACTGACCCTTATGTTGGTCGTTTAGCTTTCTTCCGTGCTTATTCTGGTCGTTTAGATGCTGGTTCTTATATTTTGAACACTCGTTCAGGAAACAAAGAGCGTATATCTCGTATCTACCAAATGCACGCTAACAAGCAAAACCCAATCGAGTACATCGAAGCAGGTGATATTGGAGCTGCTGTAGGATTTAAAGATATCAAGACTGGAGATACAATGTGTGATGAAAAACACCCAATCATTCTTGAGTCTATGAAATTCCCTGATCCGGTAATTGGTATCGCGATCGAGCCTAAAACAAAAGCTGACGTAGATAAAATGGGTATGGCTTTAGCTAAATTAGCTGAAGAAGATCCAACGTTTACAGTTAGAACTGATGAGGCTTCAGGTCAAACAATTATCTCTGGTATGGGTGAGCTTCACTTAGATATCTTAGTAGATCGTATGAAACGTGAATTCAAAGTTGAGGTGAATCAAGGTGAGCCACAAGTTGAGTACAAAGAAGCGTTTACAAAATCTGCACAACACAGAGAGGTTTATAAAAAACAATCTGGAGGTCGTGGTAAATTCGGAGATATCGTTTTCCGTTTAGAGCCTGCTGAAATGGTTGATGGTAAAGCTCCTGTAGGATTACAATTCGTAAATGAGGTTAAAGGTGGTAACGTTCCTAAAGAATATATCCCTGCAGTTGAAAAAGGTTTCCGTGAAGCTATGAAAACTGGGCCTTTGGCTGGATATGTTGTAGATAGTTTAAAAGTTACTTTATTGGATGGATCTTACCACGCGGTAGACTCGGATGCATTATCGTTCGAATTAGCGGCTAAAATGGGTTACAAAGAAGTAGCGAAAGCTGCTGGAGCTGTAATCTTAGAACCAATCATGAAAATTGAAGTTATTACTCCTGAAGAAAACATGGGTGATATCGTAGGTGACTTAAATCGTCGTCGTGGTCAAGTAAATGATATGGGTGACAGAAATGGCGCTAAAACTATCAAGGCTAGTGTTCCATTATCAGAAATGTTTGGATATGTAACAACTTTAAGAACTTTATCTTCAGGTCGTGCAACTTCAACAATGGAATTCTCTCACTATGAGCAAACTCCATCTAACATTTCAGAAGAAGTAATTAAGAAAGCAAAAGGTAACGCTTAATTTTTAAGAAAATGAGTCAAAAAATCAGAATAAAATTAAAGTCTTACGATCATATGTTGGTTGATAAATCAGCAGAGAAAATCGTAAAAACTGTAAAAAGTACAGGAGCTGTGGTAACTGGTCCAATTCCATTACCTACAAACAAAAAGATTTTTACTGTATTGCGTTCTCCGCACGTTAACAAAAAGTCGAGAGAGCAATTCGAAGTAATGTCATACAAAAGATTGTTAGATATCTATTCTTCATCTTCAAAAACTATTGATGCTCTTATGAAATTAGAGCTTCCAAGTGGAGTTGAAGTAGAGATTAAAGTGTGATAAAACGCTGAAAGTAAATATTTAGGCATTATGTTTTGATATTCAAAACATAATGCCTACTTTTGCACACTCAAAATTAAAAATTTTATAAATAATTAATAATTAGTTTAATATGTCTGGGTTAATCGGAAAGAAAATCGGAATGACTAGCATCTTTGATGAGAACGGGAAAAATATTCCTTGTACTGTTATTGAAGTTGGTCCTTGCGTAGTTACCCAAGTCAGAACCAATGAGGTTGACGGGTACGAGGCTCTTCAGCTTGGTTTCGATGACAAAACTGAAAAGCACACTACTAAAGCTGCTGAAGGTCACTTCAAAAAAGCTGGTACAGTTGCTAAGAAGAAAGTTGTTGAGTTCCAAGGATTTGAAAACGAGCACAAATTAGGTGATGTTATCACTGTAGATCTATTCTCTG
>CAZMCP010000046.1:0-19557 GCA_964565035.1 uncultured Flavobacterium sp. | reverse complement strand
TAGAGCAGCTGATTTGTAATCAGCAGGTCGTGGGTTCGAGTCCCTCCATCGGCTCAAGTAAAAGGTCTTCATTTGAAGACCTTTTTTGTTATAATGTAATTTTAGTGTTGAATTTTCATAAAAAAAACCTCCAATTTAGGAGGTTTATTATTTAAGAAATATTATTTTTTTGTTTCAGCTACTTCATTCGCTTTTCTGTCCTTAAGAAACTGAGTGAATTTTTGTCCGTATTTGGATTTTGAAACTTGAGGAGACATCGATTTTTGTATAGTGTCTAAATACTTTAAATTCATGTCGTAAATGTCTGTTAATGCGATATACGGAGCTACTTCCTTATCTGCATGAGTCAATGCATAATTAGCAGCATACAAATAACGTCTTTTTAAAAGGGCATCTTGTTTTTTTGAGTTTTCAGCAGAGATATCTTTTTTATTTTTTAACGCCATTAACTCATCTTTTACATATTCAAGTTGTTGATCGTTAAATTTAGAAATGATGCTTTTATAATCTGTATACAAATCATTATTCTTTGAACCAGTAACTTTTGCATTCGCCAAGAAAAACTCTAAATCGGTATCAATATTTATTTTTCCGGGTTCAGCAAAAAACAAAAGGTTATTGTCTATTGAATTTGTTACTCCTCTGTCTACATATAAGTAAAGCATTTCTGGAGAATCGATGTTAATAGTGCTTTTAAATGAAGATTGCCCATTTAGAACAATAGTATCAAGAGCAACTAATGTAGTATCTTCAACCTTTTGGATATATAATTTTCCTTTTTTAAGACCTTTAATATTTCCTGTAATTTCTAGATTTCCATTTGCTTTTTCTTCTCCACAAGCAACTAATAATGTAAGTGAAAGAGCGGCTATAATAACTTTATACATAATTTTTTCAATTTGGCGCAAAGTAATAAAAAAATCCTCAAATTGATTTACAAAATGAGGATTTATATAGTTATTTAGGATTGAAAATTATCCTTTTAACCAAGCTTCTTTAAGAGCGTTTTTGCTTTTGTCTGTTAATTGATAACCATCTACTTCTTCATAAGGTAAAACAACTTTTCCTTTTAATTCAGATTCTTTACCGTCACGTTTGATTTTCACTGTAATAGCATCTCCATCTTTCCAGCTTTGACTAGCCATAATTAAATCATAGATATTATCTAAATTATAGTTGGTTCCATTTATTGCTGCAATTACATCACCACTTTTAATTCCTAATTTAGTATAAAACTCAGGTAAATCAATTCCAGGAATTGGCATAATTTCTTTTGTTTGAGGATTTACTGTAATATATGGTGTTTGTCCTTTTAAGAATACGTTTCCAGGAAGTTTTGTTTTTGCTTTAGTAACACCAACTTTAGCAAAAAATTGCTCATAAGGAATTGGAGTTGATCCGTTTACATAAGTGTCAAAAAACGTTTTAACTTCTGGATATGTTAATGAAACTATTTTATCAAATAATTCTTCATCATTAAAAGGTTTGTTGATACCATATTCATTATTCAATTTTTGCATTAAATCTAAAATACCTCTTTTACCGTTGCTTTTTTCACGAATAGTAATATCTAAACACATCCCTATCAATGCTCCTTTTTGATATACGTTCAAGTATTGATCTTTGTATGGATTTTCTAATACATTTGCACTCATTTTAGTGAAAGGCATAGTGTCGTTCATTTGTGATGCTTGACGGATTTTGTCAGACATTCTATTATAAAAATCTTCTTCAGAGATTAAGCCTTGGTTAATCTGGAATAGATTTGCAAAATATTCAGTTACACCCTCATACATCCATAAGTGTTTAGACATTTTAGGTGCGTTAAAGTCGAAGTAATGAATTTCATTGGCATGTATTCCTAATGGAGTTACAATATGGAAAAATTCGTGTGAAACAACATCTTTCAATTGTTCTGCCATTTCTTGTTCAGGCATCATCTCAGGCATTACAACAGTTGTAGATGTTGTATGTTCTAGGGCTCCAAATCCTTTAGCGTCATTTTTACTTAAATCAGAAAGATATAGTAAGACAGCATATTTTTTTGTGTTATTTATTGGACCCAAGAATTTTTTCTGAGCTTTCATCATCGTTTCCATTGCAGGAGAAATATCGGCAGCTTTGTATTTTCCAGAAGGTGAGTATACACTGATAAGGATGTCCATATCCTCAACTTTAAAAGTTGTGTAATCTGGTTTAGAATACATAATTGGATGATCAACTAAATCTGCATAGCGAGAAGCTTTAAAAGTATCTTGATTTGCTGCAGCATCTAAGTCAGTCATTGAAGTTGCTCCAAATAATTTGTCTGAATGAGAAATATTTACTGTGTAAGGAACCTCTTTCTTGTCTGAAAAATATCCAACAAATCCATGAGTATTTACCATGAAACATTCTGGATCAATGTTTGTTCCAGCTGGAGAAAAAACATCTTTACCTCCAATGCCTCCTTGTGTTTCTTGATCGTAAGTATCGTTTACCCAGTAAGTAACCTTGTTTAATTTTTTTGCTTCAGAAATTCTCCAAGTATTATCGTCCATTTTTGCAATAGGTAGTGAGTTTCCTTTTGCATCGTATGCTTTAACATTTTCTATATACTTACCATAGTTATCGGCTGAATATGTTCCGGGAACTGTCTTAGGTATATTGAAAGTTATTGTTTCTTCTTTTGATGGGGTAGGGAAAACGGTTACCATTACCTTGTCGTCCTTGATAACATTTAAATCAATGTTTACTTTTACTTCTGGAGCAACATTACTTGATGAGGTTTGGGCAGTTTTACAGCTAACCATAAAAAAAGCTAATGTTGCAGCTATTAGTATTTTTTTCATTTTGTAGATTTTTACTTTTTAGTATAAGTATATAAATATTGCTTTTTGTTACATTAAAAACAAAAACTCCTGATTTTCAGGAGTTAGTGATTAATCGAACTTGTTTTTTAGGTAATATTTTCCGTCTAGATCTTCGTCAAAGTCATCAATATTAATCTGCTTCGGTTTGGGTTTTGTAGCAGTTACTTTTTTCTTCCAAAGTTCAAACTGATCTTTGGGTAAACGTTTTCGGATTAGCTCAGTTACTTCATTTTCACTAATGCCAAACTCTTCTTTTATTACTTCAAAAGGTTTACGTTCCTCTTGGGCCATGCTGATAAGCCTTTCTAAAGTTTCTCTGTCTAAATCAGCTATTTTACTTTTTCTCATTTATAAAATGTTAATTCAAATAAACTTGTGCAATACTTATACCAATATTAATAAAAAGATATTAAAAAATAAATTTTAATTTTCAGGTGCTCTATATTTTTGAAATGGGATAACTAATAGGTTTGATAAAACATTGTTTTCTTCTGGTTTCATGTGCGTATCTACCCCATAGATTAAGTCCTCTGTAGGCATTACCATAAAAGTTCCAAATAATCTATCCCAAACAGAAAAAATGTTGCCATAATTACTATCTGTATAAGGTAATTTGTAATGATGGTGTATTTTGTGCATATCTGGTGAAACTATGATGTAACTTATGTATTTATCCAATGTTTTTGGTAACGAAATGTTTGCATGGTTAAACTGTGACAAGAAAACCGAGAGAGACTGGTATAAAAAGAATAACCAAATAGGTGCGCCAACAATTATAATTGCTAACACTGTAAATATAAATCGAATGACACTTTCTCCTGGATGATGTCTATTTGCTGTCGTTGTATCAATCCATGTATCTGTATGATGAATTAAATGATATCTCCACAAAGGCTTTGTTTTATGTTGAACAAGGTGAGCTGTATAAGCGCCAATTAAATCCATGAATAACAATCCTATTATTGCTTGTAGCCAAAGATTATCTAGATGTAACCAATAAATTAATCCAAACTGATTTTCAGATACAAAAACAGAACTTTTGTATAGTAAAAAAGCTAAGGAGAAGTTGATGATTATTGTGGTAAACGTGAAGAAGAAATTAATTCCCGCATGTTGCCATTTGTTATATTTAAATTTAATTAAAGGAAAGCCATTTTCGATGAGCCAAAAAAAAGTAATTCCTCCTATTAGTATAAAACTTCTATGTGATGAAGGTATGGTTTCAAAATAATTTACAATTTCGGTTATCATAATTTGAGTAGGTTTAGTACTCAAATTTAATAAAAAAACTATTTAATGATTCTGAAAGTAAGATTAATTCTTGGTCCTATTTCCTTTTTCGTTTTAGGAATTTGATGTTTCCAAAAATGTTGAGTTGGCCCTTTCATAAGTAATAAGCTTCCATTTTTGAGATTAATGTTTTGTTTTATCTCTTGTGAATTATGTTTGAGTTGAAAAATCCTTTCGGCGCCAAAACTAACAGAGGCTATAATTGGATTTCTTCCCAATTCTTTTTCATTATCAGCATGCCAGCCATTACTGTCTTGACCATCTCGATATAAATTAAGAAGAACAGTGGTGAAGTTTTCTGTGCAAACTTTTTCTACTTCATTTTTTATGTGCATTATCAAAGGTGTCCATTGATGCGGTTGCATCACGATATTAGAATAGCCATATGGTTTACCTTCATTACCATACAAAGCAGTAAGTCTTGGTTGTAAATGTTCATAACCAAATACCTTAATAGTATCTTGTTGCCAATGTACTTCTGCTTTTAATTTTTCAAAAAGTTCATTTGATTTTTCTGTTGAAAAAAAATCTGGGAAATATTCTATTTCAGCATCTGGAAGCGAGAATGTTATTTTTTCTTCGGGGAATAAATTCATATGTACAAAAATAAAAAAAGCGACAATATTTTGTCGCCTTATTATTTCAATGTATTTAAAATTATGCTGCTTTAGTTTCTAAGAATGATTTGTAAATAAAACCTCCTACTACGGCACCAGCAATTGGAGCAACCCAAAATAGCCATACTTGTAATAAAGGTGTGCCGCCTGCAAAAATGGCTTGCGATAATGAACGAGCTGGATTTACAGAGGTATTTGTTACTGGTATACTTACTAAGTGAATTAAAACAAGAGCAAGACCAATGGCTAGACCTGCAAATTTTGTATTAGCAAATTTATCAGTAGTTCCTAAAATGATTAATAAAAAAAACATGGTTAAAATAAATTCAGTAATAAAAGCCGATACCATTGAATAACCATCTGGAGAAAAAGCTCCGTATCCGTTTGATGCAAATGCACCTGCTTTAGTATTGTCAATTGCAAAGCCAGCTTTGCCAGATAATATTAAATATAAAAAGCCTGCAGCAACAATTGCTCCAGCACATTGTGCAATTATATAAGGTACTAAATCTTTAGAATCAAATCGTCCACCTGCCCAAAGGCCTAAGGAAACTGCAGGATTAAAATGACCTCCTGAAATATGGCCTACTGCATATGCCATAGTAACAACAGTTAAACCAAAAGCTAGAGAAACTCCAGCAAAACCAATTCCTAATTCGGGATATCCAGCTGCAAAAAGAGCACTTCCACATCCGCAAAAAACTAACCAAAAGGTTCCAAAAAATTCTGCAATTAAATTCTTCATAATATTAAAAGTTTAGTTGGTTAACATGTGTATTGATAAGCCCAATAAATGAGTAAAAACTGTAACGGCAATCGTAATGCTCTAACCCATTTTGGTAAGCCTAGTGCCGCTTTATCGTTTTGATACATGTAAATATTGGCAGGAAAAATAACGACTAATAAAAGAATGACTCCCCAAGCAGCATATTTTGATATTAACGGAATACAAAGTCCTATACCTAAAATAATTTCGCTAAGACCACTAATGACATTTATAAGCTTTTGATTAGAAAAGAAAGGAGGTGTTATCTTGTAGTATAATTTTGGAACTCTAAAATGATTGATTCCTGCTAAAATATACAATATTGCCATTGCATATAAATGCCAAGGTAAACTCATAAGCTGTAGTTTTCTTACGAATTTACCTAAAAAAGTCTTATAAAGTAGAAAAAATTATTTTTTTCCGAACTGAATGTTCATAATTACAATGGCAAAAATGATTAGAACAATGCCAATCCATTGTGTAAGTACAACTTGTTCTCCCAAAACTAAAAAGGCCATAGATACTGAAACCGGAAGTTCTAATGATGAAACAATACTGCCTAATCCTATTCCTGTGTGAGGAAAACCAGCATTCATCAACATAGGAGGAATTACGGTACCAAAAATTGCCAATAGCACGCCCCATTTCATGAAAATGTCATAGTTAAAAGGGGTTGTTTGGGTATAAAACGCAAAAAAGAAAACTACTATTGCACCACCTAAGAGCATATATAAACTTCTTTGAGCAGATGATATGTGTGTAGCCACTTTATTTGCAGTAAACATTGTTGTTGTGAACGAAGCAGCTGCTAGTAATCCTAAAACAACACCACGCCAATCTAAAGTAACTGTGTTTTGTATAAGGTTTGTGGCTAATGCTGTTCCTGCCAAAACAATTAGTACTGCAACAATTTTGATGTTTGAAGGTCTTTTTTTCTCTAAAATCCATTCTAATAAAACACCCATCCAAACAGTTTGCATTAATAATACAATACCAATAGAAACAGGGATATATTTAACAGCCAAATAGTAAAAAATACTTGTCAAACCTGTAGAAGTTCCAGCAATCATTAATTGAGTGATGTCTTTTTTGTTAGCTTTAACGACTTCCGATTTTTTGTTAGCTTTTTGAAAAGCATTAATTAATAATATCACAAATATTCCTATGATGAATTGTGATGTAATGACTTCTGCAGGTGTAAATGGTAAACCAGTTATTCCTTTATCATGATAAGCAAGCTTTACAAAAGTTGCTAACATTCCGTAACTTGTGGCACCAAGACCAACTAATAAAACTCCCTTTAATACATTATTATTCGCCATCATTTCATTTTTAAAAAGCCGGCAAATATAAGTTATAGTTATGAGTTTTGAGTTATAAGTTGTGATTTTTTTGTTTGGAAGTATTACCGAAAGCATTTTACTTGACTTTAAATGGGATGATGGTTAAACAAAAAGTCGTTGAAATTAAACTAAGTAGAGTTTTTAATTAGATTTGTTTTAATGCTTAGTGGGTAAGGATTGCATATTAACGAAGCAAACAGTCGAATTAAATAAATGCTACAAGGATTATTAAGCAAATTAAAATAACATGAAGAATTTAATTTTATGCATAATATTACTAGTTGTAACTCCTGTGTTTTCACAAACCACTTTAACAACAATATTTCAAAACCAAAAACTTACCAATGGTGAAGTGAAAATTCACATATGTAATAAAAACAAACAAAAATATTTTATTGGAGAAAGTAATTTAAAAAATACTTCCCGCTCAAAAATAATAGACTTATATTCAAAAAATAGCAAAAGGCTTGATATTTGTTTGATTCATTTATACTCAATAAATGAGTTTGATGTTTATGTTTATTTACCTAATTCCATGATAATTGATGGATTTAATGATGTGAAAAAAGCTAAAATGAATATTTCTATACCAAATTCAATTGAATCCTTTTTAATCTATGATAGAATTAATAATAGTCTTATACATATTAGTTTTGAGATGGGAGCAGGCTCAATCAGTTTTTCTAATAAAAATTTAATGACTATAAATTTTGAATTTGATGATTTGAAATCAGAAGTTATAAAATTAGACGAAAATTTCCAGCCTATTAGTTCTTTTAAAACTTATTTAAACAAAGATAATAACAAGACATTTTCTTACTTATCAAACTATTATCTTATTAATGGAGAGCCTAGAGTAAAAAATAAATTAATTGAGTCTAAAGAAGGATTTTATTCGATTTTTGAAATATCTGTATTAAAAATTGAATCACTTCTTAATATAAAACTTGTTGATCCTGATAAAGAGAATTTAGCTTGTAAAAATTTAATTTGTTATCCAAGGATATCAAGCTGGATATTTTCTAAAATAAATTGAAAAGCCCGTTTTGCATTAATGCCCCTGTGGAATTGATTTATAATCTGTGACTACAAAGAATATGAATTAGAACCTAAAGTTTTAGTTTTTTAAAAAATAGTTGTCAAAGGAGCGTTTTTAATTCCAATTTTAGAATAATCAAAATTTAATTTTTGTTGCAATAAAGTAGCGTAAACACTCCTAAAATCGGTTTCGAATTTTAAATCACCATTATCAAGATTTGCTAAGTCTGGGTTTTTACCTATTATTTTTCCTTTATTGCTTCCACCAATGATAAAAATAGGAGCTGCAGTTCCATGATCTGTTCCGTTTCCGTTGTCTTTTACTCTTCGGCCAAACTCAGAAAAAACTACAATAGTTGCATTTTGAAGTAGTTTTGAGTTTTTCAAATCAGTATAAAAACTAAAGATTGCATCGTTTAATTCTGTTAGTTTGTTTTTGTGAATTGCTAACTGATTATCATGTGTGTCAAAACCACCCAATGAAGTGTAATATACCTTTGAGTTTAAATTTCCTTTGATGAGTCTTGCAATCCATTCTAAGTTTTTTGCCAAGTTAGTTTTAGGATAACTATTTTCGGTTATTGATTTTGATAAAGCTTTTTGAATATCTTCAGCCCCTTCCGTTGCAGAGTTGGCTATTTTTCTAACAAAATCTAGTTGTGGGTTGTTTGATAATTTTACTGTTTCATCAATTTCACTTTTGGGTTTAAAACGATTAGGATCTTTAACAGTTATAGCATTGGGTTCATTACCTTTTAGGGCTAAATTATCTATATTGTCTATATTAATTCCTGCTGTTGGGGTATGTTCTTTACATTGTAAGTCTAAGTAACGTCCTAACCACCCCTCGTTTATATATTGATTGGATGCTGAGGCAGTTTGCCAAATTTCTTGACTACGAAAATGAGAACGATTTGGCTCAGGATATCCAACATTTTGTATTACAGTTAAGTCCCCATTTTGTTGAATTTGTGCAAAATCTTTAAGAGCAGGATGAAAAGCCATACCGCTATTTCTTGAAATTACATCATCTTTTGAAAGTGCAATTTTGGGTCTATTGTAATAATAATTTGGATCATCAAATGGGACAAATGTGTTTAATCCATCATTACCACCATTTAGCTGAATAAAAACCAAACATTGTTCTCCCAAAACCAAACTAGATTGAGCTTGTGAGCCAAAAGCATATAGAAAATCAGGTAGAACTAGCATCCCGCCAGTAAATGTACCTGATAATGATAAAAATTGTCTTCTGTTCATCGTTTCAAATTAAATTAGTTGAAATTCGGGAGTCTTAACAATTGCATTGAATAATCTTAGCACAGCTTGATTGGCATTTTGAGCATCAGGATTAAAATCATATTTTAATATAGCTTCAAAATCTTTTTGTGTACTTTCATCAACAGAAAAAAGCAACCTTTCAGTCATATTTTTTATTATAACTTTATTAGTGTCACCTTTCCAGTTTAGCTGAGGTTGGAAGTTGATTGTGATTTCATCATCATTCATGTCCTCTTTCAAAACATTCCGCCTAAAAGATTTGCCATCACAAAGTAAGTCGGCCACATTGTTACGCTGAAGATAAATTTGTGTGGTAAGCCATGATTTTCCACCTTCCCAACCTTTGACATTGGGTTGGTTAAATAAATCCATTCCTTGATCTCTTAAAAACAATACTAAAATTCTTTTGTTTGGTATTTTTACTTGAAGCTCGTTAGTTAACTGAATTATGTATTCTAAAGGATTTTTGATCTTTGAGCCAGCATTGTTTTTAGTAAATTCTTCTGTGAAAATTTTAGTTAGTAAAGGTTTAATTTCAAAATTTATATTTCTAAAAAAGTCACCATAATATTTTACTAAATCCTCTTTTGGTTCATCGTATATAAACCATTTCAAAATTTTTCTAGTAAGAAAATAAGGGATATTTTTTTGTTCAAAAATGATGTCTACTAAATCATCAGCCTTAAAGTTTCCTGTTTTGCCTAGATAGGTAATGGTTTCATTATCTTCAAAGATTGGTCTATAAAAAGCCTGTTTTTGACCTATTCCTAATCCAGCTAGAGCTTTTGCACCATTTTTAATGTCAGTTTCTGTATAATTTCCTATGCCAAGAGTGAAAAGCTCCAGCAATTCTCTGCTTAAATTTTCGTTTATGTTTCCTTTTTTATTATCAACATTATCTAGATATCTGACCATAGCATTGCTATGAAGAATTTTCTTAGTTAGCTCTTTGAAATTTCCAAAAGCGTTTTCACGTAATAATTGATTGTATTCAAAAATCCAGAAATTAACTTTTACTTTTTGAAATGTCGAGACATAATGATTATGCCAAAAACAGGTCATTTTTTCGCGTAGCGGAAATTTTTCAGAAATCATTTTATCTACCCACCAAGCTTTCATTTCATTAGAAATTTTTGCTTCTTTAATAACAAGTTGTTTTACTTGTTCTTTGTCAGATTCTTTAAGAGTCTTTCTTCTATCTTTAAGTTCAGCGATGCTTTTAGGACTGTTATTTAAAAATGTAGGAATGTTATAATCAACTTTTGAATTAAAAGAGAATTGCAAAAATTTTTCCAAACCAATTTCATCAATCAATTGACTTTGCTTGTTTGAAAATCCTAAGCGTAGCGACCAAAGTGAAGACTTTTTCATAATCGATGCTTTTGTAGTTTTCCTTGTTTTAAAGTTAAGAAAATGATTTTAAAAAAAGTTTATCTTCTTCTTGAGTGATGAACTGCTCTAACTCTACCTGTTCTTCCTTTGTGTATTACAGTTGCACCTTTTCTACTTTTCACAACAGTTGTAGAACTATGTCTTCTTTGGGCATATGATTTATGTATAGTTACATGACGAGTTGGAGTTCTATGGATGTAAGTTTTATGAACATGACATCTTGTTACAAAAACGGTATGGCGAATAGGTCTCCAAGGTTTCCACCATCTGGGATATGCAGCCCATCGAATGGGAGATATCCAAACTCTATAACTAGGTGCATAAATAAATCTAATGCTTGGCCATAACCAAACGTTAACTATTACTCTTGTAGTGATTAATTCTGGTATGGCTGGTCCGCTTTTTTGAGTATTTAATTTTTCGTCAACATCAAATGGTTCTGCAATAGTATTTTCTGCATATAAATCTTCGTCACCAAATATTTGTAGCCGTGCTTCTTCATTGCCTGTTTTTTCAATTACTATAGTGGCAACATCCTGTTTTTCTTTATCATTTAATAAAGCAGACAAAACTAAAACGTGTTTGTTTGTATCTACTATATCTTCAACGGTTACATAATCGATTTCACCATTATTGTTGAGGTCTAAGTTGTTTACATCATTGCTTTCTTGGTTAATCAATGATTCAAACTCTTCAATTGAGTTTGACTTTTTTAACATTGATAAAGTACCTTCAAGGCTAAAGTTTTCTCCTAAATACTCAGGAGCATCGTCCTGTTGAGCAAATGCTGATGTTCCTAAAAAAAGAAGAACGGCTGCAAGATAATTTTTCATAGTCAGTATTTTTTAGTTTAACAATAAGACTAATGAAATTACATATGGTTTAATCTTTTTTAGAAAATTCTTCTAAATCACCTAAATGAAGCCTTAAGGCATGGACAGAAATACTGATTTCCCAAAACGAAGTGCCTAACGAAATCAATAGGCAAAGCATACTTAATCCAAAAAAATATATAGCAATGCTTTGCATTGAAATGAATAGTAAAAGCATCGCAAATACAGATAGAAACAAGCAAAGTACCCCCATAAGTTGCATAAAACGAATAAGAGTTAAGCGCTTGTTTAAGTTTTTAATTTCTAAAAGGATTGATTTGTTATGAACTTCTTCGTAATTCTTTTTTAAACTGCGAATGATTTGTGCTATGGTTAAAAATCGATTCGTGTAAGCTAAAAGAATTAGTGATGTTGCAGAAAACAATAAGGCAGGTGTTTCTATAGATAGTGTCATGTTGATGTTTTTATCAAAGTTCGGAAATTGTATTTAAATATTTTTAAAATAAAAAAAACCTGCAAGTTAGTTTGCAGGTTTTTTGTGTTTATTAGACTCTTATTTAAGAGTTTCAAAACCTCTTTTTACAAAGGCTGTTAGTTCTTCACCCTTTAATAATCCTTGAGATAGTTTTGCTAAATCTAGTGCTTGTTTAACCAGATGCTCTTGTGCAGACTTATCTTCTGTATTTAATATTGATGTTGCTAAATCAGAATTTGAGTTAACTATCAAATTGTACATTTCAGGGAAATTGCCCATGCCAAACATTCCGCCGCCACTAGTTGCGCTCATTTCTTTCATACGGCGCATAAACTCTGGCTGAGTAATAATGAATGGTGCTGCTGTACTATCCATTGCTTCAAGTTGTACAGTGTAAGTTTCTTTAGGGACAATTTCTTCTAATGATGTTTTTAGTTTTTCTTTTTCTTCATCAGAAAGTTTGGAAATTTGAGTTTCTTCTTTAGCAATCAATTTGTCTATATGATCAGCATCTACACGAACAAAAGTTAAGTTCTCATTGTCTGCCTCTAATTTTTGGATTAAATGAGATACAATTGGAGAATCTAAAAGCAATACTTGATAACCTTTAGCTGTAGCAATATCAATATAGCTATGTTGCGCTTCTTTATTTGAAGCGTATAAAACAACCAACTTCCCATTTTTATCGGTTTGATTAGGAGTAATTGCTTCTTTTAATTCGTCTAGAGTAAAGTATTTGTCTTCAGTTGTTGGATATAAAACAAATGAACCAGCTTTTTCATAGAATTTAGGCTCCGATAACATACCATACTCTAAAACCACTTTTATGTCATTCCATTTTTGTTCAAAATCGGCTCTGTTTTCAGTGAAAAGAGATTTTAATTTATCGGATACTTTTCTAGTGATATAATTTGAAATTTTCTTCACATTACCATCAGCCTGTAAGTATGAACGAGATACGTTTAAAGGAATATCTGGTGAATCAACCACACCTTTGAGCATCATTAAGAATTCAGGAACAATTCCTTCAACATTATCAGTAACATACACCTGATTTTGATACAATGAAATTTTGTCCTTTTGAATTTGCAGGTTGTCAGATAATTTAGGGAAGTATAAAATACCAGTTAAATTAAAAGGATAATCTACATTAAGATGAATATTGAACAATGGTTCATCAAAATTCATTGGATATAATTCTCTGTAGAAGTTTTTATAATCTTCATCGTTTAAATCTGCTGGTTGTTTTGTCCAAGCTGGATTAGGGTTGTTAATGATATTGTCTACTTCTTTGTACTCAGTTTTATAATCCTCAGGAGCATTTTCAGGTTTAGGCAATGCTTCTTGTTTTGTTCCAAACTTAATTGGAACAGGCATGAATTTATTATACTTAGTTAATAATTCACGAATCTTGAAATCTTCAAGGAATTCTAATGAATCCTCTGCGATATGAAGAATAATTTCAGTTCCTCTTTCTGTTTTTGAATGAGGTTCTAAAGTAAATTCAGGACTACCATCACATGTCCAGTGTGCAGCAGGTTCATCTTTAAAAGACTTAGTAATGATTTCAACTTTATTTGCTACCATGAAGGCAGAATAAAAACCAAGTCCAAAATGACCAATGATTCCTGAATCTTTGGCAGAATCTTTATATTTTTCTAGAAACTCTTCTGCACCAGAAAAAGCGACTTGATTGATGTATTTTTCAACTTCATCAGCAGTCATTCCTAAACCTTGATCAAGAATGTGTAGTTTTTTACCTTCTTTGTCAATTTTAATTTCAATTATTGGATTGCCATATTCAACTTTGGCCTCGCCAATATTTGTTAAGTGTTTTAATTTAAGTGTTGCATCTGTTGCATTTGAAACTAATTCGCGAAGAAAAATCTCATGGTCGCTATATAAAAATTTCTTGATTAAAGGGAATATGTTTTCTACTGAAACATTAATTTTTCCTGTTGTCATATAGAATAGTTTTAAGATTATTGAACAAGCACTGTCAAATTAAATACCAGTTTTTAAAAAGTGACAAAATGGCGTAGTAGGAATAGTATAAAAATCGCTCAAAATTGTGTAAATTTGATCACTACTTAAAGTCATAATTTTGACTATTCAAACATTAAAAAACAAATCATATGAAAAGACTAGCATTATTTTTATGTTTAATTGGACTAGTATTGTCTTGTAAGCCAAAACAAACAACTGTAGCTTCAACAACGGTAGATAGAAGATCGCAAGTAGCTATAAAAGGGAATTGGACAATTAGTTCTGTTTCTTTCCCTGGATCAGACTATTTTAAAGTAACTTCTTTTGATATTGCTGATTCAAAATGTTTTGAGGGAAGTAATTGGCAGTTTGTTTCTAATAATGACTCCGGAACAATGGAAATAACAAAGGGGAATTGTCCTCAATTTGCTTCAAAAATAAAATGGTATGTAAATAAAGATCAGCAATTTGTAATTAAGTTTCTTAATGCGGGCGAAAAAGCAAGAAAGGCTAGGGATGGTTATATTTTATTATTGTCAAATCAAACGCAAGAGTCTTTTCAGTTAATTGATAAAATTGATATAGGAGGTAAGCTAACAAGTGTTGTATATCAGTTTAAAAAAAATAACGTAACAAAATAAATTATGAAAAAGTCAATCATATATATAGTATCATTTTCATTTCTTTTTGGAATGACATTAGCGAGTTGTGAATCAGTTAAGAATTCTAATAATACACAGCGTGGTGCAGTTATTGGTGCCGTTGGAGGTGCTGTCATTGGAGGAGTACTTGGTAATAACGTAGGAAAAGGAGGTAATGGAGCTTTAGGAGCTGTACTTGGTGGTGTAGTTGGTGGTGTTGCAGGAGGTTTAATTGGTAATAAAATGGACCGTCAAGCCCGAAGTATAAGTGAATCTCTACCTGGAGCTAAGGTTGAAAGAGTAGGTGAGGGAATTAAACTTACATTAGGTGAAAACTCAGTTAATTTTGATTTTAATAAAGCAACATTAACTACTAAAGCAAAAGGTAATTTAGATAAATTAGTACCTGTTTTTAAAGAATATCCAGATACAAATATTCAAATTTTTGGTCATACAGATAGTAAAGGCGCAGATGATTACAACTTAAGTTTATCTAAACAAAGAGCTGAGTCTGTAAAAAATTATTTATCAGGTAGAGGATTGAGTTCATCTCGTTTTGAAATTGTAGGAATGGGGGAGACAGAACCTATTGCAAGTAATGAGTCGGATGCAGGAAGAGCTGAGAACAGACGTGTTGAATTTGCAATAACTGCAAACGAAAAAATGGTCCAAGATGCTAAAAAAGAAGCAGGACAATAATATTTAAAATAAATTGTTGAAAAAGCTGTCCTATGAGACAGCTTTTTTGTTGTTAAATCTTACTATTTTTGTGCTCCTAATTTTAAAGAATGCTTCAAGTAAATAATATTTCGTTTGGCTATACCGATAAGATCATTATCAAGTCAATTAATTTTGAAATTCAAAAAGGGCAAAACATTGCCGTAATTGGAGAAAGTGGTTGCGGTAAAAGCACATTGCTTAAATTGATATATGGCTTGCATGACTTAAATGAAGGAAATATTTTTTGGCAAGATACTAAGGTTCTTGGTCCTAAATATAATTTAGTACCAGGGATGCCATTCATGAAATATATGGCTCAGGATTTTGGATTAATGCCCTATGAGACTGTCTCAGAAAGTGTTGGAAAGTTTTTGTCTAATCAACTGTTAGCAATAAAGCGTTTACGTATTCAAGAACTTTTAGATATTGTTGAGATGGGTGAATTTTCAAGAGTTAGAATTAATGAGTTAAGTGGTGGGCAACAACAAAGAGTGGCTCTTGCCAGAGTATTAGCTTTAGAACCTGAAGTTTTAATGCTAGATGAACCTTTTAGTCATATAGATAATTTTAGAAAAAATGCTTTACGTAGAAATCTTTTTGCGTATTTAAAAGCTAGAGGAATTACTGTAATTGTTGCAACTCATGACAGTACTGATGCTTTATCTTTTGCAGATGAAACTATTGTCTTAAAAGACGGTGAGGTAGTGTGTAAAGCACCTTCAATGCAAATTTATCAAAACCCAAAGAATAAATATGTTGCCTCTTTGTTTGGTGAGGTGAATGAATTGATAGTAAATAAAAATGCAATTTCAGAAACTATTTTGGTTTACCCTCATCAATTAAAAGTTGCTGAAGATGGTGTTCTAAGAGTAACGGTTAAACAAAACTATTTTAAAGGAAGTCACTATCTTGTTAAAGCTGCTTTTAATGGAAAACCATTGTTTTTTGAACACCCTACTCCGTTGGAGCTACAATTGGATGTAAGTCTTAATGTTATTAAATAAAAAAAGCTCTTTTTAAGAGCTTTTTTTATTAGTTTTTAAGATGCTTGTCTAAGAACTGTTCTTGTTCCCATAATAAATGGAAAATATTTTCTTTTGCAGCATATCCATGTGATTCTTTAGGTAATATTAACATTCTAACAGGTGCGCCTAAGCCCTTAAGTGCTTGAAAATAACGCTCAGTTTGTAATGTAAATGTACCAGGGTTATTGTCGGCTTCTCCATGAACTAAAAGAAGTGGTGTTTTCATTTTTTCAGCGTTCATGAAAGGTGACATTTCATTGTAAATTTTAGGAACTTCCCAATAGTTACGTTGTTCACTTTGAAAACCAAAAGGAGTAAGTGTTCTATTATAAGCTCCACTTCTAGCAATGCCACATGCAAATAAATTTGAATGGGTTAACAAGTTGGCAGTCATAAACGCTCCGTAAGAATGTCCTCCTACGGCTACTTTTTTACGATTTATGTATCCTAAATTATCAACGGCATCAATTGCTGCCTCTGCATTAGAAACTAATTGAGTAATAAAGGTGTCATTAGGTTCTGTTTTTCCTTCTCCAATGATTGGAAATGAAGCATCATCTAGAACAGCATAACCTTTAGTTGCCCAATAAATAAAAGAACCATAGTTAGGGAAAGTAAATTCATTAGGATTTTTGTTATTTTGACCAGCAGAATTCTTGTCTTTGAACTCTTCTGGATAAGCCCAAATTAATAAAGGAAGCTTTTCTTTTTTTGCAACTCTATCATATCCTGCAGGTAAATATAAAGTTCCTGAAAGTTCTACCCCATCTTTACGCTTGTATTTGATTACTTCTTTGTAAACATTTTTAATGCTTTCGAAAGGATTTTTAAATGAGGTGATTGGTGTTATTTGGTCTTTAGACTTTATATTTCTAAAGTAATAATTAGGAAATTCTGTTTTGGATTGAATTTGAACTAAAACATCACCTTTTTTAAAATCTTCAATAGATAAAATTTCTTCTTTTTTGTCTTTATAGTTAGATTGATATAAACGTTTAGTTTTTAATGAGCTTAGGCTAAACTCGTCAACAAAAGGAAATTGACCTTCTTTAGTAAATCCATCACCTATTAAGAAAAGGTTGTTGTTTTCTATAGCTAAAACATTTCTTCCAAATTGATTTTTTTTAGTCTCAAAGTTTCCTGGATCTGAATAAATATCTTGCTGATTTCTATCTGAAATTACCTTAGGGGTTTCCCCTTTATTTGAAGGGTTAAATAAATATGTTTTTGTATTTCTTGTGTCGTACCAATTGTCATAAGCAATGGCAGTTGCGTTGTTGCCCCAAATTATTCCCCCAAAACGTTGAGGTGTTTTTAGTAAAGAAATTGGGTCTGAATTAAAAGGTGCTTTCCAAACAAATAATTCGTCTCTAAAATCTACTTTATTTGCTGGGTCTCCTTCATCAAGCGCTTCAACATAAGATAAAGTTGCTGGTTCATCATTACGCCATGATATATTTCTTTTCCCTTTTTTAACAGCCATGAAACCTTTAGGCATTATTTCAGTTAAAGGTGATTCATTAATTATTTTAACAAGATTTCCATTAATGTCATACACTTCGGTTGTAATAGGAAAACGACTTAATGGAACAATGTAAGAGAAAGGCCTTTTTAGAATATTTACCATTAAGAAATTTCCATCTGGTGAAAATGATTCACCAAAGTATAAATTCGCCTTTTTAAATAAAGTGGATGCACCATCTAAATTAACAGTGTAATATTCTGAAGTTACTAAATTTTCAAAATTAGTTTCATCTGTAGGGTTTTTTAATAAGTCCTGAAAAGTTCTGTTTTGAGAAACTTTACCATCTGAAGTCGACACAGTAGGGCCTTTAGGTAATTCTTTTTTGCTATCAATTAGAGCGATTCTATTTTTAGGTAATTGTTTAACCAAAATGCTTTTGCTGTTAGCATACCAGTTAAATGGATTTCCAGAGTTGGCATTCAGAGTTGCATCTGTTAGCTTTTTTGCAGTTGCAGTTATTACATCTACAACCCATAGTTCAACACCAGTACTAGTTGTGTTTGTGAAAGCAATTTTAGTTTCATCAGGAGACCAATTTATGTATGCAATTCTTGCATTTTGAGGCAAACCAGAAACTTGTGTTTCTGTTTTGTCTTTAATCTTTCTAATTTTTATATTGTTGCTGTAAGTTATTGTACTTGAAATGTTGGTGATTGGATTAATACGCAATCCTCCTAAACGCATTTCTTCTTGGCTTAAATCTTCTAGAGTTTTATATGTATTGCGATACGTTAATAACATATACTCTTTTTTCGTGTCCATACTCACTGATGGCGCTCTTTCATAATCAGCAAGTGCAAGTATTGATGCTGATGGTTTTTGGTATTCCAGATTTTCTTGTGAAATACCGCTTTGATAAAATATAGCAAAGCAAATAGTAAAAAATAGTTTTCTCATTTTTATTTTAGTTTCTCTACATAAATTTAAAGGATGAATTCTGTAAATAAATGTTTTCTATAATTTTTTAAATTACTTTTAACAGTTAGTGTTTTAAACTGTGTTTGTGTTACATGAAATTGGTCTAAGTTTTTTTTATAAAATTATAATTGATTATAAAATTGTCAATTAAGAAAAAAATGCTAATTTGTATTGTTAATTTTTGCGTTAAACGTAAATTTGCAAACTGATTTTTAACTAAAATATAAAATATGTTTCATTCTAAAATTACAGGTTTAGGATATTATGTGCCTGATAACGTGGTTACAAACGATGATTTGTCTAAAATAATGGACACTAATGATGAGTGGATTCAGGAACGTACAGGGATAAAAAGAAGAAGACACGTTAATAGCTTAGAAGATACTACAACTTCAATGGGGGTAAAAGCTGCCAAAATAGCTATCGAAAGAGCTAAAATTGATAAAGATGATATTGATTTTATAATTTTTGCGACATTAAGCCCAGATTATTATTTTCCAGGACCAGGTGTTTTAGTTCAAAGAGATTTAGAGTTAAAAACTGTTGGAGCACTTGATGTTCGTAATCAATGTTCTGGATTTGTATATGCAATATCAATTGCTGATCAGTACATCAAAACTGGAATGTATAAAAATATTTTAGTTATAGGTTCTGAAGTACATTCGCGTGGTTTAGATTTTACAACACGTGGTCGTGGGGTTTCAGTAATATTTGGAGATGGTGCAGGTGCTGCGATTCTTTCAAGGGAAGAAGATTTAACAAAAGGAATTTTATCTACTCCTTTACAATCTGAAGGACAACATGCCGAAGAATTACCTTTGATAGCTCCAGGTATGGGTAAAAGATGGGTTACAG
>CAZMCP010000045.1:0-20392 GCA_964565035.1 uncultured Flavobacterium sp. | reverse complement strand
ATCAGTTACTGACAGAAATGGATGGTTTTGGTACTGATACAAGTGTTATTGTGTTAGCAGCTACAAACCGTGCCGATGTACTCGATAAAGCTTTAATGCGTGCAGGTCGTTTTGATCGTCAAATTTATGTTGATTTACCAGATATTAAAGAACGTAAAGAGATTTTTGAAGTGCATCTAGCACCACTTAAAAAAGTTGATAATTTAGATACTGACTTTTTGGCAAAACAAACACCAGGTTTCTCTGGGGCAGACATTGCTAATGTTTGTAATGAGGCTGCTTTAATAGCTGCTCGTAATAATAAAACTGCTGTAGATAAACAAGATTTTTTAGATGCTGTTGATAGAATTGTTGGCGGTTTAGAAAAGAAAAATAAAATTATTACTCCAGAAGAGAAAAAAGCTATTGCAATTCATGAAGCTGGTCACGCTACTGTAAGTTGGATGTTAGAACATGCTGCTCCATTGGTAAAAGTAACTATTGTTCCTCGAGGACAAAGTTTGGGAGCTGCATGGTATTTACCTGAAGAAAGACAAATCGTTAGACCTGATCAAATGCTTGATGAAATGTGTGCTACTATGGGAGGTCGCGCCGCAGAAAAAGTAATTTTTGATAAAATATCGACAGGAGCATTAAGTGATCTTGAAAAAGTTACTAAACAAGCTCGTGCAATGGTTACCGTTTATGGTTTAAATGATAAATTAGGTAATATTACTTATTACGATTCTTCAGGACAAACTGATTATAATTTTTCAAAGCCTTATTCTGAAGAAACAGCTCGTACAATTGATCAAGAAATTTCAGTTATTATTGAAAAACAATATCAAAGAGCAATACAAATTCTTGAAGAAAATAAAGACAAACTAAATCAATTAGCAGACATTTTAATTGAAAAAGAAGTAATCTTTAAAGATGATTTAGAGACAATTTTTGGTAAAAGACCTTTCGACAAGGCATTACATGAAGAAATTGTTTAAAACTTAGTTAATAAAATGCTTTAAAATCTTAGCCTATTTAAAAAAAATGGGTTAAGATTTTTTATCTTTGGTACATATAGCAATTAAATACCTTGGTTTCTCAGAGTATGAGTTTATTTAGAAAAATATTTGGTTCAGGAAATGATGCCGCTAATGATGGTAATGAAAGTGATTACAATCCTTTTCAAGATTTACACTCACAATTGCCAGTTGATGAGCAGTTTACTCATAACTTTAAGAAAAATGGTGGTAAATTCTTGTATTGCGAGAATGTAGCAGAACTGAATGAGCAATTTGAAAATATTTTAGAAGAAAATGATTGGTTCGAATCTGAAGCAATGTGTTTAGAGCCAAGATTATTTAAAATGTTAGAAGAAAATAATATTAAGTATCAAAATGTTACTAATCCTAAATTTTTCTTTGCTAGCTGTGAAAACTTAATTGCAGAAGATGGATCAATTCTTTTTTCATCTATTCAAATAAAGCAAAACAAACCTAATCAGTTACCTGACAATATTGTGTTAATTGCAACTACCAGTCAGATAATCTTAAGTAAAAGTGACGGTTTAAGAGAAATCAAAAAAAGATATACTACTGATTATCCAACAAATATCACAAGTATAAAATACTTCGAAAAAGTTAAGGAAGAAGACTTTTTACATTACGGAAGTTCTCCAAAGAACTTATATTTGTTATTGCTAGAGGATTTATAGAATGAATGAAAATGTTATACGTTCATTATCAGGATTAGTTTATATTTTTTTACTGATATCAGCAACGCTTTTTTCCAAAGAAACTTTTTTATGTCTTTTTGGCCTTTTTTTGATTCAAACTGTTCGAGAATTCTCAAGTTTAATAAATTTTCCTAAAACTCAAGCAATGCTAGTTTCTGGTTTGTTGTACTTGTTATTCACAATGTTTAGCAAAACGAGTTTTTTTATTGATTTAGGATTGCTTTTGGGATCTATGTTTGTTTCTATACAGCTAATTTTTTGGCTTTTTTCAGATAAATTACAACATCAAGATATTCAATCAAAATGGGTTAAATTAATTGGCTATATCACATTACCTTTTATTTTTATTGTTAAAATCCCTTACAGTCAAAATCAATTTACACCTTCAATTATTATTGCTATCTTTATACTTATTTGGACAAATGATACATTTGCTTATATTGTAGGTAAATCATTAGGAAAAAATAAATTGTTAGAAAGAGTTTCTCCTAAAAAAACAATTGAAGGCTTTATTGGCGGTGTTGTTTTTGCTGGAATTGCTTCTATTTTTATTGCAAAATATTACTTGAATGCATCAGTTTTAGTATGGATTATTACTGCTTTTATTGTTAGTGTTTTTGGTACAATTGGCGACTTAATAGAGTCAAAATTTAAACGATTGGCTAATGTAAAAGATAGTGGTAGCATCATGCCAGGGCATGGAGGTATTTTAGATAGATTAGATAGTATTATATTTGTAGCTCCATTTTTATTTTTATTTTATAAAATCATAACTTATGTTTCATAAAGAAGGTTCAAAGATTATTTCAATTGCATCATTAATTTTAATTATTTCAATTTTATTAGCTGGTGAATTTATTGACATTGCTTGGTTGAGAATGTCAATACAAATTATTGCAATGTTTTTTTATATAATGATTTTGCAGTTTTTTAGAAATCCAAACCGAAATATCTCACCTTTAGAAAATCAAATTGTAGCACCTGTAGATGGTAAAGTAGTAGTAATTGAAGAAGTTTACGAAGAAGAATACTTTAAGGACAAAAGATTAATGGTGTCTATTTTTATGTCGCCTATAAATGTGCATGTTACTAGATATGCTGTGTCAGGTTTAGTAAAATACAGTAAGTATCATCCAGGAAAGTATTTAGTTGCTTGGCATCCTAAGGCAAGTACTGAAAATGAGCGTACTTCAGTGGTAATTGAAAACAAAGTTTTTGGCGAAATTATGTATCGTCAAATTGCTGGTGCATTAGCAAAAAGAATTGTTAATTATGCGCAAGAAGGTACTCAAGTAGTACAGGGTACAGATGCAGGTTTTATTAAATTTGGTTCTAGAGTAGATTTGTATTTGCCTTTAGGTACTAAAGTTAATGTAAAACTTAACGAAAAAGCTATTGGAAATAAAACAGTTATTGCAATTGGATAAATTGTATGTCTGAAAAAGATTTAGATATTTTGTTTAAAGAAGCGTTTGAAAAAGCTTCTGGTATGGAACAAGACTCACTTCCACAGGATACTATGTTGCGGTTGTATGCATATTATAAGCAAGCAACACATGGATCTATAGGGGATAATAATAGTTTTAATTATTACAATGGTCAAGATGTAAGAGATGCATTCAAAACAAATGCTTGGCTTCAAGTTAGTAATGTTTCTGAAGAAGAAGCTAAAAAATGTTATATTAATTTAGTTAATGAAATTCTTGAAGGAAAGAATGAAAAATAATAAAATTTTATATATAAGTTTTGCAACAGCTTTGATGTTGGCTTCTTGTAAAAAGGACACTTTGGTAGAAGTTGTTGAAGTACCTGATACCCCAATTGTCAAAATTGAACAAAAGGGAGGGAAGCCATCAGATATTAAAGCTATTGAAGGAGCTTTTAGTTTATATGCCTTGCCGTTTAGTTATAATGGTCTTGAGCCTGACTTCGATGCTGCTACAATGGAGCTGCATTACTCAAAGCATTATTTAGGTTATGTGAATAGCTTGAATAAAGCCATTTTAGGGACTAAATATGAAATATTAGAGCTAGATCCTATCTTGCGAAATTTAAACTTATCTGATGCGGTTATTAGAGATAATGCTGGGGGTGTTTACAACCATAATTTTTTCTTTGAAGCATTAGCGCCTAAATCTGGAGGAGAACCTTCAGGAAGCTTGTTGGAATCAATAAATAAAGATTTCGGATCATTTGATGAGTTTAGAAGACAATTTGTAGAAACTTCAGTGCGATTAGCTGGTTCTGGTTGGACTTGGTTAATTTCAGATAAGACGGGTAAGCTTAAAATTGTTACTTCTTCAAATAATGATAATCCTTTAATGAAAAACATAGGTATATCAGGTATTCCTATTTTAAATTTGGATATGTGGGAACATGCTTATTATTTGAAATTTCAGAATAGAAAAAGAGAATATGCAAACACTTTTTTTAGTGTAATTAATTGGGAGGTAGCACAAAAAAGATATGAAGCTTTTGGTAAATCTGCTAGAGTTACTGTTTCGGAAGTGCCGGTGCAATCTACAGAGACGATAGTTGAACCTGTAAAACAACCTACTCAAGAAAAACCCAAACCACAAGAAAATAGTGTTGATGAATTTCAATAAACATAAAAAAGCCATTCTTAAAGAATGGCTTTTTTATTTATACTTCTTCAGGTTTTAATTTAGCTGTAACAATTAAATAAAGTCCTACTATTATGAAAGGTATACTCAACCATTGACCTGTAGATAACATTCCTAGAATATTTTCAAAACCTCCTTGGCTTTCTTTAACAGATTCTACAATAATTCTAACGGTAAAAAGTGTTACTAAAAACATACCAAAAAGATAGCCTTGTTTGAATCGAGCATTTGTTTTCCAATATAAGAAATACAATAGAGCAAATACAAAAACATAACCAAAGGCCTCGTATAACTGTGAAGGGTGTTTAGCTGGTATTTTGTCTAGTACAGAAGCAAATTTGGGATCAGTAGCTATTGCATTAAAAGCAGCTTTTGGATCAGTTAATCCAGTGATTTGCATTGCTTCATTAGGTCTCATTGCATCTTGAATGAATTTTATTCCGAAAGATGATGTAGTTTCATGACCTACAATTTCTGAATTGAAAAAGTTTCCTAAACGTACAAAAATAGCACCACTAGCTACAGGAATCACTACTCTGTCAAGTACCCATAAAACAGGCTTTTGCATTACTTTTTTTGAGAAAAAGTACATGAATATGATAACTGAAATTGCAGCGCCATGACTTGCTAATCCTTGAAAACCAGTAAACTCAAACTCAGGTTTGAATCTAAAAGGTAGAAATATGCTAAAAAAGTCTTCTTTAAATAATTCGGGTTGATAAAATATAACATGTCCTAAACGTGCTCCTAATAATACAGAAACAACCATCCATACAAACATATTGTCTAGTTTTTCAATAGGTTGTTTTTCTCTTTCAAAAATCTTCTTCATAATATAGAAGCCTAAAGAAAAAGCAACTACAAACATTAAACTATAAAAACGAACTGTAAATGAACCTATTTGTATTCCTTCAGAAGGATTCCAAACAAAGTAAAGAGGGTGTATCATATTATTTTTTATTCAAAGTGTTTCAAAAATAGCAATAATAATTCCTATATCAATAGCATTTTAAATGATTTTAGTAATATTTTAAGGCACAGGGTCATAACCGCTTCCTCCCCAAGGATGACAACTTGCAATTCTTTTAAGACCCAAGAACAGCCCTTTAAAAGGCCCATGCTTTTTTAGCGCTTCTATCATGTAGCTGGAACAAGTAGGTTGGTATCTACATGTAGCAGGCATTAATGGCGACAGTATGTACTGATAAAAACGGACTAAAAATATAAGCGGGAAAAGCAGTATTTTGTTAAGCATTAAAAAAGATTTTATTGTTTAAAAGGAATTGCTAAATTCTGAAAAAAAGATTTCTAATTTAAACAAACGGCTCAGTAAGTTTGTATTTGTGTGAAAATAATACGAGTCCTACCTTCGATTTAATATTATAACGTTCAAAAAGAGCTGTTCGATACGCTTCGATAGATTTAATAGATAAATTCATCATATCAGCCATTTGGTCATAAGTAAACTCATTGGCATCACACACTAGTTTTAAAAAAGTTAGTTCTCTTTCAGAAAGTACAATGTCAATTTTATCAGTAATGGGTGGGGCATTGTAATTCTTGATGCGTTTTAGTATATCAGTAATATTGTTGTAACCTATTTTGATAATATTGTCTATGGCAAATTGTAAGTCGGAAGCGCTACAGTTTTTATGTAAAAAACCCCTTGCTCCATGATGGTAACTGGCATTAATAATGTTTTCGTCAAAATGCTGTGTTAATAATAAGACTTTGTATTCTTCCTCTTTATCTTCTAGGGCTTGTAACACTTCGATACCATTCATATTTGGCATAGAATAATCTAGTATGTAAACCTCTGGTTTAGGATGTAAAGGAAGGCTTTCTAAAAAATCTTCACCAGTATCAAATTCATGAATCACTTCATAAGTACCCAGTTTATGTAAAAGTTCTTTTAAACCTTGCCTCACAATGGCATGGTCATCAATAATACAAATAGATGCTTTTTGTGCAGTCATACGTTTATATTTTTTCCGAAAGCACAATTGTAGTGCCTTCTCCCATAATCGTTTTTATATCAAAATGATAATTTATAATAGCAGCACGATTCCTCATGTTGTGAATTCCTAGCGTTGTATTACTTTGTATAATCTTGTTATAATCAAATCCTTTACCGTTATCCTTTACTGTTATTTTAAAATAAGGATTTGTACTAATGGTTATTCTAATTTCAGTAGCTCTAGCATGCTTGAGGCAATTGTTAATAATCTCTTGAAAGATACGATAAATTACAATTTTCTCGTTTGTCGAATATTCTTTACCGGTATCACTTTCTAAAGAAAATTTGACTTTAATTTTAGAGTTTTTCTGTAATCGTTTCACTTCACTACTTATAGCTCTAATGATGTTTTGTTGCACGATTACCTGATTGCTCAATGAATGGCTCACACTTCTAATGGAATGAGATAAATTCCCTACCGATTCTGAAAGCGGCTCTAAGCTAGATTTAATAGCGTCATTATCTAGTTTTAGGTTTTCTAACTGAAAGTTAATGTAAGTAAGTTGTTGGCCCACATCATCGTGTAAATCCTGAGCGATGTTATTAAGTACCTGTTCTTGTGTTTCCAGTATAGTTTGATTGAGGGCTTTTTGAAAATCAATATCTTTTTGGTAAATGACTTTAGTGTAATTTTTTACTTTATTGATGTAAAGCTTTACGATTAGTATGCAAAAAAGTACTACTAATGAAACGAACAATAAACTAATTATAATTCCAAGAGCAATGCTATACATGTTTCAACCTTTTTTCTCTAAAAATATAGACGTTCAACAATGTGTAATAAATAACATTAACAACAGTCATGATTAACGGATATAGTTTGATGTTTCCAAAAACAATTGTTGTAGCCAACTCTTTACTTTTAAAACCAAATACAAAACTCAATCCAAAAAAGAAAAGGATAGGAGCAGCTAGTAATACATATTTATTTGAGGTAAAAAAACTAAAATTCTCCATTTTAAGATGATGAAAGCTCTCCCAAATAAAAGCTCCAATGTATACTAGAGCTCCAAAGATGAAAGTGATATAATTAAATTTTTGGGTACCTTCTATTAAGAACAAATTCAAGAAGGCGAAACTTAAAAAAAGGATAGTAACAACTTCTATTACTTTTTTAGACTTACTGTTTTTTAAAAGAAGTAGTAACCAAAGACCATTATGTAAAATTACGTTTATAGTAGAGGAAAATCCAATGGTTTTTTGTGTAAATAATAGCGCAGAGTTTATGAGTTCTGTTCCAAAACTGATTAATAGTATAGTTGTCAAAATTCGATAGTTTGCTTTTTGAAAACCTAATGTCATTGCATAAATCAATGTGAAGATCACATAGATTTTTACGAAATTAATTGATTGTATAAAAAAATCTAGCATACTATTTCATTTTTAAAAGAACAGCACTCAGTATTATTTAGACACCACTAGGAACTATAACATCACCTGTTCCTCCTGGAAAATCTGACAAATCATAATAACCAGCATCCAATCCATTTTTAGTTATTTTGAAGATTACTTTTTCCTTTACTTTCTCTCCATTTTCAATTTTTACATTAATCATGGCTTTGGTGAAATGGATAATGTCATTTTCATTCAATTTATATTTCTTTTCAAGATTCATAAAAAAAGGAATCGAATAGCATGTCTCATCAGTAGAAAATAAGCTAACCTTTTTTAGTTTTAATGTTGTACTGGCTCTATCAAAGCTTATATAGGAGTTGTAGCATGAGTCATTTGCAATAGCGTCTTTAATTTCTTTCCATGTTTTGTCATAATAACGGATAGTTGTACCGTTTTCAGGATGAGCATTTGCAAATTTCTTAAAAGTTTCAGCATCTTTAATATCATGAAGCGATAGCATACAGTCTTGTAAATCAAGTGCACATAATTGTGCACCATGTTGTTTTAACCAATCTTGTTTAGCAGAATCCCCTTCTTGTTTAAGTAGTTCGTCTACTAAAGCATTGTTACATAGGGTGTCAATTTTTGTCTTAAATTGATCGCTTTCAGCAGAATTTTCAACTTGTTTTTCTTTTTTGCATCCTATGACAGCCATAGAAAAGAGCATAATAAGTACTGTTTTTTTCATCATGTTGAGTATTTAGTTTTTTTATTGTAAACAAAGTTTGTGTATTCTATTTTTTTTAAACTAGGGGAAACCCTATTTTATGGTTATGATATCCCTAACCCTTTGATTCTTGCTAAAATATCACTTTTTTCTTAATAAATATGCCTAATAAGCTGCCTTTTAAGGGAGTAGGGAAAAAACTATAGTCGAGGGGGTATTTCCCTATACAATTGATGGTAGTGAAGCAATACTTTTGGATAAAGCTTTAGATAGCAAACTAAAAATTTCAAACTATTAAACGTATCATTATGGAAAATTTTATTAATGAAAAACTAGAAGAAAACTTTTTGATTAAACTATTTGGAAAACCTTACTCGATTTTAAAAGTAGATTTTGATAAAGAAAAAACAGAAACAATTAAGCAATTTGGAAAAAATCCATCTTTAGTAAAAGTTGTTGGATTTAAAACTGCTGGAATGTGTTCTAAATTTGAGACTCCAAAAATTTTATTACTTCCAGGAGAGGGTGAGGTTCCTAACGATTGTGGTTATGAAAATGATGCTGAAGTTAAAATGTGGAAAGTAGATTCTAATTTTAATTCGTTGCAAATAGATGCATCCTCCATTACTATGAGTGAATTGTTAGATGTTACTATAGATAAAAGCTTGTCATTATCTATTAAACTTAAAAATTGTTCGTATCGTGGAGGAATTTTTAGGGGAGTAATTGAGGTTAAAATAAATGTATTTGGTATTAGAATTACTGAAAATTTTAATGTTGAGAAAAACATTGGTGTTAGTAATACGATAAATATATATTCGGGTAGCTTAGGACCTGTTTCTGTTACAATCGATTTAACTCTTAAATCTGTTACTAAAGCATGTGCAAGAATAACTGCTGAATATTTAGGAATGAGTGGTAATGAAGAAGTTTGTGCTACTTTTTAGTCTTTATCAAAAGGTACTTTTGAAGTCTATTTTATGTAATTTTTAAAAAGGGCATCATTTTGATGCTCTTTTTAATTTAGCTCTGTAATGTGGCTTTATGCACTGTGATACCAGTCATAAAAGCATCAACTTCAATGAACTCTTTGTTAATTTGTTCAAGTTGAGATAAGATTAACATAAATTATAGTTAAAGATTATAGGAAATCATCAGGTGCTTCGTTCTGCTTCGATTTTATCTTCTCTAATAGAGTATACGTTTGATGTTCCATCAATTGTTGCTTCATTTTTAACTGTTCTATATTCACATCGCTGTACTTTTTTAGTAAGTGTAGTGAGCGAGACTCTATTTGTAATATTAGGGACTTATTTTTATCGTCATGGTCTTTCGCTTTTAGATAATTAACCAGTTCCATAGCTGCAAAACCCTCTTTGCGGAGCTTTTCCATTGCCACAATCTTTCGTGCTATCAATTGTTTTTTATGCGTTACAATTTGTAATTCGTTTTCTAATTGTTTTTGCATTTCCTTTTTCTCATTGCTTCTTAGTTGCTGCAATTCTATATTAGTTGTTTCCTTTTTTTGAAGATGTGTAAGCAATTGTGCTAGTTCTTGCTTGGCATGTAAAGGCAAGTCTCGTTTGCCCAGTTCATACATAGACCATTGACTACGAGTAATACCTAACAAAACAGCAATTTCCTCTTGGGATATTCCTAGCAGACTCTTTAAATTTTGTTTGAGTTTCATATTGTAAAAGTTGTGGCAAAATTTTATTTACAAATATTTTGCCACAAAAGCTGTGGCAAAAAAATCAAACGAAATAATTTGCCACACTTTTTGTGGCATTTTTTTATTTTAAAATATTTTGACACAGATTTTTTACAAGGTGGTTGAGCAAAGTACTGGTGACTGAGCGTAGTCGAAGCCACATTTCTTAAAAAGAGTAACAATAGCCAAAGGTGACTTCGAGAATCACGTTATGTTGCCTTCGAGAACCTCAGGCAACAGCGAGAAATCTTTTACGGTGGCTGAGCTGGTGACTGAGCGTAGTCGAAGTCACATTTCTTAAAAAGAGTAGATGAAGTAGAAGCCATTTGATAAATTTTTTATATTTAGATGAATAAATTAAACGCCATGAAAGGATATATGTACATTTTAGAATGTTCAGATGGGAGTTATTATACTGGAAGTACTATCGATCTAGAAAGAAGGTTTGAGCAACATCAAAACGGGGAAGGAGCCAACCATACTAAAAAGAGACTGCCAGTTATTCTAGTGTATTATGAGGTATACGAACGTATTGATGAGGCTTTTTACAGAGAAAAGCAAATCCAAGGTTGGAGCAGGAAAAAGAAAGAGGCTTTGATAGCAGGTGAATCTGAATTGTTACCTCAATTTGCCATAGCATATAAAGATTTGAAATAGTAATATTGTGATGGTGGCTTCGAGAGCCTCAGCCACCGTTTACTACGATTTCGATACTTCGACAGCGCTCAGTAACCAGCTCAATCTCCGTTCAACTATCTTTCTTTTGTGGTGGCTGAGGCTCTCGAAGCCACATTCTTTCAGTGTAACCGAAGTCACATTTCACTACGATTTCGACTCCGCTCAATCTCCGCTCAATCTCCGCTTAGCTAACGTTTTTCTATGGTGACTGAGCGTAGCCGAAGTTACACTACGATTTCGATACTTCGACATACTCAGTAACCAGCTCAATCTCCGTTTAGCTAACGTTTTTCTATGGTGACTGAGCGTAGCCGAAGTCACATTCTTTCAGTGTAACCGAAGTTACATTTCACTACGATTTCGACTCCGCTCAATCTCCGTTCAACTATCTTTCTTTTGTGGTGGCTGAGGCTCTCGAAGCCACATTCTTTTACCCTAGCCGAAGTCACATTTCCTTTTCATTTTGTTGTACTCATTTAGTTGCGGTAAGTTTAACTAAAGTCACCAATTTTAGTGATTGTGTAAGTCTTTATTTATAGTTAGATTTGGGAAAAACTAACATTTCTGTATGACCTTATCACAATATATCGAAAAGATTAACACACTTTATAAAACAGGAAATGCCCGAGAACATTCGTATCGTGGTGATTTACAAAATCTTTTAATGGCTATTTTGCCAGATGTTTTAGTAACTAATGAGCCCGCTCGTGTGGCTTGTGGTGCTCCTGATTATGTATTAACGCGTAAAGATATTCCTATTGGATATATAGAAGCTAAAGATATTGGTGTAGATTTAAAAGATAAAAAACTAAAAGAGCAATTTGACCGATACAAATCAGGTTTAACCAATTTGATTTTTACCGATTATATGGACTTCCATTTTTATAAAGATGGAGAGTTTGTTACTAAAATTGAAATTGCTGCTGTAGAAAACGGAAGTATTATTGCCATACCAGAAAACTTCGACCAGTTTACCAACCTTATAAAAAACTTTGCCGAAACTATTTCACAAACCATTAAAAACCCAACTAAATTGGCGCAAATGATGGCGGGTAAAGCCAAGTTAATGGCTGATGTTATTGAGAAGTCATTAAACAATGATGATATAGAAGAAAAACGGTCGCAACTTAAATCGCAAATGTTGTCGTTTCAGCAAATGTTGATTCATGATATTGACAATAAAGCTTTCGCTGATATTTATGCTCAAACTATTGCATACGGAATGTTTGCCGCACGTTATCATGACCCCACGCTTCCAACCTTTTCTCGTATGGAAGCCGCTGAGTTGATACCGAAAAGCAATCCGTTTTTACGAAAATTATTTCAAGACATTGCAGGTTACGATTTAGATAATCGTTTGGTATGGATAGTGGAAGAGTTAGTTTCGATTTTCTTAGCTTCTGATGTGGCGCAGATTATGAAAAACTTCGGGAAAAGTACCAAGCAAGAAGATCCTGTTGTACATTTTTACGAAACCTTTTTAGGAGAATACAACCCAGCCTTACGTAAAGCAAGAGGCGTTTGGTACACGCCACAACCTGTTGTGAATTTTATAGTTCGTGCGGTTGATGATATTTTAAAAACAGAATTCAATTTACCTCAAGGTTTAGCCGATACGAGTAAAATAAAAGTTAAGAAAAAAGCCATTACTCAAACTGGAGTTGGTGCCAAATCTAAAATTAAAGAAGTGGAAACCGAAGTGGAAGTACACAAAGTACAAATTTTAGACCCAGCCACAGGAACAGGAACATTTTTAGCCGAAGTAGTGAAACACATACACAAAAAGTTTGAAGGACAACAAGGCATTTGGAGCAAGTATGTAACCAACGATTTAATACCGCGTTTAAATGGTTTTGAATTACTAATGGCATCTTACGCGATGGCGCACCTTAAAATGGATATGCTGTTAACTGAAACAGGATACAAACCAACAGACGACCAACGTTTTAGAATTTTCCTAACCAATAGTTTAGAAGAAGCCCACCCCGACACACAAACCTTATTTAGCAGTTGGTTAAGTGATGAAGCCGACCAAGCCAATGCCATAAAACGCGATGCACCAGTAATGGTGGTTATTGGAAATCCACCTTATAGTGTTAGTAGTACAAATAAAAGTCCTTGGATTGAGAGTTTGACTGCTGATTATAAAAAAGATATGAAAGAGAGAAATATACAACCTCTTTCAGATGATTATATTAAATTCATTCGTTTTGGACAGCATTTTATTGATAAAAATGGAAGCGGGGTTTTAGCTTATATTTCTAATAATAGTTTTATTGATGGAATTATTCACCGACAAATGCGAAAACATTTGTTAGAAAGTTTTGATAAAATTTACATTTTAGATTTACACGGTAATACGAGAAAAAAAGAAGTTTGCCCTGATGGTTCACCTGACCAAAATGTATTTGATATTATGGCTGGCGTATCAATTAATTTATTTATAAAAACAGGAAAGAAAAAGAAAAACGAGCTAGGAGAAATTTTAAATTTTGATTTGCAAGGAAAAAGAAATTTCAAGTATGATTTTCTTAATGAGAATTCTATAAAAACCTTAAATTGGAATAGTTTAGAATATGCAAAACCAAATTATTTTTTTATTAAAAAGAATAATGAAGATTTAAAATTATTTGAAAGTTATATTGATTTGAGAATTTTATTTACTGAAAACTCAATGGGTATTGCAACAGGAAAAGATGATGAATTAGTGAATTTTGATAAAAGTACTATTGAAGAAAATTATAATATTGCTTCAGAATTTTATTACCGTCCATTTGATGTAAGATATACAATTTTCGATAATTCAATTTTGCAAAGAGCGAGATTTAAATTGATGAACAACTATGTTTTAGGTTCTAATTTAGGATTAAATATTGTAAGACAATCAAAATTAAAAGGATTAGAAGTTTTGATTTCAAATAATTTAACAAATCGGGATTTCATAACTAATCACACATATAATTTTCCTCTTTATCTCTACCCAGAAACCACCACCCAACAAAGTTTATTAGATGCAGTAGTTCGTACGCCTAATTTAAATATGGAAATTGTGAATCAAATTGGGGAGCATTTGGGTATGCATTTTAGTCCTGAGGAATTTGATGGTACAACAACCGTAGAAGCTAATCAATTTACACCTTTAAATATATTAGATTATATCTACGCAGTGTTACACAGCCCTAATTATAGAGAGAAATACAAAGAATTTTTAAAAATCGATTTTCCACGAGTGCCGTACCCTAAAAACCAAAAATCCTTTTTTGATTTGGTAGATTTAGGTTCGCAACTTCGCCAAATCCATTTATTAGAAAGTGATGTAGTAGAAAAATACATTACACAATATCCAAATGACGGTAACAATATTGTAGGAAAAACACATTTTGAAAACAATAGAGTGTATATCAATTACGATAAAGCTTCCCCTTTGGGGATTGAGGGGCTTCAATACTTCGCCAATGTTCCAGAAGTAGCATGGAATTTCTACATAGGTGGTTACCAACCCGCACAAAAATGGTTAAAAGACCGCAAAGACCGTGAATTAAGCTATGAAGATATTTTACATTACCAAAAGATAATTGTAGCGTTAACAGAGACGGATAGGATAATGAAGGAGATTGATGGAATACATACCCTTGCATAAGAAATTTAACGTATAAAAATGATTCATAAAATCGCAATACTCGACGACAATCCAGAGCAATTGCAAAGCTATAGCACCTATTTTAAAAACATAGACAATATAACTGTAGTTACAGCCTGTACCAGTGCTAAAACCTTTATGGAGGAAGTAAAGTTGAGTAAGCCTGATGTGTTGGTTTTAGACTTGAACCTAGGTGATTCGTACATGACAGGTATGGAGGTAGCGTATGCGTTACAGTTGCCTGTTTTGTTTGCCAGTAGTAATGTACCCCAATACATTAAAGAGATTGAGAGCTTAAAAAGAGAGTATGGATTGTGTGTAGAGCATATTACCAAACCGTATACTGAGGAGGCTTTTATTAAAACCCTACGTCGCTTTTTGAAAGAGATTCAGTTTTTTGGCGCTATCGATTATGTGCATTTGCATTTGGGGAAAAAGGGGAGGACAAAAATTGCGACTAATAGCATTGTCTATTTGTCTTCGGATAAAGAAAATGGCTCAGAGTCGAACAATAAGATGGTGCATTTTACCCATCAAAAACCTGAAAAGTTAATTGACTTTTCGTTTACACGTATGGAGGAAATAGGATTACAAAAATCCCAGTTTGTAACTATTCATAAATCGTATCGAGTGAACAAACATCATATTAAAAGTTTTGATAAAAAAAGAGAAACCCTTGCTGTAGAGATTTTTGATGGGATGCAAAATAGTACTGTTGTGAAGCATCTTCCTGTTTCTGAAAATTATATTCCTGCTCTCAAAAAAATACTGAAATAACCGCTGTGGTTACTGGTTTTTTCGGTTTTATTATTCTGCTACGGCTGATATTTCCCAACATTGTGTCCTCTCGTGTAAAAAGTGAACATTTGACTCATAATTTATTTATTAACTATTTAAAACAAGATTATTATGAGCAAAAAAATGTCGCCAGCAAACAACAATGCCAACATGCAAAATGCTAACAAAGGTACGAATGGGGTTAATCGTCAGTATGCCCAAAACCAAGGAAACAGAGGAACACAAATGAATTCTAATTCGGAAAAAGGGAAAGTAATGATGGAATACAAGATTGTTACAGCGACCTCTGAGTTATTGTTTGAAGAGCAGGTTACTGCTTTATTGCAACAAGGTTGGACACTTCAAGGCGGAATGAGTATTACTTTCAATCACGGTCGCGGAAATAGTGATCTTTACTTTGCTCAGGCATTAATTAAGTAGTAACGTTTTAGCTTTCAGATTCGGTGTCTTAAGTAAAAGTTAGAAGTGAGCCCCTTAGTTTAAGCCTAAGGGGCTTTTTTTACACCCCTAAAGTCCCCTCAAGGGGAACAATGGTTTGTTTTGGGTGTAGCTTCGACACTTCGAGTGCCTCAGTGTACGAAGCTCAGCGGTGCCTGAGGCTCTCTAAGGCACAGTTTTGTGTTGTTGTTTTTACACCCCTAAGGTCCCCTCAAGGGGACAGTGGTTTTGTTTGGGTGTAACTTCGACACTTTTAGCATAGGTGGCTGAGGCTCTCGAAGCCACACTTTAAAATGAATAATAATAATCAAATATGACTTTGAGAATCACGTTATGTTGCCTTCGAGTACCTCAGGCAACAACTAGAATCTCAATAATGTGCCTCAGTGTACGAAGCTCAAGCTAAAAGAAAATAAAAACCAAAAAAAATATTTTCAATTTTAAAATTACCTTTGCGGTCCTTAAAAAAATAATTATGAGTGCAACTTGGTATGAATGTAAAGTAAAATTTAGAAAAGTAGATGAAAACGGTGTGCAAAAGGTAACGACAGAGCCTTATCTGGTAGATGCTTTATCTTATACAGAGGCCGAGTCTAGGATTACGCAGGAAATGATGAGTTATGTAAGTGAAGAGTTCAGGATTACCAATATCAAGGTGGCCAATTACAATGAGATTCATCCGTTTGAAAATGCTGACCGTTGGTTTCGATCTAAAGTTGCTTTAACAGCCTATGACGAAGAGAGTGGTAAGGAACGCAAAACAAATATTTATTTACTGGTTCAAGCCAATGATATTAAGGAAGCTTTTGATAATACCATGTATGCCATGAAAAATACCATGGGGGATTATACCATACCTGCAATTGCTGAATCGCCTATTATGGATGTTTTCCCTTACTTTAGTGGGGAAGAGGATGGGTTAGAACAAATTGAAAAGTTTAATGCACTTAAAAACTCGAAACCAGAAATAGCTACTGAGGTTGAAGATCACATGGAGTTTGATGCTGCCGTAGTAGCCGAATATACTGAATAAGTTTTGCTTTGGTTGATACCAAAAAAACATCCTAACGTAGTGAGATCAAACTAGGTTAGGATGTTTTATTTTGTTTTATATTGTATTAGATTTTAGCCATAAAATCATAAATATACCAGTAGTTTTGACCTGTGGTGGTTGTATTTAGTAAGAATGTTGGATTAGGTAAAACACAAGGTGTAATATTTGTGTTGTGTGAAATTCTGCCAGATGAACTCCCCACTGTCCATCGTTTTCCACAGCAAGCATCAAAATGGAAACCTAGTTCTTTCATAGTCCAAGTAGAATTGACTGATAAATTTTTATACGAATATTTAGCAACGTAAGGTCCGCCAGCAGTAGTATATTCAAAAATATCTCCAAAAGTAGGACTACAAATCAAGTTGGTTGTACCTGAAATGACATGAAAGTTATTGCCTACAACAGTTAATCCGTTGTATTGTGAAGTAGGGCCCGGAGGCGCAAACACACTACAAACGCCACCCGGAACCGTTACTTTCATTAGTTGAGAAGTTCCTTCCTTGATAGCAACAAATAATCCAGTAGTACCAAAATTTTCGATGTCTTGTAAAGGAACTGTAGTTGTAGCGACAACACTTGCCACTCCAGTTGATATTTGGACACGCAGTAATTTGCTAGGAAAGTTTGAGTTGATTCCTGTAACGGCCCAAGCAAAATCGGGCACCCCAGGCATGTCGCATAGACCTGTTACAGAACGAACTAATACACCACCAACAGTAATTTGTGATACAAAGTTGTAAGCCGTTGGGCTAGCACAGAGGTCGACTTTAAAAATGGTAGATGCAAAACCGGCAGGAACAGGCGAGCCGCTCGAGCCTGATAAAACTAAGGCGTACACTGTCGAACAAGGTGCCAAGGCTTGTGAGATCACTTCTTGTTGTTTCTGACTTTCTGTTTTGTTGGTGGTGTTTAGTTGGTCCACATCTCCTTTTTCACAGGAGATGGTAAAGATAGCCGTTGCTACTAGCAAGGCTATTTTTGTTGCAAAATTTTTCATACTGTATAGTTTTTTAGTTTGTTTTTTGATGTATTAAAGGAAGTTGTTTTTTCTTACAAAAGGTATAGGAAAATCACCCTTTTTATTTACGGAAAAACCGTAAAAAAATCATGATTTTTAAAAAAATTGTCAATGGCATTTTAGCACTACGGTTAATTGATTATTTTTAGAAAAATATTAATTGCGATCATGTCTTTAAATAAATATATCTATTGTTTAGAATCTGTTACAGATTCTAATGTGCCACACCACAGTGTTATATTACCTGCTCTTGAGACTCTGGCTTTGTGTTATGGTATTACTAATGTGTATACTACTTGTGATAGTATTGAGAGCTTTGAGGAAAATATAGGAACACTAGTTTATGAAGATAAATATTATAAGGATTATGCTTTTATTTATTTAGTGTTTGAAGGGCGGGAAAATGAACTAAAAATAGATAACTATTACTACACTTTTGAAGAGATTGCTGAATTGTTTGAAGGTAAACTTAAGGGCAAGATTATCCATTTTGCTAATACTTTTCAATTGGATTTAGAAGAAGAGACTTTTCAATACTTTCTTGATGTTACGGGTGCCAAAGCTATTTCGGGATATGGTAATCCTGCACCTATATTAAGTACAGTTCTTGATAATTTATACTTTGCTCTTAGTGAAGAGTATGATGAAAATGTAGATCTAGTTGAGGTATTGTTTGAAAAACAATATGCTTTGTGTAGGGCTATGGGGTTTAGAATGTATTATTAAAAATAAATAAATCCTATAATTATACTATTATAGGATTTATATACGATTTATTTAATAGTATCTATTCAGAAAGAATTCCTGCTGGACCATATTTGATTCCCATACAAATATTGAAAGCTAAATCAGCTATTGCAGTTGATGTTTCGTAACGCACACCATGCTCCATGCAATAATTGTATGTAACGCGCCATACACTTACACATTCAATACCTTCATTGGCCAATTTCTTTTTTACTAATTCAATTTTTTTTGCATCAGAAAGAATCACTTTGTTTACCTGTGCTTGTTTAGGATTTACAGCAAAAGCTGTAGCCGATGCAAATAGCATCATGAATAATAGTTTTTTCATAGTAATTTAGTTTTGTTGAGGTAAAAATCGAAATAAAACTTGTTTTTTATCTCACCCGAAAAGGGTGATTTTTTATTTGATTTTTACCTCAAACGAAAACTACATCGTTAGTTGCCTCGTAAAGCTCCTCTCATTCCTTGTGGCATTGCATTGCCAATATTAGGATTTCCTCTTGGTGCCATTTGATGCTGAGGTTCGAGTTGTCGCATAGGTTGAGAAGTTGCGTTTATAAAGTTATTACCTCTTCTACCATCCTGCATTGGGTTAGAACGCATTCGCGGCTCTGAACGTTGCTGTATTTGCTGAGCCCTAGTTCTTTCACTTCGCTCAATTGTATTGCGCTGTTCTTGTATTTGCATCCTATTCAATTGGGCTTTTTCTTGACGTTGAACGTTATCTTTTTGTCGTGCCAATTGCTCTATTCTCGCATTATTATTTCTTTTTTCTATATTAGGTTGTATTCTTTTTTGAGCTACAGGTTTATTGTCTTTTTTATTGATTACTTTAGATGGAATCGCTTTACGATTACCATTGTTTCTTTCTACACGTGGCTTGTACAACTGTAATTCTTTTTGGTTGAAAGATTGCCCTGGTTTATTTCTTTCTTTCAAAGTGACCTGAGCAATTTTGTTTTGAGTTCTTTTTTGAACATGATTTCTATCGGGTCCCGCACTGTAGCGATTACCATTAGTAACCTTTACCGTATTGATTACAGTAGATTTATTTATGAAAGTTTTATTATTTGTAGTTTTTACATAGTAATTACTACTATTGCGTTTGCCAAAATCTCTTCCTTTTATAAAGACCCAATGATTGGCAGGAATTGTATAACTACTTCCTAAAGCCACATTGATACTTACTTCGGGGCCAATAGCCGCCCAGCCATAATAACCGTCGTAATAACGCCAAGTTACCCATGCAGGAGCCCAAACTGTATCGGGAGCCCATAACCAGCCATAGTATGAGTCATAATACCAACGGCCGTAATGAAAAGGTGCCCATCCCCATGAATAATTTGAGACCCAAGTCCAACCATAATCAGTATATACCCAGTAACCATTTGTACGATAGGGAGCAAATCCTGCACTTACATTAGGAGACCATACATAACCATAGTTTGGATCATTAATCCAATTTCCATGTACACTTAAATCATCATAAAACATCTGAAAACTAACCGATACTTGACCGATTGCTTTTTGAGATGGTAATGCTACCATTCCTATGAATAATAACAATAGTACTGTATTTTTTTTAATTGTTTTCATAACATTATTCTTTAGTGAGTTGTAGCCCTTTGTTTTAAAGAATACTATTTGATATTGTAAAATTAAATTCCATTTTAGGTTTTGTATTACAAAATTTATTAGGATGTTTTCAGAATTGCCATTTTTTGGAGTTATGAAGTATAAGTTATGCGCTAATTTGAAAAGAATTAAATGGCTTTTATTTTATACTGATGAATTGATGAGGTGTAAAACACAGTAATGACAATACTTCACAATTTAATTTATTAAAAAGTAAGAAAAAATATACAATATTCTTTTTTATTTGAAATATAATTCT
>CAZMCP010000044.1:0-20751 GCA_964565035.1 uncultured Flavobacterium sp. | reverse complement strand
CAGAATGATGTCAAAATCACCTGGGATTTCCGGTGCATCTTTCATTTTTACAACTTCACACACTTTGTCAAGAACATCAACCGAAATGTAGGCATCACGCTGAAAAAATCTAGATTTACGCATGTTTTTCATCGAAATACGGCTCGAAGTGATATTAGCAACGCAACCGTTTTCAAATTCTATTCTGGCATTTGCAATATCTGGAGAGTCGCTAATTACCGAAACTCCGCTTGCATTTACTTCTTTTACCTTTGAATTAACAACGCTTAAAATAGCATCAATATCATGAATCATTAAATCTAGAACCACAGGAACATCTGTCCCTCTTGGATTAAATTCTGCCAAACGATGTGTTTCAATAAACATTGGATTTTCTATTTTTCCCTTTACAGCTTTAAAAGCAGGGTTGAATCTTTCCACATGGCCAACTTGTCCCTTAACATTATGTTCTTTTGATAACGCAATAATTTCCTCTGCTTCTTCAACAGTTGTAGAAATTGGTTTTTCAATAAATACATGCTTTCCTGATTATATAGCAACTTTGGCACTTTTATAATGAGAAAGGGTAGGAGTAACAATGTCTATTACATCTACAGCATGAATTAATTTAGCTATGGTATCGAAGTGAGTATATCCAAATTCGGCTGCTATTTTTTTTGCATATTCTTGGTTTTCATCATAAAAACCAACTAACTCATATTTATCAGACTGATTAAGCAATCGTAAATGTATTTTTCCTAGATGACCAGCACCTAAAACGCCTATTTTTAACATAAAGACTATTTTTAACAAAAGTAAATTAAAAATAATAAATCCCAAGTTTTAAATACTATTTAAAGATGTTTTTTTAAAATTTCATATTTGATTTTTGGGAATATAAAGTCTAATTTAGCCAAATAAATTTAGAGTTGTAGTGAAAGATTTAGCTAAACATCAAGGGCTTAGAAATCAGTTAGTAAGCGTTTTGCAAACTAAAGGGATTAAGGATAAAAATGTTCTAGAAGCGATTAGAAAAATTCCAAGACATTTATTTTTAAATTCAAGTTTTGAAGATTTCGCGTATCAAGATAAACCTTTTCCAATAGGAGCAGGGCAAACTATATCTCAACCGTACACTGTTGCTTTTCAAACAGAATTACTTCAAGTAAAAAAAGATGATAAAGTTTTAGAAATTGGCACTGGATCAGGATATCAAACTGCTGTTTTATTTATGATGGGAGCAAAAGTTTTTTCAATTGAAAGACAAAACGAACTTTTTAAAAAAACATCTTTATTACTACCAAAACTTGGAGTACGTGCTAAACAGTTGATTTTTGGTGATGGTTATAAAGGACTTCCAACACATGCTCCTTTTGATAGTATCATTGTGACGGCTGGTGCACCATTTATCCCACAACCTTTAATGGCTCAACTTAAAATAGGAGGTAGATTGGTAATCCCAGTTGGTGAAGATGTTCAAGTAATGACTTTACTTATTAGAAAAACAGAAACACAGTTTGAAAAACACGAATTTGGAGATTTTAGATTTGTACCATTATTAGAAGATAAAAATTAAATACACATTAATTAACCTATTATTGAATGAAAAAAAAATACGTATTAATTTTATTGCTAACATTTTCATTTGCCAAAGCCCAGGTAAACTATGATAATGTTTTAAACTTATTGATAAACAATAAAAGAAATGAAGCTAGAGCTTTGTTTGATAAACAATTTGGAAAAATTAAATCGACTAATATAGATTTACTTTTTCTCGATGCCTTTCTTGATGAAGAATCAGGTCGAATAGATTTTGATGAAGAGTTGATAAAAAACTTAGAAAAACTTCCTAATTCAGAATATTATATAGCGCCTTTTATAAATAGAAGCTTTATTTTGAGTGATGTTAAAGAAGGTATGTTTAATGACTTGACGTACAAAAAAATCGACTTTTTAACTACTTCAGCTAAATTTAAAGATCTATCTATTGTAAAGTACAGAAAAGCAATTTTTGAGAGAATAAGACGCTCTAAAGAGCAATCAATTAAATCATTTGATGATTTAGGAACAATAAAAAGTTGGCAATTTTGTGGCGTTTTTGAAAATTTAAACGGAAGCGGATTAGATATTGACTATGAACCTGAGTTGTATGCTAAAAATGATAAACTTTTTGAAGCAAATAGTAATGGAAAAGTTGGGTGGTATAATCCTAAAAAAACTCAAAATGAAGCATATCATTTTTTTGGAAATGAATCTGAATATGGCGCAGGAATTATTTATGCGCAAACATTTATAAATTCTAATGAAGCAAAAAAGTATCTTTTAAGTTTTGGGGCAAATAAGGGAATAAAGATTTTTTTAAATGATAAAGAAATATACTTTAATCAAGATATTAAAAGAACTAATCTTGATGCCTACACGATTAAGATTCCATTGGAAAAAGGATTCAATAGATTGCTTTTTAAGATTGAACTTTTTAACGGAGGAGATTATTTTTCTGCATCAATAAAAGATTTAGAAGGTAAAACTACGACTGATTTAACTTATAGTAACACTTATAAACCTTATTATCAAGCCGCAAAAGATTACAATGACATAGAAGAAATTCCTTTATATTTTGAAAAATATTTTGATGATTTAGTAAAAAATAATCCTAATAATATTTTATATAAAATTTATCAATTTACGGCTTATGAAGCCAATTTTAAAAAGGTAAAGGCTTTTGAGGCATTAGAGGGTTTGAATGAGAAATATCCTAAAAGTTCATTTGTGAATAACTATTTTGTAAAGTATTATAATTTATTAGGTGATGAGTCTCAAAAAATTGATGAAATAAACAAAAATTTTGAAGCGAATGATCCAGAGTACTATGTAAATTCATTGAATAAACTTACTGATAGTGAGTGGCTTAAATCAGCTCAGATTTCTGATTTAGAAAAATACAGAGACATATCAAAAAAATATAAACAAAGATATGTTGAACTTATGTTTGATTTTATTATTAAATCACGTCAAGGAAATATTAATGAAATGATTTCTCAGTTAGATCAATTAGTGAAAGATTCTTTTAATAATGAGAAGATTTTGATTCTTGCTACAAATTTGAGATATAAACTAAAAAATGATACTGATAAAGCGATAGCAACTTTTGAAAACATATTAAAAGAAAAGGATATTTATGAAGTTAGCAGTACATTATTAGCTCATTATAAAGCTTTAAATAGAAAAGAAGAAGTAGAAAAAATTATTAAGGAACAAATTTTAAACCACCCTCATTTAAACGATTTTAGAACAAATTATGTTGATTTTTTAATTAAGGAAAATAGATATGATGAAGCCTTAAAATTACTAGATGAAAATTTAGAGTATTTTCCTTATTCATTTGTGACTTTTGAAAATAAAGCACTTATTTATGGTTTGCAAAAAAATGAAAAAGAAGCGGCAAATTTCATTAGAAAATCTTTAGAACATAACTCCGGAAATAGTAATCTTAGAAAAAAGTTATACGATATAACAAAAACTCCAGATGAAATTGAACAGGTTGCAACTAAAAATATTTACGATTTAGTAAAGAAAAGAAGAAACTCTAATCTTAAAACTGATTATGGTGTTATTACTTTGTTAGACGAATATATTGTTAATGTTTTACCAGAGGGAGGAAGAAAAGAAAAAGTAACATTTTTATATGAAATAGTTAATGAAAATGGAATTGAGAATTTAAAAGAATATAACTTAAGTTCTGATTTTTCAATTTTGAAAAGTGAAGCTATAAAAAAAGATGGAAGTTTAATACCTGCTGAAAAAGGGGATAATACCTTAGTTTTTTCTAATTTGCAAATTGGTGATGTTGTATATATATCTTATGAAAATTTTGATAACAGATCAGGACGTTTTTATAGGGATTTTAATATTTCTTGTTACTTTAACAACAGTTATCCATCAGTCGAAACAATATTTGGAATTATACATTTGTCAAGTTTAAATTATCAAACAGATTTTACTAATGGGGAAATTCCTTCATCTACCTCAAAACTTAATGGTAAAATAGTTACAATTTGGAAAAAAAATAATATTCCTGGAATTCCTAATGAAGAAAGCTATTCTCCAATTTTTAGTGATATTACAAATAACTTGAGAATAGGAACTATTAAATCATGGAAGGATATATCTAATTGGTATGCAGATCTTGTAAAGAAAAATATTAAGACTGATAAAATAACTTTGAATACTTTTAAGCAAATATTCCCTAATGGATTAGAAGGATTATCTCAACATGAAAAAGCCTTTAGAATATATAAGTATATAGAGTCTAACATTAATTATAGTTCTTTAGATTTTAGACAAAGTGGTTATGTACCCCAAAAACCATCGAAGACCATTCAAACTAAGTTGGGAGATTGTAAAGATGTGTCTACCCTTTTTGTTGTTTTGTCTGAACTTGCTGGGCTCAAATCTAATTTAGTTTTAGTTTTAACTAATGACAATGGTTATAAAAGCATGAAGTTGCCAACTACTGATTTTAATCATTGTATTGTAAAAACAGTTATTGATGGTAAAGATGTTTTTCTTGAATTAACAGATAAATATCTTCCTTTTAGAGCTTTACCTTTATCGTTGTATAAAGCAAATGCACTTGTGGTTTCTTTTGATAAGACAGAAAACGAAAAGGTTCAAATAATTAGTATTCCATTTGATAATGCAACAGCAAATATTTCTAAAACATATTCAGAAGTTTTAATAAGTGATAAAGGAAAAACATTTGTTAACAAGCACATTATTCAAGGTTCTGGAAAATCTTATTATAATGAGTTATTCTCAAATGCAACTAATGATGATGTTAGGAAAAAAGAATTTGAATCAAATTTGAATAGTAGACTTAAGAAGGTTATTTCACTTGAATCTGTTAAACTACTTTCGAATCAGATTTTTGATAATGAACTAACTTATGAATCAAAATTTTTTATTTCTGAAAATATTCAAAAAGTTGGAAATTTAAAAATTGCTAATATTCCATTTATTGATAATATTTACACTCGCGATATCATAGCTACTGAGGCAAGAACTTTTGATATAAATTATATTAGTTATGAAAATAATAATCAATATGATTCTGAAGTAATCTTAAAAATACCAGAGGATAAAACTTTTTCTGAGTTACCACAAAGTAAAACACTGAGTTTTAAAAATCATAATTATTCGATAGCTTATCAGTTAGTAGATAAGCACACATTAAAGGTTAATAGAAAAGCTAACTTAAGCTGGGATAACATATCTACAAGTGAGTATTTAGATTATAAGAAATTTGTTGAAGGTGTAATTGAAGCTGAAGAGCAAGTTGTAGGATTTAAATAAACTAAAAAAGCCGCTCATTTTAGCGGCTTTTTTAGTTTTAATAGGATTTTTTAATTCTGTCTAAATCACGTTTATTATCTCGATCTTTAATCGTCTCTCTCTTATCAAAATTTTTCTTACCTCTACATAGTGCTATGTCTAGTTTAGCCAATCCCTTTTCATTAGTAAATAATCGCAAAGGAATTATTGTTAATCCTTTATTTTGGACATCTTTTAATAATCCTTTTAGTTCCTTTTTATTAAGAAGGAGTTTACGTTCGCTTTTTGCTTTATGATTGTAGTGAGTACCATATAAGTATTCTTCAATATGAGAATTGATTATAAATAATTCATTCTCACTAAATTCACAAAAACTTTCTGCTATAGAAGCTTTACCTAAACGTATTGATTTTATTTCGGTACCAGTTAATACAATACCAGCTGTATAACGATCTATAATTTCATAATCGAATTTAGCCCTTTTATTGAGTATGTTAATCGTTTTTTGCATGATTGGCAAATTTACTATGAAAAATCTTTTTTTTATCAAAAATGCTGCTATTTTTTTAAAGTATTGATAATCAGTAAAATGCACTTTATCCTCTTTTTCTTACATTTAATCGATAAAATATTGTATTTTAGAAACTTATAATTATTTTTTTATCAACAAACCAAAAAACTATCCAAATGAAAAAAAATTTTTTTAAAATTTTTGCAGTATCTATTATTGCATTTGCATCATGTACTCAAGACGATTCAAAATTTGAAGACATTGTTATTTCTCCTGAACAAAAAAATCCATTAACAGCAACACAAATTATTTCTAAAATTGATGAATCTCTACAAACTAAGGGTTCATTTAATTGGAAAGATGCATCGAATTATGAAATTTGGAGCGCTATGAAAAATGGTAACAATATTTGTACAATAGGATTTGGAGAAAATAAAAATGATTTTGATAGAAGTAAATCAATCAACGCTAAAGGTTACCAAAATTCAATTATTCAAATCATAGAAAAGTATGAAGGAAAGTCTTCGAAAGACTTTTTAATTTCATCAGACCCTTTTTTGAATTTAATGGATGTACTAATTGAGAAGCAGGAAACAGTGATAGCGCTCAGAAAAAATAACTTTATTAGATATATTGAGCCTTCAGATTTTAGATACTTTGAAAATAAAGGAATGGTTAATCAAAAATCTGACTCAGAATCAAGTTCAGGTTGTGGTTTAGGCTCTGAAGCAATTGCATCTTCGGATTATACTACTATTGCACCAAATGCCAAATTACCATGGGCATTTAATAATCACAATATACCAGCAGCATGGAATTATAGCACTGGTGCAGGGATCACGATTGGTGTAGTAGATACTGGAGCATCTACAGCAAATTCTCTTTTAAATTCAAATTTTAATAATGGTTACTCTTCGGGCAGAACAGTTCAACGTTATGGAGTATATGTAGATTCAATTTGGCCTTGGAGCACTGGAACAGATGGTGTAAATGATAAATGTGGGCATGGTACAAGTATGTCTTCAGTAGCTACAGCACCTAGAAATGATAAAGGTTTCCCAGTAGGTGTTGCATATAATTCTAATTTAATTGCATATAGAGCTGCATCAAATGTTGTTTTAGATGGTTATCATGAACAAAATGGAGTTAAAAATGCTTTTACTGCTTTAGCAAATAACTCAAGTGTTAAAATAATATCTATGTCTATGGGACATATTTTTTCTGTTGGAAAAATAGAAGATGGAGTTAAGTATGCATACGGTAAAGGAAAATTAATATTTTGTGCTGGTGGAACATCTACAAGTTTTACAACTTTTGTAGGGGTGATTTTCCCTGCTTGGATGGCAGAAACTGTTGCAGTGACTGGAATAAAAGAAGCTTCAACTTACCAAAAATGTACAGTTTGCCATACAGGTGGTAAAATTGACTTCACAATTATGATGGAAAGACCTTCAGGAAATAAAATCCCTGTAAATAGTTATTATGATGGTCAAGGTGATTATGTAGGAGGTTCTTCTGTTGCAACTGCTACAACTGCTGGTATTGCCGCTTTAGTATGGGCAAAAAATCCGTCATGGTCAAGAGATCAGGTTTTAACTAAAATGAGACAAACATCACATTTATATCCTAACAAACATCCTGAGTTTGGTTATGGTATGCCTAATGCATTACTAGCCGTTCAATAAATAAGTTTTATGTAAAAGCCACTCAAAAAAGAGTGGCTTTTTTATTTTAATTGATAACAAATCATTATTCCTCCTCTGTAAGGCAACCATTCACCACTTTTATTGTATTTATAAGCTCTTTCATATCTTTCTTCACTATTGATATAATATCCTTTATAAAAAGCTTGTTGGTTTCCACCTCCTATGAAAACATCCAAAAGAAATTTGTTGGATATTTTTTTTTGATAGCCAAGAGTTGTTCCCATCATATAATTATATCCTTTTTGGAAGTATTGTGTTTCTGCATAGTTCCATTTTTGTAGTTTAAATACACTTCCAGCAATATGGCCTCCTATGTAAAAACCTTGATTATCACTATTAATGTGATATCTTAGTTCTGGTGTTAGAATAAAAAATTGCAATGGTCCACCATTAATCGATTTCCATAAAGATGCGGAAATATCAGTTTGAAAAGTCCAGTGATTTTTTAAATTAGTTTCAATGCCTATATTAGGAATTAATACTAATGTACTTACGCCATTTGCTTTAAAATAGGTTTGTGAGTATATAGAACTAAAAGTTAAAAATACTATAGTTATTGAAAGTAATTTTTTTATCATTAATTCTTATTTAATAATGAATACACATTAGAATCAAGCCATTCACCTTGCCAGAAGGTATCTTCTTTAAATTGGCCTTCCAGTACAAAGTTATTTTTTTCTAACACTCTTGCAGATGCTTGATTTCTTGGATCAATGATAGCTTCTAAAGAATGCATTTTCATTGTATTGAATCCATAATCAATAAGAAGTTTTACAGCTTCTGAGGTGATTCCTTTACCATGGAATTCGGGCAAAATCATGTAGCCAATTTCAGATCGTAAGTTTTCCCATGAAATTCTATAATGGCCTATTATACCTATAAGTTTTGGATTTCCTTTTATTGTAATAGCCCAATTTATACCATCATTTTCTTCAATTTTTGACTGAATTAATTTAATGTGTTCTAATGCTTCTTCTTTTTTTGAAATGAGTGGTCTTGGAACAAATTTCATTATTTCGGGATTACTTCTCAATTCAAATACTTCGTTAATGTCTTCATTTGTAATCTGTCTTAAAAATAATCTTTCTGATTCTAAATTTTGAAAGGGTAAAAAGGAAATAGTTTTCATAGTTTATAGTATTTCAAGTGTTATTGAGAAAACTTTTTCTTCATTTTGTGGTAAATGAATCATTCCCTCCTTAGTTGTTAATTCTCCATTACTGTTTCGGTCATCAGCATATCCGTGCCAAGGTTCAATGCATAAAAATGGAGCATTTACTTTTGTCCAAATTCCTAAATGAGGAAAGTTAACATAGCTAATTTTTATAAATGGGTTATTATATTTATAAATTGTTAAATATTTTGAATCAAGTTTCTTTAAAACTATAGCGTCTTTTTCAAATAAATCATAATTTAATTGTAGTTGATTATCTTTAAGTTTTATTTGTTTTGTATTACCAGAAAATTGTTCATTTTCTAATTCATGACAATTAAGAATAGTATCTTTTTCAAATACAATGGAATAGTTTTCAAAATCTGAATCTAGATTGATTGCAGGATGTGCGCCTATTGAGAAAGGCATTATAACTTTGGATTTGTTTTTTACTCTGTAATCAATTTTTAAGCCATGATTATCAATGGTATAAGTTAAAAGTAATTTGAAATTAAAGGGGTAAATTAAATGAGTTTCTTCATTATCAATTAGTAGAAAACTTATAGAGTTTTCTGTTTTATGAAGTACTGTAAAGTCATGGTCTCTTGCAAAGCCATGTCTTGCCATTTTATATTTTTTTCCATTTAATTGATAAAAATCATTTTTAAGACGTCCAACAATGGGGAATAATATAGGTGAGGTTTTATTCCAAAAAGTATTATCCACTTTCCAAATATAATTTTGATTTCCTTTAGAAAATTGAATTAATTCGGCTCCTAAAGAATTTATTTCTACAGAAATATCGTTTTGAAAAATTTTATGTATCACAAATTTTTTTATTCAAAAATAAGGATTTAAACTATTAAAAACACCTTAGGATAATTAACATTACATATAGATATGATTAACAATAGCTAATTGTTTATAGGCTTACCTTTATTCAATAAAATTCTCCCTCATCTTCCATTATTTCTATTCCAAAAACTTTTTTTAGCACTTTAAGTTATTTAACAATTAACAAAAAGGGGAAGTAATTGTAAGCCTTAGGATTAATTTAACTTAAAGTTGGTTTTATTAGTTGTTTAATTTTAAAAATTTGTGATTATGAAGTTAGTACTATGTATTATAGCACTTGTGGGTTTCACTTTTATGTCAAACGCGCAGACTATTCAAGATGATGAATTCAGACCAGATGAATTACCTGCAGTTGTTATTAAAAACGCAGGAAAAGATTTCTCGGTTTATCTACCAGATAGAAACCCAGATACTAAAGTTCGACAAATGCAAGATAAGTTTGTAGGATACAATATTGGTAAAGATTATGAGGGACATGATGAATATTTAGTTTTTTTTGATGCAGATGAGGCATCACTTGTGGCTACTTATAATGATACTGGTAAATTAGTGAGAGTAGTAGAAAAATATGATAATGTGAAATTGCCACGTTCTGTTATTTTTTCTGTTTACAAATCATTTCCAGGCTGGGTTATTGTAAAAGATAAATTTTTATATACTCAAGCAGATGGCGATGTGCTTAAAAAACAATACAATTTAAAAATTAAAAAAGATAATGATGTTAAGAGACTTGTTGTAAATCCTAACGGAGAAATTGTTGCAGGTCTTTAAAGCTTTATGTAAAACTTATTCTTTATACAAATGTTTCTTAGAAGAATTTTAACCTTAAAAATCATCAATTAAAAAAGGGTTTATTTATTAATATTTCTAAACCCTTCTTTTTTTAATCTTCAGCAATTCCTTTCCAATTCCTAATGGATGAACATAAAAAGAACATGCTCACGAATACAATACAAAGATTAATGGAAAGCATTCTAGGAACAAAATCACTCAAAAACATATAGTGTTGATCATAATAGTACGATTCTAAATGTTGTATAGACTTTTTATAAATTTCAAAGTATGCCGAATAAACTAATGGAATTAAAGCGCCAAATAACCATAGTAAAAGATTAAGGACGATTTTTGACAGCTTTTGGTTGGATTTCTTTTTTATTGTAACTAAGTAATATAAAACGAGTGCTACAATACTCAAAATCATTAAAATGGAATAAGTAATAAATTCATTACTGATAGCAGATATAATTCCCAAAACTAAATTTAAAACGCCTAGCGAAACAATTGCAATAAGCCAGCTTTTTCCTGAAGTAACTCTGAAAGAAAAAATAAGCAAGGATAATCCAAAACCAAAATATAGAAATGGTAAAAGCGAATCTTCTTTAAAAATTGAATTAGTATAGGCTCTTGCAATCACTTGGTAATTATGGCTCAAAGTATTTTGTTCAATGTAATATTTAGAATATTCTTTTTTTGTTTCATAATTAGCAGCAACAGCAGTTACGACATCTTCATCATTATAATTTGTCGAATAAATATCAGTACTATCATTAGGAGTATTGGAATTTATTAATTCATATTTTTTAAAATCGGGATAGTTGTATGTTATTTTAAGCCATTTTTCTGTGCTCAAATTTGTTGATAGGCCATGTTCTTTTACTATCGACATGTAGTCAGTCATGATTTTTTTTACCTGATCTTTTTTGTCTTTGAAAAGTAATTTTTGGACTTCAACTCTTCGAAGAGAATCTTCTGCTTCTGTAAAAAAAGCAAATTCTCTAACGTTTCTGTTTATTAATGAAGTAGTACTGAAATTTTTGCCAAAAATTGTTACATAATCTTTATAAACAATATTTTCATATATGGGTTCTCCATTAATAACTGTGTCTTTTAATACTGAATTGACTGAATCAATTTCTGCTTCACCAAAACTTCCATCAATAAAAAAATCAGCTTTAGAGATTATATCACATCTTTTTTTAGCTTCAGTTTGTGTTATATAACTTGTTTTATGAAGTTTTCTTCCAATTTCAAATGGAAAATAAAAGCCAATTAAAAGTAGAATAATGGCTAAAATTTGAATCCATTCGAAAAATAAACTGTATTTACTCTTTGGATAAAATGATTTTAAGGAATTATTTCTGAAATAATTTACTAACCATAAAATTAGTAAAACAACTGAAATAAGAAAGCAAAAGCTAAAGAAAGTAAAATCTAAATTAGAGTCATAGCGTTCTTTGAAATCAATTGCCCCATCTACATACCCAATAAAAAGATAAAGCAAGTTGATAAGCAAACCTATACAAACCATAGGAACAAATTTAGTGTTCCATAAAAGAGGATATTTAAGTAATAGTTTTTTTTGAATTTTATTAAACATGAGTAGTATTATTTGATGAAGAATCTTCTTGTTGAATGTGTAATATTTCTTAGATAGTTAATCGTAATGTTTTTATCTATTACTATTTTCATAAAGTCATTAATAGTTACGCTAATAGGAAAGGTAGCTATCAAAGTGCCCCCGTTTTGTTCTATAGAAAGTAAATTGAGCTCCATTAATTTTTCATTAATTGAACTTAATGACTCTGTAGTTTCAAATTCAATAATGAAATTGTGTTCTTGTGATTCTTCAGATTTAAGATTTCGTTGGCTTCCTTGTTTTAAGAAAACAACTTGATTTGAAGTTTTTTCGACCTCATATAATTGTTGTGAACTTAATATAATAGCAATAGGTCTAAAAGCTGAATTAGCAATATTTCTAAAATCGTCTAGAATGGTTTGTTGCGCTAAAATATCTAGATTAGCTAATGGTTCATCAATAAGTAAAATCTTAGGTTTACGTAGTAGCATTCTAGCTAATTCGAAACGCATTTTATAGCCTGATGATAGGCCATTCCAATTGTAGTTTTTAAATTTTCTTAGGCCTAAGCGTGTGATTATTAAATCTACAACTAAATTGTTTTCTTCAGGTGAATAGCCATAACAGCTTGCAGCATATTCTAAGTTTTCATACATAGATCCTCTCCAAGTTTCGGTTCTTTGAGGAATGTATACTAATTTAGTTCTTAAATCAAATAAGTCACTGTATTCAAAATTGTATTTAATATTACCTGATGATGGATGAAGTTCACCGCAAATACTTCTTAGCAATGTGGTTTTACCGTTTCCATTTTCACCAACTAAACCTATGATTTCACCAGATTTGATATCTAAATTGATTGGGCCAAGTGCAAAATTTGAGTTGTATCTTTTTCCAAGGTCATTAATTGAAATGATAGTTTGATGAGGTTTAATTTCTTTTTTTATTAGATAATTATGTAACTCTGAAGCAAGCTCGCTTAATCTACGTTTAACTTCAATAGTATCGTTATTGTTATCTTTCCAGTTTAAGAAACTATTTGTTTTCCTATAAAAATCTATATTTTCTGTATCGAGTGTAAAATCGATTATTCGTTTAATAGTTTGATTAAAATCTTCAAAACCAATGAGTTCAATAACTTCATGGTATTGTTTTTTAAATAAGTTCATATATGTAAATAAGGAGTTTTATTTTTTTCGAATGTAGGAATAAAATCCTTTATTTAATTCATGTAAAAGATTAAAAATAAAATACCCGATTGACTTAAAATAATCAATCGGGTATACCAAAACTAAACTAAATATATAAAACAAAATTACTTTTCAGATTGATTTCTAAAAACCAATTGGTTGTCAAAACTATCAAGTAAAATAATACTGTCTGTTGTTACTTTTCCTGATAGAATTTCTTTTGAAAGTTGATTTAACACCTCTTTCTGAATAACTCTTTTTACTGGTCTTGCTCCAAAAGTTGGATCATATCCTTTTTCAGATAAATAAGTAATAGCTTCAGGAGTGGCATCCATAGTTATATGTTGTAAAGCCAACATTTTAATCACACTTTTTAATTGTAATCCCACAATCTCTCGAATATTATCACCTGTTAAAGGCGTAAACATCACAATTTCATCGATACGATTGATGAATTCTGGACGAACTGTTTGTTTCAATAATCCTAATACTTCAACTTTGGCAGCTTCTGTAGCAGCTTCAATTCCACCTTTAAGGTTTTCAAATTTTTCTTGAATAATATGGCTTCCCATGTTAGAAGTCATAATAATAATGGTGTTTTTGAAATCGGCTACACGACCTTTGTTGTCGGTTAAACGACCTTCATCTAATACTTGTAATAAAATATTGAATGTGTCTGGATGTGCTTTTTCTATTTCATCCAATAGGACTACTGAATATGGTTTTCTTCTAACTGCTTCAGTCAATTGTCCCCCTTCATCATATCCTACATATCCCGGAGGCGCTCCAACTAAGCGACTTACACTATGACGCTCTTGGTATTCGCTCATATCAATTCGAGTCATTGCATTTTCATCGTCGAATAAATATTCCGCTAAGGCTTTTGCTAATTCGGTTTTACCTACACCAGTTGTTCCTAAGAAAAGGAAGGAACCAATTGGTTTTTTAGCGTCTTGTAATCCAGCACGACTTCTTCGAACAGCATCACTAATTGCCTCGATTGCTTCTTCTTGACCTACAACTCTGCGGTGCAATTCGTCTTCAAGGTGTAACAATTTTTCGCGTTCACTTTGTAGCATTTTAGTTACTGGAATACCAGTCCATTTAGCTACTACTTCAGCGATGTCTTCGTGAGTCACTTCTTCTTTGATTAGAGATTTATCCGATTGGTTTTCCTGTAATTGTATTTGTAAACCATCTAATTTTTCCTGAGCTTCTTTAATTTTTCCGTAACGAATTTCAGCAACTTTTCCATAATCGCCATCTCTTTCAGCACGTTCGGCTTCAGTTTTAAAATCTTCAATTTCTTGTTTTATTGATTGAATACTATCAACTAAATCTTTTTCCGATTTCCAACGTGTATAAATTTCATTACGTTCCTCTTTAAGATTGGCTAAATCTAGTCCAAGTACTTTTAATTTGTTTTCATCGTTTTCACGCTTGATGGCTTCGATTTCGATTTCTAACTGCATTATTTTACGATCTAAAACGTCAAGTTCTTCAGGTTTAGAATTGATTTCCATACGTAATTTTGAAGCAGCTTCGTCCATTAAGTCGATCGCTTTGTCTGGCAAGAAACGATTAGTTATGTATCGCTGAGATAATTCTACAGCGGCAATGATTGCATCATCTTTGATTCTAACTTTATGATGTGTTTCGTACTTCTCTTTAATTCCACGTAAGATAGAAATAGCGCTTTCTGTATCAGGTTCATCTACTACTACTTTTTGGAAACGACGTTCCAATGCTTTATCTTTTTCGAAATATTTTTGATATTCATCTAATGTGGTTGCACCTATAGCTCTTAGTTCGCCACGAGCTAAAGCTGGTTTTAAGATGTTTGCAGCGTCCATTGCACCTTCGCCACCTCCAGCACCCACAAGAGTGTGTATCTCGTCAATAAAAAGTACAATATCACCTTCCGCCGAAGTTACTTCTTTTACTACCGATTTTAAACGCTCTTCGAACTCACCTTTGTATTTTGCACCAGCTATCAAAGCTCCCATATCTAAAGAATAAACTACTTTATCTTTTAGGTTTTCAGGAACGTCACCAGCTACAATTCTGTGTGCTAAGCCTTCTGCAATAGCAGTTTTACCTACACCAGGTTCGCCAATTAGCATTGGATTATTTTTAGTTCTACGAGATAAAATTTGTAACACGCGACGAATTTCTTCATCTCGACCAATTACTGGATCGAGTTTACCATCATTGGCTAACTGGTTTAAATTTTTAGCATATTTGTTTAATGCATTGTACGTTTCTTCAGCAGATGCTGAGGTTACACGTTCTCCTTTACGAATTTCAGCAATCGCAGCTTCTAAACCTTTTTCGGTTACTCCTTGATCTTTTAGGATTTGGGCAACTTTACTTTTCGATTTAAAAATGGCTAAAATTAAATGCTCAATGGATACGTATTCATCGTTCATCTTTTTTGCAATGATATTTGCCTCATTTAATGAAGATCCAGCTTCGCGTGAAAGCATTAAATCACTACCAGAAACTTTTGGAAAACTCTGAATGGTACTATCTAAAATCTGTTTGAATAGATTAACATTTACATTCAGTTTTTTTAGGATGAAAGGTGCAACGTTTTCATCTACTTCTAAAATTCCTTTAAAAATGTGTTCGTTTTCCAGATGTTGCTGGCCATTGGCTTGTGCAATTTGCTGTGCTTGTTGCAAAGCTTCTTGCGATTTTATTGTTAAATTGTTTAAGTTCATATTGAATTTATCCTTTAGTATTATGTTGTTGTTATTTGATTAACTTTGGAATCGAATATTCAATTAATATTCCAAGTATAAAAATCAAGACAAAATGACTGTTTTTGGTGTTTTTGGAAGCGCAGTCAAGACAAAATGACATTTTTATTTTATGAAAACAAAAATGATTTACATTTTTATAGTTTTAATTATATGAGCTTGTGGTTCAAATGAACTTGATGAGATTGATAAAATTAAAATTGCTGATAAATCATTAGGTTTACCTAATTCAGGTGAATGGCTTTCTATTCATAAAGAAAAAGGGCAAACTTTTGAAGAGTATAAATTGTTAGATCCACTGAAAGTAAATGATGAATTTACAACTATATATATTCAACCAATTGGAAAATTTAATAAAAATGAAGAAAAATTTCTTAATTTAACAATAGGTTATATTCATTTGTTTTACTGTGTTAAGGTGGAAAAGTTAAAACCAATTTCAGACAAACTTATTCCAATTGGAAAAAGACGTTTAAATGAATTTAATGCTGAGCAATTAGATGCTTCATACATTTTAGACACAATAATACCACAATACAAGCCAAAAAATGCTTTAGTTGTCATGGGACTTACTGCAAAAGATTTATATCCAGATCCATCTTGGAATTTTGTTTTTGGGTTAGCAACATATTCTAAAGGAGTTGGGGTTACATCATTTTCGAGATATGAACCAAATTTAGATGATTATACAATATGCTTGAGAAGGACAATTAGAACTTCTGCACATGAAATAGGACATATGTTTAAAATGAAGCATTGTACACATGCTCTTTGTGTAATGAATGGATCAAACAGTTTGAGTGAAGATGATAGTAAGCCAAATGCTCTTTGTTCGGTTTGTTTAAAAAAAATGAAACTAAATTTTAATTTTGACACAAAAAAAAGATTTGAGAATTTATTAAAATTTTATAAAAAACATAAATTGGTAATTGATTATGAAATTACTAGTAATCAATATGAATTATTAAAAAAATAGGGATAATGAGTTTTTTAAAAAATATATTCGGAAGTTCTGAAGAGAATAAGCCACAAGTAAAAAGTAATGTTAAATGGGTAAGTTTAACTCATTTAGATCAGTTAGATGTAATTGTAAATCAATCTTGGGAAGCGCCAGTTTTGATATTTAAACACAGTACACGTTGTATTATTAGTAGAACAGTTTTGAAAAATTTTGAAAACGATTTTAATTTAGAAGATAAAATAACACCTTATTTTTTAGATTTATTAGAGTTTAGATCCATTTCTAACGAGATAGCTTCTCGTTTTAATGTTGTGCATCAATCACCTCAAATTTTAGTAATTAAAAATGGAGTTTGTGTTTATGATAACTCACATGACGCTATTGAAGTAGATGCTATTCGTAAATTACTTTAATTTTAAATTTCAATACTATGTTCACATTAGTACAAATTAAAGAAGCACATGCCAAAGTAAAATCCGGCGCAGATTTTCCCAATTATATAAAAGAATTGATTGGGTTAGGTGTAACCAATTATGAAACTTTCGTTTCTGATGGTCATAGTGTTTTTGAAGGAAGTGAACAATACAAAATGGCTACAGAATCTAAATATGATGGTTTAGTTATTTCTGATTTTGTTAATGTTGAACAGTTCAAATTAGATTTAAAAGCACATCAGCAAGGAAAAACAGATTATTTGACTTTTTGTAATGATTGTGCTAAGTCAGGCGTTGAGAAATGGGTGATTTCAATGCAAAAACTAACTTGCACTTATTTTGATAAAAACGGTAATCAGTTGTTGCAAGAAACTATTCCTCAATAATATTTAAATAATGAATCCCGAGTTAGGCTCGGGATTCATTATTTATCTTCTAAACTTATTTCTTGTAATAATACTTTTTAGTTTGGCTTTTAAATCTTCTCCAGAGTCATAGACCATTTGTTCATTGCTAGGAAAAGGAGTTGCTCTTCTGCCAAAATATTGTAGATAATCACTGTCACAAGCATTGCGATCTCCATTATAGTTAGCATAAATGTATTCAAAAATAAATTCGCTAGATAAGGGGAAAGTGTCTATAAGTTGATTGGTTTTAAAATCTATGTAATCAACTTTTGCAGTAACATTACAGGCTTTAAACTGTTTGAACTCATATATGGTTGCACGGACTGTCTTCATATTATCAACCATTACTACATTACCTTTTTCGTCTTTTACTTGGTTTCCATTAGCATCAAGCAATGGTTTTTTGCCATCTGCAATTTGTTTTTCTTTAACAAACTCACGTTCTTTAATTTGTTCTGGCGAAATATTTATCTGACGGAAGTTAACAATCAAACCATAATCGTAAGTAACTCCTTTTTGACGATTGCTATGGTAGACAGTCCATTTATCATCTAGTCCAAAAGTGCTAAAATCAAGTAAATCCGATTGTAAGCGAGTAGGAATTACCATTTGTGTTTCGTTTTTGGTATAAACATTAACATAATCGGTTCCTTTATATTGAGCTTCATTCATCATTTTGCTCACATCTTTATAACCAGGATTAATTTTTTCTAAATACGCAAAATCATCATACGCCTTTCTAAAAGACATTTTATCATTTTGCTTCATTAAGTTTTTAGAATTATCATAAAGATATTTTGAAAGCGACTCTTTGCTTTTTACAATTTGAGAAGAATAATCATCAAAAGGGAAATAGGCATTTCTAGCTTCTTTTATTAAGTACAAAGGTAATAGAGGTCTAATTTTTTCTTGCCTATTGTTAAGCTGAAGGTAAGTGTTGTAAATTTTTTCAAAATTTGCAGGATTACCATCTTTTTGTAGCATATCGATATCACGTAAATCACGTTCTTTAGCTTTTGCAAAAGCTTCCTCAATTAAATAAACATAGTCTTGTTTGCCTTTAGATGCCTTATTGGTTTTAAGCGATTCTGAAGCACGATAAATAGCACCGTCATAATCTCCATTACTAAGCATAGATTGTGTGCTTTTCACACCACAGCTAATCAAAAAACTAAAAACAAAAACTAAAATGGTAATTTTTTTCATATGTTTAAATTTTGGCAAATATATATTTTTAGTAGCTTTTTCCCGCTGTACACTATATCTTTTTGTAAACAAAAAGGATGCCGTTTCCATCGGGGCTATAAAAAAAACTCCGAAATTATTCGGAGTTTAAGTTTAATTATTTTGTTGGAATAGGAGGAAGTAATTTACTGGAAACTTCTCCAAAACCAATTCTTACTGAATCGTTTTTACAAAAACCTCTCATTGTAACCGTGTCTCCATCATTAATAAACTTTCTTTCGCTACCATCTTTCATTTTTAAAGGATTTTTGCCACCCCAAGTCAATTCAAGCATAGAGCCAAAAGAATCTTCTGTAGGACCAGATATTGTTCCAGATCCCATCATATCACCAGAGTTAATTCTGCAACCATTAATAGTATGATGCGCTAATTGTTGACTCATTGTCCAATACATGTATTTCAAGTTCGAATTACAAACAACAGTCTCTTCACCGCTTTCAGGAGTAATTGCAACTTGAAGGTTAATGTCAAAAGCATGATCTCCTTTATGTTGTAAATAAGGAAGAGGAGTTGGTTCTTGTTTAGGTTGAGCACATCTAAAAGGTTCTAAAGCATCCATCGTTACTATCCAAGGAGAAATCGAAGAGGCAAAGTTTTTAGCTAAAAAAGGTCCTAGTGGAACATATTCCCATTTTTGAATGTCACGAGCACTCCAATCATTTAATAGTACCATACCAAAGATGTATTCTTCAGCTTCATCAATAGGGATATTTTCCCCCATAATATTGGCATCAGTTGTAATGAAAGCTGTCTCAAGTTCAAAATCAACTAATCTAGAAGGACCAAATACAGGAGTTGTAGCATCTGCAGGCATAGTTTGCCCCATTGGTCTATGTACTGGAATGCCAGAAGGAACTATCGTAGAACTTCTTCCATGATAGCCTACTGGAATGTGAAGCCAGTTTGGTAACAATGCATTTTCAGGATCACGAAACATTTTGCCCACATTTGTTGCATGTTCTTTACTTGAATAAAAATCAGTGTAGTCACCTATGTAAACAGGAAGTTGCATTTCTACATCTTTCATGTTAAAAATAACAACATCTCTATGTTTTTTATTGTCACGTAAAGTTGGATTTTCAGCATCAAATATATCAGCAATTCGGTTTCTTACTAATCTCCATGTTTTTTTACCATCAGAGATAAAATCATTTAAGGTATCTTGAAGAAAAACATCGTCTGTAAGTTCTATTCCTTCAAAATATCCTAATTGTTGAAGAGCACCTAGGTCAATTGCAAAATCACCCAAACGAGTTCCAACTGTTACGATATTTTCTTTAGTTAAAAATACTCCAAATGGAATGTTTTGTATAGGGAAATCACTGTTAGATTCTATTTCCAACCATGATTTTCTGTTTGGATTGTTTGCGGTTATGGGCATAATAATAAATTTTGTGAAATTGTATTGTTTTAACACCTCAAATATAGTTTCTATTGGGATTATACCAAACACTTTTCGTATTTTTGACGACCATTTAACATAAAATAATTAAAATGCAACGCGACGAACAAATTTTTGACTTAATCTTAGATGAGCAAGACAGACAAATTCATGGAATTGAATTGATTGCTTCTGAAAACTTTGTGAGTGACCAAGTAATGGAAGCACAAGGTTCATGTTTAACTAATAAATATGCTGAAGGATATCCAGGTAAAAGATATTATGGTGGTTGTGAAGTAGTTGATATTGTTGAACAAATCGCTATAGATAGAGCAAAAGCATTGTTTGGTGCAGAATATGTAAACGTACAACCACACTCTGGTTCACAAGCAAATACTGCAGTTTTTGCTGCTTGTTTAAAACCAGGAGACAAAATTTTAGGTTTTGATTTGTCACATGGTGGGCATTTAACTCACGGTT
>CAZMCP010000043.1:0-20856 GCA_964565035.1 uncultured Flavobacterium sp. | reverse complement strand
AAGCCTTCCATTCCACGTTCAACAATTAATCCGTGAATTCTACCTTCTTCATTTTTAGCCCATACAACAGCGATTTGAGCAAAAGGAGCATTAGAAATCCACATTTTAGCTCCATTTAAAAGATAATGGTCACCCATATCTTTGAAGTTTGTAATCATACCACCAGGATTTGATCCATGATCTGGTTCTGTTAAACCAAAACAACCAATCCATTCTCCAGTAGCTAATTTTGGTAAATATTTCATACGTTGCTCTTCATTTCCATATTTCCAAATAGGATACATTACTAATGAAGATTGGACCGATGAAGTTGAACGAACTCCAGAATCACCTCGCTCAATTTCTTGCATGATTAATCCGTAAGAAATTTGATCAAGACCAGCACCACCATATTCAACAGGAATATAAGGTCCAAATCCACCAATTTCAGCAAGGCCTTTCACAATTTGATGAGGAAATTCAGCTTTTTGAGCATATTCTTCAATAATAGGAGAAACTTCTTTTTTTACCCAAGCACGTGCAGAATCACGTACTAATTTATGTTCTTCTGTTAGTAAATCATCTAACAGATAATAATCAGGAGATTGAAATAAATCTGGTTTCATAATTCATTTTTTTTTGTGAGACAAAAGTAAGTAAAGAAATGTAACATTTCAATTAATGATTGTGAAATTTTATTCATCTAAATATTTTAATTAAATTTTTGATTTTATAGATTAACAATGAAAATGTTGCATTCTTTTTTAAAAAATGAGTTCCTTTGCAGGTTTAAAAAAACAATAAATGAGAACTTATTTTCTACTTTTTTCTACTTTTTTATTTTTTTCTACTTCAATATTAGCTCAAAAGAAGTTTAATGAAAAAGAGTATGAATTTATTCAAAATGAAATTAGAAGATTAACAAATTCGGATACTGATAGTGCTATTGTTGTTGCTATTCGTTTAGAAAAATCATCTGCAATAGAACATAAAATTTTTGCAAAAGGTGCTCTTGCTTATTTGTATCAATCTAAAGGGGATACTTTGATTTCTAATAAAAAAATTGAAGAAGCAATCAAACTTTCAGATGGAATGCTGAATTCAGTGAAAAAGTATAGGACTTTAGCATGTTTAAATAATTATATGGGTTTGGTTTACTGGCAAAGGGATAAATTAAGTATTGCTTTGCTAAAATTCAACAAAGGAATCGAATATTCAAAAAAAGTTAATGATGTTAGGCAACTTATAAAGTTAGAAAACAATATTGCAATTATAAATAATCAAATAGGTAATTATCATTTAGCAATTAAATCTTTAAAAAAAGTAGAGAGAGTAATTGAAGAAAAGAATTTTCTTTTTACAGAAAATGATTTGCTAACAACTAAATCTAATATTCTTTTAAATTTAGGGAAAAATTATGAGTATGTTTTTAAGAAGAATGAAAATGATAAAAAAGTTTTAGATTCTGCTTTATTTTATTATAAAAAAGCAATTGCATATTCAAAGTATTCTATAATAAGCAAAGTAAAAGTACAGATTAATATTGCTGGAGTTTATTTACAATTAAATAAAATTGATGATGCAATAAATATTTATCAGAATATAATATCAGAATGTTTAGAAAATGACTTTGACCATGAGCTTTATATAGCATCTTATAATTTAGGATATGCTTACTTTTTAAAGAATAAGTATGATAAATCTCTAGTTTATTTCTCTAAAGTCGATTCTATTCATAATTCAACGGCTAACAAATATCGTTTGTTTGAGTATGTAAGTTCAAAATATTATCAGGCTAAAATTTTTGAATTTAAAGCTGATTATATAAAGGCAACCTATTTCGCTAAGGTTTATCTTGAAAATTTTGAAGCTGAAGAGACGAAATTGATTAATGAAAAAGAAAAAATCAATGTTTTTCAGAATGACCAAATTTTGAAAAAAGAAATGATGCAAATGCAAAGCAAGTATAAAATACAAAACATTCTTAGAAAAATTGGTTTATTTTTGGGACTAATAATTATAATGATATTAGTTTATTTTCTAATTAAAAATTATAGATATAGAAGAATTTCTGAAGCTAAGTTTAATGCTATTATAGAAAAACATAGAAATGAAGAAAATTTAGAAAAGAAATCTTCAATGCTGAGTTTTAAAGAAGAAAAGCAACTAGAAAACGCTCAAGTTGTAACATTAAATTTAGATGAAGAAAAGGAAATTCAGTTGTTACAAAAATTAAAAGAGCTGGAAGAGAAGAAAGTTTTTTTAAATCAAGATTTTACATTACAATTTGTAGCAAAAAAAATAAAAACAAATACTACATATCTGTCTTACGTTGTAAATAAAAATTTTGAAAAAACATTTAGTGAATATGTAAATGAGTTGAAAATTAATTATGTAGTTAATAAAATGATTACAAATTCATTGTACAGAAAATATTCGACCCAAGCCATTGCAGAAAGTGTAGGATATAAAAATGCAACTTCTTTTGCGAGGTCTTTTAACAAAAAAACTGGACTTAGTCCAGTTCAATTTGCCCAAAAATTGGAAAAGCTTGAAGTTCTTGATGTCAATAATTAAGGCTTCGGTTTGGTTAAAACACCAACTGTAGAGGAGCCTCCAGGTCCTCCACCTGTTCCATTAGGGTCATTTGGGTCCCATCCTCCATTGTCTGGATCCCCTGGCCCCTCACCACTATCTGTTAATCCACCTTTAATTAAAGTTTGTGATTTAGAGGATAGTGAATACTTCTCAAATTCACTAATTTTCAATTTGTTGTTTTTTATTTTCATTTCAGTATTTAATTTTTTCAAATTTAGTTAATCATTCAGTTGCTTTTTTAGAATTCGAAAATGGCTTAATTTATTTTTTTTAAAAACTTTATTTTCAAATAGTTAAATATTTTTTAAGCTATGTTAATTTATAAATTGTATCTGTTACAATTTAAAAATTGCAACTGCATTCGTTTTGTTTAGCCTTAAAATAGATCAAAATTTGCCTCAGAAATCGAAAAATAAAAGAGGTAAATATGCTACACATCCTAAAAAAATATTTAATTCTTAACAGGTATTATAATCAAAAAGACTTATTTGAAGATACCTTTTTATCACACCCGAATTATCCTAGTTTATATTCTGTAACAGATTCGTTAAGCTATCTTTCAATAGAAAATATAGCTTTAAAAATTCCAAAAGAACAATTTGTTGAATTGCCAGAATTTTTTCTTGCAATTTTCAAAGGAGAACTTGTTTTAATAAAAAAAACAAAATCTTTTGTTTTAACAGAAAATCAAAAAGGGATAAAACAAAGGTTGTCAACTAATGAATTCCTTAAAGACTGGAATCAGATTATTGTTGTTATAGAATCAAATTCTCAAATAAATAAATCTCAATTTAATAGTTTTTCAAAATGGGTATCGTATTTATTGCCTGTCGCATTATTAGTTTTCTTATCAGTCTCTTTGTGTGATTTTTCAGGACTAAGCTTCTCTTTGTTAGGGCTGACAATCACGGGTTTGTTAGTAAGCGTATTGATTTTGCAAGAAAAGTTTGGAGTCAAAACTGAAATTGGATCAAAGCTTTGCAATGTTAGTGCAAAAGCTTCTTGTGAATCGGTAATAAAATCAAATAAAGGCGAAATTATTAAAGGATTAAATTTCTTTGATTTACCTATTCTTTTCTTCGGAATCAATTTTTTAGCATTACTACTAGACCCAATTCATTCGAGTTCATTAATTGTTATTTTGAGTTTAGTTTCAATTCCTTTTTTGGGTTATTCAGTCTGGCTTCAAAAAGTTAGTTTAAAAAAATGGTGTTTTCTTTGTTTAGTAGTGTCGTTAGTTATTATGGTACAAGGAATTCTTATTTTTTTATATCCACAATCTTTTAATAATCTCAATTTCCGTAACTCTTTAAGTTATATACAATCTTCAATTTTAATTATCACAAGTTGGTTTTTTATTAGGCCAATTTTTGAAAAAAGCATCCAATTGAAAAATGAATTAAATGTTTATAAACGTCTTAAAAGAAATTTTAAAGTTTTTAAATCTTTTAGCAAGAAAGTAGAGGTGCTAGAAGGTTTTGAAAAATTAAAAGGTATTCAATATGGTGATAGCAAAGCGCCTGTTAGGTTGACACTTTTTTTAAGTCCAAGTTGTGGTCATTGCCATAAGGCATTTCAAGATGCAATGGATTTATTCGAAAAAAATAAAAACAATATATATATCAATATATTATTTAATGTAAATCCTGAAAACAGTAGTAATCAGTATTTATCTGTTGTAGGAACATTATTGACTTTAAACTCATCAAACGAGAAACTGGCTAAAGAAGCTCTGAGTGATTGGCATATTAATAATATGAATTTAATAGACTGGCAAAAAAAATGGCAGGTACCATCTTTCGATATGATTGCTAATAACCAATTGATGAGGCAATATGAATGGTGTTTAGCTAACAAATTCAATTTTACTCCTGTGAAAATTGTTAATGATGAATTGTTTCCTAATGAATTTGATTTAAGCGATATAAAATATTTCTTGAATGATTTTAAAGAGGAAACAAACAAATTAAAAAATAAAGAAAACTTACAATTGGTATAAAAAATTCTTGGCCGAGAATAGACAGAAATCTCAACTGTCTTTAAATGATTGAGAAAAATTAAAATTATTTAAATTATTTAAATCATGTTAAAAAACATTTTAAACTTAGAAGGAGCTCAGCAATTGAATAAAAATGAGCAAAAAGCTATTAGTGGAGGACAGTATCATTGTATTCTTCCTCCAGGAAACGTTTGTGATTATACTATAAATGCTAATGACTGCTTTAGCCTTTATGAAGGAGTTTACAATACAAACTGCAAATGTTGCATTAAAGGTTAATTTTAAAAACTGAAATCATGTTAAAAAACATTTTAAACTTAGAAGGTGCTCAAGAAATGAGTGTAAAAGAACAAAAATCAGTTAATGGAGGAATAACAGATTATTGTAATTCGTGGATTATGCAAGGATTTTGTGTACGCAAAGGATCGTTACCTTGCCCTGCTAATTATCCAGTAAATGGAGGTGGTGGATGTTGTTGTGCTGAGCAGTTTTAGAACCTTAAAATTAAAATGATTTAAAAAAACATTTTAAAACTATAAGGTGCTCGAAAAACTGACTAATAATGAGCAACTTGAAATTAATGGAGGAAAATCAATTGTATGTAAACCTCCTATTTCAGATGGGAATGCTTCAACACTTCTTTGTCCTATTGGATATTAACATATTCTTTAAGTAGCAGTAAAAGAGTGTTGTCCCAAAGATAAAAAACAATGATTTAACCGCCTGATTAATCAGGCGGTTTTTACTACTTTTGCTTAAAACAAACTAAAATTGAAAAAATTTCCTACATATATTCAGGCTGACGCCAAAGATTGTGGACCAACTTGTTTAAAGATTGTGTCTAAATACTATGGCCGGACTATCAATATTCAACAGTTGCGTGATTACTCTGAGACCACACGTGAAGGGAGTAATTTACTTTTTTTAAGTGATGCGGCAGAGCGTATAGGGTTTAGAACTTTAGGAGTTAAACTGGATTTAGAGAGCCTTAAGGAAGCCCCTTTGCCATGTATTCTTCACTGGAATAAAGAGCATTATGTGGTGTTATACGATATTAAAAAAGGACAATATCGTATTTCAGATCCAGGATTTGGACTAATTGAGTATAATGAAACTGAATTTTTAAAATTTTGGATTGGTAATAATGCCGATGATAAAACTCAGGAAGGAGTAGCCTTATTGTTGGAAACTACACCTAAATTTTTTGAAACAGACTTTGATAAAGAAGAAAAGAAACCCTTAGGTTTTAGTATACTGTATCAATATTTATGGAAATACAAATCATTTTTAGTTCAATTAAGTATTGGACTATTGGCAGGGACATTATTGCAGTTAGTTTTTCCATTTTTAACTCAAAGTATTGTCGATGTAGGGATCCAAAATCAAAATATAAGTTTTATCTATCTTATTCTTTTTGCACAATTATTTTTATTTGCTGGGAGAACAGGAATTGAGCTTATAAGAAGTTGGATCTTACTCCATCTATCTACAAGAATTAATATTTCGCTTATTTCTGATTTCTTTATTAAGTTGATGAATTTGCCAATTTCTTTCTTCGATGTACGAATGACGGGTGATATCATGCAACGTATTAATGATCATAGAAGAATTGAAAGAATTCTGACTACTTCTTCACTTAACGTGATTTTTTCAGTTATTAATATGATTGTAATGGGCGGTGTTTTAGCCTATTATAATTTGCAGATATTTTTTGTTTTTTTTACTGGAAGTTTACTTTATTTTGGTTGGATTACCTTGTTTTTAAAACGAAGAGAGGCATTAGATTATAAGCGTTTTTCCGAAGTGAGTCAGGAGCAAAGTAAAGTAATGGAGCTCATCAACGGGATGCAGGAAATAAAACTCCATAATGCCGAAAAACAAAAAAGATGGGGTTGGGAACATGTTCAGGCAAGACTTTTTAAAGTTTCGATGAAAGGATTAGTGTTAGAACAAACTCAAACAATTGGTTCATCCGTAATCAATGAATTAAAGAATATTTTCATTGTTTTTATTTCTGCCAAGTTGGTTATTGATGGCGATATTACCTTGGGTATGATGATGGCGATTAGCTCGATTGTTGGAAATTTAAATGGACCAATAACTCAATTAATTGGTTTTGTGAGAGAGTTACAAGATGCCAAAATATCTTTGGCACGTTTATCCGAGATTCATGAAAAAGAGGATGAGGTACAGCAAGAAGAATTTCAAATGCATGATGTGCCAAGTAATCAAGATATCCAAATTAAAAATTTAACTTATAGATACTTGGGTTCAGATGTGCCTGTTCTAGAAGACTTAAGTTTAGTTATTCCAGCTAAAAAAGTGACAGCTATTGTAGGAGTTAGTGGTAGTGGTAAAACAACTCTAATGAAGCTACTTTTAAAATTCTATGAACCTGAGAAAGGAGAAGTGCTTGTAGGTAACGCGCAACTTAAGAATATTTCTCAAAAGGCATGGAGAAACAGTATAGGAGCCGTTATGCAAGAAGGATTTATATTCAATGATACAATTGCTAATAATATTGCTGTTGGTGTTGATAAAGTGGATAAAGAACGCTTGGTGTATGCAGCGGATGTTGCTAATATTACCGATTATATTAATGGTTTGCCATTAGGTTATAATACCAAAATAGGTTCTGAAGGAGTTGGGATGAGTACTGGGCAAAAGCAACGTTTACTTATTGCCAGAGCAGTATACAAAAATCCTGAAATGTTGTTTTTTGATGAGGCTACTTCAGCCCTAGATGCTAATAATGAAAAAGAAATCATGCGAAAACTGGATATGTTCTTTAAAGACAAAACAGTAGTTGTAATTGCACATAGATTAAGCACAGTAATGAATGCTGATCAAATTGTGGTATTAGATAAAGGTAAAATCATTGAAATAGGGAGCCATTCAGCGTTAGTAGAACAAAAAGGAAATTATTTTGAATTGGTTAGAAATCAATTACAATTAGGGAATTAATCATGGCACAAGAAACATACGATACTTCTTTCGAACTGCGTAGCGAAGAAGTACAAGATATATTATCAAAAGTTCCAAACTGGATGATACGTTGGGGAACAGTATTGATTTTTACAATCATAGTATTGATGTTTGTGGTGTCGTGGTTCTTAAAATATCCAGACATTGTAAGAACTGAGGTTATCATAACGACCAACATACCTCCAGAAAAAATGATTGCTAAAGCGTCTGGTAGAATTCAGGATATTTTGATAAATGATAAATCAAATGTTAAGGCAAATACACCATTAGCGGTAATTGAAAACGCTTCAAATTATAATGATATCTTTAGATTGAAAAATGAGCTGGAAGCTTTTCAAAAAAGAAATTTTAGTAATTTTCCATTTGACAAATTCACAAATGCTCAATTTGGAGATATTGAGAGTGCTTATGCTTCTTTTCAAAAGGATCATGTGGCTAATAGTCTTAATAAATCACTTACACCTTATAAAGTAGAGACTACAGCACAACGTTCAGAAAGTTCGCAAATTAAAGAGCGCTTATCTTTATTGATTCAACAAAAATCGATTAATGAGCAAGAACTTATGTTGCAAAGAAGTGAATTAGCTCGTTATACAAAACTACATGATAAAGGAGTCGTTTCTGATCAGGAATTTGAGACTAAAAAAATGTTCTTTTTACAAGCAGAAAAAAATTATAAAAACTTGCTGTCTTCAATTTCACAATTGCAATCTTCATTGATAGATAATACAAAAGCAATTAAAGGAAATGAAATAAATGACGTGAAAGAAACTGTTAACTTGGATAGAAATTTATCACAATCATTTTATCAACTTAAAAAAGCTATTAAAGACTGGGAACTCAACTATGTTTTGCAATCAGGAATTGATGGACAAGTAAGTTTTACAAAAGTATGGGTTAAAAATCAAACAGTGACTTCAGGAGAAGAAGTCTTTTCAGTTGTGCCTTCAACTGGTGAAGGTTATATAGGAAAACTCAAAGCTCCTTCTCAAAATTCTGGAAAAATTAAAGTTGGGCAAAAAGTAAACGTCCGATTATTAAATTATCCTGATAGAGAATTTGGAATACTTAAAGGGAAAATACAAAATATTGCTTTGGTTCCTGATAAGGATGGTAATATAGCCATAGATGTTGTGTTAACTGAAGGTATGAAAACTAGTTATAAAAAGATAATTCCGTTTCAACAAGAAATGCGAGGTTCAGCAGAAATCATCACTGAAGATTTGCGACTACTAGAAAGAGTATTGTACCAGTTTAGGGATTTGTTAAAAGTGGAATAATATTTTTTAGATTTGCCAAATGCGAATCATTGTATTATTTCTATTATTTACTCTAGAGGTTTTTTCACAGTTTAAAATCACGCATTACAACTCTGAGAATGGATTGCCCCATGATTTGTGTTACCAAATCATTCAAGACAAGCAAGGATTTATTTGGTTAGGAACCGATAATGGTTTGGTGAAGTTTAACGGAAGTGCATTTCAAAATTTCAATAGAAATCAAGGACTTACCAATAGTTTTGTGATAGACGTTTTTGAAGATGGAAATAAAAAAATAGTTGCTACATGGGGAGGAGGTTGTTACTTTTTTGATGGTAAACAATTTAGTCCTATAACGGTAAAAAACTCTAATTTTTCGAAGCTACAGCAAATCCTTAAAAAAGGAAACGAAATTTATTCTTTAGAAAATAGAGTTAGAATAAATTATTATAACATAAGAACTAAAAAATCTAAGTTCTATTCTTTAATGACTTATAATAATAAAACATTTTGGTATGACAATGCCATTGATTTTTATAAGTTTTATCCAAATTTTACAGGCCAAGCAAAAACGGAAAATTTCCAAATGGAAAAAATAGATAACGAAGTCTATTGTTTTACCGATAAAAATTCGCCTCAGTTTAAGGGGGTATATAAACTTGATGAAAATTTTAAAACAGAATATGCTTTTCCTTTTTTAAATAAATTTGAGATAATTGGATTGCAAAAATATAACTCTAATTATATTGCCACTACTCCCGATGCGATTATTCATTTTAATAAGAATGGAATTTTAAAAATTGATAAAAGTAAATTTCCAAGCAAACGAATAATACAATTTGTTAGAAACCCACTTTTTAAAGTTTATCTGTTACAAAATAAAAACAATAATGAGCAAGAAGTTTTTGTTGAAGACTTTTTGACTAATAAAACAACACTTTTTAACGCTTCCACTTTAAAATCACCTGTAAGTGATCTTTTAATTTCTAAAGACAATTCTATTTGGATTAGTACCTATGGTAATGGTCTTTTTTTATTACAAAAACCGGTAATACATATTGATAAAAATATTTTAAAAGGAAATTATATTGTTGATTTTTTAGAGAAAAAACAATTTAATTTCTTTATTACCGAAAATACTCTAATAGCTAACCATAAAACAAAAAATACATTTACAAAATTTCCTATTCAAACTATAGCTTTTTTTAAAAACAGAGAAAATGATACGATATGTTTAGTGAAAAAAAATGGCCAAAAACTTCTTTTAAAACATGAAAGTTTGATTATAAAATCGATATTTATTAAAAATCAAATTACACTCAATCAACAAAAAATAGAATATGGTGACAACGAATTATTTTATCTAAATAAAGGCAAACGGGAAGAGATTCATTTAAATGTACCAGACGATGAAAGACTTTTCTTAAAAATAAAAAAAATGCTATTTTATGAAAATCAATATTGGGTTTTTACCAATAACGGAATTTTCATCTTGAATAAGAATTTTCAACAAATAAAAACTATTAAACAAGAAAATGGTTTATTACAAAATGAAATAGTGAATGTTAGTATTTATAATAGAAAATTATACATTCTACATTATATAGGTTTTTCTGTTTTTGAAAACCAAAAAATAACAAAACACAAATTTATTAATAATGAAAATGATACTTTCAATGATTTTGTAATTACTCCAAATGGCAATTTATGGTTTGCAAGTCAGAAAGGATTGTTATTGTTTAAAAATAATTTATTTTATAAATTCACTACAAAAGAAGGTTTGTCGTCTTCTTTTTATTCTAAAATCTTCCTGAATACTAATAAGCAATTAGTCGCCCTTGGCAATGACGGAGTAGATTTTTTGGATGCTAATTATGAACCTTTTCATGCACTGCCACATATAATACTTTCTGAAAAAGCCAACAAAAATAAACCGTTACAATTAGAGAATTCCATTAATGCAAATCAAAATTTTAGCATTAAAGCTGAGCTTGTTGGTTATCAAAATTCAAAGTCAGTACTTGAATATAAATTAAATAACCAGCCATGGACAATCTTGAACGCAAATAGTTACGATTTTACTAATTTCTCTTCGGGTAAATATCAAATTCAATTTCGAGCTAAATATCTATTTTCCGATTATACGTATACACCTATATATATTATAAAAAAAGAGCCTGTTTGGTATTTGCGTTGGTATGTACTGTTGCCTGTTACAATTGCTTTTTTAAGCTTTGTGACATTTTTAGTTTTTTTAAGAATCAAGCAGCTTCAAAAGCGAAATCAAAAACTTCAAAATTTATTAGAATCTAACGAAAAATTACAATTTCAGCTCAATGAAATGCGTCATAATATTGCTCAAGATTTTCACGATGAGTTGGGCAATAAATTAGCAGGAATATCAGTATTGTCAGATAAACTGCTTAATGATGCTAGTCTAAAATCAAATAATAATTATTCGGTAATAGAACGTATTTATAATGATAGTCAAGATTTATTCAGCGGCATTAGAGATTTTATTTGGGCAATAGATAGTAAAAATGGTACATTGGAAGAACTTATTTTTGCGTTAACAGATTTTGGCGAAAATCTCTTTGAACATTCCAATATTAAATTTATTGTAAACAATAACGTGGAAAATAGCGCTGTTTTATTGCCTAATTTTTGGAACAGACAATTGTTGTTGTTGTTTAAAGAAGCAATGACCAATGCTTTTAAGCATAGTAAAGCATCTCAGTTGGAGTTAACTTTTACTCTTAATGACAATTTATTAAAAATTGAATGTACAGATAATGGAATTGGTTTTGACGTTAATAAATTGTCAAGAAAGAACGGATTGCTTAATTTGAAAAAACGCGCGGAAAAACTAAATTCACAAATTGTTATAAATTCAACATCAGGGACTTCTGTAAAATTTATTGGAGAAATAATCTAAAAATCACCCTTTTTGGGTGAAATAAAAAATCACCGTAGTTAAGACATTTGCAAAAAACAAACTTAACTATGAAAAATTTTTTACTTTCTATTTTTACGCTGATTCATTTTAGTGTATTTGCACAAACTTTTCAAGTCACCACACTAGCTGGAAATGGAACATCAGGCAATATTGATGCTACTGGTTCAGCTGCACGATTTGCTTCAATGGCTGGATCTACAGTTGACAATGATGGGAACATTTATGTTTGCGACCCAATTAATAACAAAATCAGAAAAATTACTCCAAGTGGAGTAGTAACCACTTTTGCAGGAACAGGGACAGGAGGTTTTGTAAATGGTGCAGGTAATGTGGCGCAATTTAATGTTCCAAACGATATTTGTTTCGACAAGGTTAATAATATCTTTTATGTTGCCGATATGTACAATAACTGCATTAGAAGTATTACATTGTCAGGTAATGTAGCGACAATTGCAGGATCAAATCTTTCTGCTGGATTAGTTAATGGGATAGGAACTAATGCGAGATTTAATTACCCTAGTGGAATCGATGTCGATATAGCAGGTAATTTAGTGGTGGCCGATAGAAATAACCATGCCATACGTAAAATCATTGTGGCAACTGGACAAGTGTCAACCTTAGCTGGAAACGGTATTTCTGGATATACTGATGGATTTGGTTCTAGTGTAAGATTTAACTCTCCTACTGATGTTGTTATTAACGCTAATGGTTTTACATATATTACTGATTATAGTAATAACAGAATCAGAGCTATTGATTATGCAGGAAATTCATTTACTATTGCTGGGTCAGGAACACCTGGGAATTCTGACGGGACTACTTACTTAACAGCAGAATTCGATGGTCCATATGCGTTATGTTTCATGAATTCATGCCTTTTAGTTACAGATAGACTTTCTCATAGAATACGAAAAATAGATTTTGTTAAACAAATTGTAGAAACTATAGCAGGTAATTCTCAAGGAAGCGTGGATGGTGTTGGGGCTTCAGCACTTTTTAATGCTCCATCTGGTATAGTTACTAATGGTTACATTGCATATGTTAGCGATTGGAATAATTTTTCTTTAAGAAAAATAACCGTAACCGATTCTTGCACGAATGCAACACCTTTAACTGCAAATTCTGGTACTGTTTCAATGGGAGTAATTAATGGAAATATTCCGATAGGAACATTTTGTTATGGCAGTTACAGTTCACCAAATCAGAATGCTAATGCCAACTGGTGGGCTTTTACTCCTACACAAAACGGGCTGTTAAATATTTCATCAGCTACTCCAAACAATGCTACAACAGTAAACACCCGTTTAGCTATTTTAACCGGTACTTGTGGTAACTTTACTTGTTATTCCTTTAATGATAACATCTCTACTACTGACTTGCGTTCTAGTCTTACTGAAATTTTATTAAACGCAGGTACAACGTATTATTTTGTTTGGGACGACATTTACACAGATAATGCTGCAGTAGATTTTGCCTATACTTTTACACCACAAACTTGTTTTAGACCTACAACTACTTACATATATGATGCGCCAACAGATAATTCTGTGCACATAGGCTGGACAGCACCAACAATTGGAGATACTTCCATAGATTCTTATACTTTAGAAATTGGCCCATCAGGCTTTACACCAGGAACTGGAACTGCTTTATTTACTGCCACTACATCTGATACTAATCATTTATTTACAGGTTTGTCTACAGGGGTTTTATATACTGTTTGGATAAAATCTACTTGTGCTCCATCAGATATTAGTTCTTGGAGAGGAATTAGTACTTACACACAATTTACAGCAACTAATACCAATTACACTGAAAATTTTGATAGTTCTTCCAATTATCTAAACCTAGGTTGGAATAGAAATCCTGGAGTTACCAATTCATCTACATGGTCTACTGTTGCAGGAACGGGTTTAACCCAATCAGGCGCTTTTGGTTTAGTTTCAAGACCAGAATATAACACACCTGCGAATACTTATGTGTATTCAAGAAAGATAAATTTAGTTAGTGGTCAGAATTATAGAGTTTCCTATTATGTTAAAAAAAATGCAACTTACTATGATGGAAAATACAAAGTTTTATTAGTAAGTAATAACACTTATTATCTACCAACTAATCATACTGTTTTATATGATGATCAAAACTTAACAAGTACAACCTTTGTTTTAAAAGAACATGATTTTACAGTAAATACTAACGCAGCATATAGGATAGGTTTTAAAAACGAATCTTCTAAAAATATATATTATACATTAAGTGGAGGGTTGTACATTGACACATTTAGTGTTTCAACCGTTTTATCAGTTGAAGATTTCGAAAAAACAAGTCTTTCATTGTATCCTAATCCGGTTTTAGATTTTATTTCAATAGACAATCCAGATAATATTCAAATCAATGCTGTTTCAGTTATAGATATGAACGGAAGAGAATTACTAAACAACAAGTACACAAACACAAATAATACGATTAATTTATCCAATTTATCAAAAGGCATCTACTTTATTCAATTAAATACTGAAAAAGGTATCTTATCTAAAAAAATAATTAAAGAATAAAGTTTGAGTTGAGTTTTTTTACCGCCTCTTTATGGGGCGGTTGTTTTAAATAAAATCTAATCAATAATTGTAAATATGAAGAAGTTAATTTTATTATCCGCTTTAGCCCTTGGCTTATTTTCTTGTAGTAAAGATGATAGCTCTACAGAAAACCCACAACCGCAAGTACAAGACATTTATGCTGGTGGTTATGAACGAAATAGTAATCAAATTCCTACTGCCAAAATATGGAAGAATGGGCAAGAAACTATTTTAGGAAATGGAGTTGATAGATCTTATGTACACGATATTTATGTTTCAGGTACAGATGTATATGCCGTTGGTCGAGAAAGAGGGTCGAGTGGTTATTATGCCGCTATTATGTGGAAAAATGGCGCAAAAACAAATTTGAATAATGGATCGACAAGTGCACAAGCAACAGCAATTTTTGGCTCAGGAAATGATATTTATATTGTTGGTTATGAGAATACTTCTGCTGGTATAGCAGTTGCTAAATTATGGAAAAATGGTGTGGCAACATCATTAACCAATGGTGCAACTAATGCGTTTGCAACCGCAATATTTGTTTCAGGTACTGATGTATATATTTCAGGTACAAAAACCAATGCTAGCGGTACCGAAACTGCTGTATATTGGAAAAATGGAACAGAAGTTACTTTAACAAACGGAGCATATTCTGCACATACAAATGATATTTTTGTCAATGGTAATGATGTATATGTTGTTGGTTATGATAATTATAAGGCTACAGTATGGAAAAATGGAGTGGCTACAACCCTGTCAAATGGAACTTCGATGGGTGCTTCTATAAAAGTGGTAAGTACTGATGTTTATATTGCAGGGTATGAATATCCTCAAAATAGTTCTAGACGAGTTGCTAAACTATGGAAAAACGGAGTTGGAACAGATTTAAGTGTCTTGTCTGCTGATTGTTATTCAGTAGCGACCGCTGGTACTGATGTTTTTGTAGCTGGTTACGAAGATAATTCTGTTGGTAGACCAGTCGCAAAAATATGGAAAAATGGAGTAGCAACAACATTAACCAATGGTAATCAAGACGCAACTGCTTATGTTGTTTATATAACAAAATAATTCTTTTTTTAAACGTTTGTAAAATAATTTTTGAGTTACTAAATAAAAATTAAATGCCGTTTCAAGTGAGCGGCATTTTTTACTTTTGCATTATGAAATCGCCATAAACTAAAAGTTTGTGTATGCAAACACCTATGAATAAAAGCGATACCATATGTGACCTATCACAAATAAAATTTTACACATATGAAAGTTGTATTAATAGAAGATTACGAAGTTTTACGAAATTCTCTCAAAGAAATCATTAATCAGGAAGAAGGTTATGATGTGGTTGGAGATTTTGAATCGTATGAAGAAGCTTTGCCAAAAATTAAAAAGTTAAACCCAGATATTGTTTTTACAGATATTACTTTACCTGGTATCAATGGGATTGAGGGTACTAAGCAACTAAAGCAAGTGTTACCCAATGTGGCAATTATAGTGATTTCGGTACACGAAAACTCGCAATATGTGTTTGATGCCCTATGTGCAGGGGCTGTTGGGTATTTAACAAAAAACTCGGGGAAGCAAAAAGTCATTGAAGCCTTACAACAATTAAAAGCTGGTGGTGCTCCTATGAGTGTGAATATCGCGCGTATGGTCGTTGAATCATTTCAACAAAAGCAACATAACGAACTTACAGAAAGAGAAAATGAAGTCCTAAATTTACTTTCCAAAGGGAAAAGCTATGCCTCAATTGCTGATGAACTTTGCTTAAGTGTCAACACTATTAAAACTCACGTACGCAATATTTACGAAAAATTACAAGTAAGTAGTAAAGGGGAATTGATGAAGAAAATGTCTTAATTCGAAATATTTACATCTTCAAATAGAAATCTTTAGTCAATTCAATATATTCTGGAGTGTATTGATGGCGAGCGGTTTCAATAATAAGCTCATCTACTAAAGGGGTTTGCTCGATTCTTGTAAAAGCGAGTAAACTTCTTTTTATTTCGGTGGTAGGTGTTCCTTTTACTCGGGTTATTTTTAAAGGAGACAATCCTCTTTCTTTACAAAGAGATATTATACTTTTTTCTTCTTTAAAAGGGATAATCAAAGCAAAAATTCCATTATCTGATAAAAAGAAATCGGCGGCTTCAACTAATTCTTCAAATGGTAATGAATCTTCAAAACGGGCGTTGTCTCTTTGATTATCACCTGATTTGTAATCGTCAGTATAAAAGGGAGGGTTAGAAACTATCAAATCAAATTCTTCTTCTACTTCATCTACAAATTCGTCTAGTCCAGCATGATAACAATACAAACGGTCATTCCAAGGAGAATTTTCAAAGTTATCGGTTGCTTGTTCGTAAGCGTCATCGTCAATTTCAATAGCATCAATTTGTTCTGCATTGCTTCGTTGAGCTAGCATTAGAGCTATCAAACCTGTACCTGTTCCAATATCGAGAATGTTATAAGGATTGTTAATTAGTGGTGTCCAAGCGCCTAGTAAAACGCCATCGGTGCCTACTTTCATAGCACAACGATCTTGCTCTATTTTGAATTGTTTGAATTGAAACATGGCTAGGATTTAGAATTTTATCCTAAATATAAGTCTACTAATCCTTCTGGAGTATTTAATGTGATTGATTTGTCATTGCGATTAACTTCTACAATGAAATCGTCAATCATAGGAATCAAAATCTCGATACTATCTTTTTCAATTTCAAATAGAGGTTGAGCTGCGCTGTCGTTAATTGAAACTATTTTCCCAATATTTCCTAAACGCATATCAATAACATCAAAACCAATTACTTCGTGGTAGTAAAATTTGTTACCTTCAAGTTTTGGTAACATAGATAAAGGAAGATATACCTCACGACCAATTAATTCGTCGGCTTTTTCTTCGTTGTCTACATCTTCAAAACGTACTTTTAGGAAGTCGTTTTTATGTAGTTGAGAGTTTTCAATAAAAAATGGAACCAGATTTTTGTTGAATTCAACAAAAACTGATTCCAAATCTTCATACATTTCAGGTTCATCTGTATCTAAATAGATAAGTACTTCCCCTTTGAAACTAAATTTTTTAGCGATTTTACCTAAATAGAAACAATCGTCTTTACGCATTATCGCTAGTTATAATTAAGCTTCTGTTTCTTCGTTGTTAGCTTCTTCAGCAGCAGGAGTTTCCTCTACAGTTGCTTCAACATCTGCAGGAGCTTCTACTTCTTCAGCAACCTCTTCTGTAGCTTCAGCAGCCTTAGCAGCTTCAGCTTGAGCAGCAGCACGTTTTTCGTTTGCTACTTTTTCAGCTTTTAAAGCTTCAGCTTTAGCATCTGCTTTAGATTTAGCTAAACCATCTTTCTTAGCATTAACTTTTCCAGCTTTCTCATCTAACCAAGCAGTGAATTTAGCTTCAGCTTGTTCAGGAGTTAAAGCACCTTTGCGAACTCCACCTTCTAAATGGTGTTTTAATAAAGCACCTTTGTAAGAAAGAATTGCTCTTGCAGTGTCAGTTGGCTGAGCACCATTGAATAACCATGTAACTGATTTATCTACATTTAAGTCGATAGTTGCAGGGTTAGTGTTTGGATTGTAAGTTCCTAATTTTTCTAAGAATTTACCATCTCTTTTTGATCTAGCATCAGCTGCTACGATCCAGTAAAAAGGTTTCCCTTTTTTTCCGTGTCTTTGTAATCTAATTTTTACTGACATAATCTAATTGATTAATTTGAGGTACACGACCTCGTTATTTAAGGGTGCAAATATATAAAAACTTTAGTATATAGTAGTGTGATTTTTTCTTTATTTTTTTAGGTCAAAAAAAATATTTTTAAAGAAAAACTTTAATTATCAGTTAATTGCCATCTTAATAGATTACCTTTACCCAGAATTATAAAATTTATATATGAATATTTTTGTGGGAAGTCTTCCGTTTTCAATAGACGAAGCAGACTTAAGAGATTCTTTTGGAGTGTATGGTACTGTAACATCAGTAAAAATTATTACTGATAAATTCACAGGCCGTAGCAAAGGTTTCGGATTCGTTGAAATGTCAAATGATGAAGAAGCTTTAAAAGCGATCCAAGAATTAAACGGTGCTACTGTTGAAGGTCGTACGATTGTGGTAAACAAATCGGAACCAAAACCAGAAGGCGAAAGAAGAAGTTTTAATAACAACCGTTCTACAAGTGGTGGTTATGGAAACAACCGTGGTGGTGGAAACTATGGCGGAGGTAACAATAGAGGAGGAAGATACTAGACTTATTTTTTATATCATTGTTTTAAAACCATCTCATTCGAGATGGTTTTTTGTTTGTGTTAATAACAATTTTTGATTTGTCCATTCTGAAAATGTACTTTTGTATTTACTTAAAATTTGCCTATAGCCTTATGCTTAAAGCTTAAAAATCAGAGAAATGTATTTAATCTTCGATACCGAAACTACTGGATTGCCACGAAGTTGGTCAGCACCAATTACAGATACTGACAACTGGCCTCGTTGTATTCAAATTGCTTGGCAATTGCATGACGAGTTAGGAAATCTAATTGAGCATCAAGATTATTTAGTTAAACCAGAAGGATTTAATATTCCTTATGATGCAGAGCGTATTCATGGTATTTCAACAGAATTAGCCATGGAGCAAGGAATCACTCTACAGGAAGTTTTAGAAAAATTTAATGTTGCTTTATCAAAAACTAAATATATTGTTGGTCAAAATGTAGGATTTGATGTAAACATCATGGGCTGTGAATTTCACCGTATGGGAATAGGTTCTGATATGGTTAAAATGCCTGTGCTAGATACATGTACCGAAATTACAGCTGAATTATTAAAACTTCCTGGTGGTAGAGGAGGAAGGTATAAATTACCAACACTTACCGAATTACATGAATACTTATTTGGCGAGCCGTTCGCAGAAGCTCACAATGCAACTGCCGACGTTGAAGCTACTACTCGTTGTTTTTTAGAGTTAATTAAACGAGAGGTTTTCACAAAAGAGGAGCTAGATGTTAATGAGGATTATTATACTCGTTTTAGAGAGAACAATCCTCAAGAAATTAAATTAATTGGATTAAAACATATTAATTTAAAATCGGCTTCAGAAGAAATAAGAAAACGATTGAACAAAATTCAACAGGAAGAAGTTATTTCTCCTGTTTCTGATGAAGATGTAAAGGATTTAGAACATGCTTCATTTGCTCATTTGCATAATCACACTCAATTCTCTGTATTGCAATCAACAATAGGAGTTTCTGATTTAGTTAATGCTGCTGCTAAAAATAAAATGACGGCTGTAGCAATGACAGATACTGGAAATATGATGGGGGCTTTCCATTTTGTTAGTGCAGTAATGAATCATAATAAAGTAGTTAAGTCTAAAATAGATGAAGCTATTGCAGCAGGAGAAGAACCTACTGAAGTTGAAATTAAACCTATCGTAGGATGTGAGTTCTTTGTTTGTACCAATCATAAAGACAAATCTCAGAAGGATAATGGTTATCAAGTTGTTTTTCTGGCAAAAAATAAAAAAGGATATCATAACTTAGCCAAGATGGCTTCTATTGCTTACACTGAGGGGTTTTATTATGTGCCACGTATCGATAGAGCTGTTATTGAAAAATATAAAGAAGACTTAATCGTTTTATCTGGAAATTTATACGGTGAGATTCCGAGTAAAATTTTAAATATTGGTGAAAACCAAGCAGAAGAAGCGTTGTTGTGGTGGAAATCGCAATTTGGGGATGATTTGTATCTCGAAATTATGCGACACAACCAAGAGGATGAAAATCGTGTCAATCAAACCTTGATTCAATTTGCTAGAAAGCATAATGTTAAATTAATTGCTACAAATAATACGTATTATGTAGCAAAAGAAGATGCTAATGCTCACGATATTTTATTGTGTGTAAAAGATGGTGAAAAGCAGGCAACTCCTATTGGCCGAGGTAGAGGATATCGTTACGGATTGCCTAATCAGGAGTATTATTTTAAGAGTCAAAACGAGATGAAGAAGCTCTTTTCTGATTTGCCTGAAGCAATTGTTAATATCCAAGAAATCATTGATAAGGTAGAACCTTACTCATTATATAGAGATGTATTATTGCCTAAATTTGATATCCCTAACGAATTTAAAGTAGAAGAAGACAAAACAGATGGTGGTGTTCGTGGTGAAAACGCTTATTTGCGTCATCTTACTATGGAAGGAGCTAAAAAGAGGTATGAAGAAATTACACCAGACATTCAAGAACGTTTAGATTTTGAATTATTAACGATATCTAATTCTGGTTATCCAGGTTATTTCTTAATTGTACAAGACTTCATTGCCGAAGCTCGAAAAATGGGTGTTTCAGTAGGACCTGGTCGTGGATCGGCAGCGGGATCAGCGGTAGCCTACTGTTTAGGAATTACAAACATTGACCCTATTAAATACGACTTGCTTTTTGAGCGTTTCTTAAATCCTGACCGTGTATCCATGCCCGATATCGATATCGACTTTGATGATGAAGGTC
>CAZMCP010000042.1:0-20939 GCA_964565035.1 uncultured Flavobacterium sp. | reverse complement strand
TCAACTGTTTGTTTGGATACTATCCTTAACCAAAAAGAATTTTATGATGCTGGTAAACCAGTATTCTGTATATATGTTGCTGTAGGACAAAAAGCATCAACAGTAGCAGGTATCGCAAAAACATTAGAAGAAAAAGGAGCTATGGCTTATACAGTTATCGTTGCTGCTAATGCTTCTGATCCAGCTCCAATGCAGGTTTATGCTCCATTCGCGGGTGCTGCAATTGGTGAGTACTTCCGTGATACAGGTCGTCCAGCTTTAATCGTTTATGATGATTTATCTAAACAAGCTGTTGCTTACCGTGAGGTGTCTCTATTATTAAGAAGACCACCAGGACGTGAGGCTTACCCTGGAGACGTTTTCTACTTACACTCTCGTTTATTAGAGCGTGCTGCTAAAGTTATCGCTGATGATGATATCGCTAAAAACATGAACGACTTACCTGAGTCATTGAAACCAATCGTTAAAGGTGGTGGTTCATTAACAGCTTTACCAATCATTGAAACACAAGCGGGAGACGTTTCTGCGTATATTCCAACAAACGTGATCTCCATTACTGATGGGCAAATCTTCTTAGAGTCTGATTTATTCAACTCTGGTGTACGTCCAGCGATCAACGTAGGTATTTCTGTATCTCGTGTTGGAGGTAATGCACAAATCAAATCGATGAAAAAAGTATCAGGTACATTAAAATTAGATCAAGCACAATTCCGTGAGTTAGAAGCTTTCGCGAAGTTTGGTTCTGATTTAGATGCCGCTACATTAAACGTAATCGAAAAAGGCAAACGTAACGTAGAAATCTTAAAACAAGGATTAAACTCTCCTTATACGGTAGAAGATCAGGTAGCAATTATCTACGCTGGTTCTAAAAACTTATTAAGAAACGTTCCTGTAAATAAAGTTAAAGAATTCGAAAAAGATTTCTTAGAATTCTTAAATGCTAAACACAGAGATACATTAGATGCTTTAAAAGCTGGTAAATTAGATGACAACATTACTGATGTTATCGAAAAAGTAGCAAAAGAAGTATCTGCAAAATATAACTAATACGTAATTGGAAAATCAGCGGATGAAAGTTCGCTGATTTCTGATTCGCTAATTTTCTAATTTAGAAAAAATGGCTAATTTAAAAGAAATCCGTAATAGAATTACTTCCGTTTCATCAACGATGCAAATTACATCTGCGATGAAAATGGTTTCGGCTGCAAAGCTTAAAAAAGCACAAGATGCTATTACAGCTATGCGTCCTTACGCTGAAAAATTAACTGAATTATTGCAAAATCTTTCAGCTACTTTAGAAGGTGAGGTTGGTGGAGACTATACCAATCAACGTGAGGTAAAGAAAGTATTACTTGTGGCTATCACATCAAACAGAGGCTTGTGTGGTGCTTTTAATACAAACGTGATTAAAGAAATCAAAAACATCACTGAGAAGTACCAAGGTGTTCAGGTAGATGTATTGGCTATTGGGAAAAAAGGAAACGACGTTCTTAAAAAGACTCATACAATAGTTGAAAATCAAAGTGCAATTTTTGATAATTTAACTTTCGATAATGCTTCAAATGTAGCCTCATTGCTTACTGAGAAATTCATTGCTGGAGAGTACGATCGTATCGAATTAGTTTATAATCAATTTAAAAATGCGGCAACGCAAATCGTAAAAGCAGAACAGTTTTTACCATTAGCACCAATTGAAAAAGAAACTGCTGTAGCAGGAGATTATATCTTTGAACCTTCAAAAGAGGAAATTGTGATGACTTTGATTCCTAAATCATTAAAAACACAATTATACAAAGCAATTCGCGATTCATTTGCTGCAGAGCATGGCGCTCGTATGACTGCAATGCACAAAGCAACTGATAACGCTACAGAATTGAGAAATCAATTAAAATTAACGTACAACAAAGCACGTCAAGCTGCAATTACTGGAGAAATCTTAGAGATTGTTGGTGGAGCAGAAGCATTGAATGGTTAATCATAATATTACATAATATAAAAAAAGTCCCAAACTTGGGACTTTTTTTATATTTTATTATTAAATAAAACTCTAATTAGAAAATCATAAAATTGAGCTTTTTCTTCTACATACTTATTATATGTATTCCCTCCAAAATGACCCAAATCTTTTTTAGTTATTAATATAATTCTGTTTTTTTGCGCTTCTCTATTTTGCAAAGCAGCTGCAAACTTATAAGAATGTAAAGGAGGAACTCTATCATCATTATCAGCCGTAAAAATAACTGTCATAGGATAGTTAACATCCTTTTTGATTTTATGTAATGGAGAATAGGAAAGTATTGATTTGAATTCAGCTTCGATTTCTGGATTTCCATATTCTTTATGATGGAATTTTCCAATAGTGAATTTATCAAACTTTACCATGTCAAAAACACCAACTTTAGGCAATGCTAATTTGTATAAATCTGGTCTTTCAGTTAATGCGTAACCAACAACCAATCCACCTTGTGATCCACCTGTAATTGCTAGTTTATTTTGATTAGTATATTTTTCTCGAATTAAAAATTCAGATGCATCTATAAAGTCATCAAGTCCATTTTTTCTATTTAAACCAATTCCTTTTTTGTGCCAATCTCTCCCCTTTTCACCACCACCTCTAATTTCGGCAAAGGCATATATCCCTCCTTTGTCTAAAAAGTGCAGCAAGCCATTGTCATATCTTGGACCACTAATTGTACCAAAACCACCATAAGCTTCTAATAAGCAAGGATTATTTCCATTTAACTGTAATCCTTTTTTATAGATGATTGTAATAGGAACATCAATATTTTCTCTATTTTTGAAAGAAATACATTTAGTTTCAAAATAATCCAAGGGGAAAACAGTTGGTTTAACTCTATTTACTGAAGTAAATACTTGTTCAGGATCATTACTGTTTAATAAATTAACTTTAAAATTTCTATTAGGTATAGTATACGAAGAAACAGTAAAATATATGTCTTTAGTTTCTTCATCAAAGTTTTGGAAAGATATATTAGTTCCAATAGGGGTTTCTATTTTTTTAATAAACTTCCCATCATAATCATAAACAGATAGATACGTTTTACCAAGTGTTTTGTATTTGCAAAATAAATAATTATCAGTAAAAGATGTGTTTACTAATAAATGATTGTAAAATTGCGGAATTATTTGTTTGTCATCAGATTTGTCTTTTAAATTAAAATAACGAACCTCTCCCCAATTGTATTTGTCAGTCGAATAATAAACTCTACCAGCATGATAGTTTATAAACCTAAATTCATCATTAGTGCTTTCATAAAACTTAGTTAATGTATAATTCTGGTCATCTAAATTCGAATAATAATAACTTTTAATATTACTTTCATTATCCTTTTCAATCAAAAAAAAGTTAGATTTTGAAGTAAAAAATTGAACATCTTTATTTGATTTTGTTCCATCATAAATAAGTTCATCTTTATCTTGAGTTGTATTTATTCTATGATAAAATACTTGATAAGTTGAATCTTTCGCAAATTGATTTTTATTAGAATTTAATTTATAAAACACACCTAAATCTTTATTCCAAGCCACATTAGAAAATTTAATATTTGTTAATGTGTCCTTCAATTTCTCTTTTCTGTTAATGTCTAAAAATCTAATTTCTAATTTATCACTCCCGTCAATTCGTAATGAATATGCTAAGTAATTAGAATTTTTTGAAGGATAATAATTTTCGACATTTACATTTTTGTTTTTATATATTTTATTAGGGTTGACTAATTCAATAGGTGCTTCATCTAATTTTTTAAGCATGAATAAGTAAGGAGACTTTTTATTATCTACAGTTAATAGTTTGTAAAAGTATCTTCCTCTTATAGAGGGTAATGAACCTGTTGAGTTTTGATCGTAAATTTTGATCGTTTCTTTAGTTGAAACAGATTTTTTAACTGCGACATAATAACCTTCAGCATAAGCATTTTGTCTACTAACCCAGCTTTTTGTTTCGTCAGAATCCATTTTTTCTAACCAAGAATACTCATCATTAAAAGCTAATCCATGTTTTGTGATGATGTTTTCTACTTTTTTAGTTTCAATGCTGGTTTGTGAATGGGAAAATATGCTAAAGCAAAAAAGTGCTAAAATAAATTTTAATTGCATTTTATAAGTTTTCGGCAAAAGTACTGTAATTTTATAGATGTTAAAAATATTCTATGCATATCAAGGAACTCACTACTATTGAAGAAATGCTGGCTCAAATAGAAGCTATTCATTTTCTGTATCCCAAAATGACTCTAGAGAAATATAAAAGTTATTTAGAGCAAATGTTACCTCACAATTACAAGCAGTTAGCTGTTTTTGAAAATGATGTTTGTGTTGGAATTACAGGTTTTTGGAAAGGAGTAAAGCTATGGTCAGGGCCCTATTTAGAAATCGACAATTTTGTTGTTCATCCAGATTATAGAAAAAACGGGATAGGAAAACTTATGACAGATTACATCGATGCAAAAGCAAATGAGCTAGGAAGCACAATGATTGTGCTTGACGCTTATGTAGAAAACTTTACAGCACATAAGTTTTATTACAATCAAGGCTTTGTTCCTAGAGGGTATCATTTCTTAAAAATAATTAAACCTGAACAATTAAGTTCATAAGTGTAAAACTTTTCATATTTTTATTTATCATTATGGTAACTTTTTTTTTAAGCTTACGTATAAATGATGTAAACAAAAACCAAAAATATGTCAAAAGAGAGCTTTAATTGGAAAAGTCTTTTCATTAATGAAGACTCAACTAAGTCTGCTACCACTAAAGAAGAACCTCAAAGTATCATTCCGGAAAATAAATTCCCAGAAACTAATATTAATGTTTCATCAAGTCCTTTAAATACTAACAATCCCTTTTTAAACGAAATTTTGGATGTGTATCAAAAAGGTTTTGAAGGATTAAATGCAGAAGGTTTTGATTTCTTTGAAATGTATAAGTCAGTAAGTGCAGTTGGTGTAACTAACCCTCAGAGTTATCAAATGGCATTTACTATGGGTAAAACAATAAACCCTAACTTGACTAAAGATTTTTTGATTGAAAAAGCAAAACATTATTTAGCAGAAATTGACAAGGTACATTCTAAATACGACGCAACAGGTAATGCAAAAAAACAGGATTTAAATTCTAAAATTGTTAACGAAAAAAATGCGCTTACAAAGGCAATCAGCGATTTAGAGTTAAAAATTACTGAATTGCAAAAGGAATTAAATCAGAAAAAAATAGATTTAGAAAAAGTAGATCTAATAAACAAAGAAGATTTTTCTGAAATTGAATTAAAAATTGAAGCAAATAATATTGCAAAACAAAAAATAGTTGAGTCTATCAACACAGTTTTAACAGGAATAAATCAGTACTTATAAAATGAATAAATTCGAACAAGAAAAGACTACTCTTTTAGAATTACCAATCCTTAAACATTTCGATGAATCAAAAGGAGAAATTGCATTAAAAACAGATACTCTAAAAAAAGGTGAAAAATCACTTTTCTGGGCAATAGCACTTGGGTTGCTTGGTGTAGGAGGATATTTGGTATGGACTTATATTATCCCACCACTGTTCACAATGTTAGGACAGGTAATTGCATTATCTGCAACAGGAATATTTTTAGTATTCCTTGTGATTATGTTTCCAGTAATTATGAAAGCATTGCGTTTTGCAGCAAAAAACCTTCATAAAGCATTAATTCACAGCAATCCTTTTAATGAGCTTGAAGAACAAAAACAAAAGATGATTAAAAATCGTGAAGTTTTTAAAAACACCAAAGCTAAACTTAAAGGTTTAAAAAATGAAATGGAGATGGAAGCGGGAAAATCTGAAAAAGAAGCAAAAGATTTTCAAGAACAAGTTTTAAGCTTACAACGTCAGTCTGAAAAGTTGAAATCAGCTATGGATGAAATGGTAAGACAACATGGTGTAGGAGCAAAAGATACTGATGAGTATGTAGCTCTTCAAAGTGAATTAGCCAAGAAACTGAGTGATTCTCAACGTGTTTCAAACCAATACGAGCAAAGTAAAACTTTTATCCAAAAATATGGAGTAAGAGCTAATGTTCTTGGAAAAATGGACAGAAAACTAACCCTTGCTGGAACGGCTATTGATATCAAAATAGCAGATTTTGATACAACTATAACTATGCTTCGAAAAGAGTATGAATTTGCAAAAAATGCAAAAGCAGCTACTGAGAGTGCAAAAAATGCAATGATGTTTACAAAAGATTGGGAGTTAGAATATGCTTTAGAAGTTGTAACATCTACAATAGCTCAAGACATTGCTAGAACCTCAGAAAATTTAATTGATATAGATTCATTAACATCTCAATATTCTGTTGATAGTGATGAATTATATACTAGATTAGATTCCTTAGCAGATAAAATAAAAACGGGTGACAACACTATTCCAGATTCAACAAAATATGCAAGTCCAAATTATAAAATGACAAAAGAGGATAAGCAAAATGCTGGAGGATTTGGAGATATTTTTTAAATAAACAAATAAAAACAAAACAATATAAAATGGGAAAAATTTTAAGAATGGCTAAATTAACAACTCTTTCGGAGTTATTAATTGTAGCTGTAGGTATAGGTGGAGTTCTTGGAGGTATTTATTTTATTTCTCCTGGAATCAAAACAGCAGTTTCAAAACAATTAGGTGGAATTGAATTAAATTCTACTGATGTGAACAATGTAACCAATGCTGAAAAAATTGAACTTCCATCAAAAGAAGTATCATCAATTGTTTCTGACAAACCCTTAGTTCGTGTAGCAGGATATGCATGGAATGGTCAATCAGGAATTATAGTTTCAAACGGTGGTCCTAAAACCACTAAAGGGTCACTGATGGAAAAAAACGGAGTTAATCTTGAGATTATTCGTCAAGACTGGTTGTCTGAACTTCGTAACATGCAAATGAAATTCATTGAAGAATTTGACAAAGGACAAGAGTTTCCTTCTTCAGATAAAAGTGCATTTGCAGTAATGATTATGGGTGATGGAGCACCATTTTACATTAGTTCTGTTCAAAAATCATTAGATGAAAAATACGGAAAAGACAAATACCATGTTCAAGTTATGGGAGCAATAGGTATGAGTTATGGAGAAGATAAATTAATTGGTCCACCAAGCTGGAAATCAGACCCTAAATCAATGAAAGGCGCTGTGGTTTCTGCGGTATTAGGTGATGGTGACTGGGTAACTACTGTAAATTATTGTTTTGCTAATGGATTAAAAGTAAATCCTGATCCAACAACCTATGATGCAGATGCTGTAAATATTTATCCTTCAGAAAATGATGATTATATGAAATCGGCTGAGGAGTTAATCAAATCACAAACAACAGGATGGACAGTTTCTTTAAAAGAAGTAAATAATGGTAAATTAACTGGAAAAACAGTTAATCGAAAAATAGATGGTTGTGCAACTTGGACTCCTGGAGATAAAACAGTTTTTGATAAATTATCAGGCTTCGTAGATATCGTTTCGACAAAAGAATTCAACAACCAAATGCCTACAGTTTTAATTGGTGTAAAAGAATGGGCTACTAAGAATCCTGAAATGGTTTCAAATATTTTGAAATCGGCGCTGACAGCTTCTAACCAAATGAAAAATTATGAAGATTGGAAAGTGAGAGCATCTGAAGCAGTAGCTGATACTTACCAAATTGAAAATGCTGAATACTGGTATAAAATGTTCAAAGGACAACAAGGAACTAAAAACGGTTTGACATACAATATGGGAGGATCTAAAGTGTTCAACTATGCAGATGCAATGCAATATTTTGGTATGTCTGATGGAGTTAATAGATACAAATCTGTTTACAATCAAGTGTCAGGTTATTTAACAGAATTAAATCCTTTCAACTTTAATGAAAATGTTGGAAAAGTAGTTGCTTATGAAGATGCAGTGAACTTATTTTTCTTAAAAAACATTAATGATATTGAATCTACATCAGCAGATAAGGCAGATTATTCAAAACAATCTACCGAAATTATGGCTTCTGGTGAATGGAAAATTAATTTCTCTTCTGGTAGTACTACTATTCAGAACAACTCTACAAGAGATTTGGAAAAAATCTATAACTTGTTAATCCAAGCAGAGAATTCTAAATTGACAATTGTAGGTCATACTGACAATGTAGGTAAGCCTGATAGTAATTTAATTTTATCAAAAGGTAGAGCTCAAGCTGTAGTTGATTATTTAAAACAGAAAGGTATTCCTGAAAGTCGTTTCCAAATGATAGACGGTAAGGGATCTAATGAACCTGTAGCAGATAATACTTCAGAGTCTGGTAAAGCTCAAAATAGACGTGTTGTTATCACTTTCTTAAAATAAAAAATAAATGGGCTATCTCTTGGGATAGCCTTTTTACTCTTATGATAAAACTAATCACACCATTCGAAAAAATTTCAAAATCCAACAAAACACTTATCTTAATAGGTTGGATTATTGTATTGTTAGCCATTTGGTTTTTAGGAACAATGGGCGAAAAACACTTATTCCCTTCACCAGCTCAAGTACTAAAAGGTTTCTCAGAGTTGTATAATGAAGGATTGGTTGTACATATTTTTAATTCGTTAAAACTTTGCTTTCTTTCCATTTTTTTAGCAGTTATCTTATCGATGATTTTTGCCTATTCATTTCCAATTCCAATTTTGAAACCAATTTCTGAATTTGTAACTAAACTACGTTTCTTACCTTTCACAGGATTATCATTTTATATCACAATGGTAATTCACGAGGCAAGAAATATGCAAGTTTGGATTATGGTCATTTTCTTGACAACGTTTTTAACTACATCATTAATTGCTGTAATTTCGGCTATACCACAAGAAGAATTTGATCATGCCAAAACATTAAAATGCTCAAGATGGGAAGTGTTATGGCAAGTTATCATACTAGGTAGAGTAGATCATGTTATTGATGTAATTCGTCAAAACTTAGCAATTACTTGGATGATGTTAGTAACTGTAGAATCAATCGTTGTCGCATCTGGAGGGCTTGGGTTTTTAATTAAAAATTCAGATAAATTCATGAACCATGGCCGTATCATTGCTTTACAAATAATTATTCTTTTGATTGGTCTTTTGCTTGATTGGGCAATCAATTTCTTTAGAAAATCAATATTTAGATACTCAAAAATATAAACTGATGGAATTTCAATTTAAAGAGACTTTACTTTATGTCGAGAACTTAAGCGTAGCTTATGACGGCGTTACCATTATCAAAGACATTAGTTTAATTGAGAAAGATGTTGTTAGAGCTGGAAAAGATCAAACAGGGCAAATTATTGCCGTAGTAGGTCGTTCAGGAAGAGGAAAATCGACTTTTTTTAAAGCATTAACAGGACTAGTAAAACCAGATACTGGAAAAATTCTAATTAAAGATTTTGAAAATAACGAACCAAATTCTGCAAAACCTGTTCAAGAGGGAGATATTGGTTTTGTAGATCAAAAATATACTTTGTTTAGACATAAAACCGTTCAACAAACTTTTGAATTTGCTTTACGTAATAGTCCACTTTCTAAAGAAGAAAAAAGCAAAAAAATAAAAGGCCATCTGCAAAAATGGGGTCTAGAAGCTTGTTCTGATAAATATCCTAATGAGCTTTCTGGCGGACAAAGACAACGTACAGCTATCATTGAACAATTATTTTCTTCAGACAAATTTATTGTAATGGACGAACCATTTTCCGGATTAGATATTGGAAATATTCAAGAGGTTAAAAAATCTTTCGATTTGTTGTGTGACGAGTCAGAATTTAACACAGTATTATTTTCAACTCATGATATTGAGTTAGCAATTGAAATGGCTCAAGTGATATACGTTATAGGCCATCCAACTGTTAATGGCGTAAAGCAAAAATATGGTTCTATTATTGCTCATTATGATTTAAGAGAGAAAGGCTTAGCATGGAGAGATTATTGTGACGATCATAAAAAGCTTTATAATGAAATTGTTCATCAAATGATGGAATCTTAATTTTATAAATTTGAACAATCAAAACCCAATAACAATTTTACAAGAATACCTGCTTTCACTAAAAAACCAAATTGAAAGTAAGGCTGATGGTGTACAAACTGTTATTCAAATACAAGATATTGCTGCGCTCAAAGAATCATCAACTAAGCTACTTACTTTTTGTAAAGAACTAAATAATGATGGAGAGTTTGTTCAACACATAAATGGTTTAGTTAGCCCAAAGGTGAATCAAAAAGGACTTTTTAAAGCAGAACTTTTTTTTCTTTCAGATATTATTACTGTAATTGAAAAGAGAAATGAGTTAACTGACAAACAATGGTTTGCCTTAGCGTACTATTATGATGTGTTGCGAAATGAAAAATTTGTAGATGAAACCGCATTACTTACATTAAATCGTTTAGTGGTTTCGCCAGAATTCAAGCTAAATATTCAAAAGCTTTTGTCAGAAAGTAAAATAGAATACAATACTAAAAACACTCAAAACTTTATTTTAGAAACATTACAAAATCAAAAAAGTGAAAAGCTAGACCAAGCTAAAAAGCATTTTGAAAGTGTATTTAAAATCATTTTAGGATCAACACCTGAAATTCAAACAGAAATTGAAAATATTTTGAAAAATCAAGAATCGGCAAAACCCGTTAATACTGCTATAAGTTTACCTCCTATAAATGATTCACTGGAAAATGTATTGGCAGAATTAGATGCATTAATTGGTCTTGAAAATGTAAAAGCAGATATAAAAGAACTAATCAACTTACTTGAAATTCAAAAGAAAAGAAAAGAAGCGGGATTACAAAATATAGATATTGCTCTACATACTGTTTTTTTAGGACCTCCTGGTACTGGTAAAACAACAGTAGCTCGATTATTAAGTCGCATTTTTAAATTATTAGGATTTTTATCTGTAGGTCAAATGTATGAGACAGACAGAGAAGGGTTAATTGCTGGCTATGTAGGTCAAACAGCCATTAAAACTGACAAAGTTGTAGATGAAAGCATAGGAGGTGTTTTGTTTGTGGATGAAGCATACTCTTTGAATCAAAACGCGATGCAAAGCGATTATGGAGCAGAGGCGGTTAATACAATTTTGAAAAGGATGGAGGACAATCGTGATGATCTAGCTGTTGTTGTAGCAGGTTATACAGAACCTATGCAGCTTTTTATAGAATCTAATCCAGGTTTGCGCTCAAGATTTAACAGGTATTTCCATTTTGACCATTTTAAACCTGAACAACTTTATGCGATATTTGAAGCTTCTTGTAAAAAACTGGATTTCGTTTTAACAGAAGATGCAATAGACAAATTAAAAGAAACATTCGAACTCTTATATGAGAAAAGAGATGACGGTTTTGGTAATGCTCGAGTAGTTAGAAATTTGTTTGAAAAGTGTATTCAAAATCAAGCTAATAGAGTAATACAAATTAAATCAATTACTAAAGATGTTTTGCGCGGATTAACCGAAGAAGATATACCTGAGCCAAAAGAAACAATAGATGATGTTTTTTTCTATTCAAAAGGAATCAAACCACATAAATAAAACCTTTCAAAAAAAGAATAAGATTTCGATTTTAGCTCGACAAAGAAAATAATTACATTTGTCTTTTAATAAGATACACTTTGAGCGTCTATAAAAGCCTTTTCAAACAAACTTTAATTTACGGATTGGCAACAGTATTGCCTAGAATGATAAGCTTCATGCTTAATCCATTATATGTGCATGCATTGCCCAAGACAGAATTTGCAGATGTGTCTATTATATTTGCATACCTTGTTTTTTTTAATGTTATCCTTTCCTACGGAATGGAAACGGCTTTTTTTAGGTTCTACAATTTGGAAGAAGATAAAAAAAATGTGATCTCTACTTCAACAGTATCGCTTTTTTGGTCTTCAATGATTTTTTTATGTATAAGCTTAATTTACAGAGAAACTATCGCCGATTGGATTAATGTAAAAACTGAGTATATTACTTATACTATATGGATTTTAGTATTGGACGCTTTAGTAATTATTCCATTTTCTAAATTTAGAGCAGAAAGCAGACCCATGAAATATGCCATAATAAAAATTGCTAATGTAGGTATCAATTTTGGGCTTAATATTTTCTTCTTAATGGTGTTGCCAAATCTTTCCAAGGATAATATTTTAAGTACTTTTTATTTTGAAAACTTTCAGGTAGGCTACATTTTTGTTTCTAATTTATTAGCAAGTTTATTCACATTTGTAGTGGTTTCTAATAATTACTTTAAAATCAATTGGCATTTTGATTTTGAACTTTGGAAAAAAATGATGCATTATGGATTGCCAATTCTAATAGCTGGAATTGGATTCGCTATCAATGAACATTTCGATAAAATCTTACTAGAGAAATTCAATGTTCCTAAAGCAGACATAGGGGCGTATTCAGCCTGTTATAAATTAGGAATGTTCATGGTATTGTTTAGAACGGCTTATACACTTGGAATTGAGCCCTTCTTTTTCAGTCACGCTAATAAAGAAAATGCCTCTCAAACCTATGCTACAATCACAAAATATTTTGTAATCTCAGGATCATTTATTCTACTTTTTGTAATTGTTTTTATAGACTTATTAAAAATACTTTTGGTTCCAAGTCCTAAATATTGGGATGCCATGAATGTTGTTCCGCTTATTGTTGTGGCTAATTTCTTTTTAGGTATTTATACTAATCTTTCTGTTTGGTATAAATTAATAAATAAAACTCATATTGGAGCTATAATTTCAATTGTAGGCGCATTATTAACTTTGCTAATTAATTTTTGGTTGGTTCCAACATTAAGCTATTACGGATCAGCAATTGCAACTATAGTTGCCTACGGAAGTATGATGCTAATATCCTATTATTTGGGGCAAAAAAAATACCCTATCCCATATGATATGGAGAAAATTACTGGTTATATTGGGGTTTCAGTATTATTGTCAGCTTTTTCTTTTTATGTGCCAACATTACGTAACAGTTATATATTCGGAATATTTGCCTTAATCCTTTTTGCTTACTATATTTATCGTAACGAAAAAACGACTATTCTAAAAATCTTAAAAAAACAATAATAATTTTCAGTAACTATTTCCCGAAATCCGCTATATCTTTTTTGAAGGTCATTTCGTCAACCTCAATAATCTTAAAGAGAATTGTGCCAGACAAGAGTGAAACAAACTGGAGAAGCAATCGGGGCAAAAAAATATAAGTATGGAAATAAAAATTATCAATAAGTCACGACATCCTTTACCGCATTATGAAACAGATTTATCTGCGGGTATGGATCTAAGAGCAAATCTCGATGAGAGTATTACAATCCCACCATTAGGGAGAGTTTTAGTAAAAACAGGATTATTCATTGAGTTGCCTATTGGGTTTGAAGCACAGGTTCGACCTCGAAGTGGTTTGGCATTTAAAAAAGGAATTACAGTTTTAAATTCACCTGGGACGATTGATGCCGATTATCGAGGTGAGATAGGAGTAATTTTGGTAAATTTATCCAATGAATTTTTCGATATCGAAAATGGAGAACGCATAGCTCAACTAGTAATAGCTAAACATGAGCGTGTTTTCTGGCATCCAGTCGAAGTTTTATCAGATACAGATAGAGGTGAAGGAGGATTTGGAAGTACAGGAGTAAAATAGTAAAAAGAATAATTAAGAATTTGATTGCTGGATATACAATCAAATTAACAATCTATAAAAAACATGAAAATTATAGTTCCTATGGCTGGACGTGGTTCACGTCTTCGCCCACATACATTAACAGTTCCAAAACCATTAATTCCAATTGCAGGTAAACCTATCGTACACAGATTGGTTGAGGATATTGCTGCTGTTATTAATCAAAAAATTGACGAAATTGCATTTATCATTCACAAAGATTTTGGGACAAAAGTTCCGGAGGATTTAATAGCTATTGCCGAAAAATTAGGTGCAAAAGGAACTATTTATTATCAAAATGAACCTTTGGGAACGGCACATGCAATACTTTGTGCTAAAGAAAGCATGTCAGGTCCGGTTGTTGTTGCTTATGCTGATACACTTTTTAGAGCAGATTTTACGTTAGATACTTCAGCAGATAGTGTTATTTGGGTAAAACAAGTAGAGGATCCTAGCGCATTTGGTGTAGTACAACTTAATACAAACAACGAAATTGTTGATTTTGTTGAGAAACCAACAAGCTTCGTTTCAGATTTAGCTATTATAGGTATTTATTATTTCAAGTCAGGAGAAACCCTAAGAGGTGAATTAGAATATTTATTAGATAATAATATTCAAAAAGGGGGAGAGTATCAATTAACTGACGGATTAGAGAACATGAAGCAAAAAGGCATGAAATTTGTGCCTGGAAAAGTTGATGAGTGGATGGATTGTGGTAATAAAGAAGTAACAGTTGAAACAAACTCTAGAATGCTTCATTTTTTACATGAAGAAGATTCAACAAATTTAGTTAATGATAGTGCCAGAATTGAAAACTCTACAATTATACCACCATGTTTTATTGGAGAAGATGTAGTATTAATTAATTCAATTGTAGGACCAAATGTTTCTTTAGGGAAAGCCACTCATTTAACCAATGTAAAAATTAAAAACAGCTTAGTACAAACTCACGCACATATACGTAACGCTAATTTAGACAATGCTATGATTGGTAATCATGCTACGTTTAATGGAGATTTTAAAAGCATTAGTATAGGCGATTATTCTGTTTTAGAGTAAAAATATGTTTAAAAAAGTGTCAAAAACAAGTTTTTTAATTCTTGGAATGTTAATCATTTCAACATCACTTTTGGCACAAAATGAACCAGATGATATAGCTTTAGTCAATGATGATTTTCAAGAATCTTATTACGAATCGCTTAAGCAAAAAGGGATGGAGAATTTTGATAAAGCTATCACCTCTTTGGAAAAATGTTTGAAAATTCAACCTGACAATGCTGTTATTTATCATGAATTAGGAAAGAATTATTTTTTTCAAAGAGATTTTACAAATGCAGAATCGGCTTTGATAAAGGCAACACAAATTGATCCAAATCAAAAATGGTATTGGATAGATTTGTATGAGGTTTATTATGAAACAAAAAATTTCAATCAGGCTATTTTAACTATTCAGAAAGTAATTCCATTTGATAAAAACTACAAAGAAGACTTGGTTTCCTTATACATGTATACCGCACAATTTGATAAAGCATTAGTTCTCATTAATGAGCTTGACGATACTGTAGGTAAAACAGAAATGAGAGATCGTTATAGATTAGAAATTAATTCGCAATCTAAAACAAATGCAACAGATAAAAATGATCTTGAAAAAGCCATTCAAAAAAATCCTCAAATAGAAGAAAATTATATTTCTTTGATATATAAATATTCAGATAACGGTCAAGAAGAAAAAGCTCGAGAAGTTGCTCAAAAGTTAGAAAAAAACATACCAGATTCTGAATGGGCTCAAGTTTTTTTATACAAGTATTTCATTAATGAAAATAAGGGACAGGAAGCTTTAATTGCTTTTGAAAAAGTAATTAACGGAAAGCAGATAGATAAAAAAATCAAGTTCAAGATGTACAATGAACTCTTAATTTTTGTCCTAAAAAATCCTTCTTTTGAGCCTCAATTAGATAAAGCAACCACTTATTTTGAAAACGACTCTGAGTTCAACGTATACAAAGAGATTGGAAAATTTTATTACAAAAAAGGCAAATGGGATCTAGCTGTTAAAAATCTTGAAAAAGCTTTTCAGAAAGACAATACTGATTTAGAAAGCAATGTTTTTTTATTAGCTTCTTACGAAGAAAAGCCTGATTATAATTCAATGCTAAAAGTAGCAAGTGAATTAATCGACTTGTTTCCTATACAACCCGAGTATTATTATTTTGCTGGTAAAGCATCAATTAGAGTTAAAAATTTCAAAAAAGCTAATGAATTTTTAAAATCTGGCCTAGATTATGTAGTAGACAATATTGATTTAGAAATTGATTTTTGCACAGAGTTAGCAGAAGTGTCTAAACAAATCGGAGATTCCAAAAAAAGTGATGAATATTCAGTGAGATTAAATACACTTAAAAAGAAGAAAAAATAAAAATGCAAAAATTACTTCCAATATTTCTTATCTTAATAATGGTTTCTTGTAAGCCAAAACAAAATGCTGTTGTAAATGAAGTTGCTGTTAAAAATGTTGAAGCATTGACAGTAGCAAATATTGCTAAAAATCATTATGCAATAAATAGAAATTTTAAAACAGCATTTATAAAAGCGAATGTAGATTATTCAGACCCAAGTCAATCTTTAAGTTTATCTGCAGATATTAGAATAAAAAAAGACGAAATTATTCTAGTAAGTGTAAAGATGTTAGGAATTACAATGGCAAAGGCCATGATTACCCCTTCAGAAGTAAAATACTATGAAAAAATGGGAGGCAAATATTTTGAAGGAGACTATAAAACACTAAGCAATTGGTTAGGAACTGATTTAGATTACCAAAAAGTACAAAATATGCTTTTAGGACAATCACTAGACGATTTAAATAAAGGAAAATATGCCTCATTACTTGAAGATGGAATGCCAAAACTTGAAGACACATCAAAACAAAATTTTGTAAAAACATTTGTATTTGATCCTGCGACTTTTTGCCTTAAAAGACAAGAAATAAAGCAAAATGAACCAGCAAGAAAACTTTTAGTTAATTATTCTGACTACAAATCGTTTCCAGAGATGGTTTTACCACAAGAACTTGCTATTTTTGCAATTCAAGAAAATAAAACCACAACAATAAACATAAATTATAAAAACGCAACTTTTAATGAGGAGTTAACTTTTCCTTATAGCGTTCCAAGTGGTTACGAAAAAATTAATATAGAATAGTCAACAATCAAAGAATGTTAAAATATATCCTATCCGTTATAGTTTTATTTTCAACCTTGACTGCCTTTAGTCAAGAAGAAGACAGACAACGAAAATTAGAACAGCAAAAAGCAAAATTACTCGACGAAATTCGTGAGCAAGAGCAGCTTTTAAAAACTCAAAAGAAAAAAGAAAAATCAGTAGTAAATGTGGTTGTTCAACAAACAGCAAAAATTAATTTACAACAAAAACTAATTAACATTACTGAAAAGCAAAAAAAAGTTTTAGGAAACAGCATGTATATTAATCAAGTCAAGGTGAATGGGCTTAAAAAGGATTTGGCTGTACTTAAAGAAGATTATGCAGAGATGATTGTAAAATCATACAAAAGTAGATCAGAACAAAGCAAAGCTATGTTTTTATTATCGTCAGAAAATTTTCTTCAAGCATATAAAAGAGCTCAATATATGAAGCAGTATTCTAATTTTAGGAGAATGCAGGGTGAAGAAATAAAAACAAAAACACAAGAACTGGAACAGTATAACAATAAACTTTCTGTTCAAAGAAAAGAAAAAGAAAAACTAATTGCCGAAAGCGAAAAAGAAAAGCAAGAACTTGAAAAAGAGAAACAAGAACAGCAACGTTTGTTAAACTCTATTAAGAAAGACAAAACTAAAATCGTAGCCGAGATTAAGAAAAAGCAAAAAGAATCGAGAGCTATTGAAAGACAAATCGAAAGATTAATTCGTGAAGCCATTGCTGCAGCAAATAAAAAAGCTGGTAATACAACTAATACAACAACATTTGTATTAACACCTGAAGCAAAAGAACTAGCAAATGATTTTAGGTCAAATAGAGGAAGATTACCTTGGCCTGTTGAAAAAGGATTATTAACTAAAAAATTTGGTAGACAACCACACCCTCTAGAACCTTCTATTATGATTGAAAGTAGTGGGGTTGAAATTTCTTCTGAAAGAGGTGCAAAGGCTAGAGCAGTTTTTAGTGGTGAAGTAAGCGAAGTGCAAATGGCTGCAAATGGAACTGCGACAATTGTAATTCGTCATGGAGACTTCATCACGACTTATTCAAATTTGGGAAAAGTCTATGTAGGGAAAGGAGATAAAGTATCAACAAAACAATCAATTGGAGAACTTCATTTTAACAACTTCACGGGTAAAGCAATTCTTAAATTTTTAATTTATCAAAACACAACTAAATTAAATCCACAATCTTGGATTATCAATATGTAATTAAAATGGGAACCTAAATGGTTCCCATTTTAATTATTTATTAGGATACAAATAATGCTTTTAATTCTGTAGCATCATCAGGTTTCATTTTACCTGCTAAAACTAAGCTTAATTGTTTTCTGCGTAAAGCAGCATCGTATCTAAGTTTTTCTTCATCAGTTTGAGGAATCACTTCTGGTACTTCAACAGGTCTTCCTGTTTCATCTACAGCAACAAATGTGTAAATAGCTTCATTTGCTTTAGTACGAATGCCAGATTCTCTATCTTCAGTCCAAACGTCAATATAAATTTCCATTGAAGATTTAAAGCTTCTCGAAACTTTAGCCTCAACAGTCACTACACTTCCTAAAGGAATAGCTCTGTTAAAAGCTACATGATTTACTGAAGCGGTTACGGTTATGCGACGTGAGTGGCGACGAGCAGCAATACTAGCGGCTCTATCCATTCTTGCTAATAATTCACCACCAAATAAATTGTTCAAAGGATTTGTTTCACCAGGTAAAACGACGTCTGTAAGTACAGCTAATGATTCTGAAGGAAATTTTGCTTGCATTGTTTTTTTTACAAAGGTAAAGGTTATTATTTATTAAAAAAGCCTTTCAAATTTGAAAGGCTTTCTATGATTATAATTCTTCAATCAGTAACCAAGCGTTCTTGTCTTTAGTTGTCTGAATTTGAGTTGCTTCATATTGAGCCTCAGTGTAAGTGGCATAGCTACCATAAACTACCGGGTACAAATCTTGATCATTTTTAGGTAATATCCTTGATTTATATCCTTGATTTTCTAGTTCTTGTTTTGCTTTTTCAGCATTACTTTCACTTCTAAAAGACCCAAAAACAATATGAAAAGGATACGTTTTCTTATCTTCAATTGTTGATGAATAGGAAGCCATTGGATTTTCTATGAAGAATGTAGCTTCTTGTATTTTTGTGTTTACTTCTTTTTGAACTTCACTTCTTACAATATTAGTTTCAATTTCTGCTTGTTGCGAAACATAAGCTGTGTATCCAAACCCAACACCACCTAATGACATAATAAACATTGCTGCATATTTTAGATATGGTTTAGATTTTCTGTTTTCAGAAATTAATTCTATGGTAGGTTTTTCAGCTACAACAATTTCTTCGATTACTTTTTTAACTTCTTCACGTTTAACTAATGGAGAAACAAAAGAACTTAATCCAAAAGAATCTGTTAAATGATTAATATATGTAGAAGCCTCAAAAACAAGGCTTCCTTCGTAATTTTGCCTTAGTGATCCAATGTTTTTTAAAGAAACAACTCCAGCAGAACTCAAAGTAATATTCCAAGATTTTACTTCTTTTTCAATTGCTATAACTGCATCAGTGTAGCTTATTTTTTCAATGATAGAAATATGATTTGCTAATAAACCATCATTATTTTTAATGTATGAATTAAAAGAAATCACCTTCTTTGGTGGAAAAAAAGTATGATTGTTTTCCTGTATAGTTGCAGAAACAGTTTCGGTTAGAAAAGCACCAAATCCAGGAATTGTTACACACGGGTAACGGTATAGTAATTGCGAAATATGACGTGAAATATCCATAGCAACAAAAGTAAAGAATACAAGCTAAAATAAAAATTTTATCAACAATTATTATTAACAAAATAAAAATTGATTTATTTGCCTGAAAATTATACGCCATGTCAGAAATAGAGATTTTACATTTACTTGCCTTACAAAGTATTGAAGGCGTTGGAGATATAACTGCCAAAAAACTCATTAATCATTGTGGTACTGCTGAAGAAGTATTTAGGACTGCACCATCAAAATTAGCATTGATTGATGGTATTGGAAAAAAAACTATTCAAAATATTCAGGATAAATCAGTCTTTAATTTAGCAGAAAAAGAACTGCAATTTATTGAAAATGAAGGTATAAAAGTACTTTTTTACAAAGACGAAGACTATCCAGATAAACTTAAACATTGTGTTGACGGACCATCATTACTTTTTACTTCTGGAAACATAAATCTGCAACAACAAAAGATAATAAGTATAGTAGGAACACGACAAGTCACTTCTTATGGAATCGATTTTTGCAAAAAACTTATTGAAGATTTAGCACCACTAGACCCAATTATTGTAAGTGGTTTTGCTTATGGAGTAGACATTATTGCGCATCAAGCAGCTATGGATCATGATTTGCAAACTATAGGAGTATTAGCGCACGGATTAAATCAAATCTATCCTAAAACTCATAAAAAATACATGAGTAAAATGGAAAGTAATGGTGGTTTTATGACTGATTTTTGGAGCACATCCAATCCTGATAAAGAAAATTTTATTAAACGAAATAGAATAGTGGCAGGGATTTCTGAAGCAACCATTGTTATAGAAAGTGCCGATAAAGGGGGCTCACTAGTAACGGCTACAATGGCAAATGATTATAATAGAGAGGTTTTTGCAGTTCCTGGAAGAGCAACAGATAGATATAGCCAAGGATGCAATACCTTAATAAAAACACAAAAGGCTAACTTACTTACAACTGCAGCCGATTTAATCTATAATCTAAATTGGGACATTTCAAAAAAAGAAAAACCAATTCAGAAACAATTATTTGTTTCTCTTGAACCAGAAGAGCAAAATCTTTTTAATTTTTTAAAAACTAATGGCAAGGAACATATTGATACTATAGCTCTAGAAAGTAATATTCCTGTTTTTAAATTATCATCATTGTTACTTAATATGGAACTTAAAGGGGTTGTTAGACCTTTGCCAGGTAAAGTTTTTGAAATTATTTAAAAAGAAATATCTTTGCAACCGAATTCTTCCATTTAGAGTTCACGACATTTTAATAATTTCTCACTTAACGTTTATAGCATGCAACTGTATAACACCTTAAGCGCAGAAGA
>CAZMCP010000041.1:0-21705 GCA_964565035.1 uncultured Flavobacterium sp. | reverse complement strand
GGTCCTCAAGGAATTGTACACGGAACAACCATAACTGTATTAAATGGTTTTAGAAAAATAGGGAAAAATCCAAGTGGAAATTTATTTGTAACATCGGGTTTAGGAGGAATGAGCGGTGCTCAACCTAAAGCAGGAACCATAGCCGGATGTGTTACAGTTTGTGCCGAGGTAAATCCAAAAATCACAAAAATTCGTCACGAACAAGGATGGATTCACGAAATCATCGAAGATTTAGATCAATTAGTTGAAAGAGTTAGAAAGGCACAATCAACAAAAGAAATTGTGTCAATCGCTTATTTAGGAAACATAGTAGATGTTTGGGAAAAATTTGATCAAGAAAATATTCATATTGACTTAGGCTCAGATCAAACTTCACTACATAACCCTTGGGCAGGAGGATACTACCCTACTGGTTTTTCATTTGAAGAATCAAACGAAATGATGGCCAATAATCCTGAAAAATTTAAAGAAGAGGTTCAAAAAACACTACGCCGTCATGCATCTGCAATTAACAAACATACTGCAAAAGGGACCTATTTCTTTGACTATGGAAATGCATTCTTACTTGAGGCTTCTCGAGCTGGAGCTGATGTAATGTCTGAAAATCCAACTTTAGGAAGAGAATTCAAATACCCTTCCTATGTTCAAGATATCATGGGGCCAATGTGTTTTGATTATGGCTTTGGACCATTCCGTTGGGTATGTTGTTCTGGAAGTTCAGAAGACTTAGCAAAAACAGACAAAATTGCTTGCGATGTCTTAGAAGAAATGATGAAAAATTCTCCTGCTGAAATACAACAACAAATGGCAGATAATATTCAATGGATAAAAGGAGCACAGGAAAATAAATTAGTTGTAGGCTCACAAGCACGTATATTGTATGCAGATGCTGAAGGAAGAACAAAAATTGCAGAGGCTTTCAACCAAGCTATTGCTAAAGGAGATATCGGATATGTGGTTTTAGGCCGTGATCATCACGATGTTTCTGGAACAGACTCTCCTTATAGAGAAACATCGAATATTTATGATGGCTCTCGATTTACTGCAGATATGGCTATACACAATGTTATTGGAGATAGTTTTAGAGGTGCCACTTGGGTATCCATCCATAATGGAGGAGGTGTTGGCTGGGGCGAAGTAATTAATGGCGGTTTTGGTATGGTTCTTAATGGTAGTAAAGAAGCCTCAAGACGCTTAGAATCAATGCTTTTCTGGGATGTTAATAATGGAATATCAAGAAGAAGCTGGGCAAGAAATGAAGGGGCAATTTTTGCGATTAAAAGAGCAATGGAAAACCAACCTCTTTTAAAAGTTACTTTGCCTAATATTGTCGAACAAGAATTACTTGATTTTTAAGATTTAAGATTATTTTTAATAGTTTAAACTAAATTTCTTGTAATTTTAATACAGAAAACAATTTTAAACTCTTTAGATATGAAAACATTAAAACTATTGTCTCTAGTATTACTTTTTGTACTTGCCTCGTGTAGTTCTGTGAGAGTTAATGCTGATTATGACAAAAATGCCAATTTTGGACAATATAAAACCTATGCCTTTCATAAAAGTGGTATAGACAAGGTTGAGATTTCTGATTTAGATAAAAAAAGAATTCTTCGATCTATAGACAATCAATTAAGTGCTAAAGGACTTTCTAAAAGTGAATCGCCTGATTTGTTAGTCAACATTTTTACAAAAGAAAGAGAACGTGTTGATGTGAACCAATATTATTCTGGATGGGGATATGGATGGGGCTACGGTTGGAATCCTTATTTTTGGGGAGGAAGACCATATGTTACCACTTCTACCGAAGGAACTTTATATATTGATTTAATAGATGCTAAAAACAAAGAATTGATATGGCAAGGTGTTGGCACAGGGTACCTAACTCAATGTGTGGAGAAAAAAGACGAAAGAGCTAACGAGTTTGTTTCTAAAATATTAGAACAATTTCCTCCACAAATTAAATAGTTTCAAATTTATTTACAATATTTGACCCGTACACAACTTGTACGGGTTAATTATTTAAAAAACTTGATCATATGACAAAAAATTACCTATACTTTTTTTTAGCAATAATCATTTCATCTTGCAGTTCGACTAACTTAATGACATTAAGAGTTACAGAACCTGCCCCTATATTTATAACGAATAATGATTTAAAAATTGGAGTAATAAACAGAACAGTCTCTACAAAAGAAAACTCTAGTATAGATGCGATAGATAAAATATTATCTGCTGAAGGGAAAAACTTAGATAAATTGGGGTCAAATGCATCTCTACTAGGTCTATTAACAGAACTTAAAAAAAATCAGCAAGTAAAAACAGCAATAAAATTAGACAGCTCTAAATTTAAAAACACTGGACTAGCAGTTTTTCCTGAAGCAATCTCATGGGATAAAGCCGAAAAAATATGCAAAGAAAATAATCTAAATGTTATCTATGAACTTTCGTTTTATGATACAGATGCTAAAGTAGATTATAAAACTACAACTTCTCAATTAGCAAACCCTCTAGGAATTAAAATCCCTGTAATTGAACATCAAGCAACCATAAACACTTTGATTAAAATGGGATGGCGTATTTACTTCCCTGAACAAAAAATCCTAGTTGACGAATATGTTGTAAATAATAATATTGTTCTATCTGGAAGAGGAGTTAATCCTGTGAGAGCAATTGAAGCGATAATAGGTAGAAAAGAAGCAGTTTTAAACATAAGTGACCGTGTTGGCCAAGATTATGCAACAAAACTATTGCCTTATTACACTAGAGTGTCAAGAGATTATTATGTAAAAGGCACCAATAATTTTGAAATAGGCAAAAGAAGAGCTCAAACAGGAAACTGGGATGGTGCTGCCGAATTGTGGCTTAAAGAAACCAACAATAACGACCCTAAAATAGCAGGAAGAGCTTGTTACAACATGGCAATTATAAATGAAATCAATGGCAACTTAAATACAGCTATAGAATGGGCTTCAAAATCTTACACAGACTATGGCGATAAATTAGGACTACGTTATGTTAATATGCTAAAAAATAGAGTTCAAAAACAAAAATTATTAGAATCCGAAAGTCCAAAATAATTTTTGCAAAAAATAAAGCCATATAATTATTATGCGGCTTTATTTTTATTCTATAAATAATTTATATTTTTTTAAACTCTACCCTTCTATTTTGAGCTTTACCTTCATTAGAAGAATTATCCCCTAAAGGCTCTGATTCTCCTTTACCAGAAGTTTGCATTCTTGAAGATTCTATTCCAAATTTAGAAATAAGATAAGTTTTAACACTCTCAGCTCTTTTCTCTGATAATTTTTGATTGTCTGATTCTTTACCATCACCATCAGTATGACCAATAATCATTACTTTAAAATCTGGAGCTGATTTCAAAGCTTCACCTAGCTCTGCTAAGACTTTCTCACTTGATTGCTTAATAGTTGCTTTATTAGTGTCAAATAAAATTTCATTAGTAGTAAAAGCCCCTGTTTCGATTAATTTATGTCGAGTATCTGCTCCCGCTTCTGCTAAAACAATATCAGACAAATAAATACGATCATCTAATCCATCATGCTCATGGTACTCATAGGCATAAAAAACAATATTATTATAGTTAACTCCTTCTTGAAAAGCATCTGGCAAATCCCAAATTTTATTTCCATCAACATACACCCTCATTCGTGGGCCTTGACGCCACACCTGAACTCTTACATTATCATTTGAAGAGGTGAATTGAGCAATAGACTTTTCATTTTTAGAATATTCTTCTCCTTTTGAGTAAACGAAAAAGCGCGATAAACCTTTTTGACCTCCAGCATCTTGCGGATGTAGATTAACCAAAACCCCTTCTTTACCATGTCCATGTTGATGCCAGTTTTTATACTCTTTCTTGTAATCGGATGAACTTGCAAAAATAAAATTCAAAGGTGTTGAATAGTAACTATACTTGTCTGAAGTAGCTAAATTGAATTCAAAAGTAAAATTCTTAGGCAATGTTTTATTAAAATTTTTAATAGTAAAAGATCCTCTCGAATTTAGCATTAGCCATTTCCCTTTAGAACTTGAAAGTTCAACAACTTCCCCACTCGAATTCGTTAACCAGTTAACAGGAAAATCTCCAGCAGCATCTTGTTTAAAATCTTCTGTAGCTATTATTTTTGTTCCAGAAACAAAGTCTTTAGCACCTTTTGCAGACTTTCCTGATTTTTGAGAAGTTGATTTATTATCTGAAGTTGTTTTTCCTCCAGTTTTTGCTTCTTCTATTTTTTCATCTGATTTTTGATCTGCTTTATTAATAGTTTTATCAACGTGTCTATCTACTTTTTCTTCAATTTTACGATTGATTTTGTCTTCTAATTTTTTACCAAAACCTCCTAAAACTTGAGCATTTGTTTTAAATGAAAAGACAATAATTACAATTAAAAAAAAACAACTCTTTTTCATATTTAAACTTTTAAATATTGTAATTTAACTTTTAAAATTATTCTTAAAAAGTGATTTTTAAAAAAATCTACCAACGACAAAAATCATAGACAAACGGAACAAAAAGTAAATCTTTAAATCATAAAAATTATATTTTTTTGAGAAGATGATAAATGTTAGCTTTTTAAAAGTTCAAAAAAGCGTATTTTTGCTATACAAACAACAGTAATTTGTATGGAGACTCACTTTGAAAGCAATCCGTTAATTGATCGATTACCTCAACATTTAAAACAATTCATCATTCCGCAAAATTATGATGATTATACACCTATAAATCAGGCAGTATGGCGTTATGTGATGCGTAAAAATGTTGACTATCTTTCAAAAGTAGCTCATGAATCCTATCTAGATGGATTAACGAAAACTGGACTTGAAATAGATTCCATTCCAAATATGTACGGAATGAACCGAATTTTAAAGGAAATAGGCTGGGCAGCAGTGGCTGTTGATGGTTTTATACCTCCAAGTGCTTTTATGGAATTTCAAGCCTATAATGTATTAGTTATTGCTTGTGATATCCGTCAGTTGGAACATATAGAATATACACCAGCTCCAGATATTATACACGAAGGCGCTGGACATGCTCCAATTATTGCCAATCCGGAGTATGCCGAATATTTACGTCGTTTCGGAGAGATTGGTTGCAAAGCGATTTCTTCAGCAAGAGATTACGAATTGTATGAAGCCATTCGTTTGTTATCTATCTTAAAGGAAGCAGAAGATACGCCTGAAGAAGAAATCAAAAAAGCTGAAGAGCATGTTGATTTTCTTCAAAATAATATGGGAGAATTATCCGAAATGTCTAAAATTAGAAACCTACACTGGTGGACAGTTGAATACGGTTTAATTGGCACTTTGGAAGACCCAAAAATATATGGTGCTGGCTTACTTTCTTCGATTGGTGAAAGTGCTTGGTGTATGACTGATAATGTAAAGAAAATCCCATATGACATAAGTGCTGCCGATCAAAGTTTTGACATTACCAAACCACAACCGCAACTGTATGTCACACCTGATTTTGCACATTTGAGTTCGGTTTTAGAGCAATTTGCCAATAAAATGGCATTACGAACAGGTGGTTTAAGTGGAATTAAAAAACTCATTAACTCAAAAGCATTAGGAACAATTGAATTAAGCACAGGGCTACAAATTTCAGGTGTTTTGTCTAATGTGATTGAACATGAAGGGAAACCAGTATACATTCAAACTACTGGAAAAACAGCTTTATCTTACCGTGAAAAAGAATTAGTTGGTCATGGCACACAATACCATGCTGAAGGTTTTGGCTCCCCAATAGGAAAGCTAAAAGGAATCAATTTAACTATTGAAGATATGAGCCCTCGCGACTTGCAGGCCTACGATATTTATGAAGGAAAACAAATAACATTAGAATTTGAAGGAGACATAAAAATTACTGGAGAAATTGTAACTGGCACAAGAAACTTACAAGGAAAAATTTTATTGATAAAGTTCAAAAATTGTACGGTAGCACAAGGCGAAACCATTTTATTTAGACCAGAATGGGGTATTTATGATATGGCTGTTGGGAAAGAAGTAATCTCAGGTTTTTCAGGACCTGCAGATGTAACTAGTTTTGATATGATAACCCATGTACCTTCTTCAAAAACCATTAAACAGAAAAAAACAACTGAACGCGAAGAGTTAGAAAACTTATATAAAAATGTTCGAAACATTCGCGAAAACAAACCAGCTGAAACTACTTTAAAAGAAGCTTTTGGAGCTGTTACTAGTAATCATCCAAACGATTGGTTATTATGTATCGAAATTGCTGAGCTAACTCACAAGACCAATGATAATGAGTTTAGTGACAAAATTATCAATTACCTGGAAAGCTTAAAAATTCGTCGTCCTGAAGTAGCTCATTTAATTTCAAATGGCTTAGAACTAATTTTTGATAAAATTTCAGCTTAAGTAACGAAAGTCACACTTAAATAATTTCAATGCCTGTAATTTTGATAAAAAATCAAATTATGGGCATTTTAGATTTATTAGGTTTTGGAAACAAGACCAACACTATTCAAGAGTTTATAGAAAAAGAAGCTATTATCATCGATGTGAGAACAACTGGTGAATTTGCTTCTGGACATATAAAAGGGTCTAAAAATATTCCTTTAGACCAAATTTCTACTAAAATCAATGAAATTAAAAAACTCAACAAACCTGTTATTACTTGTTGCAGAAGCGGAATGAGAAGCGGTCAGGCAGCTTTAATTTTGAAACAACACGGTGTTGAATGTACTAATGGTGGTGGTTGGGATAGTTTAGAAAAAAAACTTAAAGTTTAAATACCAAAAAAAAGCCTGTCTTTGAAAGACAGGCTTTTTAATTAACCCAATCACTAAATATTATTGTACTACTATTTTTTTGGTTATTTTCTTCCCATCTTTTTCAACAGCAACAATATAAATTCCTGAATTCAAATTTTGTTTAGTTGCTATTTCTAACAACTCAAATGATTTTATTTTTTGTCCAATTATATTGTAAACTTCAACATTCGCCCCTAACATTTCTGGTGTAGTTTTAATTGTAAATTCACCATTTGAAGGGTTTGGATATAATTTAAAAGCATTAAATTCAAATTCTGTTGTTCCTAAAAACTGATCATTTAAAATGGCAAATGGTGAAAAATTAGTCACTCCAGTTACTGCATACATATAAGGATTTGATCCCGACAATGTTCCTGACAAAGATTCCCAAACTGTTCCATTGTAATGCCCCATTTTAGTATTTGGTCTATCAAAATTGGGCAATTCTTGATTTCCATTCCATTGCAATTGAATACTTGCATTACTTCCACCAGCGATCCCTTCATTGATAAACCATGTCGCATTTACCCCTTTTTCAATAATAGGACTACCTTGTGTTTCTCCAGTATAGCTTGAAGCAATACCATTTTCTACTCGAACTGAAAAAATATCAGCTACTCCAGAATTTGATAAATTAACTGGATTGTAATTTGCAACCGTTCCTATTGGCAATACTATATTTCCTCTTGAACCATCTAAATTTTCAACTGAAACTTTTCCAGTAGCATTAGTTACAATATAACTTGAAATATCCCCTGATATAGAGGAAGATTTTCCTTTTAAATTTAAATTATTATTATTTAAGGTAATTTTAGCCGAATTTGAAAGTACTGCATTCCCATATATTTCTAGATTACCTGCAGTAAGAGAAACAGATGATGCTATGGATATATTCTTTGCAAAAGCATTAGCAGAAGTAGTAACATTAAAACCAGACGGAATCGTAACAATATCTGTAGATAGTGGAACAAGTGAACTATTCCAGTTATTTTTATTATTCCAATCGTTACTTACAATTCCATTGAATGTAAAATCACCATTAAACTGAAACAAACCATAATTATTACTAAAATTATATTCACCAAAAAAGTATAATTTCCCATTCAATTCAAAAAAACCATAAGGATTACTACTATAGCCTGCACTTGAAACATCTAAAGCTAAATTTGTGTTGTCTTGAATTCCGTCACTACGCCATACTTCTGCATTTGCAGCTGAGCCCAAATCACGAGCCTGCATCCAAACCGAACCTTTATACACTTTTAGTTTTTGTGGGTAACTTAATGCTGAATGGACCAAACTTGTCCCTTCAACCGTACCATCTGTAACAATAAGTTTAGAATTTGCTCCTGAACCCGCTGAATTATAATTAATATACCATAATTTATCGCCATCAACTGCCGAATATGCCGCATCACTAATATTATTATTCTCAGAATTTAATTTAATTGTTCCAGCAGAAGTACCATCTGTTCTCCACAATCCAAAATCAGTTCCATCATTAGCAATAAAAAAACAGTAATTTCCAACAATTTTTAAATGTAACCCTTGTGCTTGAGTAGGTAATGAATTACCGCTTGGATTTATGTTTTTTAACATAAATGTTCCTGCAGCAGTGCCATCACTTACATAAGGTTCATAACCATCAACAGTATTATGAGCAAAGAAAATGACTTTATTGCCTAGTTTAGCCATATCTTGATTAACAATAAAAAATGGTTCAGTTACTGGTATTTGAGAAGTTCCAGCATCAGTCCCATCAGTTTTCCAAAGTTTTCCTGGATTTCCTGCACTTGAAGCTTTAAAAAGTACATCTGTCCCAATTTTGCAAAAACCTGCAGGTCCGCTTCCAGATGTTCCTGTATTAATATCCTTAACCATAAAAGTTCCAGCAGTAGTTCCGTCTGTTCTCCATAGTTCTACACCATTTGTTGCGTCTTTGGCAGAGAAATACATGACATTTCCATCCAGTGAATAATTTTTTTTATGTCCGTCAACGCTATAATACATATTAATTTCAGATAAACTTGTAGATCCTAAAGCCTTTACTAATACAGTTCCAGCTGAAGTCCCGTCAGATTTCCATATTTTATCTGTACTAACTATCGAAGGAGTAAATGTGGTTACTGATGTAATCACATATACAAAATCTTGTGCAGGGATAATTTTTGTAATTGTTTCGGCACCAACATTAGAGATTCCTACTGTACCAGCACTAGTTCCATCGGTAATCACTAATCGATTTGAGCCTGTACCTGAATAAAAAGCTTTACCATTCCAAACGCAATTGTTCCACGGAACTTGCGATGTAGATAATGCATTAGGGTTTAAAGACGATGTAACATCTTTTATTAGAGTAGGTTGTTGTGCATACGAATTAATGCAACCCACTAAAAAAGCTAAAAAAGTAATTTTTTTCATGACTGTAAGATTTGAATCAAAAGTACGTATCAGCCAAAAGCAAAAAAATACGAATAATTTCGTATTTTTTTGCTAAAGCTAATCGTGTCTTTATTTTACGATTAATTTTTTAACTGCTTTTTTTCCCTCTTTTTCAATTGAAATGATATATAGACCTGAATTTAAATTTTGTATAGTTTCTAATGTTAACAACTCAAATGATTTTATTTTTTGTCCCATAGCATTGAAAATTACAACTTTTGCACCTAACATTTCTGGTGTAGTTTGAATTGTAAATTCTCCATTTGAAGGATTTGGATACAATTTAAAAGCATTAAATTCAAATTCTGTTGTTCCTAAAAACTGATCATTTAAAATCGCAAACGGTGAAAAATTACTTACTCCATTAACCGAATAAACATAAGGATTTGCACCCGAAAAAGCTCCAATCAAAGACTCCCAAACTGATCCGTTATAATGACCCATTTTAGCATTAGGCCTATCAAAGTTTGCTAATTCCTGACTACCATTCCATTGCAATTGAATGTTTGAATTACTTCCTCCAGCTACTCCTTCAGAAATAAACCAAGTAGCGTTTACTCCTTTTTCAGTAATTGCATTGCCTTGTACTTCTCCCACATAATTTGATGCAATTCCAGTTTCTACACGTGCTGAAAAAATATCTGAAACACCTAAATTTGATATAGTAACAGGATTAAAATTAGCAACTGTTCCTATTGGCAATGAAACATTACCTCTAGAAGTATCTAAATTTTCTACAAAAACTTTTCCAGTCGTATTGGTTATAATATAGCTAGATATATTCCCAGAAATTGAAGACAAATTCCCTTTTAAATTTAAGTTATTAGCATTTAAAGTCATTTTAGCTGAATTCGAAAGTATTGCATTACCGTACACATCTAAATTACCTGAAACTAAATTTACATTACCATTTATGATTGCGTTTTTAAAAAAACCATTTGAATTTACATTTACATTTTGACCAGAAGGAATTGTAACCAAATCATTTATTCCAGGAGTAATTGTTGCATTCCAATTCGTACCAACATTCCATGACAAATCTGTAGAACCATTAAATGTAAAATCACCTCTAAACTTATACAATTTTACTCCTCCTGCTATATTTGCAACGAAAAACAAATCTCCTCCAAGAATGAAAAAATTTCTTGGGTTACTTGAATTTGAAATCGTTGCAGTTATTGTACCCGGATAAATATCGAATATTCTAGTTGTATTTGAAGTTGTTCCGTCACATCTCCACAGTTCATTATTTGTAATAGTTGAAACATCATAATCATCATAAAATAATGATCCATTATAGTTTTTTATAATTGGATTTGCATTTTTATTTAGTGTTTTTACAAAATATGTCCCAGCAGCTGTGCCATCAGAAACAAAAATTTTCTTCCCTCTTGTTCTAAAATAAAATTTACCATTAGCTAATGAAACATCTTCTGGCAATTCATTCAAAGTATTTAGATCTATTAATTTAGCAGTATTAATTGATGTTCCGTCTGTAGCCCACAATTGAAAATTTGGTGTCGTATTATCTAATTGTAATAAAAAATACACCTTGGTCCCATCGTGGAAGAAATTAAGTGCGTTTCCATAATTAGGCTGAGAATCATTACTTCCTGCAACAAATTCTCTGAAAAGAACAGTTCCTGCATCAGTACCATCTGTCTCCCAAACTTCATATCCTGTTGCACTATTTCCACCCCAAAAAAGTATTTTCCCATTGATTGCACTACTCATAGCATTATCAACAAAAAAACTAGGATCTGCTTGACTAGTATTTACAATATGAGTTCCTGCCTGGGTTCCATCTGTGACCCATAGTCTTGTTCCGCTATTAAAATCTAAAGTAGTACGCCCACTAAAATAATATTTGCCATTTAATTTTCTACCTATACTAGAAGTGTAAATTTTTTCTCCAGATGAGCTTAACAAAGGTGTTGTACCAATTGCAGTTCCATCAGAAATATATAAAATCATATTTGTCGAAGTAACAGTTGGTAAATCAGGATTATAACCAATAAAGATTAATTTGTCATTAATGAAATTTTCTGAAGCACCATTTAAATCTCCAAAAGAATCATTAGTTCTCAAAAGATATGGAAAAATGCTAGATCCAGCAGTTACTCTTGATGCTATCATTGTTGTATTAACCGATGTCCCATCTGTAACCCAAATTTCAGTAGTGCGAGATGTAAAATCATCGTTTGTTTGTGATTTTAAAAAAAACAGTTTGTTACTTGTTTTTGTAAAAAGAGCTAATTCTGAAGGCGTAAACATATTAGAAGGATAACTTACTCCTAATTCTTTAACCAAAGTTGTTCCCACATCTGTTCCATCTGAGCTGTAAAGCGGTGTTGATGAGACGGTATTTTTACCTAAATAATACGCTTTATTATTATATAACGCATTATTAGAAAAAGTATTAACAGAAGGTACTTCAGCTGTGGCTAAATTTTTAATCAACGTCAATTGTGGGTATCCTTTAAGGCCAGTCAATAAAAGCAGTAAAAAAGTAATTTTTTTCATGATTGTAAGATTTGAATCAAAAGTACGTATCAGCCAAAAGCAAAAAAATACGAATTTCTTCGTATTTTTTTGATTGTTGCCTTATTGAATATAAGAGATTATTTTTGAGCCTTCCAAATGATTTCATAATCTGAATTAGCTTGTTCTTTTGTCTTTAATTCTAACAAAGCATTTTTGAGAGCTTGATTGAATGAATCGATTTGAAGAATAGAAAAATACAAGTCTTTTGTTACTTCTTGTTTTCTTTTCATTGGTGTTTTTGGTCCTGAAAATTTTAATTGAAAATATTTTGTATTTCCAACAACCGAACGGAATCCTCCATTTGACTCTCCATCCAAATCAACAATTAAACTAGGTTGCATATATGCTTTCCCTTTTTCATAAATTAAGTTAACACTCATTTTTACTTTTAATAAAGCGTCTGAATTTGATTCGGCTAGCAATGCGTTTTCACCTTGCATTCTAATACTCGAAGTACTCAAAGGTTTAATAGGGTTTAATCCTTTGTAGGCTCTAGAAAAATTTTCACTTGTATTTTTTTCTTCTAAAAAGAATTGTTGCACGTTATTATACGAAGGTGTATTTGGGATTGTATTTTCTGGTAAAATTGTTCCAGAAGTAATCTCAGAAACTGTAGTAGTAAACTTTTTATACATTTCAGTTAAAGCCTCATCTTGCCATGCATCTGGTATTTGTGGAAAAGTAAATTCATATTCAGTAACTGTTCCAGCTAATTTATTAGTGTCTGTACCTTCTACATAAGTTATACCATCGATATTCATTGTTGCCACAGCTATTTTCTTAGCCATAGACATTGGTTTAGCATATGCTGCATTTCCTTTTTCTATTGTTGCTTTTATGGTGTTCAATTCTGTTTCTAGCTTATAGCCATAAAATTGATCATTTCTATTCGTTACATTAACCCACATTCCGTCATTTGAACCTGTTAAAGCATCGATTGGTTGTTTAAAGAAACCTGTGTTATTTACAGTTTTTACAGAAAACTGTTCGGCCACAGCTATGTAGGTGTTTTTAAATGTAAACCCTTTATTTGTAGTTTCAATATTTCTAAAAGCCTGATAAGGAACAACAACTTTTGCAGCAGGTTTTACATAGGCCACTAAATATAATGATCGTAATCCTATCATAGTGCAAATCATATCAACACGAATTAAAGCATCCTTTTGAGTGGAAAAATTTGCAAATTCAAGAACAACATCTTTTGTCAAATCGACAGAAACATTATCTTTTTGTCCATTTACAGACAGTAATTTAATATTGTTTTTAGGAAGTGGAATTTCAAAAGAGCCCTCTACAACACCATTATTTTCGAATGTTATTTTTTTAGGTCCAGAATTAGGGTTTTCGCACAAAGTATAAATCCCATAGGTAGAATATTTAAAATCTTTTCCATTAAGTTTTACATTACCAGCATATTTATTAAATTGGAAATTATCTTTCGAAGAAAGCATAAGCATACTAAAATCGCCATTATTTATCCAATCGTCACCCAAAAAGTCATTGACAATAAGACCTAAATCTTTAGAATAAATATTGGTTCCAACAGAAGCTAACAAATCAACTGATTGTAAATTATCAACTGTTTTAACAGAAACCATCCCTCCGGCTACACTACCAATAGCTTTTGTTGCTTTTGCAACAACCTTCTGAAAGAAACCACCTCCGCCTTTTTTTTCTTTCTTTTCAACTTGTGTACTATCATTAGTTTTTTTGTCTCCTCCAAACTTTTTCCATATTTGAGCTTCAGTTGTATTAATGGTTAACATTACTAGTATGCTCAATAAAATTTTTGCTTTCATGTTTTAAATATTTTTATTCAAAACTAAAGCGCTAGACTAAACAAAAAAATACGAATTTCTTCGTATTTTGACTGTAACTTACATTGAAAATTGTTTTTCTGAAGTAACCTCTTCACCTTTATATTCGACTTTCCAACCTACTGAATGAGTGACTAAAAGCAATTTTGACAATTCGCTAACTAGTCTGTTTTGAGCATTTGATTTTAGAGTAGACTTCTCAATTTTTTTTGCTAAATCAGCTTTTACTTTTTTAGTAATGTTATTAAAATCAGCCCCAGTAAATTCGTTGAATTTACTTTGTTCGATATTGTAATACTGTATATCAGGATTAATTTTAATTTCTTCTTTAGGAATAGAAACTATGGTAATTGTTTTGTTTTTTTCGTCTAATTCATATTTCATTTGACGTAAATCGTATGAAACAGAAACATCTGAGTTAACAACAAGTATTGCTTTTTTATCAAACGAAATTAAACCCCCAAAATAGGAATCTTTGTCTTTAAATGTTAAAACCTGTGAGTAATGGCCTTCTGTTACAACTAGTTTCCCTACATTTTTTATTTGTTCTTGAATAAGATTAGAATTATACTCTGTTACACCTTCATCATTTGGAACAAAATATTTGTAGGTAAAAAAAGCTAAAACCAAAAAAAGTAGACCCCAGAAAAGTTTTTTATATAAAGTTATCATTTGAAAGAGATTGCTGATGCTAATTTATGTAAAAAAACAGCCTAATTAATGGCTACTCATACATTTTTAACGATTTCAAGCAATCCTCTACAAACTTCAAACATATTATTTTGCATTGTTTTGGTTAATTTATCATTTAAAACAACTCTGCCCTTTAAAGAATTCAACTTTTCAGTTTCAAGCTGAATTTTATCATTAAGCTGTTGTTTGAATAATTTGTGCTGCTTAAACTCTTTTTTGATTTTTAAAAAAAAGAGCAACATACAAGACAAGAGTGTCAAAATAAAGAAAGTAGCAAATATTTTAAACTTAATAACGGTCATGTTATTTTAAAATTAAAGCTATTACATTCAAAATAACAACCACTATTATAATTGCAAAAAACATTTTTAAACCTATACCTCTTTTCATGATCTAAATAAAATGGTTTTACAAAGATGTAACATGAAAATGTTTAAAGAAATACGCAAATCTTCGTATTTTTTAAATCCAGTTATTGTTTTTTGCCTTTTGAACGGCTTCTAACTTGTTATGCACTTGTAGTTTTGCATAAATGTTTTCAACATGTTTTCGAACTGTTCCTGCAGAAAGAAAAAGATTATCGGCAATTGCATTGTATTTTAACCCCTTACTTAATTGCTCCAAAACTTCAATCTCTCTTGTCGTTAATTTAACCTCGTCTATTGGTGATTGTGTTTCAAAATTGACAGGTTCACGTAATAATTTTAAAGTCTTTAATGCAATAGAAGGAGTCATTGCTGCTCCACCATTAATTGTTTCCAATATTCCATTATACAATTCCTGAGGGTTTACTTCTTTAAGAAAGTAACCATCCGCGCCTGCTTTTATCGCTTTGAATATGTTTTCATCATTATCAAAAACAGTTAACATGATAATTTTAATAGACGGATCAATCATTTTGACTTTTCCTGTTGCTTCAATACCATTCATTACAGGCATTTCAATATCCATTAAAATCATGTCAACTTTATGATTTTGCTTCAATTTAACAAGCAAATCTTCTCCATTCACAGCTGTAAAACTCACAGCAATATCCTCAAAAAAAGAAAGCTTCTCCTTAACAGCATTAATTAAGAATGAATTATCATCAACAATAGCAATTTTCATCATCTCTTCAAGAATTAAAAGTAAATTGAATGGTTGTACCTTTATTTATCACAGAAGAAATATCAAAATCTCCCCCAATCTCTGAAATTCTTTTTTTCATATTATGAATACCGTTTCCTAATTCTACTTTGCCAATCTCAAATCCTTTCCCGTTATCAACTATTTGAATATGAACTGAATCCTTTTGTTTTTTAATATTTAGTTCAATCTTATCAGCTTCAGCATATTTTACAGCATTGTTGACTGCTTCTTGTATCGTCCTATAAATATTTACCCATTGGATGGAACTTAAAGATATTTCATTCAGTGAAGGTTCGATATTTAGTGTAAACTCAATATTCTCTTTTGCCAACTTAGCATTTGCAATAAAATTTTGAATTCGGGATTCTAAATCTTGAAAAGTAATTTCATTTTTATTCATTGCCCAAATAGTATCTCGTAATTCTGTAATTGTTGTTTTAGTGAAATTTGAAACTTGATTCAGCTTAGATTCTATTTTTGGGTTATCATTACTTAAACCAAATTTCATATTTTCGACTGATGAGATAATAAACGAAAGCTGCGAACCTATATTATCATGCAAATCTCGGGATATTGACAACCGTTGTTCTTGTAAATCATTCTGCGCTTGAATTTTTGCAAGTGCATTTTTTAATTCAAACTCTTGCTTTTGGTGAGCATACCTAATTTTTTGTTGACGATACAGCAAATAGCCTGTTAGTATACTGATTAATACTAAACTTGATATAATTAGAATCCATGTGTTTTTTTGTTTAGTTTCTATTTCTTTTTGTAAAATTATTTTTTCTTTTTGGGCAATTTGATATTTCGTTTCAAGTTCAAGCACTGTTTTGTTTTTCTCTGCTATATAAACCGAATCTCTATACTTTATATAGTTTTCTTGTTCTATTATAGTTTCTTCTAGATTATTTGTCTTTTTGTTGAACAAGGCTTTTTGAAAATAATAATCTCGAATTTTTTCTGCAGTTGCAGACTTTTTAGCATAAAAAAAAGCTAATTCAAAGTATTTTTTAGCTTCTTCTATTTGGTTTAATTCGGTACAAATAGTTCCTAAATTTGTGTAACAAGTAGCATAATTGTAATCGGTATGTTGCAGGTCGTTTATTTTAACTTTATAATCGATTATTTTTACTGCACGAAGTACCCATTTTTTTGCTTCAGCATATTTTTTTTGTTTTAAAAGTGTATTCCCAATGTTATTAAATGTACTATGCAATAATAATGTATCTTTCCCTTTTATATATTTTAGATTTTGTTTGTGATAAAACAACGCTAGTTGTGGTTTGTTCCAGTCATCATAATTTATAGCAGTCGCATTAAATGACGATCTAATATCTTTAGGTTTCGAGTCTTTTTTGTTGAGAAAATATTGAATGGCTTTCTTTCCATAAAAAGCACCTTTTTCATAGCTTTCAAAGTCATGAAAATCATACGCTAGATTTATATATATCCCACCTTTTAATTCCTCTAATTGATGCAATTCGGCAATTTTTAAAGAATTAAACCTCTGGTCTATAGCTTTGTCATATTGCCCTTTATTGTTATAATATTCTCCAATTGTATTATAGGAACCAATGATAGACTCGTATTCATTTGTATTTTTCAATAAAGTCAATGCCTTTTTACTAAAAAAAAGAGCACTATCCATTTCTCCGTTTTTTAATTCAACAGTGCCTTTAACATAATAAAATATGCCTCTATCCGAATTGCTTTTAATAAGCTTTTTGACAGGTTTTAAATAGCTATTTGCAGTATCTACAGAAGCTGTTTTTCCAGCTAATCTGATTGTAGAATTAAAATCTTGAGCATAAGCTAGATTAATAGAAAACCAAAGAATAAATAGTGTTATTTTTCTTACCATATTACAAACATTACTTTTATCTTTAAAAAAGTTTTTATTTGTTAAATATAATAAAAGAATATTTTGATTTAAGGCTTATTATCTTTTTGTCTAAATTTTCTAAAAACTTTTGATGACTTTCAGAATTTGGATTAAAAGGTCTGTGATGCAATGCTTTTTGAATATCACCTACTTGTTGCATGGTAGAAAATTCGTTTTCAGCAACAAAGTTTTCAAAGAATTTGACCCAGATATAATCAATCGCAATCGTATTAGGATGCAACATATCTTCGGCATAAAAACGATAATCCCTTAGCTCATCCATCATAATTTCATAGCTAGGAAAATAGTTTACATCTGACTGCTGACGACTAACAACATTATAAACCGCCAAAAGCAAATTGGCTTTACTCACTTGATTTTCAACAAAACCATCTTTGATATGTCGCACAGGCGAAACCGTGAAAGTAAACTTGCAATTAGGATTAATAGATTGTATTAATGCAATTATTGAAGTAAGACAGTTTTCATTTTGTTCAACAGAAAGCAGTTCTTTTGTGAATTCTTTTTGAGGGACTTTATGACAATTAGCTACAATTTCACCCGAATGAATATTTCGATAGACCCACGATGTGCCTAGTGTTATTATGCAATGGGTTAATTTGTGGATTTGGCTATTTGTTGATTCGATTAATGCATTCAGTATTTGCAAAAAATCTTCTTTATTAGGATTTGAAAGCTCAGAATGCACTTCAAAACAATGCCATAAATCATTATGAAAAAAAACATCTTTCTCGGTAAAATATTTTTTTTCAATTACTCTACGGATGAGTTTTTCAACAGAAACCGAATTAAAAATAATTCCGAATGGGTTTACAGTATTTTGAAATTTAAAATACTCAAACTTTTCGCCTATGTTCTCAGCAAAACATGAACCCATCAAAAAGACTCTAGATTCATAAGTTATTGGAAAATGGCTTTTAACAATAGGCACTTCAATTCTAAATTGCATGATTAATGTATTTAATCAAATTTACGAAATAATAAGCCGACAATTTTAACGATTTCTTCACTCTTTTATTCCGTAATTTTGTTCGTCCACAAACAAAAGGATTTTCTTAATTATATATGAAACTACTCTATAGTTACCTCAAAAAACACAAAGCCCTACTCTTTTTCGCCTTATTGATGGCTGCCGTAAATATTTGTTTTAGTTTAAGCGATTCAATTATCACTGGTAAATTAATGCAAGATTGCGGTGTTGGCATTGCCAAATACAAAGGAAATGAATTAGGCTTCATCAAAGCCGTTGGATTTTGGCTTGGTCTTTCATTAGGCGCAGCCATGATTTCGCGTATTACCAAAAACTTTCAAGATTATTTCACCAATATTGTCATTCAACGTACTGGTGCCGAAATGTATACTGATGGAATAAAAAAATCATTAGACTTGCCTTATATGGAGTTTGAAGATCAGCAAAGTGGAAAAACATTGAGCATGCTTCAAAAAGTTCGTTTAGATTCTGAAAAGCTCATTACGCTATCTATATCCTTGATTTTTCAAACTATTATTGGGTTCATTTTTGTCTTGGTTTATATTTCAAGAATTGACTATCGAATTGCAATAGTATTCATTTTAACTGCTCCCATTATTGCTTATATCAGTTCATTTTTAGGCAAGAAAATTAAAGCCGTTTCCAGAAAGATTGTACAACAAACCAATTCGCTAGCCGGTTCTACAACTGAGAGTTTAAGAAATATTGAGTTAGTAAAAAGTTTGGGGTTAACCCAACAAGAAGAAGGCCGATTAAACTCGAATACCTTAAAAATTTTACAACTTGAATTACAAAAAATACGCTTTATCAGAAGTTTGAGTTTTATACAAGGAACAACAGTTCATTTCATGCGAACATGCATCGTTTTCACTTTATACTATTTTTTATTTGACAGTAAAATAGTGGTGGGTGATTTGTTGACCATGGTATTTTTTACGTTTTTCATTTTTAATCCGTTACAAGAGCTTGGTGCTTTTATTATTGCTAAAAATGAAACCAAAGTTTCGATGGAAAACTTTGAAAAATTGTTAAATGCTACTTCCGAATTTCGTCCAGAACAACCTAAAAGCTTTGGTACAATTCAAACATTGACATTTTCCAATGTTGAATTCCAACACAAAACAGCCAAACAACCCGCTGTTGAGAATATAAACTTCACTATTAAGCAAGGAGAAACAGTTGCATTTGTTGGTCCATCAGGTGCTGGTAAAACAACATTAGTAAAACTTTTAGTAGGATTATACCCGCCTGCAAAAGGAAATATTTTATACAACAACATCGACTCTAAAGAAATAGATTTACTGGATTTACGTCAGCAATTAGGATTCGTTACGCAAGACGCACAATTATTTTCTGGGACTATTAAAGAGAATTTACTATTTGTAAAACCTGATGCAACTGATCAAGAATTATTAGATGCATTGCACAAAGCCAGTTGTCAGAATCTATTAAAACGTGCCGAAAACGGCATTGAAACCACCATAGGTGAAGGCGGCATAAAAGTATCAGGGGGAGAAAAACAACGTTTATCGATTGCCCGTGCTATTCTACGTCACCCTAACTTATTGATTTTTGACGAAGCGACCTCAGCCTTAGATTCAATTACTGAAGAAGAAATTACCTCAACAATTAGAAATATTTCTGATGAGGATAGAATTACTGTATTGATAGCACACCGTTTATCAACAATTATGCATGCCGACAAGATTTTTGTATTAGAGCAAGGAAAAATTATCGAGCAAGGAAAACACGAGGATTTATTAGCTGAAAAAGGCTTGTATTACGCGATGTGGAGACAACAAATTGGAGAAAGAAAAAGTTCTGTTAGCATTTAAAAAAAGTCCAAAACATGTGTTTTGGACTTTTTGTTTGAAATAATATTTTTTTTAATAGAAAAACTGAGTAGTTGACGAATTACCACCATGTGTCTCTGTAACAAGTTTAGGATAATCATTCGATTCATAAACAAAAGTGAATGATGTCAAACCATTCGCTGTAGAATTCTCTGATGTAATATTATGATTTATACCATTAGCAATACTGTAACAAAAGTTTAATTTGCTATAACCTGTAATATTTTTAAGAGGGTTTATTTTATTATCATATCCATATACAATAACATCATCTGGATTACCTAAATCATCGAATAACTCAATTTTAGAAACCTCTCCATTAGTAAAATAAATTTTTCCAGTTTGGTCTAGATTAGTTTGAGAAATTAAATCACCACTGTAATAATTTACAGAAACTGTACCGTCATTATTATAACTATATGTTTCTTTGTTTCCCCAGTTAGCATTTGGTTGTAACGAAACCATAGAAATTATTCTACCACTAGTATCGTATGAATAATTATCTACTTGATCTATAGTTCCATCGTTTAATTTATACTCTAGCTTTGTAATATTATCTCCTGTATAAGTAAAAAATAAATCAACTTCAGGACTATTATCCACGATACTTACAATTTTATTACCATTATATGTTAAAATTGAAGTGATATCCGTTCCTGTTTCATTAGTGATTGTTTTTTTCAATAAAACAGAGCTAGGTGTGGGATTTGTAGGATTTGTAGGATTTGTTGAACTATCAGATGGTGGCATGTTAGGCTCAATATCATGAGAACATGAATTTAAAAGAAGTGTCAAAGCACTTAAAAAGTAGGTAATTTTTTTCATTATCGTAATTTTAGACTTGTGCAAAGAAAAAGAAAAAAGGGATTTGAAAATCCCTTTTTTAAAATATTTTTTAAATATTTTTCTTACTTCAAAAACTCTTTAGATTTCTCAATCGCTTCCTTAATCCCATTCACATTCTTCCCTTTTCCAGATGCGAAGAAAGGTTGTCCACCACCGTTTCCGTCGATTAGTTTTCCTAATTCTTTGATAACATTTCCAGCGTTTAATCCTTTTTGAGCAACCAATTCTTTTGAAATGTAACAGTGAATATTCGGAGCGTTATCTTCAATTGAAGCTAAGAATACAAATGCATTTGGTTTTGAAATTCCAATAGCTTGTGCTAAATCTTTAGTCGAACTCATAGATAAATCTACTTGTTTGGCTAAGAAGTTAATTGCGTTTACTTCTTGGAAATCTGCAACTAACGTATTTTTTAATCCTTCGATTTTTTCTTTAACTAATTGCTCTAATTGTTTTTTCAATTTCGCATTATCATCTTGTAATGAAGCCACAGATTTTAAAACATCTTGTGGATTTTTCAATACTTCTTTGATTTCTGCCAAAGTATCTTCTTGATTTTTATAGAAATCTTTCACCGCATCACCTGTTATCGCTTCAATACGACGAATCCCAGCAGCAACAGATCCTTCTGAAACAATTTTGAAGTGCCAGATAGCAGCCGTGTTTTTCACGTGAATTCCACCAC
>CAZMCP010000040.1:0-21734 GCA_964565035.1 uncultured Flavobacterium sp. | reverse complement strand
AAAAATTCTAAAGAATAATGGTGTAATGAATTTGAAAACTGATTCAGAGTTCATGCACGGTTATACAATTGGATTATTGACTGGTGAAGGACACGAAGTTGAGTATGCAAATCATAATGTATATAAAAATGAAGGCGCTCCTAAGGAAGTGACGGATATACAGACTTTTTACGAAAAACAATATTTGGAAATTAACAAGGCAATTACGTATATTCGATTTAAAATAAAATAGACTTTTAGATGGCTTTAATTTTGCCTCTGTTTTTTGGTTTTTTGACTGCACTTGTGGGAGTAGCTCCTCCAGGAATTATTAATATGACTGCAGCAAGAATTAGTGTCCAAGATGGTAAAACTAGAGCCATGATGTTTACATTGGGAGCATCAATAGTTGTTTTTATTCAAACCTTGGTAGCTATTGTTTTTGCACAGTACATTGAAGGACATAAAGAAGTTGTAATTTTATTACGTGAAATCGGCTTCGGAATCTTTGCAGTACTTACTTTGTATTTTATTTTCATTGCTAAAGCCCCTAGAGTTAAATTGAAAGAAGAGCTTCGAATTAAGAGTAAAAAAAGTCGCTTTTTTTTAGGTATGCTTATTTCAGCTATAAATTTTTTCCCCATACCTTATTATGTTTTTGCTAGTATAACATTAGCTTCATATGGGTATTTTACCTTCGATACTTTTTCAGGTATTTTTTTTGTGATGGGAGTTGTGTTAGGAAGCTTTGTGGTTTTTTATGCTTACATGGCCTATTTTCAAAAAATAGAATCTAAAGCTGTTTTCTTGCTTAAAAACATGAATGTTATTATGGGAACAATTACTGGCATTGTTTCTATTCTTACTTTGTATAATATTCTTAGGTATTATTATAAGTTTTAACAATTATTGCTTTGGCTAAAAAAAATCCAGATAACGATAATTTCTTCGAAAGAGTTTATGCTATCGCTAGACAAATTCCTGAGGGTAGGGTAACTTCTTATGGAGCTATTGCCAAAGCATTAGGAACAGCACGCTCTGCAAGAATGGTGGGTTGGGCAATGAACGCTTCTCATTATATGGAAGATGTGCCTGCGCACAGAGTTGTGAATCGCAATGGAGTACTTACAGGGAAGCATCATTTTGACGGAACAAGCTTGATGCAACAATTATTGGAAAGTGAAGGGGTTGAGGTGGTAAACAATCAAATTGTTGACTTTGAAAAATATTTTTGGCAGCCAGAAATTCAAGTATAATTTCTTCTTATAACATTATATAAACTTTGGGACTTTCTTGCTTTGTCACTTTGTAACTTCTTCACTATCTTTGCAATCTAAAATCAGTTTAAATAAAGATAACTGAAGTTGAATTATAGAAAATGAAATTAGATAGAAAAGAAATCCTTAAAGCTTTAGAAAATATTTCTATTGCAGGAGAAGGTAAAAATATGGTCGAAAGTGGAGCGGTTTCAAACGTATTAACTTTTGGCGATGAGGTTGTTGTCGATTTAGTATTAACAACACCAGCGATGCATATTAAAAAACGTGCCGAAGATGATATTCGTAAATTAATCCATGATACATTTTCTCCAGAAATAAAAGTAAAAGTAAATACTAAAGTTGAAGTTCCCGAAAAAACTAATGAAATCAAAGGTAAAGCGATTCCGGGTATTTCAAATATTATAGCAGTAGCTTCAGGAAAAGGAGGAGTAGGAAAATCTACAGTTACGGCTAACTTGGCGGTCACTTTAGGTAAGATGGGTTTCAAAGTGGGAGTGTTAGACGCTGATATTTACGGACCTTCAATGCCAATTATGTTTGACGTTGAAAACGAAAAACCTATTTCTGTAGAAGTTGACGGAAAATCAAAAATGAAACCTATTGAGAGCTACGAAATCAAATTGCTATCTATCGGGTTCTTTACGGCACCAAGTCAAGCCGTTATTTGGCGTGGCCCAATGGCTGCTAAAGCATTAAACCAAATGATTTTCGATGCCGCTTGGGGAGATTTAGATTTCTTGTTAATCGATTTACCTCCAGGAACAGGGGATATTCATTTGTCAATTATGCAATCGTTACCTATCACTGGAGCAGTTGTAGTGAGTACACCTCAGGCAGTAGCCTTGGCCGATGCTAAAAAAGGAGTATCAATGTTTTTGTCAGACAGTATCAATGTTCCAGTTTTAGGAATTATCGAAAACATGGCGTACTTCACCCCAGAAGAATTGCCAAACAATAAATATTATATCTTTGGTAAAGAAGGTGCTAAAAACTTAGCAGAAGATTTACAAGTACCATTCTTAGGAGAAGTTCCTTTGGTGCAAAGTATTCGCGAAGCGGGTGATTATGGTCGTCCAGCAGCATTGCAAACGGCTTCACCTTTAGAGAAAGTATTCGAAGAAATTGCTAGAAATACGGTTCAAGAAGTGGTTAATCGTAATGATAGCCTTCCGCCAACAGAAGCTATCAAAATAACAACAATGGCTGGTTGTTCAGCTGTTAAAAAATAAAGTTTTGAATACAGTTGAAGAAATAATAAACTGACGACTGTAAGCTGTAAACTGTAAACTAAAAATGATGACAAATCAAGAATTAGAACAAAACATTTTAAAAGCATTAGACGAAATCCGTCCGTTTTTAAATTCTGATGGTGGCGATATAACCCTTATTGGAATCGAAGACGATAAGCATGTTAAGGTTCGTTTAGAAGGTGCTTGTACTAGCTGTAGCTTAAGTATCAGTACCCTTAAAGCAGGAGTAGAAACCACTATAAAAAAATACGCGCCACAAATAGAAACTGTGGTAAATGTAGCTTAATGTGTCCTGAGCGTGTCGAAGGATGGGCGTGACCCTTCGGGTCGGGTCTTTCGCTATATCTTTTTTAATAAAAGTTGATTGAGGTTCTCGAAATTAAGGTTTATTAAAAAAGGATGTCGCTACAACCCCTCACGCAACTGACTAATATCATAAAAAATAAGTCCAAAGAAGATTAACTTTGGACTTTTAAAATTATTCAAAATGATCGAAACCGATATACTTATTATAGGCGCTGGTCCTACGGGATTATTTGCTGTTTTTGAAGCAGGTCTTTTAAAATTAAAATGTCATTTAATTGACGGTTTGCCACAACCTGGCGGACAATTAACCGAGTTATATCCAAAAAAACCAATATTCGATATCCCAGGGTATCCTTCAGTAAATGCGGGTGAATTAGTAGATAATTTAATGGAACAAATAAAACAGTTCCAGCCGGGTTTTACTTTGAACGAAGTGGCCGAAAAAATTCAAAAATTAGACGACGGAACTTTTATTGTAACCACAAACAAAGGGACAGAACACCATGCCAAAGCAGTAGCTATTGCTGGTGGATTAGGGATTTTTGAACCAAGAAAACCTATTTTAAAAGATATTGAATTCTACGAACAAGAAGACCGTGGAGTAGAATATTTTGTAAAGGATCCAGAGAAATTTCGCGATAAAAGAATTGTGATTTCTGGTGGTGGTGACTCGGCGTTAGACTGGACAATTTTCCTTTCTAATGTAGCTTCAGAAGTAACTTTGGTACACAGAAGAAATGAATTCCGTGGAGCCTTAGATTCTGTTGAAAAAGTACAAGAATTGAAACACCAAGGAAAAATCAAATTAATTACCGAAGCAGAAGTAATTGGCTTTAATGGTTCAGAACGCATCACAGCAGTAGACATTCAAGTAGGAACTGCTCGTCAAAATGTGGAATGTGATTATTTTATCCCGCTTTTTGGGCTTACACCTAAATTAGGACCTATTGCCAATTGGGGATTAGAAATCGAGAAAAATGCCATCAAAGTTAATAACGCTTTAGACTATCAAACCAACATTGAAGGGATTTATGCCATAGGTGATGTGAATACGTACCCTGGAAAGCTAAAACTAATTTTATGTGGTTTCCATGAAGCAACTTTAATGTGTCAAAGCGTTTATAACCGCATTAACCCTGGAAAAAAATATGTATTGAAATATACTACCGTTTCAGGAATTGATGGATTTGACGGTTCACGCAAAGAAGCTGAAAAGGCAGTTGTGAAAGCAATCGAGTAAAATATGATTAAGTCATTTTACAGAGAAAGGGTTGTGCTCTTTCGCTGAAACGAATTTCGTGTTTCCTTAAAAGGACTGTTTTGTAACCCATGAATTTTTAATAAACTATTAAGCTCTCTAATTTAAATCCAAAATAATAATGCAAACCAAGTTTTACAACATACTAGTTGTTTTTTTCTTTATTTTCAATGCACATTCTCAGATTAATTTTAAAAAAGGTTATTACATAACTAATAATGGGGAAAAAATCGAGTGTTTTATCAAAGATTCTGATTCGAAAAATAATCCAACCAAATTCGAGTATAAGATATTGGAAGATTCAGAAGTTAAAACAAACACTATTTTAAATGTCCAAGAATTTGGGATTATTGATTTGTTAAAATTTAAACGGTTTACTGTTAAAATCGATAGATCGGATGTGTTGTCAAACAATTTAAATCAAGATAGAAATCCAATTTTTAAAGAAGAGACATTGTTTTTGAAAGTATTGGTCGAAGGAAAAGCTACTTTGTTTTCTTTTGTAGATGAATATGTTTACAGGTATTTTTACAATGTTGATAATTCAATTGTAGAGCAACTGGTTTTTAAAACCTATAGTAATCATAATGGATATACTGTAAAAAATAATTTTTTCAGACAGCAGCTTTTTAGCAATTTGAAGTGTAATGCCATTACAGAAAGAAATGTTTTAGCGCTAGATTACAATAGGGAAGATTTAGTGGGTTATTTTTTAAAATACAACAATTGTAGCAACACTACAGTTGTGAATTATGAAGAGAAAGAGAAGAGAAAATTTTTTAATTTCTCAATTAAAGCGGGAATTTCAAGTTCTTCATTATCAACTAATCATTCGGTATATAATGATACTGATACTGATTTCGGAAATAAGTTGTCTTTAGTGCTTGGTCTGGAGGCTGAGGCAATTCTGCCAATTAAAAGAAATAAATGGAGTTTGTTGTTAAGTCCGACTTATCGTTATTACAAAGGTAAAACGGATGTTAATTCACAAGCGGCACCTGAATTGCGTTTTTCAACAGTGGATTATAAAACTGTCGATCTTTCTTTAGGAATAAGACATTATATGTTTTTAAATGAGAATTCGAAATTATTCGTTAACGGCTCCTATGTTTTTAGTTTCCCTTTGAAAGATGAAATTAACAGCATGGCAGAAAGAAAAGTTTATGAGTTAGGAGCTAAAACCAATATCGATTTAGGGATTGGTTATAGTTATCTTGACAGATATAGTGTTGAATTAAGGTTTGGATTGAAAAGAAATGTTTTAACGGAGTATGCTAATTGGGATTCTAATTATAGTTCCACTTCTTTGATTTTCGGATATAGAATTTTTTAACAAAGGAAAGTTGAAAAAATATATTTAAGATTATTTATGCATCGACGGTTTTGATGGAACTCGTGAAACAAATGGTAAAAGTGATCGAGTATCGACAACATAAAATGCAATCCTATAAACAGCTTCACTGATTTTCAAACAATCTCTGTGAAGCTTTTTTTATTCATTTGCACTTGGAAGCTTTGAAGAGATGTCTAATAACTCCAAAGTAATTGAATAAAAAATAGAGATAAAATAAAAAGGCGGTTAATAGACTGCGCCCAAAAAGTTAGACAAATTTAAACTTAATTTTGATAATAATGGACTTTATATTTGTCTGGAGTTTTACTTTGTTTTTGATGATAATAAAAACTGCTCCTTGCCATCTTCGTGTGATTTGAAAGTAGTTCTAAATCATATTGATACCTTAATTTCATTATGGCTTGCGCTTGTTGGCTTCTTCTTCAGCTTGAATTAAGGCTTGTAACTTTTTTAGCAAAGCATTTTCACAACGAAGACTTTCTATTTCTTGTAATAGTTCTTCTTCTCTGGTTAGAGGTTTAGCTACGCTCTGTTCGCCTTTGGCTAGGGTGTCTGATTTACGTTTTTTCCGTTTGAAGTTATTCATAGATTTAGGTCTGCCTTTGGGTTTGGGGTGTAATACTTCTATGCCAAAGGTGGAAAAATCTCGTTGCCATTTGATAATAACTGATTCAGAAGGAATATTAAACTTTAAACAAACTTCTCTTAATGATAAATACTCTTGTGCTATTGTATTTAAAACTTCCATTTTAAATGAAACAGAATAGCTTCTGTTTTTTCGGCATTAACCCTTCTTTGCCAAACTTTTGGTAAAAATTAACCCATTTTCTAATGTTGGATTCATTTAATCCTTTTAGTTTTGAAACATATTCGCAGAATAGTGTTGTTCTAAAACTAATTGTACACATTCTAACTTAAATGTATAATCATACTTGATTTTTCTTTCCATAAAAATACCCCAAAATAGTGTCTAACTTTTTTGGGGCAGTGCATTTGCCCGCTTTTTATTTTTTACTTGCTAAATACACTCCGCTCAAAATCACGCCTGCTCCTACAAGCTGCATAAAATTCAAACTTTCTCCATCAAGCATTCCCCAACTCATGGCAACTATTGGAATAAAATACGTCACCGATGATGCAAATAAGGGTGATGTAATTTGTATTAATTGATAATATAAAATATTAGCAATCCCGGTGCCTACCATGCCTAGAATTAGAATGAATAATGTAGAGTGTATTACTTCGGGTTGTGTCATTATTTCTGCATAACCATTTGCAAAAAGAATAATAAGTGCTGGAACTAAAAGTGTTAGAAAATTTCCTGTAGTTATTGCTAAAGGACTAACATCTGATAAATATCTCTTAATCAAATTTACATTCAAGGCATAGCACATAGTAGCAATTACAACTAAAAATGCACAAAAATAATTGGTTTCACCACTTGCTGATTTTCCAAATAAAACTAAAAGTAAACAACCTGTCAATCCTAAAATTACTCCAAAAACCTGATTTCGTACAAATCCAAGGCCAAAAGCCAGTACGCCAATTAACAAAGTATACAAAGGAGTAAGTGAATTTAAAATGCCGCTAACAGAACTCTTTATACCAGTTTGTGCATAAGCAAATAAAAACACAGGCAATCCATTTCCAAAGATCGAGGTAATGGCTACGTATTTCCATTTGGTTAAAGGGATTTTAGGGATGCTTTTAAATCCAACTATCAACATGAATATACAGGCAAAAATGATTCGTAAAGCGCCAAGCTGAAAAGGATTTAATCCCACTAAACCTCGTTTAATTAATATAAAAGAACTCCCCCAAATTAATGAAAGCAGTATCAGGAGTAACCATTTGTTGTTTTTAGATAACATAGTGAAATTTTGATTTCCCAAAATTATGTTATTGTTTGTATATGAATAGTGAAAATCAATACTTTTGTTTATTCAATTATCAAAAAAAAGAATTATGAAAAATAGTAAACTATCAATTTTAGCTCTTGTAATTGCTGGAATTACTTTGGTAAGTTGCAAAAAAGAAGAAACAACTACTAATACTAACACAAAAGCAGTAACCGAGACGACCATTAATAAAGATTCTAAAACAGTTGCCAAAGCAGAAACGACTACTTTCAATATTGAAGGTATGACTTGTGCTATGGGTTGCGCTAAAACAATCGAAAATAAATTAGCTGGTTTAGATGGTGTTCAAAAAGCTTCTGTAGATTTTGAAAAGAAAACAGCGACTGTAGAGTATGATGCAGCTGTACAAACTCCTGAGAAATTAGTTGAAACCGTTGAGGCTGTTGCTGATGGTAAAACATACAAAGTATCTAACGTGAAGAATACTGCTGATAAAGCAATGAATTATCAAGAACCTAAGCAGGAGAAAAAGAAAACAACGACAAAAGAAGCTTCAAAAACAACCGAAGTTTCTACAACTACAAAGAAAAAAGAAGGATGTTGTGCTTCTAAAAAATCTTGTTCATCAAACGTTAAGGCAGAAGGAACATTATAATATTTTCGCTTAATAAAAAAAGCTCCGATATTTTCGGAGCTTTTTTTATTTCCATTCTAATGATTCCATTAGCATTCGCAAATCATTTTTGATATAATGTGCGGCAGGTAAAACCGAATCAAAATTGGGTCTTGCATAAAAATATACTGAACCTGCTAAAAAGTGTTTTGTACTATCGGTTAAATAAAACTGAGATTGCGAAGCTGCGTTTCCGCCTACTTCATAAAACATCCCGTAAGCTTTCTTTTTATCGTTTACATAAGGTTGTTCTACAATACCATCTGCTTTAATTACATGTTCATAAGTTAATTTTTGAGCATCTCGTAATAATGCATCAATATTTTTGTTTACAGGCTTGTAATTTAAATAAACTGTAGCTTTAAGTTGCGGATATTCTATGTGGAAATTACAATTGCCTTGATCAACAACTTTTCCAATGGAGTTATATTCAAATGTAAAACCACAAGCTTTATCAAACTTGGTGTAATTTGGATTAGGATAGTCTAAACTTAAATAGGCTTTTGGTTTTGGAAGCACATCATCTTTACAGCTTATAATACTCAAAAATATTCCGTAAAAAAAAATAATGCTCAAAAATTTTCTTGACATCTCTATTATATTAAAAAGGTAAATCGTTTTCTATAGGGTTGTCAAAATTAGTACTTTTTGGAGTTTCAGGTGTTGATTTTAACATTTCCGAATCCTTTTTAGTGTTCAAAAAAGTAAATTCGGTCACCTGAATTTCAGTAGTGTATTTTGTAGTACCATCTTCGGCTTGCCATTGGCGAGATTTTATCCTTCCTTCAACATATATTTTATCTCCTTTAGAAAGGTATTTTTCGCAAATTTCGGCAGCTTTATTTCTAACTACAACATTGTGCCACTCGGTAGAAGTAATTTTTTCACCTGTTGTTTTGTTAATATAGATGTCATTGGTAGCAAGTGGAAACCTTCCTATACAGTTTCCGCCTTCAAAATAATGCATCTTCACCTCGTCACCCAAATGACCTATTAGGATTACTTTGTTTAATGTACCATTCATGGCTTATATTATTTGTGAACATCAAATATACACAAAAAATCAGTATTTATTATTGTCTATAAAATTGTGAAGCACTATTGGGAATGGATAACTTTTGAGTGTTTCATAATCTAATCCGTTTTTGAAAATAGTATTGGTTTGTACTTTCCAAAAAGTTATGTGTAAATGTTGATGTGATAGTTTGTGAATTACTGATTCGCTTTCTAATATTGTTATTTTGTTAATGTTGTTAAAAAGCGACTTTATTTTATGTTCAATAACATTTTCATTTTCTTTTGTTTCTGTTTCAATTAGTGGTAACTCATATAAATTGTACCAAATTCCTTTTTGAGTCCTCTTGTATATGATTGATTTATTAGTTGAGTCAATCATTAATAGATAATTAAAAAATCTGTTTTTAATTTTAAGTTTTTTGTTTTTTACAGGAAGATTTGAAATTTTGTTTTTTGATAACGCTAAACAGGAGTTGTTTAAAGGACAAATATCGCAGTTTGGGCTTTTAGGAACGCATTGTAAAGCGCCAAATTCCATTATGGCTTGGTTAAATAATGCGGGGTTTTTACTGTCAATCAGTTCTGAGGCTAATTGGGTAAATTCTTTTTTAGCACCACTTGAAGCAATATCTGTATCAATATCAAAATATCTTGACAGTACTCTATATACATTTCCGTCTACAACTGGAACACATTCGTTAAATGAAAAAGAAGCTATTGCTGCAGCAGTATATTCGCCTATTCCTTTTAGTTTTAGTAAATCTTTGTAATTGTTGGGAAACTTTCCGTCCAATTCTTCTGAAATATATTTTGCAGTACCATGAAGATTTCTTGCTCTGGAGTAGTAGCCTAATCCTTGCCAAAGTTTTAAGACTTTTTCTTCATCGGCTTTAGCCAAATCAAAAACAGTAGGAAAAGCTTCAGTAAAAGCTAAAAAATAAGGCAAACCTTGAGCAACTCTGGTCTGTTGTAGCATAATTTCTGACAACCAAATTAGGTATGGATTGTTTGTTTTTCGCCAGGGCAAATCCCTTTTATGGTCTAAATACCACGTAATTAATGTCTTACTAAAACTCATTGTTGTAAATTGGTTTGCAAAAATAAATCTTTATGTTATTAAATTTTAATCGGTTATAGTTGAAATATTGTTTTTTTAATTTATATATTTGCACACTCAAAAAATTACATAAACTTAAATTTATATAATACAATGACAAAAGCAGATATCGTAGCTAAAATTGCTGACAAATTAGGGTTGGAAAAAGGAGATGTACAAGCTACAGTTGAATCTTTTATGGATGAAGTGAAAAATTCATTAGAAACAGGTGATAACGTTTACTTAAGAGGTTTTGGAAGTTTTATTGTTAAAACTAGAGCAGAAAAAACTGGAAGAAACATTTCTAAGAATACAACTATCAAAATTCCTGCTCACAATATCCCAGCATTCAAGCCTGCTAAAGTTTTCGTAGAAGGGGTTAAAACAAACAACGAAGCAAAATAATTTACTAATCAATAAAACTACAAAGTTATGCCAAGTGGTAAAAAAAGAAAAAGACATAAGGTAGCTACTCACAAACGTAAAAAAAGAGCGAGAGCTAATCGTCATAAAAAGAAAAAGTAGTTCTTAAACTACTTTTTTCTTTTTAAACGTTCATTGAAATTAAGATTTGTGAATTTGAATGTAGCCTTAAAAGCTAAATTTCATCACAAATCCACGGGTAATTTGCCTGTTAAAAATGTTTAATCCATCTGTAGAAAGTTAAAAGTTACAGTTTAGAAGTTAGAAGTTCAAGGCGTAGGCTAAAACTTTTGACTAATATTCAATAGCTTTTGACAAAAAAACAGATAAAAATTTACGCATGAATAAAGAATTAATTATTCGAACAAGTTCTGACGCTGTAGATTTTGCCTTATTAAAAGATGGAAAACTAATCGAATTACACAAAGAAGAAGAAAAAAGCAACTTTCAGGTTGGTGATATTTTTATCGCTAAAATAAGAAAACCAGTTGCCGGACTTAACGCTGCTTTTGTAAATGTAGGTTTTGAAAAAGATGCCTTTTTACATTATCACGATTTAGGTCCAAATTTAGCTTCTCAGTTGAAATTCATTAAACTTGTAAGCGCAGGTAAAATAAAAGATTTCTCCCTTAAAAATTTTCCTTTTGAAGCAGAAATTGATAAAGACGGAGCGATTGGTGATGTATTAAGTGCCAATCAATCTATTTTAGTACAAGTGGTAAAAGAACCAATTTCTACCAAAGGCCCAAGAATTAGCTCTGAGCTATCATTGGCTGGTCGATATATAGTTCTGGTTCCTTTTTCTGATCGAGTTTCAATTTCTCAAAAAATTGATTCAAAAGAAGAGAAAGAAAGACTAAAACGTTTAGTTCAATCTATCAAACCAAAAGGATTTGGGGTTATTGTACGCACAGTAGCCGAAGGCAAAAAAGTCGCAGAAATTGACAAAGACTTGCAAAATTTGTTGGACAAATGGACAGCAATGTGCAAGCGAATTCCTACTGCACATCATCCTTCAAAAGTATTGGGTGAGTTAAATAGAGCATCATCAATTTTAAGAGATGTTTTTAATGACACTTTCAGTGCGATTTTAACAGATGATAAGGAACTCTTTGATGAAACAAAGGAGTACATTCAAGAAATTGCTCCAGGCAAAGAGTCAATCGTTAAACTCTATCAATCGAAAGATGTACCTCTTTTTGAGAAGTATAGCATAGAGCGCCAAATAAAGACTTCATTCGGGAAAACAGTTTCTATGAGTAAAGGAGCTTACCTTATTATAGAACATACCGAAGCTATGCATGTCATAGATGTTAATAGCGGCAACAGATCAAATAAAGCGACAAATCAGGAAGAAACAGCTCTAGAAGTAAACATGATTGCTGCTGCAGAGGTAGCACGTCAGTTAAGACTTAGAGATATGGGTGGTATTATCGTTGTAGATTTTATCGACATGCAAAACCCTGATAATCGCAAAGTATTGTACGATTTCTTGAAAGAAGAAATGAGTGACGATAAAGCAAAGCACAAAATATTACCTCCAAGTAAATTTGGACTAGTACAAATTACTAGACAAAGAGTAAGGCCAGAGGTGAATATTAAAACAAAGGAAGAAGATCCTAATAATGAAAAGGGCGAAATAGATGCACCTATTCTTATTATCGAAAAAATAGCTTCTGACTTAGAAAGAATTGTTAAGCAAAAAAAGAAAGTACGTTTAAATGTGCATCCTTTTATTGCTGCTTACCTTACAAAAGGTTTTCCATCAATACGTTCAAAATGGTATTTTGAACATAAAAAATGGGTGAAAATTATACCACGTGACGCTTACACGTATTTAGAATATAAGTTTTTAGACGAAAACGGAAATTCTATTCAAGATTAAAAAAAACGCCAACTAATTTTAGTTGGCGTTTTTTGTTTTTATTCACTAACGATCTCAATCTTCTTTCTAATTTCAAAACCAGTTTCATCTACTACCGTTATGTAATGAAATCCTGTTGAGGTATTTATTGGCATTTCATGAAACGTTTTTGTTGAGCCTATGTATTTATTGTCTAGGTACCAATAGAGTTCTTTTTCTCTTTGTGAATGTGCCACTTTTATAATTACTGGTTGAATCACGCTATTGAAATTTTTAGTTAAATAGATCTTTCTATTATCTTTTGGATAAATAAAATCCATTGCTCCTTGTTGTGCTCCTTGACAACTTTCTAAAAAGGGTGGGAGTGGTAAATATTCAATGTGCTGGTTTTTATAATACCATTCCATAACTGGAGGTAATACAAACCATGTTTTAGTAATCATATTATCTACATTTTCACAACTACTATTTACTCTATACTTTCCAGTTGGATCTAAGTGTATGGTTTTGTGGTAAGGACAAACGGATGTTGATTTACCTTTTAAAGGTACATGCTGTTTTATTTTAGGGCAATTTTCCTTAGCTAGATAGCCACTTAGTTTGCAAACATCAACTTGTGCTAAGTCTTGAGATGGTTGTTTAAACCAATGTGTTCTTGGCAATAAATTAAAAACATCGAATAATATTGGAGCAGCACTCGATACACCAGTTAATGACGGTCTGCCTTCACCAGAAGCATTACCAACCCATACTCCTACAACATATCTTGAATTTGTTCCAATCGCCCAAGCATCACGATTACCAAAACTAGTTCCTGTTTTCCAAGCTATTTTAAGCGAACTGTCATAAAATTTCCAAGCTTCATCACCTTCCGGGCGATTTACTTCTTCCATAGCATTGTATGTTTGCCAGATAGCTCCTGCTCCTAAAATTGTTTTTTGATTACTATCTGATCCAAAATCCTGAGTGAATGAAAGATCATAATTAAGTTCAGAAAACTCTTTTGTTCTATATTTTCCGTTTGAGAAATTAAAATAATTTAGAGTTGATGACAATCCAGCGTATGTTCTGCATAAGTCCCAAAGATTACTTTCGGCTCCACCTAATATTAAAGACAATCCATAATGATCAGGTTGTTTTGAAATATCTCGGAGTTTGAATTTTTGTAATTCTTCATAAAATTTGTTAACCCCATAGCTTTGTAACATCAAAACTGATGGAATGTTCAGTGAACGAGCTAATGCTCTATGAGCTGGAACGGCTCCATCAAAAGTTAAATTAAAGTTTTGAGGCGTATATCCCGAAATTTGTGTGGGTATGTCGGGCACCAATGTATTAGGTAGTATTTCACCCTCATCAATCATTGCAGCGTATAATAATGGTTTTAATATACTTCCTGTGCTTCGTGGAGCTCCAATAATATCTACATCTTTCTGATGCTCTTCATCAGAAGGAGAATTCCCTACATAGCTTATTACATTTCGATTTTGAATGTCTATTACAAGAATTGCAAGATTGTTTATCTCGTTCTGTTTGTATTGGCTATAATAATATCTAGCTATCTGATTTACTCGGTTTTGCAGTGCAATATTAAGTGTGGTTTTTAATCGTGTGCCTTCTTGCTTTTTGGCTACTCTCTGCAATAAATGTGGAGCAATTTGTGGTAAATCATAGGGTTTTTGCGGCAAAGGTTCTTCTATGGCAAGTTCATAAGTTTGCTCATCAATAATCTTCTCATTTTTTAATTTAAGCAATAAGTTGTTTCGTTTTCTTAATAATTTTTCTTGGTTTTTGCCCGGATAAATTAAGCTTGGAGCATTTGGAAGTACTGCTAATGTTGCGCTTTCGGCCCACGATAACTGATGTGATTGCACACCAAAATAACGCCAAGAAGCCATTTCGAGTCCAACAACATTTCCTCCAAAAGGGGCATGTGCTGCATATAACTCCAAAATTGTGTTTTTAGAATGTCTTAACTCCAAGCGAGTGGCCAAAATCATCTCGATTATTTTTTCGAAGTAGGTTCTTTTTTGCCCTTTTCTGGATAAACGAATGACTTGTTGTGTTAATGTACTTCCACCACGAACAATTTTTCCTGCTTGTCTGTTTTGTTTAAAGGCATTATACATTGCTGCTGGATTAAACCCTGGGTGGTATCTAAAATGCTCGTCTTCAAAGTAAATAATACATTTTTTAAATTTATCTGGAACACTATCTTGCGCCGGAAAACGCCATTGTCCATCTCGAGCTATTTTTGCTCCTAATAATTCACCTTCACTACTTTCGATAACGGTAGAATAGGGTTCTTTGAACAATGTTTGAGGTAATGAAAAGTAATAGGTTACTAGTAATACAAAAAATACAACAGATTTTTTCTTGTTGTTTTGTATCCAAAGCCTAATAGAATGGAATAATGATATAAACTTTGCTTTCACAGTTGGCAAAAATTCGAAAAAGTATACTAAATAGCCCTGATGGAGTGTAAATTCTTTACAATTTTAATTGTAAAGATTGCAGCGAGAGCAGGAAATACCACAACTGGTATTCCCTGTAGTTTCGCTACAAAATATTATTTTACAACTTGTACCCATTGTCCTTTTGTTCTTGCAAGGAAAGTATTGTCATACATGGCTTCACATTGTAAGCCCGGTAAATAATACGTTCCTAGATAAGAAGCGTTAAGCAAAATTCGGAAAGTTTTTGTTTCGCCAGAACCTAATGGGAAATAAAAATTAGTTCTATCATCACGAATGTCAATGTAGTCTGCAATGTTATTTGTTGCATCTCCAAAATCTGTAAAACGCGTATTTACAATTTCGAATCCTGATGGTAAAATTTGAGAAAGCGCAATATTTTGTACGCGTTCATTTTTCAGGTTTCTAATTGTTACTTCGGCAATAAATTCTGTTCCTTGGTTTATTTTAGAAACATTGATTACTTGACCTTTTCTGTTTTTGAAAACAATTTTAGCATTTACATCATTTTCTACAACTTGTTCTTTTCCTACAGGTAATATACCTGAATTGAGCACTCGAACATATAAAGTGTTCTTTTTGTTGTTTGTGATTGTGACTCCATTTGCGCTAGATTGGACTACTAAATTTCGCTCTAATAATGATTTGTTAGTTTTTGCAGCAAAAGTTTTTCCTGCGTTGCTAAATTGAACATCGATACCTTTACCACCATTAAATTGTGCAAATTTTGACATTGAATACAAGCAATACGCTGTAGTTTGTGTACTCATCCACATGTCTGAAGACATACTTTTTGCTAATTTATTTGCTGTGGTAAACGCTTTTTGTTTTTGACCTAATAAGATTAATGTTTCTAGAACCATCGCTCTGTTTCTGTCTCCTGAACCATAATAATAGTAGTTATATCTATTGTCAGATTCGTCGATGCTACTTTTCAATAATAAAGACATACCGGCTTGTTTTTGACCAGCAAGAGCATATGCTGCTGCTAATCGTAATTTACTTTCGTTAGATATACCTTTTGTTTCACGTAATCTGTTCATAGATGATAAGTCTGGAGAACCAGCAAGTGCTAAAGTGTATAATCTGTACGATTGTGCTAAGTCATTACCATATTTTGATTCGAATCGCCATTTTTTAGCTTCTTTTTGCTGATAAGATATCCATTTTGATTTGAAATTGATAGGTAATAAATAACCTTTTTTCTCGGCCTCCATCATAAAATGACCAGCGTAAGATGTTCCCCAATCGTCAGCAGTTCCGTCTCCTTGCCAGTAGGACAAACCACCGTTTGCTAATTGGAAACCACCTAATCTTTGAATGCCTGCTCCTATGTTTTGCTGGATTAGAGACTTACGGCTTGCATCAACATCTGCAATATCATTAATGAACAATTGAGGGAATACAGAAGATGTTGTTTGCTCCACACATCCGTGGGGATATTGAATTAAATATTGCAATCTTCCGTTAAAGTTAATCGTTGGCATAGATGAAATTTCTAACCTTGCTTTATTACTTCCAGCTACACCAAATGGTTTCCAATTAATTTTTTTAGTGCTTCCAGGTTCCAATATAATGTCTGAATATGTATTAGTAACAGGATTTGGATTGGTCATATCGATTTCTACATCGTAAGATGATTTTTCATTTCCTGATGTTGCTAGAACGGTTACTTTGCCAATGCCGGTTTTAGCGCCGACTTCCAAGTTAAAGTAAGCCATTTTTTCGTCTGGTTTATCGAAAGTCAAACTTTGAGTGGCTTTTCCTATTACTTTTAATCCTGGACTAGTTTTTATTTGTACCGATACATTTTTCACATGATTTTCCATTGCAAAAACGGTAACAGGTATTGTTACTTTTTCTGATGGGGAAATTTTACGTGGCAATGAAGCCAATGTCATTAACGGACTGCGAACTGGAGTTGTTTTTTCTACACTTCCGTAAGCACTTGATGATGCGTTTGCTGCAACTACCATTGTTCTCACTGAACCTATGTATTTAGGTAGTTTTATTTGATGTGTTTTAGTGTCTCCTTTTTCTAATTTGAAAGGGCCAAGATAAATTACAACAGGTTTGAAACGGTTAGCTTTTTTAGCTTTTCCTCCACCTAAATCCTGATCACCACCAATACTAAATATTTGGTTTACTTTTCCGCCGTAAGCACCTATTACATCATCGTAAATATCCCAAGTTTTTACGCCAAGAGCTTCACGAACATAAAAACTTTCCCAAGCATTTGGAGTTTTAAAACGAGTTAAGTCTAATAATCCGTCATCAACAACAGCAATAGTATATGTCATTGCTCTACCTGATTTTTCACTCACTTTTACATTGACTGTTTGTTCTGGTTTTAATACTTCAGGCATACTAAGTTGTGGTTCTAGAATTGTGCTTTTATCTACAACTTCTATTGGTACTACTCCATACATACGTATTGGAGAGTCATTTTTAGTATTTGCATGTGGCTGTAACAATGTGATGTTGAAATATACATTAGGCGCCATTTCACCTGTGATAGGAATGTCTACTTTTGTTTCTCCTTTTTTGGTTTTTGCCCAAATAGTTTCAACTACTTTTGCTCCGTTTTCTATTGAAATTAAAGCTCTGCCGCCTTCACTCGATGGGAATGAAATTTGTGCCTTTTCACCCACAGCATATTCTTTTTTATCTGTAGAGAAAACTAACATGTTAGCTGTTGAAGCATCAGTATTTCTTGTTTTTCCAGACCATGCTGGCCAATCTATATTTACTGTTTGTGCCGTTGCATGACCATTGTTAGGATCAATTACACGAATTAAATAACGACCCCATTCTTCGTCACGTAAGGTAAATGAGAAACTTCCTTTTCCTTGACCATCAGTATTAATCATGAATGTTTTGTAAGATGTAGTAGCGTCAGATGAGTTGTAGTTTGACAAGTTATCATTTGATGCATCCCACCACCAGCGCCATTCTACTTTATATACTTTTACTTCTAAGTTTCTTACTGGTTTAGGACGACCATTTTCATCAACAGTAATTACATCAAAACGATTATTAGCTCTTGTTTCAAGCATTTCGTATTTGGTTAATGCTGGAAGTTTTAAACCTACATATGTTTTGTATGGCGAATAAGTTGTCGACATAACATCGGCACTAAAATCACCACCTTCTTCATAAACTTTTGTCATGAATGCTGCTTTTAGCATCCCTGGTGCTTGACCAGAAAGTTTTGGATCAATTTTTACTGATGCTCTTCCGTTTTCATCTACTTTACCAGAGAAAACATTTATTTCTTCAGTACTAAATTGTCTTACTAAATCATCAAAAACATATTTTTCATAGCCTTTAAAAGTTGTGGTTTGCTGCGAAAACTTCGCTTGCATTTCTGCTCTTAAGTTTTTTGCGACAGCACCGTGCAACCAGTTTACTTGTAGAGAACTTGTGTTTGGTTGTGAGGATGAAAGCATATTGCGTTGAAATGTATTTTTAATTTTCAAACGGTTTGGTTTGATAGTTTCAATTTTTATGCTCTTGTAGAATTTTGCTCCACCAACACTTACCATAGCTTCCCAATTCCCAGTTGGATCATCTTGGTTGGTTGGAACAGTGAAGCTATAATGATTTAATACGTTTGATTTTTGAACGGTTTGATAGACTACTTTTCCGTTAGGATCTGCTAATCTAAATTTTATTGGATGCGAGGCAGGTATTTTATTAGCTGCATCATTCAGTATGAAAGAAAGATATAAGTTGTCTCCAGGGCGCCAAACACCACGTTCTCCATAAATGAAACCTTTGAGTCCTTTTTGTAGCGTTTCGCCAGAGACATCAAAATTACTTAGTGATAAAGAATTTCCATCGTCCAGTTTTACATAGGTAGATTGATCGCCTAGACTGACAATGGCAAAGTATGCAAACTTGTTTAATTGGAATTTCGCAAGACCATTACTGTCTGTTGCTTGAGTTTCTAATTTTTGCTGTTGATAGCTGTATAATTCAACTTTTGCATTAGAAACAGGTTCAGTCGTTACAATGTTTGTAACAGCAAAAACATAAGATTTGTTTTCCCCTCTTTTTGCAATAACTCCTAAGTCTGATGCAAGGATGTTAGTGGCGATTTTTGCGTTGTAGAAGTAGGATGATGAACAGGGGTCTTGACTTTCTCTCCATTCGTAATCATCATAGTAGTAATCATCATAATTGTCATTACTATAGTTTACATCGTTTTCATCTATTTCTTCCTCTTCAGCTTCTTCTTCAGCATCTGATGAGTCACATTTGTATAAAGAATATTTCTTTTTATATGATAATTCAACTCTATAAATCGCTCCGGGATCTGGAGTTATAATTTTTGATAAATCCAAGGCAAAAGTATTCCATTCACTAAACTTAATGAGTTTGTTTTCTTTTAAGTTAATGGATGTTTTGGCAACTGGTTGGGCGACCTTCTTGAGGTTTTGCGCACCATTTAATTCATTATATTGTAAAAATTGAAGTATATTGTTTTTGTAAATTTTATATACTTTAACGTCAACAGCACTCAAATTCACCGTTTGGAAATTTAGTTTCAAATTATTTGAGCTAGGTAGAATAGTTCCGTTTTTAGTGAATTTAATGCTAGGTTTAATTTGATCAAATGAAAAGGTAGTTTTGTGATCCTTTTGCATTTTATTTCCATATTCACTTTCTATACCTTGAAATATTTCTACTAAAACCTCTCCAGAAATGGTTTGTACTGGTGTTTCATCTTCTTCAGGTTCGACATATTCAACAGCTAATGGCTCTGGCTCGGTTTCTACAATTGCAGCTGCGCTATCAACTACTTCGGCAGCTGTTACCGCAGCCGCCGCTGTGTCTACAACCATCGTTGCTTCAGCTGGTTCGGCAATTGCAACAGCAGTTTCTTCAACAGGAGTTACTTCAGTGACTTCTTCTACAGTGGGTGCTAGTGTGCTATCAAAATATACTTTAAGTAAATTTCCTTGAGTTGAAAATTTTAAATTATCTGCATTTTGAATACTTATGAGACCTTTGAAATCTTGACCTTTTTGCAATGGTTCAGAAAAATTAATCAATAAGGTCTTATTTTCATCATCTTCTTTGTACACTTTTACAGCTTTAAAATCATTTTTTGCTGTAACATTGTATTCTATTTTGCCTTCTTGTTCAATATCAAAATCGCTTCCATCATAATTGATTTCAACAATGCTTTCTTCATCAAAACGTTGGATACTATCTATGATAAATTTGAATTCGGTGCCTGAAGTTATGCCTTTTACAAATTTGACTTTTAAATCATTACCTTTTTGTTCGGCAGAGATTAACTTTTGAGCTGTTTCAAAATCTATTATATCTGCGGTTTTTAAAGTTCCGTTTAGATATTGATATTCCTTGCTGTAAGATTGAACATCTTCTGTATCAACAGTGAAATCTTGTTTTAATGTTTTAACAGTGAAGTTGAATTCTGACAACTCCTCTTTTACATCTATTATATCCTTTAATTTCAGAGTAACCTGATATTCAGTGTTGGGGTCTAATTTTTTTTCAGGAACAAAAGCAATGGTATTACTTGAAAGAGCAATTACTTTTCCATCAACACTTGGAGAAATGTCGAAAAGATCTGAATCTAATACTTGATTCGTTTTCCATTCTTTTTTATCGAATGCAAAGACTACCCTAATATCTGACTGGGACGAGACCAGTCCTCCGGTGAAATTGGTAATGATACCTTTAAATAATGAAAAATCAGAATTGAAATCGGCGGCTGATTTTTTTCCGCAAGCTTGAAAAATAAGGACTGTAAGCACTAGGCAAACAAGATTTTTCATTTTCATTTTTTCGAAGAAATTAGAGGTGAATGATTGGTTAAAATTTCATTAAAATCACATCAAGAATTGAGCCAAATTTTAATAAATATTCTGCTGTTAAATATAAAGTTTTTAATCTAATCAAATATATAATGTTTTTAATGTTGTATAAGATTTTGTTTGTTAATTTTTATAAAACAAGAAAAGTTATTTAGAAAGAATAAAAATAACTGCCTAACGGAGCATTTTTTAGGTTAAATTGTCAAATTTAATTGCGATTTAATTCCAGCCACGTATCTTTGTAAGTGATAAATTTTATAATAATGCAAACAAATCAATTTGATTATTTACCTATTTTGATGCAAATGGGGCTTGCTGTTGGGTTTGTGGTAATGACCATAATTATCTCAGGAATGTTAGGTCCTAAAAGGAATTCGCAATCAAAAGATAAGAATTTTGAGTGTGGAATTGAGTCTGTTGGAAACGCTCGTATTCCTTTCTCTGTAAAGTATTTCTTGGTGGCGATTTTATTCGTTCTTTTTGATGTTGAAGTTATCTTTTTGTATCCGTGGGCGGTTAATTTTAAAGATTTAGGAATGGAAGGAATGATCAAAATGGTGATATTTATGTCATTATTGTTGGTTGGGTTCTTTTATATTATCAAGAAGAAAGCCCTTGAGTGGGAATAAATAGATTTCAGAATTTAGATATCAGATTTTAAATTGAAGGAATGTTTTGAAATTCATTAATCTAAAATCTACAATCAAAAATCTACAATCAAAATTATGAGTGATTCAAAAGTAAATATGGTGGAAGCTCCTGAAGGATTATCTGGAGAAGGGTTTTTCGCAACAAAATTAAGTGATGTAGTTGGTTTAGCTAGAGCTAATTCAATGTGGCCATTGCCTTTTGCAACTTCATGTTGTGGTATTGAGTTCATGGCTACTATGGCATCGCACTACGATTTAGCGCGTTTTGGTTCAGAGCGTGTAAGTTTTTCACCTAGGCAGGCTGATATGTTGATGGTTATGGGGACTATTTCTAAAAAAATGGCTCCTATTTTACGTCAGGTTTATGAGCAAATGTCTGAGCCAAGATGGGTGATTTCTGTT
>CAZMCP010000039.1:0-22217 GCA_964565035.1 uncultured Flavobacterium sp. | reverse complement strand
CAACGTGTTGGATTAGCAACGGCGCTATTACACAATCCTGATGTTTTGATTTTAGATGAACCTACAACAGGTTTAGATCCAAATCAATTAGTAGAAATTCGTGAGTTAATTAAAAACATTGGTAAAGACAAAACCGTTTTTCTTTCTACGCACATTATGCAAGAAGTGGAAGCGATCTGTGACCGTGTCATTATTATCAACAAAGGAAAAATTGTAGCAGACAACCAAATTGAAAATTTAGTACAAGAAGTTACCGAACAAATTATTGAAGTGGAATTTGACAAAACTGTGGATGAAAACTTAATTGCTCAAATTCCTAACATCACTTCATACATTCTAAACGGCAATCTTTGGGAATTCACATTTACTTCCAACGAAGATATGCGTTCTACTGTTTTTGATTTTGCTCAAGCCAACGGTTTAAAAACATTACAAATTTCGCAGAAAAACAAAGATTTAGAAAGTGTGTTTAGGGAGAAGACGAAGTAATGTAAAAGTTTTTCTACAAAAAATGAAAAAAATTATTTTAATATTTTTTACAACAATAATCAGTTGTAATTCATCAATTCAAAAAAATCAAAAATTAATAAACATATTAAATAATAAAAACATTTCTATTCGAGGAAATATAATTAAAATACCTAACGGTACTGAATTAAGATTTGACTATTATGATGTGTATGAAAAAGACACAAGTATTAAAACTCTAGAGGAAATGAATTATCAAAGTGGAGGTTATTCATGGGAAGGGATAGTCTACGGTGCCATTAAACTTTCAGATGAAAATATTTTTAACAAAATTCATTTTGATCCAGAATCTGAAGGTTTAGTAATTTGGAGTTCGGATGAAGAAACGTTAAAAAAAATTGGTCGATTAATTTCATTAATAAAACAAGATAATGAAATTCTAAGACAATGCATTAAAGTTGCAGAGGAAAATGGTAAAATGGAATAATCAATTTTAAGTTTTCATACTAAACGGAAAAAAGGAAGTTTTTTTTTAAAAAACCTCCTTAGCAATTGCCTTAATATTCTCTGCTTTCCCCATCGAATAATAATGCAATACTGGAATTCCAGCCTTGACTAATTCTTTACTTTGGGCAATACACCATTCGATACCAATTTGTTTAACCGCCTCATTGTCTTTTGCTTTTACCACTGCCATGATTAAATCGTCAGGTAATTCTAAACTAAAACGATGCGGTATCAAATTCAATTGTTTTTTGGTAGCAATAGGCTTCAATCCTGGAATGATTGGAACGGTAATACCAGCTTTTCTACATTTTGACACAAAATCAAAAAACTTTTTATTATCAAAAAACATTTGAGTTATGATATAATCTGCTCCATTTGCTATTTTTTGTTTTAAAAAATGGATATCGCTATCTAAACTTGGGGCTTCCATGTGCTTTTCTGGATAGCCTGCTACACCTATACAAAAATCAGTTGCATTTGTATTTTGAAGATCCGAATCCAAATAAAACCCTTTATTCAAGTCACTGATTTGCTTTACCAATTCAGATGCATAGGCATTCCCTTCTTTCTCTGGTTTGAAGTAAATTTCACTTTTTACGGCATCACCACGTAATGCCACTACATTATCAATACCCAAGAAATCTAGATCAATCAATAAATTTTCGGTATCTTCTTTGGTAAACCCACCACATAAAATATGCGGAATAGCATCTACATTATACTTATTTTGAATCCCAGCACAAATCCCAACGGTTCCTGGACGCTTTTTTACAATTTTCTTTTGTAACAAACCGTTTTCTAATTCTTTGAATTCGTATTCTTCACGATGATAAGTCACATCTATAAAAGGCGGATTGAATTCCATTAAGGGATCAATTCCGTCAAAAATGCATTGGATATTCTGCCCTTTTAAAGGCGGTAAAATTTCAAACGAAAATTGCGTTTTACCGTTTGCTTTTGCTATATGTTCAGTTACTTTCATTAGTAATTATGAGTTAATAAATTATGAGTTATGAGTGATTAAAATTCACTAATCCGCAATATTTGGATTCAACCATTTCTCTGCATATTCGTAGGTACAATTTCTTCGTTGGGCGTAATCACGTATCTGATCTTCTTTTATTTTTCCAAGTCCAAAATACTTACTTTCAGGATGTCCAAAATAATACCCTGACACCGATGAAGCTGGCCACATCGCCATACTTTCCGTTAGTTTTACACCAATTTTTTCTTCTACATTCAGCAAATTCCAAATCGTTGGCTTTTCCAAATGATCAGGACAAGCTGGATAACCCGGTGCAGGACGTATTCCTTTATACTCTTCTTTAATTAATTCCTCGTTAGACAAATGTTCTTCCGAAGCATATCCCCAAATCTCCTTACGGATTTTCTCATGCAAATATTCTGCAAATGCTTCTGCAAAACGATCACCTAGGGCTTTGACCATTATAGAACTGTAATCGTCGTTGGCTTCTTCAAATTCTTTCGCTTTTTCATCCACACCAAAACCAGTTGTTACACAGAAAGCACCCATATAATCGGTTTTTTGGCTTTCTTTCGGTGCAATAAAGTCTGCTAAGGCAATATTTGGCGCTCCAACAGTTTTTTGTGACTGCTGACGAAGCGTTAAGAAAGTTTCCAATACGTTTCCGTTTTCATCGTATAATTCGATATCATCATCTTTTACTTGATTCGCTGGAAAGATGCCGTAAATACCTTTGGCTTCCAACCAGTTTTCATCTAATAATTGTTGTAGCATTTTTTGAGCATCAGCAAACAATATCGCGGCTTGCTCTCCAACTACATTATCCGTTAGAATGGCTGGGTATTTCCCAAAAAGCTGCCATGAATTAAAAAATGGCGTCCAGTCTATATATGGAACCAGTTCTTGCAATGGTACTTCAATGGTTTTTACACCGATGAAATTTGGTTTCTTTGCTTCAAAATTCTCCCAATCAAATTGTAGCTTATTAGCTCTAGCTTTTTCAATAGAATGATAGCTCTTATCACGCTGACGATTTAAAAAGGTTTCGCGGAACGCTTCATACTCGGCTCGAATCGTACTGGCATATATTTTTTTATCTTTATTTAACAGATTTCCTGCTACGGTAACCGCTCTTGAGGCATCGTTTACATGGACAACCGTTTCACGATACTCGGGTGCAATTTTTACAGCCGTATGGGCTCTCGATGTTGTTGCACCACCAATCATTATTGGAATTTTGATGTTTCGCTTGTCCATTTCCTTAGCCAAATAAACCATTTCATCTAATGAAGGCGTAATCAATCCACTTAAACCGATAATATCTACATTTTCTGCTACCGCCGTTTCAATAATTTTCTCTGGCGGAACCATCACTCCTAAATCGATAATTTCAAAATTGTTACAAGCCAATACTACCGATACTATATTTTTACCTATATCGTGCACATCTCCTTTTACAGTTGCCATCAGTACTTTTCCAGCCCCCCCCGCCCCCGAAGGGGGTGCTATTAACGATTCGTGAATTTCTTTGAGAACTTTATCCAATTGATTCAAAACCTCATGATTAGTAAATCGAATCACATGATACCCTTCAGATCTTAACCAATTCGTTCGTTCTTCGTCACTCACAATTTTATCGGGTAATTGATGAATAAGTCCATCAACTTCAATTATTAAATTCTTTTTTAAACAAACAAAATCGGCAATATAATCTCCTACAATATGTTGTCTTCTAAATTTAAAACCTTCTAATTGTTTACCAGACAAAGCCTGCCATAATATTTTTTCGGCTTCTGTAGGTTTATTTCTCATTTCTTTAGCAAATTGCTTTAACAATCCATAATTATATGGATTTGCAGTTTGCCAATGTTGTGAGGTTTTGACTCCCCCTTTGGGGGTTGGGGGGCGTTTTGAAGCTTCTATAAAAGGAAGAAGATACGCAACCGCTTTTTTCATCACTCGGGCAGATTTTACTACCTGCGGCAAGAACATTTTCCCACTCCCGAACAAATCTCCTACCACGTTCATTCCTGCCATCAGATTAATTTCGATGACTTCGATAGGTCTTGCTGCAGCTTGTCTGGCTTCTTCTACATCAATTTCGATAAACTCGTCGATTCCTTTTACCAAGGCATGAGTGATTCTATCCTGTAAAGAACCATTTCGCCACTCCTGAATTGCTTTTTCATTGGATTTAACATCACCTTTGTAGCTTTCGGCTAATTCCAAAAGTCTTTCGGTAGCGTCATCTCGTCTATCTAACAAAACATCTTCTACATACTCCAATAAAGTAGGATCGATTTCATCATAGACCTCTAACATTTCAGGGTTTACGATTCCCATAGTCATTCCGTGTTTGATGGCATGATACAAGAAAGCCGAATGCATTGCTTCACGAACCTTATCATTTCCTCGGAACGAAAACGAAACGTTACTCACGCCTCCCGAAATATTGGCATACGGAAGATTTTCACGAATCCATTTGGTAGCTAAAAAGAAATCCAGTGCATTACGACGGTGTTCTTCCATTCCTGTAGCTACCGGGAAAATATTTGGGTCGAAGATGATGTCTTCCGCAGGGAAGTTGATTTCGTTAACTAATATATCGTAGGAACGTTTGCAGATTTCGATACGACGTTCATAAGTATCGGCCTGACCCACCTCATCAAACGCCATTACAATTACAGCAGCTCCGTAGCGTTTTACCAACTTCGCATGATGCAAAAAGGCTTCTTTTCCTTCTTTTAAACTGATGGAATTTACCACGCATTTTCCTTGTGCTACTTTTAATCCTGCTTCAATAATTTCCCATTTGGAACTATCAATCATCACTGGCACCCTTGAAATATCAGGTTCAGCGGCAATCAGATTCAAGAATTTGGTCATGGCATATACGCCGTCCAACATTCCTTCATCCATGTTGATGTCGATAATCTGCGCACCACCTTCAACTTGGGCACGAGCAATATCGAGTGCTTCTTCGTATTTCTCTTCTTTAATTAAACGCAGGAATTTTCGCGAACCGGTTACGTTAGTACGTTCACCTACGTTTACGAAATTGGTTTCGGGGGTAACGATTAAAGGTTCTAATCCCGAAAGTTTTAAATATTTGTTACAAGCTCCTTCACTCATTATGCTTCCTCCAGTACTCTTGGTTTGTAATTTGCGGCCACTTCAGCAATTAACTTGATGTGCTCCGGTGTAGTTCCGCAGCAACCGCCTATGATATTGATTAAATTATCGTCTAAATATTCTTTGATTAAAACCTGCATTTCTTCTGCGGTTTGATCGTATTGTCCGAAAGCATTTGGCAATCCGGCATTTGGATGTGCAGAAATATTAAACGAAGTATTATGTGCCAATCTCTTTAAATACGGCTTTAACTGATCTGCCCCTAAAGCACAATTGAACCCTACACTCAACAACGGAATATGTGAAATCGATATTAAAAACGCTTCTACAGTTTGCCCCGACAAAGTTCTTCCTGAAGCATCGGTAATAGTTCCGGACACCATAATAGGAATATCAAGATTGCGTTCTTCCTTTACTTCTTCAATTGCAAAAAGGGCTGCTTTTGCATTTAATGTATCAAAAATTGTTTCTACTAACAGAATATCACTCCCGCCGTCGATTAGCGCTTCTACTTGTTCTTTGTAAGCTATACGCAATTCATCGAAAGTTACTGCACGATATCCTGGATCATTTACATCAGGACTCATACTAGCAGTACGGTTTGTCGGACCAATAGAACCTGCTACAAAACGAGGCTTATCAGTAAATTCATCGGCTACTTCTCGAGCAATTTTTGCAGATTGGTAATTCAGCTCATATACCAAATCTTCCATGTGATAATCAGCCATACCGATAGTAGTTCCTGAAAATGTGTTGGTTTCCACAATATCAGCACCAGCTTCAAAATAAGCACGATGGACTGATTTCACCGCTTCGAGTTGTGTTAACGACAATAAATCGTTGTTTCCTTTTAATGGATGTGGAAAGTCTTTGAAACGCTCGCCTCGAAAATCTTCTTCTTCGAATTTGTAACGCTGCAACATTGTACCCATCGCTCCGTCGAGAACTAGGATTCGTTTTTGTATTACGTCGTAAATGTTTGCTTTCGGCATGATAACAACAATTCTATTGATTATTAAATAGCCCCGATAGTAAGCAACTACCTTGTAGTGCGGATAGCGGGAAAATGGATTGCAAAAAAGCCCAAGCCTTTAGCTACCAATTTTTACACATAAAATGTCATCATGAAATACAGAGAGATACTAAAAAAGTATTCTTGTTATCTTTCTCCAAATTGGAGTAGAATGTAGCACCTTCTACAAGAGTAGGGTTGCTAAGGCTTCATTGGGTCTAGTCCCTCTGCCTTTCGTGATAACTTCAGTTTGTATAAGAACAGGGCAAAACTACTACCTATTTTTATAGAAACCAAATTTTTTTAAGACAGTGCTTGTTGAAGGTCATTAATAACATCCTGAACTGTTTCTAAACCAACCGAGACACGAACCAAACCATCGGTAATACTTACAGCCAAACGTTCTTCTTCTGTTAGTTTACTGTGAGTAGTAGAGGCTGGATGCGTTACAATCGTTCTTGTATCACCTAAATTGGCTGACAACGAACACAATTGGATTTTATCTAAAAATTTGCGTCCTGCTTCAATACCTCCTTTAATTTCAAATGCAACGATGTTTCCTCCCAGTTTCATTTGCTTTTTGGCAATTTCATATTGTGGATGTGATTTTAGAAAAGGGTATTTCACTTGATTCACGTTAGGGTGACTTTCCAGAAACTCTGCCACTTTCACGGCATTCTCACAATGTTTTTCTACGCGAATTGGTAATGTTTCTAAGCTTTTTGACAGTACCCATGCGTTGAATGGTGACAAAGCTGGCCCTGTATTTCTCGAAAAAAGATAAATCTCTCGAATTAAATCGGCTCTTCCTACAGTTACACCTCCCAAAACTCGTCCTTGCCCATCAATTAATTTGGTTGCAGAATGCACAACTAAATCAGCTCCATACTGAATTGGATTTTGTAAAAAAGGCGTTGCAAAACAGTTGTCTACAATTAAAATAAGGTTGTGTTTTTTAGCTATTTGCCCTAATAGTTCCAAATCAATAATATCTACAGCTGGATTTGTTGGTGATTCGGCAAAAAGAATTTTTGTATTTGATTGAATATAACTCTCGATAGTCTCTGGTTTGTTAATATCGAAATAACTTGTTGTAATATTCCATTTCGGGAAATACTTAGTAAATAAAGTATGAGTAGAACCAAAAACACTTCCTACAGAAACAATATGATCACCTGAATTTAACAAAGCCGCAAAAGTTGCATATATGGCGGCCATTCCAGTTGCGAAAGCGTAACCGTCCTCTGCGCCTTCCATCTTGCAAATTTTTTCTACAAACTCACTGGTATTTGGATTGGTAAATCGACTATAAATATTACGCTCTTTCTCTTCAGTGAACGATGCTCTCATGTCTTCTGCATCTTCAAAAACGAAACTCGATGTTAAATATAATGGAACTGAATGTTCTAAAAATTGTGTTCGTTCTGTTTGCGTTCTGATGGCTTGTGTTTCAAGACCAAATATTGAATTACTCATGATTAATTTTATTTACTTTGACTTGATACTTAATGACTGCTGTTGGTTCAAGAGTTTTAGAAACAGAACAATATTTTTCGAAAGATAATTGTGCTGCTTTTTGGGCTTTTTGTTCATCAATATCTCCTTCCAAATAAATAGTTACTGCAATCTTTTTGAAAGGTTTTGCTTCATCAATTTGAACCCTCTCACCTTCCACTTCTGTATAATAACTTGTAATATTTTGTCTTTGCTTTTTTAGAATTGAAATAACATCGATAGCACTACATCCAGCCACGCCCATTAGCAATAATTCCATTGGACTTGGTGCTAAATCATTCCCGCCGAATTCTTTTTTGTTGTCCAAATACACCTTATGACCGCGTTCATTTTGCAATTCAAAATGATAATCCTGATCTATTCTTTTTAATGTAATTTTCATGATTTCACTTATTATCCTTTGTCTGCAATTCTTAAAATATCTCCAAAAACACCTCTTGCCGTTACCGAAGCTCCAGCTCCAGCCCCTTGAATAACAATAGGTCTTTCTCCATACGATTCTGTGTAAATTTCAAAAATTGAGTCGGAACCTCTGAGCTGTCCTAAAGCAGAACTTTCCGGCACTGAAACCAATTTAACTTCCAAGATTCCTTTGTCTTGTTGTAAATCACCAGAAAGTTCTCCTATATAACGAAGCACATTCCCTTTGCGTTGACTAAGCTTAATTTTATTATAATGATCATCAAGTTCGTGCAGATTAATTAAAAACTCTGATGTAGAAAGACTTCTTAACGATTCGGGAATAAGATTTTCTATAGAAATTTCATCAAACTCGTTTTTTAAATCTAGCTCACGTGCCAAGATTAAAAGCTTTCTAGCAACATCATTTCCACATAAATCTTCACGAGGATCTGGTTCAGTATAACCATTACTAATAGCTTCCTTAAGCACTTCACTGAACTTTTTATCTTCGTTAGAAAAATTGTTGAATAGAAAACTTAATGATCCCGAAAAAACACCTTTTATTCTGGTTATATTTTCGCCTGAAAGATGTAATAACTTGATAGTATCAATAAGTGGTAATCCTGCGCCAACATTGGTTTCGTACAAATATGTTTTTTGGTTTTTATCGAGTGTATTTCTCAGTTTTTTGTAAAAATCATAGCTAAGCGTATTAGCCACTTTATTTGAAGATACTAAGTCGAAACTATTTTCAATCAATTCAAAATAATTTTGGGCAAACTCTTTACTTGCTGTATTATCTATAGCTATTAGATTTTCTAAATGATTTTCTTTGGCAAAGTTTACCACATCGGTAATAGAATATTTTATGCCTTTTTCAGAAATCTCTTCTCTCCAATTTTCAGAATTCCCTTCTTTTTTAAGCAATACCTTTTTAGAATTAGCAATTGCAAAAAGATTCAATTTTATATCTTTTCTTTCTTCAATTTTTTTGGCAGAAGTAAGTATTTGATTGATTAATGTCCCACCAACAACTCCATGTCCAAACACAGCGATATTGATTTTTTTGGTTACACCAAATATCTCTCCGTGTATCACATTTAAAGCTCTATTTAAATCTTCTTTCTTAATTACTAAACTTATGTTTCTTCCAGTTGTAGTATTATTGAATAAAATAGGAACTACTTTGTTTTTAATTAATGTAGTATAAGGTTTGTGAAAAGTACTTAAATCTTGACCAATAATTGAAATCACCGAGATATTATCATCCACCGTTATTTTATTGACATCACGAGTGTAAAAATCATTTTCAAACTCTTTTTCTAGACCAATTAATGCTTCCGATGCTTTATCTGTGTTGACAACAATGCCTATTCCGCGTTCTGAAGAACCTTGTGAAATAATACTAACACTAATGTTATTGTCTGCCATTACTCTAAAAATTCTGGCATCGACTCCTGTTTTTCCTAAAAGGCCTCTGCCTTCAAGATTGATAAGTGATACATTATTTAAAACTGAAAGTGATTTTATTCCTTCGTCTGTTTGCTCTGAAGTGATGAGCGTTCCTGCATTTTCAGGATTAAAAGTATTTAGAATACGAAGGGGAATGTTTTTTTCTACGAGTGGAATTATTGTTTTGGCATGTAGAATATTGGTTCCAAAGTTTGCCAATTCGTTTGCTTCATTGAAGGAAAGTCTTTCAATTTTTTTAGCATCGGAGACCAATTCTGGATTAGCAGTGTAAATTCCGTCAACATGAGTAAAGTTTTGAAATTCCTCAGCATCAAGATAATTAGCCAATAATGATGCTGTGTAATTACTTCCGTTTCGACCAAGTGTTGTTGTTTCTCCAGCAACTGTGGAAGCAATAAAACCTGTTACTACATGAATTTCATCTTCATTATCAAAAAATTTAAGAACATTTTTTTTAGAAATTGTATCGATTGGTTGAGCATTCCCAAAATTAGCATCGGTTTTAATAAGCTCTCTAGTGTCTACATATTTTGCCTTAAGTCCTTTCGAAGTTAAAATTTGAGTAACATACTTTGCAGACAAAATTTCTCCGAAGGCAATAATCTGATCTTTTATCTTTTCACTATAATCTCCAAGTAATTTAACTCCTTCAAACAGTTTTGCTAAAGTTGAATATTCCTGATTAAAAAATGATTCTTCTAATCCATTAGTTTGATATTTGACAAACTCTTCAAATTGCTTTTCGTAAGATTTTCCGCTTTGTGCTAACTGAAGAATTTCTAATAATTCATTTGTTGCATTACCTCTTGCTGACACTACCACAGCAATTTTTTCACCATCAAAATATCGTTTGGCAATAATGTCTATTACCTGCTCTATTCCTTTTTCGTTTGATAGAGATTTACCTCCAAATTTTAAAATTTTCATTGTCTTGTTTGTTTTAGTAATTAAAAATAGGTGCCAGCAAGTTGTTTAGTTGTTCGTATTCAATCAAAAAGGCATCATGCCCATGGATTGATTGTATTTCGTAGTAGCTGACTTGTGTTTTGTTGTGTTGTTTAAGTTTAGTAAAAACATTTTTAGTTTCATTGGACGTAAAAAAGTAATCAGTATTTACAGCCACTAAATGAATCCTAGCTGTTGTATTATTAATTGTATTTAGTAAATATTGTTCGTTTCTATTTTCTCCTATCGTTTTTAGCAGATGATTCATTAGCTTATATGCTGATAATTCAAATCTTTGCGACAATTTATTACCGTGATGCAATAACCAGCATTCAACTTTATACAAATCATTTTCTTTGTTTTTCTCTCTATTGAATTTTTCCTGTAAAGACTCTGGCGTTCTATACAAAAGCATGGCATGTAATCTTGCATCGTGTATTGGATTATCCGAATTATTTAAAATGACATCCTGAACTAAGACATTTGCAATCAACCAATCTGAAGCTTTCCAATTTGTTGCAATGGGAATTAGATTTTCAATACTATTTGGTTTTAAAAAAAACATTTCCCAAGCAATCCCTCCGCCTAAGCTCCCTCCTATTACTGCAAAAAGATTATCAACTCTCAGTTCTTCTAAACCTTTCCAAAAAATTGAAGCAATATCTTTTGTTGAGTATTCTTTATAATTTTCAATTAGTTCTTCTTTATTTTCAAATCCATTACCAGGAATATTAAAAGCTATAATTGTAAATTTTTGTGTATCGATAGTTTTTCCTTCACCAATTAAATCTTTCCACCAGCCATAATCGCCAGCCACATTCGAATTCCCTGTCAAAGCATGATTTACTAAAACTATTGGTGCTTTACCTAATTCTTTTCCAAAAATTTGATAAGTAAGAACAATGTCTACTGCTTTATCAACTTTTAGTTTAAAATCCTTAATGTTTATTTTATATAATTCTTCCAAAATTTCTTTTTTAAAAACTGCCTCCAGCCTAAACTCCAGAGGCAGTTTTAACAAACAAAAAACAAAAAACTAAATAGATCTCACTATGGAGAAATCTATTGTTATCGTGTGGTTACGCTGCATTAAATTCTTTCAATAATGTCAGCGAAACTGGTGTTTCATTAATTAAGTTATCTAACAATGGACATCTTTCTTTGACCTCATCCATCCATTGTTTCAAAACATCAATAGGCGCATCTGAAGTAGGTTTAATCACTACTTCGATTTTTCTAAAACCTGCTCTTGAACGAGTTTTTAATCCTTCTGCTCTTTTTGTTTCTAGCTCACCAGAAACTTGAACTTCAAGAGATTTTAACTCAACTCCTAATTCTATGGCAACTAGCTTACCAACTGCATTAATACTTCCTGCAAAACCAGCTAACAAATATTCTGCTGGAGATGGGATTTTATCTTGCTCATCAGCAACTGAATTACTTATACCTAAACTGATTTGTGATGATTTTACTAAAAATTGGTTACCATTCCCTGAATATCCTGATATGCTTATTACTTTATTGCTCATAACTTTTGATTTATATGAATAAAATTTCGTTTTCACCTGAATTGATTTGTACCAATAATTTTTCTGCAATACTTATTCTTATATTTTTTTTGTACACAGAAATTTTTGACACTGCTCTAAACGAATCTAATACACTACTTTTTTTTCTTTTTAAATTGTTTTTAACTCCTAACATGGCTTAAATTTTTAATGATTTTGTAATTACTTATTTCTGAAATTTGACAGAATAAAAAAAGTCCTTTCGGATTGTTACCAAAAGGACTCTTAGTTTTGAACTATAACTAGAAATTAACTATTCCGCTTTTGGCAACCATGATATATGTGATACATACGAGTAATACATGTACACATGCACATCATCATTGAAATATTTTTAATAGTATTTGTTGCCTTAGTTTTCATTTTACTGTAATCTGATAATTTTAAATTTAAGTTTTACGTTGGTTTTAGTATTAATAAAAAAAGCCTCTGCGGTTGCAGAGGCTTTAGCTTTATATTTTTGATTTGATTCAAAATTAAGCAAGAGTGTCCTCTGCGGAATACTTCCACATTGATGTAATACACATATATCGCTTAATTGAATTCATTTTTTCTTTCTTTTTGATGTTGCAAAGTTTAGAACTAATTCTGGATTGACCAAACAAAAAAACAAAATTTAACATAATTTCTTTTAGAGGTTATATTTAAATACTACGTATTTACAAATTTGAATATTTCATAAATTATCAAAAAAAAGTTAAGAATAATTTGGAATTCAATTTCGTTTCATACATTTGCACTCGAAAATCGTGAGGAAAAATTTGTACTGATTGCAACCTCAATAAAAAATGCTAAAGCAGAAATCTCCTTTAGCACTTTCCCTGCAATCTTATTTTTTTTATCTTCACTAAAATTAAAAAATAATTTTATTATGGCATATTTATTTACGTCAGAATCAGTAAGTGAAGGACATCCAGACAAAGTCGCTGATCAGATTTCTGATGCGTTAATTGACAACTTTTTAGCTTTTGACCCTGAATCTAAAGTAGCATGCGAAACCTTAGTAACTACAGGTCAAGTAGTTTTAGCTGGTGAAGTAAAATCTAAAACATACCTTGATGTACAAAGCATTGCTCGTGAAGTAATTAAAAAAATTGGTTACACGAAGAGCGAATACATGTTTGAAGCAAATTCTTGTGGCGTTTTATCAGCAATTCACGAACAATCTCAAGATATTAATCAAGGAGTTGACAGAGCGAGTAAAGAAGAGCAAGGAGCTGGTGACCAAGGAATGATGTTTGGTTATGCCACTAACGAAACTGCTGATTATATGCCTTTAGCTTTAGATTTATCTCACAAATTATTGCAGGAATTAGCTGCTTTAAGAAGAGAAAATTCAGCTATTACATATTTACGTCCAGATGCAAAATCTCAGGTGACTTTAGAATATGATAACAACAACAAACCTGTTCGTATCGATGCTATTGTTATTTCGACTCAACATGATGATTTTGGTCCTGAAGCAGAAATGTTGGCTAAAATTAAGAAAGATATTATCGAAATATTGATTCCTAGAATTATTGCTAAATATCCTCAGTACGCACATTTATTCAACGATAAAATTCAGTACCATATTAACCCAACAGGTAAATTCGTAATAGGTGGACCTCACGGGGATACAGGTTTAACTGGAAGAAAAATTATTGTTGATACTTATGGTGGAAAAGGTGCTCACGGTGGTGGTGCATTTTCTGGTAAAGACCCTTCAAAAGTAGACCGTTCTGCTGCTTATGCTACACGTCATATTGCTAAAAACTTAGTAGCTGCTGGAGTTGCTGATGAGATTTTAGTTCAGGTATCTTATGCTATTGGTGTGGCTAAACCAATGGGAATTTACATTAATACTTACGGAACTTCAAAACTTAATTTAACTGATGGCGAAATCGCTAAAAAAGTAGAGGAAATTTTTGACATGAGACCTTATTTCATCGAGCAAAGATTAAAATTAAGAAACCCTATTTATAGTGAAACGGCTGCTTACGGACATATGGGACGTAAACCAGAAACAGTTACAAAAACTTTCAAATCACCAAATGGTAATGAAAAAACTGTAACTGTTGAATTATTTACTTGGGAAAAATTAGACTATGTTGATCAAGTAAAAATTGCTTTTAACTTGTAAGAAAATACACTTATCGATTAAAACCGGCTTTATGTCGGTTTTTTTTATTTCAAATTTTAAACTCTCATTTTAAAAGATATTTTTGCACAAAATTTATAAAAACAGTCTAAAAAATGAAAAAGTTAACATTATGTGCAGTGATTATTAGTGCTTTATTTTCTCAAAGTACAAATGCTCAAGACACCCCTTCTGGAAAAGGTATTTATTTTAAAGTTAATGGAGGTTATAATATACCCATAAGCAATACTCAAATGGTTGAGGGATTTGGACCATTGGGAAGTTTTTTAAATGAAACTGAAATTTCTTCAACAGCAACAAAAATAGAAGTTGTTGATATTAACTTAGGAAAAGGAATAAATTTTGGTGGTACTGTAGGTTATATGTTTAATGATCGTTTAGGCGCTGAAATTGAAGCTAGCTACTTATTAGGTGGTGAAACAGAAGCCAACAAAAAGTATTTAGATGGCGATTATGAAAAAACAACAATTTCTTCAAAAATGTTTCAAATTAAGCCTGCTTTCGTTTTATCTGTTGGCTATTCAAAAATAAATTCTTATGCAAAATTAGGTGTAATTCTAGGAGTAGGAAAAATAAATCAGGAATATACAGAATATAACGGAAACTTGACAAATGCTGAAGTTGAATCAAAAGGCGGCTTGGCTTTTGGTTTTCATGGAGGCATTGGGTTAAATTTTAGCTTATCATCTAATTTGTCATTATTTAGCGAATTAAATATAAACAATTTGACATATGCTCCAAAAGAAGGAGAAATAACAAAGTATACTGTAAATGGCGTTAATCTATTACCAGAATCTACTGTGAGAGACCGTGAGATTGAATATGTAGACGAAACAATAAGCGATGGCTCAAGCGACCCCAACAGACCTTCAAAAGCACCTAAAACATCTTTTGCTTATGGCACTTTAGGTATCAACATTGGTCTAAAATACAGCTTATAATAATTCATTTATTATTTGTTTTTTGTTTTAAAAAGAAAAAGCCTCGCAAACGCGAGGCTTTTTTATAATGCATACTTCAAACTAAGTATTATGTATCGAGGTTGTACAGAATAGGCCGAAAAACTACTTTGACCACCAAGCTGATCAAAACTACTGTCATTTAAGGAAGTTGTATTAAGCAAATTAGTTCCAGATAGTTTCCATTCCCATTTACTATCTTTCTTTTGATACATTATGTTAGCCGTTAAAAAGTCATATTGATTTTTTGATGTTTTAGCTTTATTCCTATTGTTAAAATAACTATACTCTGAAGTAAAAGAAAAAGCATCCCAGAAAAAGTATTCCAGTTTTATCGAAGGACTATCTGTATAAAAAATATCACTAAAATTATCATTCACTGTATAGGTATATGCTAACTCTAAATTAGGCGCTTTTTTAAAATTAGTTGAAAACTTTAAATTATAATTTTGTGCAAAAGATTTAGTTGTTTGAATTGACTCTGAATCATCCTGAGCCACTCTAATATTATTAAATTCACTCCAATTTAAACTTAATCCAAAAGAGGCCTTATAATATCTTAAAAATGATCTACCATAATTTGCTAAACCAGACAAAGTTTGATCAGCAAAATTTGAATCAATATTAACAGCCGAAGAAACTCTATTAGGTCCTATAAGCAAGGCTCTATTTTTAACGGCATCAATTTGTTTTGTATAAGTTATATTAGCAAATATATTTTCAAAATTAAACATGTTGTATTTAAAGTATCTCAATGAATGAACTTGAGACAAAGAGTTTTCTAAGTATCTATTTCCTCTAAAAAGACTGTTGTAATTAGAAAAAACATATCCTTGAGCTAGTTTAGTAATATCTGTAAAATTATTTGCTAAAGAGAAATTATAGGTTAAAGTTTCTGATTTTTTTAATTGCCATAAAGCATAAAAATCAGGTAAAATTCTATTAAAAGAGTTTTTGTTTGACCCACCTAATTGCTCATCATTTGTTTGATAGTTATGTACTGAAAAACCAGGATTAAATGTAAACTTACCCATCAAAAATTTATAATGTAACCCTAAGAATACATCATTAAAATCATAATTCACATCATTATTATTCTCGGGAGCAGTTAAATCATTTTGAACATTATTATTTAAAATTTGAAAAATACTTGAATCAAAGTTTTGATGTGAATATGTATTACCAGCCGTTATATTTATGTTGCTTTTAGCAGTTAACATATAATAGTAATCAAACTTAGTGTCAAATTTTGATGTTTTAACAAATCTGTTTTGTGTGATATCATTTCTAGTTTGAAAAGGATTGTACCCAGTTAGCAAATTAGCAAAGACTGGAACTTGTTTTAGATTTGCATTGTAAAATGGATCTTCAGTTTGATATAAATGTTGCATTTCAAATGCAAAAACATTTTTGTCATTTAATGTATAATAATAATTTAGATTTTGATTAAAAGACAAAGGTTGTTGCTTTTTATTTGTATAAATATCATTTAACAAATTAGAAAAAACTGAAGTAACTTCTTTTTGATCCGATAATTTTAATAATGCATCATAATCAAAATGAAGTTTTGTAGAAGGAACATAACTTGAGCTTAACTTAAACAAACCTAAATCTGTTCTTTGTGTTGCTAAATCTTGTCTAGTTTCTGAAACATTATTGGGTAATCCAGTAGTAATTGAATTTGTTTCAATTTGCGATTCATTTGACGAAAAAATACCAAACCCACTAATTGTCCATGTTTTTGAAGGATTATAGCTAAAGTTAGCAGCTCCAAATTTAGTATCAATTTCTTTGGCTCTGTTATTTCGTAAACCAAGAATTCCTAGATCATTTGAAGACACATTGAAATTTGTCCCTCCTTTACGCATCATATTTTTAAATCCACCAGTGAATTTAAAATAGTCCTGCATGGTTAGTGGCAACTCTCCTATATTATTCAAATTACCTACAACATTAATACTATACTTTGGATTATAATAAAATAATTTTGGGTTAATAACATACCTATCTTCTTTATGACCAACACCAATTCCGGCAGTAATATCCCCAAACCAAAAATTCTTTTTTCCTTCTTTGAGTTTAATGTTTATAGCAACGTTTTCTTCATTATTTTCAAGTCCTTTCAAGTTTGTTACTTCATTGTAATTTCGAAGTACTTGAATTTTATCTAAAGCATCTGCCGGAATGTTTTTTGTTGCAATTTTAGTATCACCATCAAAAAAATCTTTTCCTTCTACCATTACTTTTTGAACTTTTTTCCCTTCTACCTCAATCTCACCATCTTTATTTACCTCAACACCTGGAAGTTTTTTAAGCACATCTTCTAACTTTCTTTCTGTACCATTTTTAAAAGAATCTGCATTATAAATAATGGTGTCCCCTTTTACCGATACTGGCATTTCTCTTACTACCTCAATTGTAGCAAGTTCTGTTGGATCATTAGATAAAGTGATATTTCTAGTAATATTTTCTGTACTAGTTGTTATTGCTATATTTTTAGTTTTTAAACCTAAAAAAGTAAACCTAACGTTATAAGTAGCATTAGGATTTAAAAAAAGCTGAAATCTTCCTTTGTCGTTCGTTATAGAATATGAGTCGACTGCTTTTGTTTGTTGATTTACAGCCATAACATTGGCCATTTCTAATGCTGTTCCAGTGGTGTCTTTTACTACACCTTCAAATTTTACGCTTTGTGCAAATGAAAAAGTTGTAATGAACAAAAAAATTAAAGTAATGTTTTTCATGGTTTTAAAAAAAGGAATCTCAAACGAGATTCCCTAAATATTTTAAATTTATAAAATTTTAGCCTCCTATTCTCATTTGCATTCCACCTCTACCCTGATTCATTTCTCTCAACTCCTCCATCTTTTTAGTAACGATTTCATCATACTCTTTTTGCGTAACAACCTTTCCTTTTGCTGGAGCTTTAATTTCCTTTTTATCCTTTACATTCATCACTACTTTTGAACACAAAATAGTTGTTTTACCAGCACTTACCTCTAAAATAAGACCAGGTAACCCTTGGTAATTTTCAGGACCTGTGCTCACTGGAATTTCTGGAGTATACCAAGCAACCACTTCTATTTCTTTAGGCAATTCTCCTTCTTTCATGATATCTGTAGTAGGTTTTTTATCTTTATTTTCCTCAGATTTTTTCATTCTAAAGTTTCTAAAATCAGATTTTGTAGCTTTTTGAGTAGTAGTAGCTTTAAAACATAAATAATCACCTATTTGTTTCGTTTCTTGACTAAGTTTCCATTTTAAATTAGGTAAAGTATCCTGAATTAAAAATTCTTTTCCCATCATTTCTTTATCGATTGCAAAGGTCTTTTCTTTGATATTTTTGTAGTGCGTACCTCCGCCTCCCATCATGGATCCCATCATACGGAAACCACCACCTTGAGAACCTGGAGCCTCAAGTTTTTCTTCTTCTTTATAAATAGAAGCAGATTTGTCAAAATTTAAGAAAAATGTTTTTTCAAATACACTTTTCATTCTTTCTTCAATCATTTTTCTCATTTCTGGAGTTATGTCTTTGTTTTCCTCCATTCTACTTTTAAAATCAGCAGTGCTAGTTTTAGATTCATATACCGCCATTCCTTGAAAATCTTGAGCAAAAGAAATAACTGAAATAAGTATTGTTGAAATGGTAATAACTATTTTTTTCATGTTTAATGATTTAATACAACAAATATGACGAATGAATTCGTTTTTTGTTACTAAAGGTTTGTTAAATAAAAAATAAGATATTAAAACTGATTAAAAGTTTAATTGTAAATTAGCTTTTATGAAAAAACTACTATTTATTTTATTATTCTTCTCGGCATTTACTTATGGGCAGTATACCAATCCTGTCGCTTCGCAAATGAGTAAACAATTTATTCAGGCAGATGAATATGTGGGAGAGGATTCTATGGCTTTTCAATATTTTATAAAAAACAATATTCTTTTCAAAAAGAAAGGAAACATTTTTTTGCAATACAAAAACCCTTCTTTAGGTAAAATTACTAAAGTAGACATTCAAAATCCCTTAAGAGTTATTTTGTTTTATGAAAATTTCAACACGGTTATTGCACTTGATAATCAACTCAATGAAGTACAAAAACTAAATTTTTCTGAAATTAATAATAACATAATTGCTTCGGCTGTTGGAAGTGCTTCACAAAATAACCTTTGGGTTTTTAATACGGTTACTCAACAATTAGGTTTATTCAGTTATACCAAAAATACTTATCAAACTATAGGTCTAGTTTTTGAAAAAGGAATCAAAAATTATAGTTCTGACTTCAATTATTTCTACTGGATAGATCAAGATAATAATTTTTATACTTGCGACATTTTTGGAAAAAAGAAATTGATAAAAAAACTTCCAGAATATGAATCGGTTTTTATTTCAGACGACAAACTTATCCTATTTAAAAATAAGGAAAAACTTACTTTTTTAAATTTAGAAAACGACAAATTAATTCCTATTGCTAATATTGAAAAAAGCTTCAAAAGTTTTGAGTACAAAAACCAAAATTTAGCTATTTTTACCATCGAAGGAATTACCAATTATAAAATTAATTTACCGTAATGCATATAGCAATAGCAGGAAATATAGGAGCAGGAAAAACAACCTTAACAAGACTTTTATCAAAACATTTTAAATGGGAACCGCATTTTGAAGATGTAGATGAAAACCCTTATCTAGATGACTTTTACCATTCGATGGATCGATGGAGCTTTAACCTTCAAATTTACTTTTTAAATAGTCGTTTTCGCCAAATTTTAAAAATTAGAGAAAGTGGCAAAAAAATAATTCAAGACAGAACCATCTATGAAGATGCTCATATATTTGCTCCTAATTTACATGCAATGGGATTAATGAGTAATAGAGATTTTGAAAATTATGCTTCATTATTTGAGCTAATGGAAAACCTTGTTGGCCCACCTGATTTGCTAATTTATTTAAGAAGTTCAATTCCTAATCTAGTAGGTCAAATTCACAAACGTGGTCGTGAATATGAGAACACTATATCTATTGATTATTTGAGTAGACTTAATGAACGTTACGAAGCGTGGATTCAAACTTACAACAAAGGAAAACTTTTAATTATTGATGTAGACAATATCAACTTTGTAGACAACCCTGAAGATCTAGGTATGATAATAAATAGAATTGATGCCGAAATAAATGGATTATTCTAATATAAAAAAAACTCCCAAACGGGAGCTTTTTTATTTATTTACTTTTTTAAAGCATCTAGTTTAGCTTGAACCTCTGCTTCGGTTCCTTCAATAACTTCTGTTGCTTCACTTGTTTTTCCATTCTCAGTTGTAACCGTTGTAACAGTAGCCTTCACTTTCCCATCAACCATTTCCTTTTTAACAGAAACTTCTTTTTTGATTTCATTAGTCATAGGTTTAGCACAACATTCCATTTCACAACCTTCAACAGCTTTAAACTTACCATTTTCATCAAAATGTGCCATACACATTTCTTTTTCTTCGGCAGAACAACCCATTTCATCACACATTTTAGCACATTCCTCTTTAGTCATTGCGCTTAATTTAGACATATCGCATTTAGTTGTATGCTTCATTTCACATTTTTCTGTTTTTGCACAACAAGAACCTCCAGACTCAGCCCCATGTGCACCACTTCCTAAAACAGGAGCAATCACTAATCCTATCAAACACGTTAATTTGATTAAAATATTCATAGATGGTCCTGATGTATCTTTGAATGGATCTCCTACAGTATCACCAGTAACTGCTGCTTTGTGAGCATCAGAACCTTTGTATGTCATTTCTCCGTTGATCATTACACCTGCTTCAAATGATTTTTTAGCATTATCCCATGCTCCACCAGCATTATTTTGAAAAACAGCCCATAGTACTCCAGAAACTGTAACACCTGCCATATAACCTCCAAGCATTTCTGCAATTAATTGGTTATTGCTTCCGTAAACTAATTTTCCTAATAAAACAATTGCGATAGGAAAACCAATAGTTAAAATACCCGGTAACATCATTTCACGTAATGCTGCTTTTGTAGAAATCTCAACACATTTACCATATTCAGGGCGACCCGTTCCTTCCATAATACCTGGAATTTCTTTAAACTGACGACGTACCTCATACACCATATCCATTGCAGCTTTTCCAACAGAGTTCATGGCTAAAGCAGAGAATACCACTGGAATCATACCTCCAATAAATAACATTGCTAATACAGGTGCTTTAAAGATATTAATACCGTCAATTCCTGTAAAAGTAACATAAGCCGCAAATAAAGCTAATGAAGTTAATGCCGCCGAAGCAATTGCGAAACCTTTACCTGTTGCAGCAGTTGTATTACCAACCGAATCTAAAATATCTGTACGAGTTCTAACTTCCTTGGGTAATTCACTCATTTCTGCAATACCACCTGCGTTATCAGAAATAGGTCCAAAAGCATCAATTGCTAATTGCATAGCTGTAGTTGCCATCATTGCAGATGCTGCCAAAGCCACACCATAGAAACCAGCTAATGCATAAGTTGACCATATAGCCCCACCAAATAATAAAACTGTTGGAAAAGTTGAAATCATACCTGTTGCTAGACCAGCAATTACATTTGTCCCAGCGCCTGTAGATGATTTTTGAACAATAGCTAATACTGGTTTTGTTCCTAATCCTGTATAATATTCTGTTACTGATGAAATAGCTCCACCAACAAATAATCCTATTAAAGTTGCATAAAACACTCTCATTGATGAGATTTTTTGAGCTCCTTCACCAAAGAATTCCATTGTCATTACTTCAGGCAACATGTGTTGTACTAAAAAGAAACAACAAATTGCCGTTAAAGCGATAGAAACCCAGTTTCCAATATTTAATGCTTTTTGTACTTCAGCTTCTTTTGCAAAGTCACTTGTGATTTTAACCAACATTGTTCCTACTATCGAAAATAAAATTCCAAAACCAGCAATTGCCATAGGAAGTAAAATAGGTCCAATTCCATTGAAATGATCTTGAATAGCACCTCCCATATCTTTAATTACATAATTCCCAAGAACCATTGCCGCCAAAACAGTTGCCACATATGAACCAAATAAATCGGCACCCATACCAGCTACGTCTCCAA
>CAZMCP010000038.1:0-22292 GCA_964565035.1 uncultured Flavobacterium sp. | reverse complement strand
CTAGTTCTTTACCCATTTCATCTTTGATGGCAGGCCATAAGCTTGCTGGGAAATAAGCTCTAGAAGCAGCTGAACATTTTTGTCCTTGGAACTCAAATGCACCACGAATTGTATTAGCAACAACTTGTTTTACATTAGCCGACGGATGAACTAAGATAAAGTCTTTTCCTCCAGTTTCACCAACAATTCTTGGGTAAGTTTTATAGGTGTGGATGTTTTCTCCAATTTTTTTCCATAACTCTTTGAAAACAAATGTAGATCCAGTATAGTGTATTCCTGCAAAATCAGGTGAAGCTAAAATAGTATCTGTGATCATAACTGGATCACCAAAAATTACGTTGATTACTCCATCAGGTACTCCAGCTTCTTTAAAAACATCAATAATAATTTTTGCAGAAAATACCTGGCTATCTGATGGTTTCCAAACTACAACATTCCCCATTAGTGCAGCACTTGCAGGTAAGTTAGCAGCAATTGCTGTAAAGTTGAAAGGGGTAATTGCATAAACAAAACCTTCTAATGGTCTGTATTCGACACGGTTCCAAACATCAGAGTTTGACGATGGTTGATCTTTATAAATTTGAGTCATAAACTCAACATTATATCTTAAGAAATCAATTAATTCACAAGCTGCATCAATTTCAGCTTGATGTATTGTTTTTGATTGCGCAATCATAGTTGCTGCATTTATTTTTGCTCTGTATGGGCCAGCAATTAATTCAGCTGCTTTTAAAAAGATTGCTGCACGCTGTTCCCATGCCGTGTTAGCCCATTTTGTACGGCTTTCTAAGGCATTCGCAATAGCTTTTTCTACGTGTGACTTTTCAGCTAAATGATAAGTTCCTACAATATGTTTGTGGTCGTGAGGAGGAGTCATATTACGGGTGTTACCTGTTCTAATCTCTTCACTTCCTATATATAATGGAACATCAATGGTAGTATTCCACATTGCGTTGTAGGCTTTGTGAACAGCTACAGTTTCAGGCGAATCTGGTAAGTATGATTTTACGGGTTCATTTACCGCTTTTGGTATATTAAAAAATCCTTTAAGCATTTTTTTTATTTTGAAAATTAGACAATTGTTATGTTGATTTTGAGTACAAAAGTACAAAGGTTTTTTGGATTAGCCCAGACTGGAGAATAAAGGTTTAAAGAGAAATTCAAACAATTGTACTACTTTTAGTTTAAAGCAAAAGGCGCATTTAATTTAAAAGTAGGTACAATAACTTTAAATGATCTGGTAGAAGTGAAGTTAATCATTTCAAAGTGGCCTTTCATACTTCCATGAGGGGAAGAAAGTAAACATCCAGAACTGTAGGTATGAATCTCACCTGGTTTTAGAACTGGTTTTTTCCCAATCACTCCTTCGCCATCAACTGTTTCCATTTGATTAAGTGCGTCAAAAATTTCCCAATGGCGAGCCATAAGTTGAACTGAATCTTTACTATGATTTTCTATGCTAATATGATAGCTGAAAGCAAAATGCATTTTATGGTTTTTGAAGTAAGTACCTTCAAAAGTAGTCATGACTGAGATTTTAATACCTCTTGTAATTTGAGTAACCATAAAGTGCAATTTCTACATTTTCACAAAGTTATGAATTTATTGAAAATAAATATTAAATGAAATCATAAATTTTAGTTAGTAATATTTGTAGAATTTGCATCTCCTTTACCCACAACTCGATCATATCTTTCGCCATTTGCTCTATAATAAACTAAAGCTGTGTAATTATTTTCTGTTTCATAATAATTTCCATCAATATCGTTTGCTCCGTCTACTTTTTGTCTGTTATCGGTAAGGGTGTAATCGTAGTTATTGAATCCTTGTTTTATTAAAATAGCTTTTTGAAAAATTCCTTTTTCAGTGTTGTATTCCATTTTGTTTTCAGAATTCAACACATTGTTATTAAACATACCTGTTATGTATATGTTTGAATTTGCTGCATATTCTGGTGCGAAAAGAGAAAAATACACCCAAGTATAATCTGTCTCAACATCATTATTTTGTGCTATTAAGTTTCTAGGTTGAAAATTACCATTCACATCTGGGAAAAATGTATAACCTTTATTTTTTCTAGCAGAATCTGTATGTAAAAATGTATTGTACAAACCACTGTTGCTATCGACTTTTGCAATAGTATTAGTTGCTGCTCTTATTTCTTTATTGTCAAAGTATAGATATTCATTACCTGCAAAAAACTGAGTTTCCTGATTATATCTAAAAATTAAGTCGTTTCCAATTGTGTATTGAGGTTTTACATTAACGATGCAATTGTTCCATTTTCCATTTTGAAAAAGAATGACTTTTATATTTTGCATTGGATTCTGAAAAAGAAGACTTGTAGATTTGATGCTAAATTCAACATTGTGCATTTTTTTGTTGTCAGATCCTGTTCTTGATCTTTTAATTTGCATGGGAACTTCTGTTAATTCTTCATAGACAATAAATTTTTTTGAAAAAATCAAGTCTCTAGTGCTGTTGTAAATCGATAGTAAATAATTGCCGCTTTTTGTTAATTGGCAAAAATTATTAGGGAAATTTAAGCGGTAATGTGAATACAGTTGCAGTGTATTAAATGAATTTTCATAGTCTTGAATACGTTGATTATCAATTCCAGATATATATTCGGCTTTGGCTAAATCTGATGGAGTCCAATTGTAATTATAATGGGTGACGGTAAAATAATAATCCTCTTCGTTACCGTATAAATCGTCAAAAGTAAATTGAAATGGTTCGCCTAATCTAAAAAAAGGATAAACGTTATTAGTGTTTTGTGTAAAGGTTACAGTTTTTATGTTGAATGGAGGATCCGTTTCAGTTACCTGTGCAGTTAATTGAATTCTAAAAAAAACGAGAGCAATTAAAATAATTATCCGATGCATTATTAAATATCTGTGTTTAAGTAAAGATATAATTTTACAACGAATATTATGCCAATAAATTATTTAAAACAAACTGGGATAATTTCACCTTTGGCTAAACAATATTTTTCAACTAATTCAGGTGAAAGTTTAGCTGTGTAATCTTCTTCAATGACTTTAAACCCTATGCTTCTTAATTTGTCAAAGTAATCTATACCATATACTCGAACATGATCGTATTGACCAAAAATTTGGGCACGTTCTTTAGGATCAGTAATTGTGTCATCGCTAAAAGTTGTTGCTCTGGATAAATCTTGAGGAATTTGGAAAATTCCCATTCCGCCTGGTTTTAGTACACGATATAATTCCTGCATTGCTTTTGTGTCATCCGGAATGTGCTCTAGTACGTGGTTGCAAAATATAATATCGTATGAATTATCTTCAAAAGGCAAGTTGCAAATATCTGCTTTAACATCTGCTAAAGGTGAAAATAAATCGGTTGTTGTATAATTTATATTTTTTTGCTTTTTGAATCGCTTGTAAAATTCCTGCTCTGGAGCAAAATGCAATACTTTTTTCTTTTCTTTTGAAGTGAAAAAATCAGTTTCATTTTGAAGGTACAGCCACAATAAACGATGTCTCTCTAAGGAAAGAGTACTTGGTGAAAGTACATTGTTTCGTTGCGTTCCATAACCATAAGGCAAAAACATTCTGAAACTTTTCCCATCAATTGGGTCAGTGAATTTATTTCCTTTAAGCAAGAAAGCTAAAATAGGGCGAATAACAATGCTAACTCTAATTAGAATTGGCCTTGGGATTACGTTCAAAAAGAATTTAAATATTTTTTTCATTACAATGTTAGTGGGACTTTTCTAAATTCATCTTCTTCATTAGATGTTATCCCTAATGCTTTGTATATGTAAGCAAACGTTGATAACAACTCTGGTTTCCCGTCAACAATTGCAACATCATGTTCAAAATGAGCTGATGGTTTTCCATCAGCGGTAGTAATTGTCCAACCGTCTTTATGTTGCTTGATGTTTTTTGTGCCTTGGTTTATCATAGGTTCAATAGCGACAACCAAACCTTCCTGCATTAGTTTTCCACGACCTTTTTTACCATAGTTTGGCATTTCTGGCGCTTCATGCATTGTGCGACCTATTCCATGACCTACTAATTCACGAACCACACCATATCCATGGCTTTCACAATATTTTTGAATGGCATAGCCTACATCTTCAGTACGATTTCCAGCTTTAACTTCACGAATGCCAGCGTATAAAGATTCTTTTGTAGTTTTTAATAGCATTTTTGTAGCAGTAGCGACTTCACCTACTTCAAAAGTATAAGCGTGATCTCCATAAAAACCATTTTTTAAAGCTCCACAATCAACAGATATGATGTCGCCGTTTTCTAATGGTTTGTCTGTAGGAATTCCATGCACTACTTGCGAGTTAGGACTCATGCAAAGTGAATTTGGGAAACCATACATTCCTAAAAAAGCAGGTGTAGCTCCGTGGTCACGTATAAAGGCTTCTGCTAATTTATCTAAATAAAGAGTACTTACTCCAGGTTTAATCTCTGAAGCTAACATTCCTAATGTTTTTGAAACAACTAATGCACTTTCGCGCATCATTTCTATTTCTTCTCTTGTTTTTAAAATTATAGAACTCATAAATCTAAATAAGGCTGCAAAAGTACAAAATTCTCAGAATTAATAATTAAAATGTATGAGTCATAAGGGTTGTTACTATTTTTAAGTTTTTTAGTCCGCTACAAATCAGCATTTCCGAAAGACTGATAAAGTGCAATAAGAGCATTGTAAAATTTATTTTCTACTGCAATGTTGTTTATTTGAGCACTGACTAATGAGTTCTCTCTAGTGTTTATAAGGAAGAGAGAGCTTTCCCCAATTTCAAACAAGCGATCTTCTGCTTTTAACATTTTGTCAAAATCATTTACAAGACTGTTGGTATAAACTAATTGTTTTTTGAGAGAGGCAATTTCTTGTTCTTGAGCTTTTACTTTATTTAGTAATTGTAAACTTTCCATTTGTCTACTAAATTCTGAGTCTTGAATTTTAAGTTTTGCTAATTTTAAGCTAGCTCTCTCTTTTCTTAGAAAAAGTGGCATGCTAAAATTTAGCCCAATTTTATAATCTTGAAATCTGTAATCAGAAAAATAACTGGGTTCAGATAAGTAATTGTAACTTAAATCTAACTTTGGCAATAATGAATTTGCTTTTAGTTTTTTGTCTATTTCTAAGATGTTGATTTTTGTGTTCCAAGCTATTATTTTAGGATGGTTTTCTACTTGAAATTGTGATAATTGATTTTGATTTAATGTCTCCTGAATCGTTTGATTAAGATTAATTTCGGGAATTATACTTTCTTCAATTTCTAATGGAATGTTATCAATTGTCCAAATATAATTTGAAAGTGCTAATCTGGCTTTGGTCAATTTTAAATTTGAATCCTCCAAATTAAGTTTTCTGTTTGTTACTGTAATTCCCGCTTCAATACTATCGATTGCTGGTTTATCTCCTTGTTCAATTAATCTAGTAACCCCTTCAAAACGTGTTTGAGCATTTTTTAAATAGTTTTCATATAATTTAACTTCATCGTAATTTTTTTTCCACTCAAAATAACGAATAGAAGCTTCATAAATAATTTCTAATGCTTGTAAATCTCTTTCGGCAGTATTTAATGCTTGAGCTAATTTTGCTTTGCGGATATCAGCCATTCTTTGGTTAATCAATAAACCTTGACCAATAGGAATTGAAATTCCAACAGAGGTTAATCCGCTATTTGGTGTTGTGTTTTCGGGGTTGATATAAATTCCTTCGTTATTGTCAAATGCAGCTTTCAATTCAATGCCGTACCAGGTTGGTATTTTGAAACTGCCGTTGAAAAGTGAGTAATAGTTTTTATCCTTAAAGTTTTTTTTGTCAAAATCGACTTCAATTTTAGGATCAAAAGCACCTCTGGCTTGCATTAATTGCGCTTGTGCTTCTGATATATTCAAATTAGCTTGTTTAACTAAGGGATGGTATTTTTTTACATACCCCAAAAACTCATTATATGTTAATTCTTTAGTTTGTGAAAAGCCATTAAAAAACACAAACAAGAGAACAATTAGGAAATTATTTTTTCTTTTCATCTTTCTTATTGTTTTCACCTTTATAAAAATTAGGAGGGAATCCATTTAAAGTTCGCCATATTTCGAACCAAATAGGCACATCATTAAGTAAAGCTAATGTTTGTGCACCAGCACCTATACTTAATAATTCAGGCCATTTTTTTTCTTTAGAATCTGGTGCAATTAGTACTCGGTATTTACCATTTTCACTTATGAAATTTTCTTTTGCTACTATTATTCCTCCAAAAGTGCCATAGGAAGCTCCAGGCCATCCACTAAAGACTATTGTAGGCCATCCATCAAACCAAACTCTAATTTTTTCTCCCTTATTAACTAATGGAAAATCGATTGGATCAATATAAGTTTCAACAGCAATTTCAAAATTTGCAGGCATTATTGTTACTACTGCAGTACCTTCTTTCATTGTTTCTCCTATTCCAGAACGTATGGCACGGTTTACATATCCGTCTTGTGGGGCTGTTATGTAGTACAAGCCATTGCGTATTTGATAGTTTTTATATTGATTTTTTAATTTGTTAACTTGCGCTTCTGTGTCAAATTGAGAGCTTATTGCAGATTGTTTGTCACTATTGGCTTTTGCATTTTTTTCTGAATATTCCGCTGTAATTCGACTTAATTCCATTGTAGCGTTAAGTACTTCGTTTTTACTGGCTATATATTTGTTTTCTGAGGTTATTATCTTAGCTTCAGTATCTTGTAGTTTCATTCTTTTTTCTTCTACATCGGTTAGAGGTTTTAAACCTTCCTTGTTTAATGTAATTGATCGATTGAATTGTGTTTTTGCTATTTTTAGTTGCGTTTTAGCAGCTTCAAATTCAATACTATCACTTTTTACTTTTAAATGAGCTTGACGTAGTTTATTTTGTGCTTGGCGCAATTTTAAATTCTTTTCATTTTCTATCGCACTTATTTGATTTTCTAATGCTTTTGCCTTTTGCGCATAAGATTCTACCGCCCCTTCTTTTGCTTTGACTTGATTTCCTGTGTTTTCAACTAAATTAGGATCAAGATAATCTTCTTTTATTTCAGAAATAAATAAAATTGTGTCTCCTTTTTTTACAAAGTCTCCTTCTTGTACAAACCATTTTTCTATTCTTCCGGCTATAGCTGTTTGAACTTCTTGTGGTCTTTGATTAGGTTTTAAAGTTGTTACATATCCGCTGCCTTTTATGTTTTGTGTCCATGGTAAGAACAGGATTAGAAGGGTTAAAATTGCTGTACCTCCAAGTATTTTTTTTATGATTTTGTAATGTCTGTTATCAGCAAAAACCTTAGTCGATTGGTATTTTGTTATATCGACATATTTTTCAATTCTATTATTAGTGATGTTTAGCATACTATATTTTTTAATCAGTTTTTGATTTGTCTAATGATATTGTTCTGTCGCATTTTTCTTCCCAGTAAGGGTCTTTTGCAATTACAATTAATGTCCAGTTGTTTTCAGAATTTGTTAAGAAATCAATTATTTCTTTAGCAGTATTTTTATCTGATTTGTCAATAGGTTCTTCTAGAAATAAGACTTTTGGTTTACTAATTATACATCGAGCTAAAATTATTTTTTGAATTACAGATGAATTAATTTGTTTGCCTTGAGGAAATAAATGTGTATCTAAACCTTTAGGTAAGTTTTTGATAATTTCGGTTAGTTTTACTTGTTCTAAAACTTTATGTACTTCTTTAAGGGTAATTGATGGATTGTTGTTAGTTATGTTTTCAAAAATGGTACCGTCAAATGAAGTTTCGTTTAAAGTTATGATACCAATTTGTGATCGATATTCTTCAATTGATAATAATTTTAGATTTGTATCATTAATAAAAATATTTCCAGAATCAGGTTCAAATAATCCTGCTAACATTCGTAGTAGAGTTGTTTTTCCAGTTCCATTTTCGCCTTTTAAAAGAACCTTTTCACCTGCATTTATTTTGATATTTATATTTGAAATAGTAGGTGAAATACTTTCAGGATAAGTATATGTTATTTCTTTTGCTTCGATATTAATTTGTTTGGTGTCTGAAAATAAATATTTTGAATTTTTATCATCTGCTTCTAGTTCTAAATCGGCTACTTGTCCAATTTTTTCTAATGAAGTAAGAACATCATAAAACAATTCTAAGCCTGAAAACAGTTTTTCAACTGCACCTATTATTGATAGTATCACGATTTCTGCTGCCACAAATTGACCAATGTTCATTTGTTGATTGAGAACTAAAAATCCACCTACAATTAATAAACCAGCCGTTAATAATACTTTAAATCCAATAAGTTGTACAAATTGTTTTTTTAATATTTTAAAGTGCTTCTCCCTGTAGGTAAGGTATTCATTTACAAGAGTATCATTTTTTGAAAGCGAAAATTCAAAAGCATTGTTGTTTTTGAAACTGATGTGGTTTCGAGCGATTTCTTGTAGCCAATGCGCTACTTTATATTTGTATTTTGACTCTTTTAAGCTAGTGTTTAAGCCTATTTCAAAATTTAATTTATAAATAAAGTATAAAAGGAATAACAGTATAAAACCAAAAAATATAAAAAAAGAATGGTAAAGCGATAGTAATATTATTCCAAAAAATATTTGTAATAATGCCGTTGAACTATCAAGTAGTAATTTTGAGACTCCTTTTTGAATGTTTATTGTATCAAAAAAACGGTTAGCTAATTCTGGTGGATACTGATTATAATATTCAACTTGTTTAATTTTTGGAAATCTATATGCTAATTCAAAAGAGGATCTTACAAATATTTTTTGTTGTAAATTTTCAGATATTCTGAATTGCATAATTTTTAAAAGTCCAACTAAAGCTACACCTAAAACAACTATTATAACAAGTACTATCCAAGATGTGCTTATTTTACCTGCTTGTATAAAGTTAATTATAGATTGTATTCCTAAAGGTAAAGAGAGACTAATAATTCCTGCAAAAATGGCATATAAAAATATTTGATAAATATCTTTTTTATCAATTTCAATTAGTCTTTTAAATCGTGTTAATGGTTTCATGATAAAGTCTTTTTAACAAGTTCGATGTAAAAAAGAGTTACATCATCTGTTTCGTTAAAGTTAGTTATTGTTTTGAAATGCTTTTTAATGTATTGTTGGTGTAAAGCCCCTTCGATGACAGAAGATGCTAAACTCTTAGGGTACTTGTAGTTAGGGTTTACCTCTATAATTATATCAATCAATCGGGTTACTACTCTTTTGTAGACTAAAAAGAATCCTTCTTTGTTTTCTTCATCAACTTCTTTGGTCAAAAAAGTTTTTGTAAATTCTGATATTATGATTCTATTTAAAACTTCTTCATTAATATGAGTCGTATCATAATCGTCGGCTATATTTTGTGTTACTATTTGTATGGCTTTTTCTAATTTTTCATTTGGGTTAGAAATGTTAGCCGTTGAAAAAACTAGGTTATAATCTATCCAAGTCCAATACCAGGAGCATAGATAGACTAATAATTTGTGTTTGTTTTCAAAATAGCGATATATAGAGCTTTCATTAGATTGTATTTTTTCTCCAAGTTTTTTAAAGGTGAAAAGCTCAAATCCAATTTCATCTATTAGTAGAATACTGTTTTGAATTATTTTCTTTCCTAAATCTGAAGTTTCAGGGTCCTTAACATACAACTTGTCGTTGACAGCAATTTTTATGTTTGAAATAAGGTTTTTCATTTTTCAGTATCATTTCAGCAAACATACAAACAATATTAATAGTATTACTATTGAAGTAGAAAGTTTAACTTTTGTTTAATAAAAAAAGCCACTTAAAAAAGCGGCTTTGTAAGATTTTTGATATTTTAAATCTTCAGGTTTTCTAATTCTGATAAGTATGTTTATAAGGTTGTTTTGTAATTATTTTCAACATATCTTTTTCTAAAGTTTCAACTGGAGATTCAACAATTCTGTTTAGTTCATTGCCTTCTTTGTAAAAAATAAATGTTGGTACGTTTGTGATATTCAGCCCAAGTTCAAATTTTTCGGGAGTTGTTTTAGATTTGTCTACTGTTATTAGTTTGACTTTAGATAAATCAAAATCAATTTCATTAAGGATTTTATAAAAACGAGGCACTTGTTGTTTACTATCATCACACCATGTTCCCATAAAAATAGTTATTGTATAATCTTGATTTATATTTCTAAGAGAAAACAATGTTTCTTTATTTGCTACATAGGAAGCTTCTTCAGGATTAAACCAAGACGCATAACGCTCTTGTTGTAAATCTGATTTTGAATGAAGACCAGTTAAAATTATTTCTTTTGGTTCTTCAGTTATAATTTCTTCTTTAACATCTTTAGATAAAACTACTGGATCTTGTACTTGTTTTGTTTTACATCCAAAAAGAATTGATGTAAAAATTGTGAAAATTAGTATATTTTTCATGTTATTGTAATAATGAATGTTGAGTCATGACATTGGGTTTAGCAATACCCATTAATTCAAGTATTGTTGGTGCAATATCGCCTAAGACACCATCTTTTATGTGTTTTAATTCTTTGTCTATTAAAATTAGTGGAACAGGATTAGTAGTGTGAGCAGTATTAGGTGTGCCATCAGGATTTACCATTGTATCGCAGTTTCCATGGTCTGCGATAAGTAATGTGGTGTAGTTGTTTTCTAATGCAGTTGTTACAACTTCTTTAACGCATTCATCAACAGCTTCACATGCTTTTATTGCTGCTTGCATATCTCCTGTATGTCCTACCATATCTCCATTAGCAAAATTTAGACAAACAAAATCTACTTCGCCCTTTTGTAATTCTGATACAAGAGCATCTTTTAATTCGAATGCACTCATTTCTGGTTGCAAGTCATAGGTTGCTACTTTTGGTGAATTTTTTAAGATTCTACTTTCGCCTTCAAAAGGTTCTTCTCGACCACCAGAGAAGAAAAAAGTTACATGGGGATATTTTTCAGTTTCGGCAATACGAATTTGTTTTTTACCTGCTTTTGCAATTATTTCTCCTAATGTTTCGGTGATATTGTCTTTGTCATAAATTACATGAACATTGTTATAAGTGTCATCATAATTAGTCATTGTAACATAATACAAGTCAAGTTTGTGCATGTTTTGCTCATGCATATCATTTTGAGACAGTACTTCTGTTAATTCACGACCTCTATCGGTACGGAAATTAAAGAATATAACTACATCTCCGTTTTGAATAGTAGAAATTGGATTGTTATTTTCATCTACAATAACAACAGGTTCAATAAATTCGTCTGTTATATCGTTGTTGTAACTATGTAATATACTTTGTTTTACGTTTGTTGCTTGTGTGCCAAAACCGTTGACTACTAAGTCATAGGCTTTTTTTACTCTTTCCCAACGTTTGTCTCTGTCCATAGCATAGTAGCGGCCAACGACGGAAGCGATTTTTGCAGATGATTTTTGACAATACATATCAAGGTCTTCTAAATGATTTATACCAGATTTGGGATCTACATCGCGTCCGTCTGTAAAGGCATGTATGAATACTTTTTTTAATCCAAAATCTTGAGCTGTATCCAGTAATCCTTTTAAGTGCTCAGTATGTGAGTGTACTCCACCATCAGAGACTAATCCTAAAAAGTGAACTGGTTTGTTATTTTGCTTAGCATATGTAAAAGCGTCATTTAAAACTTTTTCATTGTTTAGAGTCTTATTTTGTACCGCTAGATTAATTTTGGCTAGGTCTTGGTAAATAATTCTACCAGCTCCTAGATTCATATGACCTACTTCGCTATTCCCCATTTGACCTTCGGGGAGGCCTACATTTAGCCCATCTGTGCGAAGAGTTGCATTAGGATATTTTGTGTATAAACTATCTATAAAAGGGGTGTTGGCATTATCTATAGCTGATACTTTTGGATCTGGTGATTTCCCCCACCCATCTAGTATCATTAAAATTACTTTTTTGTTCATAATGATTAGTTTAGCCCTGATGGAAGTGACATCCTTTTTTGTTGCATATAAGATTTAGGCAACAAAAAAGATATAACGAACAGCAGGAAATAGCTCCAAAAATAGAAAATTATATCCAGTTTTTTACTCGGTTGAAGTCTAAAAAGTAGCGAAGACTAACAGAGAATGTATGGTTTAAGTTGTCTTTCCATAAACTGTTGAAATTTCTAGAGAAATCTTTATCTATTCTTGAAAGACCACCATTAAAGTTAGCTGAATTGTTACGGTACAATATATTTAATTGACTCCCTGGAGCAATCCACCATGAGTAGGAACAATCTAAATTCCATGAACTAAAATCTTGACTTCCTAAATCGCTGTAATTAGTATAAGTTAAGTTTCCGTCATCTTTTAATTCTTTAAAGTCTTTGCTTTCTACATAACTCCAATAATATCTAGAATTTATATTGATTGTCATTTTGTTATTAATCGCTATTTTACTTCGTAATGATAGGGTAGATGTGGTAACATCTCTTTTTTCAAAAATGATATCAGAGCTGTTATCGTATAATCCAATTGTGTTAGCTTCTTTAAAATAATCATAGGCTAAAACCATTGATATTTTATTGCTAAATCGATAGCGTGGACTTACATTGAATCCATAACTATATCTATGTAATTCTGAAGTTGTTCCTGCCCAAGGATTAAAATCGAGTGCGAATTTTTTATTGTAATTAGATGAAAAATAAAGCCATGTTTCATAATATTCTGGAAGTTTCACATAACGGCCTTCGGTTTGAGGCATATAGAAATCATAAACTTTTCTTGGTCTTAAAAATAATCCTCCACCAAAACCATCATTATCCTTTGATGAAGCATTAAAGTTGAAATTAACATTGCCGGCTTGTAATTTTCCTGTGGTATTTTCGAATTGAGCGTTTACATTCATGTTGGTATTGAATGTATTGAAAGTGCTATTTGGTTTTAAAATGCGGTAGTTGATATTTCCATAAGTTCCAAGAAAGTTTGTCTGGAAGTTTATGCCTAAATCATTGTTGTCAAATTTTTTAGATACATAATTACCGGTTACGCTAAATCTGACTTTTCCGCTAGTTTCTCCAAAACTTAATGATGTATTAACACCTTCTTTGTTAGGGTCGTCTCTGAATTCGTTAACAGAACTATATTTAAAGTCTCCCGAAAGGTTATAGGTGTTCTTTTTGTTGTTTAAATCAAAAACCAATGCAGAAACATTTGCATCTCTAAATTCACCATTTCTAGTCACATTTGTGTTGATGAATGTTACCGAAGAATTTTTATTAAATCGTTGGTCTAGTGTTATAATGTTGTAATTAGAAAGTGGTTCTACGATTTGCTTTCTTCTTTGTTGTGTAACTGTATCTAGCATTGTTATTGATGCTTTTTCAGTTATTGCATTAAGGAATCCTATCCCTAATCCTTTTTTTGTTCTACCAGAAATTTTTATAGCATTTAGTAAATTGATCCTTTCTGGATACTTACTTTCAATTATTTCATTTTCGCCTTTTATTTCGTTTACTTTTCCACTTCTTAGTGTTGGTCTTCCTCCAATGCGTCGAGAATAAAATAAATTTCCTTTGTTAAACAAGTCTGTACCTTCCGTAAAAAAAGGTCTGTTTTCATTAAGTTGCTGTTCAAAAGGACCAAGATTTAGAATTTGATTGTCAAAAGCGGTTTGTCCAAAGTCTGGGACTAAAATAGCGTCTAGAGTGAATGCATCACTTATTCCGTATTTAATATCCATTCCTAATTTTAATTCTGTTTTTGAGCCATTAATTTTATTTGTGTTCTCATAGGCAGAAGCATATGGAAAAAAGAACAATCGAGTAGGTGTATTAATGTCCTTAATACCTTCTAAAATACCAGATTGTTGTTCAAATGTTCCTTTATTATTGTCAACATAGTTCCAAGTGTAAAGTTGTCGGTATCTTCTAAGCTGTCTAAAGAACTGTATTCCCCATATTTTATCCTTGTCTTTTGAAAATCTTAGCGCAGAGTAGGGTAGTTTTATTTCGGCGCACCATCCTTGATCAGTAATTTTTACATCACTTTCCCAAATGGCATCCCATGATGTATCTTCGCCAGTTGTAGAGTTTGCATTGGCATCCCATTGAACTCCAGCTGCAGTCACTAAAAATCTAAATTCTTGTTGACCATCATTATAGCCATTAACGCTTACTCCAAAGAAATCTGTAGAACCATCATCATCACGTTGAGTGATTTCGCGCATTATTTTTTGAGGTTCATCATCATACATCATTGCACCTATGTATATAGCATTGTCATCATAAACAACTCTAACTTCAGTTCTCTTTTCGTGTGCTAAAGGTTTACCATTGTCAGGATTATGCATCACAAAGTCTTTAGCAATTTGTGCATTTTGCCATATTCCTTCATTTATAATCCCATCTAACAATATTTTTTCAGTTGTTCGTGTAGCACTAAGCTTCTTTTTTTCTGGTGAAAAAGTTTTTTTTTGAGTTTCAGTTGTCAATTCTGTTGATGAGGCATTTTGACTGAATAATAATGGAGAGCATAACAATGTGCAATAAGTTGCTATTTTATGAAACATACTGTTCGTTTATTTGATTTATCAAATTTAAAAAGAAACAATAGCTGAGCCCTTTATTTAAGAATAGTTTAACTATTTTTTGTGTATTAAAAAAATCGATAAAGTGTTAAATTTTATCGATAAAGTGCAAAAAAATTTGGTTGGTATTTTTTTTTTACTAATATTTGCCCTCGAAGAAGTACAACACAAATAAAAGATTATCAATGATTTACAGAATTATGCCCCTTATTTTGTTATTCTTAATGTCTTTTGCCCCAAAGGCTACGAATACTACTAAAAACGAAACTGACCCTAAATTACTTGCGTCAAACAATGCAGTAACTATGTCTGCTAAAATTGAATTGATTTATAATTCTTTAAATGCAAACAATTTTTCGTTACCTCAATTAAATTGTTTTCAAAAAGCATTAGAAGGTTTTTATGCTTTGAAAGAAAAAGGACTTGTCGAGAAAGATATCATAACTGTTATTGATTTTAGTATGTCATCTACTAAAAAAAGACTTTGGGTTATTGATTTAGTTTCTAATAAAATATTATATAACACTGTAGTTTCTCATGGTATGAAATCAGGAGGGGAATTTGCTAACAGTTTTTCTAATGAAGTGAATTCTAACAAAAGTAGTTTGGGTTTTTATACTACTGGCGAAACTTATCAAGGGAAACATGGTTTGTCTTTAAAGTTAGATGGTCAAGAAAGAGGAGTGAATAGTAATGCAAGAGCAAGAGCAGTTGTAGTGCATGGAGCTGGTTATGCTAATCCTTCAATTTTAAAAACTCAAGGTTATTTAGGTAGAAGTCAAGGTTGTCCTGCAATCCCTGAAGGATTAAAAAATGAAATTATACAAACAATAAAAGGTAAATCTTGTTTATTTATCTATCACCCTAGTAGAGCTTACGACATCACCACTAAACTGGTTAGTCAGTCTTAAATACAAATCAGGATCAAGACCGTAAACATCATTGCGAAATTGTAACTGACCTTTTTTATACCAAGCTGTAAAATATTGAAAGTGAACTTTAAAATCACAATCAACTTTTACAGCTTGTGTTTTTTTAGTTTTTACTATAGTATCTATTTTTGCCGCCGAATATCTTTTTGGATTTTTTAATAAATATTCTACTAAAGGAAGAGGTTTTTCTATTCGAACACAGCCAGAACTTAAAGCTCGGTAATTGTACACAAAATAATCACGATGATTTGTGTCATGCATATAAACTAAATGGTTATTAGGGAAATTTATTTTAACTACACCTAGTGAGTTGTTATATCCAGGATCTTGAACATATCTATATTTGTTTGCATCAGATGGTTTCCAATTAGAAGCTGATATTTCTTGGTTTTTATAATTGAAAATTTTTATTCTGGTTTTAGAAAAGTAGCTTCGACTTTTAATTGCATCAGGCACTAAGTCTTCTTTAATTATTGTAGGAGGAACTGTCCATGTTGGATTGAACACAATGTTTGAAATTTTGGAAGATAAAATTGGAGATTTTCGTTTAGGAGTACCTACTACAACACGATATTTGTTTATGGTATCTTTGTTGTCAACTAAAAATAAATAATAGTTTGGTATGTTTACTCCTAAAAAACTATTTCCTAAGTCTGATGGATACCATCTCCAACGCTCAAGATTAGTTATGATTTGCTGTTTTCTTGTTTCTTTACTTACATTTAAAGCTTTAAGAGTCATCGCTCCTATAGCGCCATCAGCTTCTAGTCCGTGTCTGTTTTGGAATTTAATAATCGCGTTTTTTAAATCAGTATTATAAACAGTATTAACAAGAGTGTCGTCTTTGCTTAAATCTCCCCAATAGCGAAGTCTCTCTTTTATTTTAGCAATAGTTTCACTCTTACTATTAAGTTTAAATTTTTCTTTTGTAATAATTGTATCAAAATTTTCTTCTGGCATTAATTTTATTAAAGCAAGTGCCTTTTTTAAATTTAGATATGTAAAATGTTTTGGTTTGTGACTTTCAAGTGTACTGTCAATCTTGTTTTTTTGAAGCGCTATGGAAAGGATAGTGTCAGGTTGAATTTCTTTTTTATCAATATCCCAATCGTTGTAAATTTCTCTGGGATTTATTTTTCCATTTTTTAAGTCTGAAAGATATTTTATGTATGAAGTTGTTAGTAATTCGTGATATTCTTCTTTAATCTCAGGTTGAGAGTCGAATTTTTCTTCAAAAGCTAATAGTTTACTGTATTGATAGTCTTCGGGTAATAATCCTTCGTTTTCAGAGTTCTTTATAGCTTCAATGAGACTAATTCTATTTTCTTTTATTTCCCAACCCTCTTGTATTTCCTCATTTTGTAAGGCATCATTAATATATTCATCAGTACCTTTAGGTCCTGAGTTTCCACAACCTACATATAAGAATAAACCAAAAACAATAATACTTAAATACTTCATGGGTTAGATTTGTTTGAACATCACATAGTGTAATCCGACTCCCTTAATGTCAAAAAGTGAGCCAAAAATCTGATAACCTAAAATTTCATAAAATTTCACGGCACTTTCTCTAGCGTTAAACCAGATTAAATTTATTTTTTTTTCATTTGCATAATCTTCTACTTTATTAATTAATAGTTTGCCATAGCCTTTGCCTTGATGATTGTCTAGAACAGCCATTCCTCTAATTTGCAGTTGGTTGGTTTGACTAAAAATAATGTTTTTATTTTCAAAAGCAGAAATTACACCTATTAAATCTTTATTAAGATATAAGCCAAAATGTTTTGTGTTAGGTAAATCGTCACCGTCAAAAAGACATGTGTCTATAGGTTTTCCTGGTCTTAGAACAGGATGACGAACAATATGAGTATCTTTGGGTTGTATTGACGTAATTTGTATCATGGAAAGCAAATTTAATGCTATTTATATGAATATTATCAATCTGATAATGTGGTTACTCGATTTTTTTATTGATTTTATCGGAAATATTTTTTGAAAAAAGTTTGCATTAAAGAAAAGTTATTATTTATATTTGCACCCACAAATGCGGAAGTAGCTCAGTTGGTAGAGCTCCAGCCTTCCAAGCTGGTTGTCGCGAGTTCGAGCCTCGTCTTCCGCTCTATAAACAAGATAGAGTTTTAAAAATTATCACCTGCGGAAGTAGCTCAGTTGGTAGAGCTCCAGCCTTCCAAGCTGGTTGTCGCGAGTTCGAGCCTCGTCTTCCGCTCTAAAAATCCCAAGCTTTGTTTGGGATTTTTTATTTACTGTGCAAAATTCTGAAGCTTTGCTTCAAATAAAAAAGCCTCAAAATTTATTTTGAGGCTTTTTCTTTATAAAAAATTTAAATTTTCTCCAGGAGCCATTTCAACTGGAAATTCATTTTGTCTGAATAGCCGCGCAGTTAAGTCTCCTCTTAAAACAACATCATTATTATAAATTTCTAACCAGCTACCTTCTCTTAATCCTAAAACTGGGATAGAACTTTGTTTATGAAATTCGTTAATTCTTGTTTCCCTAGTTTCTCCCATATGAGTTGAACCTTCTAATGGATCCAAATAATGAGGGTTTAAATTAAAATTGATAAGTCCTAAAGTGTCAAAACTCTTAGGAAGCACTATAGGCATGTCGTTAGTAGTGTTCATGGTTTTGCCTCCTATGTTGCTTCCGGCGCTTGTTCCTAAGTATGGAATTCCACTATTGATGCTTTTTTTTAAAACCTCCACTAAGTCTTTATTGTAAAGTTCAGAAACTAATAAGAATGTGTTACCACCTCCAGTAAATATGGCTTGTGCTTCTTGAATTGCTTTTTCAGGACTTGTATATTCATGTAGTCCTTTTACAGTTATATTTATCTTAGAAAATGCTTGTCCTACCTTCATTGTGTATTCTTCATGTGATATACCGTTAGGTCTTGCATAAGGAATGAATAAAAGAGTGTTTACATTTTCAAAATGTTTTTTAAGTGTAGGGAGTAAATATTCTAAATAACCACCTCCGTATAAGGTAGATGTGCTAGCAAGTAAAACTTTTTTCATTTTTAATGTTATTGATAGTCAAATTTAGAAATTATAATTAACAAAAAATTACCAAGTCATTAATAATAAATTGGGACATAACGCTTCTACTTTTACGACATAAATTAAGTTATGAGGCAATTATTGATCATTTTGTTTACGGGGTTTTCTCAATTTGGATTTTCTCAATGTGAGTTGAATGGGATGATTATTTCAGATATTCTGGATGTTAAAGATGTTATTGTTTTTAACTTTACAACAAAGAAAGATACTCTAACGGATGCTAAAGGTTTATTTTCAATAGAGGCAAAACCTGGTGATATTTTGATTATTTCATCACCAAAGCTCGAAGGTTTAGAAATTGTTTTAAATCAAAATTCATTTAAAATGAGTCCACTGATTATTGAAGCAAAATCGAAGGCAAATGAATTAGCGGAAATTCAAATTAGTAGAATTACCGCTAAATCTTTAGGTATAATAGGTAAAAATGTAAAAGAATATACAGTAGCAGAGAGAAGGTTGAGAACTGCTAGTACAGGAGGGCCTGTTGGAATGGTTTATAACTTGTTAAGTGGCCAAAAAAACATGTTGAAAAAAATTGTAGAGGTTGAAAAGTATGAGTTGAATCATGAAAAATTGCTTAGACTTCTTACAGAAGATTTTTTTATAACGACTTTAAAAATTGCAAAAGAAAATCTAAACGGATTTTTGATTTTTGCTTCCGAAGATTTAGAAGTTTCTAAACTGTTAAAAGACAGAAACTATGGTAATTTGAAGTTTAAGCTAGTCGAACTTGCCTTTAGGTTTAAAGAAATACAGAATGAAAATTAAACTACTGCTACTTTTTTTATTTGTACAAATAGGATTCTCTCAAAATGTTTTAAATGGGAAATTGATTTCTGATGTTGCTAATTTAGAAGGAATTTATGTGGTTAATTTATCTTCAAAAGCAAATGTTTTAACTAATTCGCAAGGTGAATTTTCGATCCAAGCAAAAACAAATGATATACTTGTAATTACATCTTTATTTATTGAGGGTGTTGAAGTAAAATTAAATGACAATTCTTTTAAGCAAAATCCTTTAATAATAAAAATCAGAGGAAAAACTAATCAGTTAGAAGAAATTGAAGTAAATAAGTTTACAACTAAGTCGTTGGGTATTGTGTCAAAAAATGTTAAAGAATACACTCCGGCAGAAAGGAGATTAAAAACAGCTGAAAAACTAAAATGGTATAGCCCTCTTCTTATTCCTTTTGGTGGGATGAGTGTAGATGGATTGATAAATCAAATTAGTGGTCGAACAAAAATGTTAAAAAAAGAATTAGTTGTTGAAAGAAAAGAAAAAGAAATACAAAAATTAGATTTATGGTTTGATAATGAATTTTATATCCAAAAACTTAAGATAGAGGAGAGTTACGTTGAAGGTTTTAAGCTCTATGCTATTGAAAAGATTGATTTGTTAAATGCAATTGCTTCAAAAAACAAAGCATTGGCTTCATTTTTGTTGGGAGAAATAGCCGTTGAATTCAAGAAATTAACTTTTCCTGAAAAGAATTAATACATTTATAGCATGAAAAAACTCTTTCGCATATTTTTTTTAATGTTGTTTTTTATATCGCTAACATCATTAGTAGCTCACAAATTTTATGTGGCTATTTATCAAGTGAATTATGCTCAGGATAAAAAAATGCTTCAAATTACTTCTCGAATTTTTGTTGATGATTTAAATTCAATTCTTAAAGAAAAATTCAAAAAGAAAACCCTTTTAGGCGAGTCAAATGAATCCGCAGAAGACATCACGTTAATGAAGCGATATTTAGCTGAAAATTTTGTTCTTAAAGTTAACGGTCAATCTAAAACTGTTAATTATTTGAGTAAAGAAATGGAAGGAAATGTGCTTATTTGTTATTTTAACGTTAAAGACATTCCTAAAATAAAAAACATTGAAATTCAAAACACAATTTTGTTGGATTTTTCTGCAGAACAGCAAAATATTGTGCACACTAAAATATATGACAAAAAGCAAAGCTTTTTGTTTACTTCTGAAAATGTAAAAGGAATGTTAAAAATTTAAACTCTTTTTATTCCTCATCAAAAAATAAATTACATTTAGAACCTTAAATCAAAGGTTTCCATCATGAAAAAAATTAATCTTTTTGTGTTTGCATTCATATTGAGTACAAATATATATGCTCAAACCCAACAAGAAAGCCCTAAAGAGAAGCAACAAGGTCACGAAGACACTAATAAATTCAGACAAATGTATGATTTAATGGCTACGCCTAATATGTATCGTACAGCATCTGGTGCACCAGGTCCTGAATATTATCAACAACAAGCAGATTACAAAATTGATATTGAACTTGATGATAAGAATGCAAGACTTTATGGTGTTGAAACGGTTACTTATACTAATAACGCCAAAGAATCTCTAGATTATTTGTGGGTTCAATTAGATCAAAATCTTTTTGCAAAAACGTCTAAGACTCCTTTAGTTCAAAATAACAGAATTGAACCTGCAATAAGCGCAAGAGGGTTTTCAAGAACTTATCTTGAGGAAAAATTTGATGGTGGATTTAAGATAGACTATGTTAAAGATATAAAAGGAGCGCCAGTTTCATATACTGTAAATGAAACAATGATGCGTATTAATCTGGCTAAACCATTAGCACACGGACAAAAATTTACTTTCTCAATTAAATGGTGGTATAATATAGGTAACTATATGGTTGATGGAGGACGCTCAGGATATGAACAATTTGAAGATGGGAATCGTTTGTATGTCTTAGCGCAGTTTTATCCAAGAATGGCTGTTTATAATGATGTTGAAGGATGGCAAAACATGCAGTTTTGGGGACAAGGAGAATTTGCATTGCCGTTTGGTAATTTTGAAGTAAATATTACTGTTCCTGCAGATCATGTTATGGAAGCTACTGGAACATTAATGAATAGAAGCGATGTGTTTACTGCAGAGCAAGTTAAAAGATACGAACAAGCTCAACAATCATTTGATAAACCTGTGATTATTGTTACTCAAGCTGAAGCAATGGTTTCTGAGAAAGGATTTTCAGATAAAAAGAAAACATGGAAATTTAAAGCAGAAAATGTTCGTGATTTTGGAATTTCTACTTCTAGAAAGTTTATTCACGACGCAATGGCTGTAAAACTTGGAGGAAAAACAGTGATGGCAACCTCTGTTTATCCTAAAGAAGGTAATCCCTTATGGGAACAATACTCTACTAGAGCAGTAGCACATACTTTAAAAAGTTATTCTTCAAGAACATTCGATTACCCATATCCAAAGGCTGTTTCTGTAAACGCTCAGGATCAAGGTATGGAGTATCCAATGATTTGTTGGAACTTTGGTCGTCCAGAAAAAGATGGAACATATTCTGATCGAGTGAAATATGGAATGTTAGGAGTGATTATCCATGAAGTTGGTCATAATTTCTTTCCAATGATTGTAAATTCAGATGAACGTCAATGGACTTGGATGGATGAGGGATTAAATACATTCATGGAGTACCTTGCAGAAATCGAATGGGAGTCTACTTTTCCTGTAGATAGAGGTCCAGCTAAACTGATTGTTCCTTATATGAGTGGAGATCAAAATTGGTTAGAACCAATTATGTCTAACTCAGAAAGCATTAAGCAATTTGGAAATAATGCATACGGAAAACCAGCAGCTGGATTAAATATTTTGCGTGAAACTATTATGGGTAGAGAATTGTTCGATTATGCGTTTAAAACGTATGCGAACCGTTGGAAATTTAAACATCCAACACCAGAAGATTTCTTCAGAACGATGGAAGATGCTTCG
>CAZMCP010000037.1:0-23550 GCA_964565035.1 uncultured Flavobacterium sp. | reverse complement strand
TATATTTAGCAAGTAGGAGGCCCGCTGTATGAGGGTTTTTAATTCTTTTGCTAAAACTTTTGCCAACTGTGTTTTACCTACTCCAGTTTGACCTAAGAAAATAAATGAACCAATTGGTTTGTTTGGATCTTTAAGGCCAGCACGATTTCTTTGGATTGCACGAGCAATTTTTTGAACAGCATCTTTTTGACCAATAACCTTATTTTCAATAAGTTCTGGTAGTTTAGCTAATTTATTACTTTCAGTTTGAGCGATTCGATTTACAGGAATTCCTGTCATCATAGAAACTACATCTGCAACATTGTCTTCGGTAACTTTAATTCTATTGTTTTTAGAATCTTCTTCCCATTGCTCTTGAGCGATTGCTAGTTCTTTTTCTAGTCTTTTTTCGTCATCACGAAGTTTTGCTGCTTCTTCATATTTCTGTCTTTTTACGACAGAATTTTTAAGCTCACGCACTTCTTCTAACTGTCGTTCTAAATCAAGGATTTGTTTTGGAACATCAATATTGGTAATATGAACTCTTGAACCTGCTTCGTCCATAGCGTCAATAGCCTTGTCTGGTAAGAAACGTTCAGACATGTAGCGCTCTGTTAATTTGACACAAGCTTCAACAGCTTCTGGTGTATAGATTACATTGTGATGATCTTCGTATTTTCCTTTTATGTTATTTAGGATGGTAATTGTTTCTTCAATTGTTGTAGGATCTACAATTACTTTTTGAAAACGACGCTCTAATGCTCCATCTTTTTCAATGTATTGACGGTATTCGTCTAATGTTGTTGCGCCAATACATTGTATCTCGCCTCTTGCTAATGCAGGCTTAAACATGTTGGAGGCATCTAAAGAACCTGTTGCGCCACCTGCTCCAACAATAGTGTGAATTTCATCAATAAAAAGAATAATGTCATCGTTCTTTTCTAACTCATTCATTACAGCTTTCATGCGTTCTTCAAACTGACCGCGATATTTTGTGCCTGCAACTAGTGAAGCAAGGTCTAAAGTAACCACGCGTTTATTGTAAAGAATTCTTGAAACTTTTTTCTGAATAATTCGTAAAGCTAATCCTTCTGCTATAGCAGATTTACCAACACCAGGTTCTCCAATTAGGAGCGGGTTGTTTTTTTTCCTTCTACTTAAAATCTGTGATACGCGCTCAATTTCTTTTTCGCGTCCAACTACGGGATCTAATTTAGCCTCTTCAGCCATTTCGGTTAAGTCACGACCAAAGTTGTCTAAAACAGGTGTTTTAGATTTTTTGTTTGACTTATTGGCAGGGTTGTTAAAAGTCCCTTCTCTTAAGCTGTCATCTTGTCCCGAATCATCTCCATACTGAGATTCGTTTTTCGGAAAATTATCTTGAAAGTCTTCTTCGTTTGGCATCATAGTTAAATATTGTTCTTTAGCTGTGTCATAATCAATTTTCAGCTTGTTTAATAATTTGGTAGTTGGATCGTTCTCATTACGTAGTATACATAATAATAGGTGTCCAGTGCTTATAGTGCTACTTTGAAAAACCTTTGCTTCTAGAAAAGTGGTTTTTAAAGCTCTTTCTGCTTGGCGTGTAAGATGTAGGTTCTTTTTATCGTTTCCGCTTAAAGGATTAGGATTTGCGGGGCTTAATATTTCTACTTTTTTTCTTAAGTGATCTAAGTCAATAGATAAGTTGTTTAGAATATTAATGGCAGTTCCGTTACCGTCTCTTAAAATTCCAAGCATAAGATGTTCAGTACCAATAAAGTCATGGCCTAATCGTAAGGCTTCTTCTTTACTGTACGTAATTACATCTTTTACTCTTGGTGAAAAATTATCATCCATAACTAAAAAGGATTTGAATGTAAATTTAATGATTTATAAGGCTAATTGCAAAAATCGTTCCTTATATGGGGTCCTGACAGCTAAGTGACAAAAAAATATTTAAAAACAACGTTAATAATAATATAATTTATTAACTAAAAGCTAACTTTTTTTTGTTGATAAATCGTTTAAATATGTTTTGGCATTGCTAAAAAATAAGCTCAAAATATCGTATATTAGCGCGTTTTGAAAATAAATTAAATTAATAAGATAATTACTTATGTCTGACGGAGAAAAGTTAATTCCAATTAACATTGAAGACGAAATGAAATCAGCATACATCGATTATTCGATGTCTGTTATTGTGTCGCGTGCATTACCTGATGTTAGAGATGGTTTGAAACCAGTTCATCGTAGAGTTTTATTTGGAATGCATGAATTAGGAGTATATTCAAATAGAGCACATAAAAAATCAGCAAGAATTGTAGGAGAGGTACTGGGTAAATATCACCCACATGGTGATTCATCAGTTTATGATGCAATGGTGCGTATGGCTCAAGATTGGAGTTTACGTTATTTAATGGTTGATGGTCAAGGTAACTTTGGTTCAATAGATGGTGATAGCCCTGCGGCAATGCGTTATACTGAGGCTAGAATGAAAAAGTTCTCAGAAGAAATGTTGGCAGATATTGAAAAAGAAACTGTTGATTTTCAATTGAACTTTGACGATACTTTAGAAGAACCAAAAGTAATGCCTACAAAAGTGCCAAACTTGTTAGTTAATGGAGCATCAGGTATTGCAGTAGGTATGGCTACAAATATGGCTCCACATAACTTGAATGAGGTTATTGATGGAACATTAGCTTATATTGATAATAATGATATTGAAATTGATGAATTAATTACACATATAAAAGCTCCGGATTTTCCAACTGGAGGTGTTATTTACGGAATGGATGGAGTGCGTGAAGCATTTAAAACAGGTCGTGGACGTGTTGTAATTAGAGCAAAAGTTGGTTTCGAAGAAGTAGATGGACGTGAAGCTATCATTGTTACTGAAATTCCTTATCAAGTTAACAAAGCCGAAATGATTAAGAAAACGGCTGATTTAGTTAATGAAAAGAAAATAGAAGGAATTTCTACTATTCGTGATGAATCGGATAGAAATGGTATGCGTATCGTTTATATATTAAAAAGAGATGCGGTACCTAATGTAGTGTTAAATACATTATATAAGTATACTCAATTACAATCTTCATTTAGTGTAAATAATATTGCCTTAGTTAAAGGTCGTCCTCAAATGTTGAATTTAAAAGACTTAATTCATCATTTTGTTGAACACAGACATGAAGTTGTAACTCGTAGAGCACAATTTGATTTACGCAAAGCTGAAGAAAGGGCACACATTTTAGAAGGATTAATTATTGCTTCAGATAATATAGATGAAGTTATTGCGTTAATTAGAGCATCAAAAGATGGAGATGAAGCAAGAGCGAAGTTAATAGAACGTTTTAATTTATCTGAGATTCAAGCTCGTGCGATTGTTGAAATGCGTTTGCGTCAGTTAACTGGTCTTGAACAAGACAAGTTGAGAGCTGAGTATGAAGAAATAATGAAAACGATCAACTATTTGAAAGAATTACTTGCAAGCAAAGAAATGCGTATGGGAGTAATTAAAGATGAGTTGGCAGAAATTAAAGATAAATACGGTGATGAGCGTCGTTCTACAATTGAATATTCAGGAGGCGATGTAAGTATAGAAGATTTAATTGCTGATGAACAAGTAGTTATTACTATTTCTCACGCTGGATATATTAAACGTACACCATTAACAGAATATAAAACACAAAATAGAGGTGGAGTAGGACAGAAATCTGCAGGAACTAGAGATCAAGATTTCTTAGAACATATGTATGTCGCTACAAATCATCAGTATATGTTGTTCTTTACTCAAAAAGGTAAATGTTTCTGGATGCGTGTTTATGAAATACCAGAAGGAAGTAAAACAGCAAAAGGTCGTGCAATACAAAACTTGATCAATATTGAACAAGACGATAAGGTTAAAGCATTTATTTGCACACAAGATTTAAAAGATCAGGATTACATCAATAGTCATTATGTGATTATGGTTACTAAAGAAGGTCAAGTGAAGAAAACTTCTCTAGAATCTTACTCACGTCCAAGAACAAATGGTGTTGCTGCAATCACAATTAAGGAAGGTGATGAATTATTAGAAGCAAAACTTACCACAGGAAATAGTCAAGTTTTAGTGGCATCTAAATCAGGTAAGTTAGTTCGTTTTGAAGAAGAAAAAACGAGACCAATGGGAAGAACAGCATCTGGGGTTCGTGGAATTACATTAGCTGATGAAAAAGATGAAGTTATAGGAATGGTTTCTATTGATAGAGATCATGTAAATGATTCACAAATTTTAGTAGTAACAGAGAATGGTTATGGTAAGCGAACTAAATTAGTTGATGAAGATGGAGAAGATGTATATAGAATTACTAACAGAGGAGGTAAAGGAGTTAAAACTTTAAATATCACTGAAAAAACTGGCTCACTTATTGCTATTAATAATGTAACTGATGAAGATGATTTAATGATTATCAACAAATCTGGATTAACTATCAGAATGAGGGTTTCTGATTTACGTGTTATGGGACGTGCAACACAAGGAGTTCGCTTAATTAATATTAAAGGAAGTGACTCTATTGCAGCTGTATGTAAAGTAATGCGTGAAGACGATGAATCTGATGAAAATTCAGAAGATTTGAGTGATGATATTACTAACCAAACTTCATCTGAAGCTGAAACACAAGAATAATTAAAAATTAAAAGAATGAAAATTAAAAATTTAGCAATTGCTACTGTTTTATTAACTTCGGTAGTTTCATTTGCTCAAAAAGATGAATTAAAAGCTGCAGAAAAAGCATTGAAAGCAGGAAATCCTAATGAAGCTAAATCAGCGTTAAGTCAAGCGGAGTCTTTAATTGCTAATGCAGAAGACGGTCAAAAAGCACAATATTTTTTTCTTAAAGGAAATACTTATTTTGATTTAGCAAAAAAAAATATTGATGCTGACACTAATTATACAGAAGCTGCTAAAGCATACAACGAATTACTTTCAATTGAGAAAAAAACAGGAAAATCAAAATATTCTTCTCAAGCTCAAACATCGCTAGTTGAATTAAAAAGAGAATTAACCAACAGTGCTATTGCTGATAGTGATGCAAAAAAATTCAAGGAAAGTGCTTTAAAATTGTATCAAGTTTATACTCTTGAACCTAAAGATACAAGTATGCTGTATTATGCCGCTAGTTCAGCAATTAATGCTCAAGATTACGACTTAGCTTTGGGTTACTACAATAAATTAAAACAATTGAATTTTTCTGGAAAAAAAACAAATTATTTAGCAAAAAGTAAAATTAATGATAATGAAGAAACTTTTCCTGACAAAGCAACTAGAGATAAAGCTGTTAAATTAGGTTCTCATATATCTCCAAGAGATGAGAATGAATCTTCTAAAAGAGGAGAAATTTATAAAAATATATCATTAATTTATATTCAAAAAAATGATGTAGCTTCTGCAAAAAAAGCTATTATTGATGCTAGAAAAGCTAATCCAGATGATATCTCATTAATTATGTCTGAAGCAGATTTGTATTTACAAACAAATGACTACTCGACTTACAAAAACTTGATTTCTGAGGTGTTAGCTAAAGACCCAAATAATGCAGATTTGTATTATAATTTAGGGGTAATTTCTGGACAGTCAAAGGATAAACAAGCAAAAATTGACGCAGAGGGTTATTACTTAAAGGCAATTCAAATTGATCCTAAATATAAAAATGCGTATATGAACTTAGCAGTTTTAAAGTTAGACGGTGAAAAAGAAATTGTTGACGCAATGAATAAATTAGGAACTTCACCTGCTGATAATAAAAAATACGAAGCGCTTAAAGCTAAAAGAGAAAATATTTATAAATCAACAATTCCTTACTTGGAGAAAGCTTATGAATTGTTTGGTACTGATAAAGATATTAAATCTACTCTTTTAAACATGTACAATGCTTTAGATATGACTGAAAAATATAAAGCTTTGAAGGCTAAAAATTAATTTATCTTTGAAGTTGTATAAAAAAGCCCCATTTTAATGGGGCTTTTTTATGTTATATAACTTTTTTAATCACTCTAAGTTTATGTGTATGCCTATTGGTTTCGGCATTGTAAATACCTAAATGATCTAAGCGATCAATTCTAACTTTTCCGCTTGCATGGATTATGTAATTGTTTTCCATTATAATACCAACATGAACAATATTCCCTTCTTCATTGTCAAAAAAAGCTAAATCACCTGGTTCACTTTCTTCAATAAAACTTAATGCAATACCTTGTGTTGCTTGTTGAGATGCATCACGCAATAACTTATAGCCATTAAGCTTGTATACCATTTGTGTAAAACCAGAACAATCGATTCCAAAAGGAGTTTTACCTCCCCATAAATATGGGGCATTTAAATACATGAATGCTATGTCAAGTATTTGTGATTTAGATTTAATACCACTTGTTTTTATACCTTCAAATGAAAGTCTTTCAGTATTTATTGTATCATAATTTAAAAATGATAATGATGCTCCTAACGGAATTGGCATTAATAAATTATCCTGAGAAGTTACATATTCTATTAAGTCAGCATTTAAAACGATACCATCCTTTGATAATAAATCATATTGCTCTGCAGAAATATCTTTAAATTGTTTGTTGTCAATCCATCCTTCATAACCATCATAGTCTAATTTAATTTTAGACCATTTTTGATTTTGTTCTAAGATTTGAAAATGTTCTCCAAAAAGAACTTGAGAAACAAGTTCACTTCTATCACTAGGTTCAAATCGTAAAGGAATATTGGCTAGATTACAAATACCAAACATTTATAAGAATTATGAGTTATGCATTATGAGTTGTAGAAATTTTCTACAACTCATAACTTATAATTAATTTAAGCTCTTTCGATAACAATTGCAGAAGCACCACCACCACCGTTACAAATGGCAGCAGCTCCAATTTTTGCATTATTTTGTTCTAAAACATTAATCAATGTTACAATGATTCTTGCTCCTGAACATCCTAGTGGGTGACCTAATGAAACAGCTCCACCATTAATATTTACTTTATTGTTATCTAAGCCAAGAATTTTAGCGTTTGCTAATCCAACAACAGAAAAAGCTTCGTTGAATTCAAAGAAATCAACATCAGCAGTAGAAATTCCTGCTTTTTTCAATGCAATAGGCAATGCCTTTGCAGGAGCGGTTGTAAACCATTTTGGTTCTTGCTCTGCATCAGCATAACTTTTAATATAAGCCAATGGTTTTAAACCAAGCTCGTTTGCCTTTTCTTCACTCATTAAAACTAAAGCAGCAGCACCGTCATTAATTGTAGAAGCATTTGCTGCTGTTACAGTACCTTCTTTTGTAAATACCGCATTTAATGTAGGTATTTTATCTAAACGAACATTTGTATATTCTTCATCTTTAGCAAATACAATAGGGTCTCCTTTTCTTTGGGGAATACTTACAGGAACAATTTCATTGTCAAATTTACCAGCTTCCCATGCTTTTGCAGAACGCTCATAAGATTGAATTGCAAATGCATCCTGCTCCTCACGTGTAATTTTGTGTTCTGTTGCGCATAAATCAGCAAAAACTCCCATTGCTTGTTGATCATATGCATCAACAAGGCCATCTTTTTGCATTCCATCTAATAAAGTTGCGGGACCAAATTTTGCTCCATTTCTCATATGTACGTAATGAGGAATTAAGCTCATGTTTTCCATACCACCAGCAACTACTATTTCAGCATCACCACACATGATAGCTTGAGCTCCCATGGTAACAGACTTCATTCCGGATGCACAAACTTTATTTACAGTAGTACAAATAACACTATCAGGCAAGCCTGCAAATTTTGCAGCTTGTCTCGCAGGCGCTTGTCCAGCACCAGCTTGAACAACGTGGCCCATATATACTTCATTAACTAAAGAAGGATTTAAATTGATTTTATTTAAAGCACCTTTTATTGCAGTAGCGCCTAATTGAGGAGCTGTTACACTAGATAAAGAACCCATAAAGCTTCCTATTGGTGTACGAACAGCCGAAACGATTACAACTTTTTTCATTTTTTGGTTTTTCAAAAATTATTTGCGAATTTACTAATTTAAGACATTATATAATAGTCTTTTTTAAATATTATTAATAGTGTTTATTGAATTTTATGTTGTATCATTGAAAAAAAAATTGAACGTACTTTGCTGATTATTAAACACTTTAAAAAAACCTTTTAAAATATCTTAAAAAAGTCGTAAAAAAAGTTGGTAATAAAGGAATGATGCGTTACATTTGCAACCGCAAAAAAGGTCAAGTTCTTTGCAATTGGAGAGGTGCCGGAGTGGTAACGGAGCAGATTGCTAATCTGTCGACGGGTAACTGTCGCCAGGGTTCGAGTCCCTGTCTCTCCGCTTTTTTTGTACTCGGGGTGTAGCGTAGCCCGGTCATCGCGCCTGGTTTGGGACCAGGAGGTCGCAGGTTCGAATCCTGCCACCCCGACAAGATGATAAATTATTTTAGTATACTAAAATAAGGTCCAGTAGCTCAGCTGGATAGAGCAACTGCCTTCTAAGCAGTAGGTCTCAGGTTCGAATCCTGACTGGATCACAAAGCCTCACTTTTTAGTGAGGCTTTTTTTATTGCGTTTTTCTACGTAATTTCATAAAAAAATAACTAATGAAGCTTTTTAAAAGAATCCTTATATCATCTATTATACTATCTGTTATTTCATGTAAAATTGCTAGTAGCAATACTGTAAATTCGAATACTATAGCTTCAAATAAAATTGTCGAAAAGAAACAAACGATTTCTGTTTCTGATACAATTTTTGAAAATCTTACAGATTATAGTAAAGATTTTATTCTTGATATGAAATACGCTACAAATGATAATTTTCTTAAATCTAAAGTATATGATTGTGCGTCATGTTATTTGAGAACTAAAACAATTAAGTCTTTAATAAAAGCAAACGAAGATTTTATGAAAAAAGGATATAGAATCAAGCTTTTTGATTGTTATCGTCCTTTAGATGTGCAAAAAAAAATGTGGGAAATTGTGCCTAATGCAACATATGTAGCAAATCCTAAAAGAGGTTCTATACATAATAGAGGAGGAGCTGTTGATATTACTTTAGTTGATGAGCAAGGTAATGAACTAGATATGGGGACAAAATTTGATCATTTTGGACCAGAGTCATCTCATTTTTTTACAAAATTATCTTCTGATGTAATTAAAAATAGAAAATTACTAAAAAAAGTAATGCTTAAAAATGGTTTTGAATCTTTTGATTCAGAATGGTGGCATTATAATTTGAAAGATGCAAAAAAAGATGCACTTTCTAATTTGAAATGGAATTGTGATTAGTCTATAATACACTGAAAATTATCAATGAAAAATCTTTCAGGTTTTGAATTTGTCTTAATTTTTTCAGAAATTAATTCTTTAGATATAATGTACTCCTTTTCATCTGAAGCAAGTTTAATTTTCATCAGCATTATTGGAAACTTTTTTAAGTCTTCAAAATCATTTTTCATAAATAAAAAAGAAGCATCTAATAATCTATTATTTTCTTTGTCGTTTTCATTAAAAATTAAACTGTCACAAGTATCATTTGAAGCATTTATTAAAGTGTAAATTTTACCATTTGTTAATTGAAAATAAATTCTTGAATTTTTATCAATACATTTAGGAGAAATGAAATCTTTACTTTTTTGAATTAATTGAAGTTTTAATAAAGGTGTACCATTATCTGAGGCCAATGATAAAAAAATTAACTGAGAAGAATTGCCAAACACTTTTTCGTATATTAATTCGCTTTTGATTTCTTTATACACACCAAGAGAATCGGTAGTGTTAACATCAAATTCGCATGGTGATTTTTGTGCAAAAGCAAATATTTGAGAAAAAAGTAGTAAAGAAAGAATGTGTAATAATCGCATTGAGTTAATTTTTTTGGCAAATTAAAACAATTTTGCGATTACTTTTATCAGTTGTGAAAAAAGAATATGAATCGCCACCATCTTTTATTTTCCATTTTTTTCTGATTTCTTCAACAGTTTCTGGAAAATTTCTAATAGTTATGTTAGCTTTTGAGTTTCCTAAAAAGCTTTTCATGTTCGATTTATTATATTCAAAGGTTTTAATTATTTTAAATTTCCTTCCAGGAAAATCTATATCTTGATCTGAAGTATACAGATGCGAGTGTTGATGAAGCTTATCAATTTTATAATGTAAAGCTACATTAGTAAATCCTCCCGATTTAAGAATTGCACTGTTAGGCTCGTATAAATATTTTCTTGGCTCTGAAATACTTGGTAAAATAAGGTTTTCACTGAAATTAAATTCAAAAATTTCTTCTTTATCTTTTGATATGTTTATTGTTTTAATCTTACAAGTTTCTTTAGAATCTTTTTGCAAAATCCAAAGTAGTTCTTTGACTTCATTGTTGATTGCAACAATATGTATTTCGCGAACACTGTTTAGTTCAGACAAGCCTGCTGATATATCTAATAAAGGTGCAGTTTTTATTAAAATATTGTCGGTGAAATCAAAGTAAAAATCTAGATTTGAGGGAACATCAGGTAAGCAATCTTTTAGCATGAAAACTTTACCTTTCACATCATTTCTTCGAGATGGATCAATATAAATCCAATCAAAATTATGATTTAAGTTTTTAATAATCTCTGAACTATCCCCTAAAATACATTCAATATTATTAATAGAAAGTGATGAAAAGTTATTTTTTACTAATTCGTGTAAATCATTTTTTAATTCACAATGTGTTACTTTTGAAAAAAATTTTGAAAAATAATAATCATCAACTCCAAACCCACCAGTTAAATCAATTATTGTTTCTCCTGAAATTAAATTTGCTTTGTAATTTGCTGTTTTTTCTGAAGAAGTTTGTTCTATAGAAATTTTACTAGGGTATAAAATATTTTCTGCATTAAACCATGTTGGAAGTTTGGTTTTAGCTTTCGATTTCGACGCAATTTGCGTTAATATTTCAGTCCAAGAAATTTCTGGGAAAGGATTCTTTAATAACGCAATTTTAGAAAAATTAATTTCTAATGATTCATTGATGAATTTTTGGACTTCGGTTTTAAGAAGATCTTGATTCAATGTTATAAGTCTTTGGTTAATGATTGAATAATTCGGTTATTAGGTAAAAATTCTTTTCCTACAACTTTTAAAATAGTGTATACAGGAACAGCTATTATCATGCCTAATATTCCAAACAAAAAACCAAAAATAAGTATTATTAAAAATATTTCAAGAGGATGTGATTTTGTACTGTTTGAAAAGATATATGGCTGACTAATGTTATTGTCAATAAATTGTACTACAAAAAAACCAATCATAACGTAAATTGTAGTCATTAACATATCATGGGTAAAAGATCCATTAAAATTTCCTAGAAGAGTTAGTATTACTGCTAAAATGTTTCCTATTAATGGGCCTATGTAAGGGATGATGTTTAAAAAGGCACATAAAAAAGCAATTATAAAAGCATTTTCTACTCCAAAAACCAAGAGAACAATTAAATAGAGAATAAAAACTATAAACAACTGAAGAAGAATTCCTAAAAAGTATCTTGAAAGTAATTCGTTAATTTGTGATACTGAGTTTAGAATTTTTTCTTCATGCTCATCTGGAAGTATATACTTGAATATTTTTAAAAAAATTATTCTTTCTTTTAAAAAGAAAAAAGTAATAAAAAAAACAGAAGCTAATCCCATTCCAATATTGCTGATTGTATTTAAAGTGTTGTTCAAAAAATCTGAGAGAAAATTAAAGTTTAGTTTAGAAACTAAATTATATTCTTTCATCATTTTACTACTGTTAAATCCGCGTTGGTCCAAAAAACTCTTAATCTGAACAGATAATTCTGTAATTTGATTTTGTAAAGAATTTGAATCTAAGAGTGATAATTTTTGGCCTTGAGTAGTAATTAATGGAACAAACATCATTATAAACCCAAAAATTATTAATCCGTAAAATAATAATGTAAATATTACTGCTGTTGTTAACTTAAATTTTAATTTTCTTCTTAAAAAATCTACTATTGGGGTTCCAATCATTGCTAAAATTATAGAAATCAAAATATACACTATAACAAGTTGAATTTTGTATAAAAAATAGATTATAAGTGTAATTATTGTAAGAGTTAAAATACCTCTCACAATTCCATTAGCAATAGTTTTTGAATTCATCATTTGGTCATTTAAGAACGAATATAAAAAAAAACTCGCTACTATGAGCGAGTTCTTGTAATATTATGTTTATGAATCTTATCTAAAAGAAGCTCTAGATCCACCTACTGCAAAAACAGCATTCATTCTTGTTTTTTGACCAACAGAGAACATATACATTCCTCTATCATCAGTGTAATCCATGTAGTTCATATACATTTCAAGTGGAGTACCTGAACAAGTTGATCTATGACCTACAGCAGGAACACCATAGTTTGGAGCATTGTGAACTGGTGTATCAGATACTAAATCAGATCCACAAGTAGCATCTCCCCAGATATGACGTAAATTTAACCAGTGACCAACTTCGTGAGTTGCAGTTCTACCTAAGTTGAATGGGTAAGTTGCTGTACCAGTCGTTCCTAAATATTTAGAATCAATTACAACACCATCTGTTGCAGATGAACCTCCAGGGAATTGAGCATATCCTAAGATTCCACCACCAATTGTACAAACCCATAGATTCAATTTTGTAGTTGGAGATGTAGGATTTAAACCTCCTTGAGTAGATTTCTTCATTGCATCATTTGTTCCCCAAGATGTTTTAGTAGTAGATTTTCTGATAACTTGATCCAATACAAATCTGATATTCGTGTTACCACTACGAACAGAAGAGTAAGGGTTATTTGAAGTATTATAATCAGAATTTGTTGCAGAGAAATCTTTGTTTAAAACGTCAATTTGTGATTGCAATTGAGCTAAAGAAATGTTTTCAGCAGAAGTTCTATATAAAACATTGAATACTACTGGAATTTCCATAACACCGTTTACTAGTCTCCCACTTTTAATTGCTTGATCAGCAATTCTATCAAATTCAGCCATTCTAGTAGCCAATTCAGGGTTAGCTCTTAATTGAGATTCTAATACTTCGTGAGAAGCACAACCTCTGTGAGCAGAGGCATCAACTGTTGCAGTTTCGTTTGTAACAGACTCATTGTCATTTTGACAAGAGAACATTAATAAAGCTGCAGATGCAGTCAATAATAATTTTTTCATAATTTTTTGGTTTGGTTAATAATTTGGTTTTTTAATTAATTGCGACGCAATACTAATTATTTTATGTTTATTTAACAAAAAAATAATGTAATTATTATATTTTGGATAAATAATTTAATATTTCAAAATTGTTAATAAATGTGTTGATATCAACAAACAATAGGGTTTTAAAAGCTATAATTGTTAATAACTTTTGTAAGAAAAAAAACCTTTTTTTTATTTATTTTAACTGCTAAGTACTTGATAATAAAAAAACTCGCTCATTGAGCGAGTTTTAATTTCATAATTTAATAGTGTATATTATGGTTGAGCAAAAGAGAATCTAGCTCCTCCAGAAACAAAAATAGCATCCATTCTTGCTTTTTGTCCTAGAGAAAACATATACATACCTCTATCGTCAGTATAGTCCATATAGTTCATTGTCATTTCTACAGGTGTTCCTGAACAAGTGCTGTAGTGTGGATAAGTTGGTACACCATAATTTGCAGTGTTATGAACTGGAGTATCATTAACTAAGTCTGAACCACAAGTTGCATCACCCCAAATATGTCTTAAATTCATCCAGTGACCTACTTCGTGTGTAGCAGTTCTTCCTAAGTTATAAGGATAGCTTGATCCTGAATCGCTTGTTACACCAACGTATTTAGAATCTATTACAACACCATCAGTTGCAGTAGAACCACCAGGAAATTGAGCATAGCCTAAAATTCCACCACCAATAGTTGCTACCCAAAGGTTTAATTTAGTTGTTGGTGATGTAGGATCAATACCACCTTGTTTTGATTTTTTACAAGCATCTCTTGTTCCCCAAGAAGATTTAGTAGTCGATTTACGAATTACTTGATCTAAGACAAATGAAACACCAACATTTGCTTTTACTCCTGAGAATAAAGCAGGAACTTGGTTATAGTCTGAGTTTTGAGCATTAAAATCTTTGTTTAACACATCAATTTGAGATTGAATTTGTGCTAAGGAGATGTTTTCAGCAGCAGTTCTGTATAATACATTAACAACTACTGGTATTTCAATTTTACCGTTAACTAAACGAGCATTTGAAGATACTAAAGCTTGAGTTTTTCTTTCAATTTCAGCCATTTTAGAAGCAAGTTCTGGATTTTCTCTTAATTGTTGTTCTAAAACTTCATGAGACGCACATCCTCTGTGAGCTAAAGTTGAAGTTGAAGTAGTTTGATCTTCAATTACTGCATCATTATCTTTTTGACAAGAAAAAAGTAATAATGCAACAGATGCTGATAATAACAATTTTTTCATAATTTGTTTGGTTTGGTTAATAAATTATTATTTTTTTGTTAATTGATTTAGCAATAGTAATTTTTTTTTCTCAAAAAAACAAGAATTTTTAAATTTTAAGTTTATTTATTTTATTGTGTAAAAAGTGTTAAATTTTTAATACAAAAAAATGAAAGCATTAATCACTTTAATTCTTTATTTGTAAAATGAAATAAATCAAAATTGTGATTTGTTTAAACTTAATGTATTTAAGAACCGAGCTTAAAATTCTAATAGATTATGAAGAAATTAATTTTGGAAAACAAAATTAATTATGTTTGCACCCATTTTAAGTGCTTTTTCTCTAACTTCTTTAGGATCGTTATGTACTTCATAATCTTCCCAACCATCTCCAAGGTCACTTTCGAAAGTATAAAGTAGTACTAATTTGTTGTTTAAGAATATTCCAAAAGCTTGAGGTCGTTTAGCCTCATGTTCATGTATTTTAGGTAAACCATTCGGAAAAGAAAAGGGTTTTTGAAATATGGTATGGTTAGATGGTAGCTCCACTAGTTCATTGTTGGGAAATAGTTTTTTTATTTCATTCCTAATATATTTATCCATTCCGTAATTATCATCAATATGTAGAAAGCCTCCACTAGATAAGTAGTTTCTTAAGTTTTCAATCTCTTGATTATTTAAAATTACGTTTCCATGGCCTGTCATATGTATAAAAGGATAAGAAAAGATATCTGGACTGCCAGGCGACACTGTTGCGGGTTTATTTTTTATTCGAGTGTTAATATTTGAATTACAATACTTAATTAGATTAGGAAGTGATGTAGGGTTTGAATACCAATCTCCACCGCCATTATATTTTAGCAAAGCAATTTCTTGAGAAAATCCCAAGTTGATAAAGAATAGTAATACAAGTAAAAGTATAGTTCTCATTTTATTCGTTACTAATAACAATACTGTGACATGCAACAAGAGCTGCCGTTTCTGTTCTTAAGCGAGTATTTCCTAAAGATACTGCAATGTAATTGTTTTTAGTTGCTAATTCAATTTCTTTTGATGAAAAATCTCCTTCTGGCCCTATAAGGATTGTATATTTTTGTTCAGGTTTTATAATTTCTTTAAGTAAGGTTTTGTTAGTTTCTTCACAATGTGCGATGCATAATACTCCATCATTTTTTTTATTAATAAATTCTTTGAAGGAGATGGGTTGGTTTAATTTTGGTAAAAAATATTGATTTGACTGTTTCATTGCAGATTGAATTATTTTATCAAAACGATCTGTTTTGACTGATTTTCGTTCAGAATGATCACAAATTAAAGGTGTAATTTCATGAATGCCAATTTCGGTTGCTTTTTCTAGAAACCATTCATATCTTTCATTCATTTTGGTTGGAGCAACGGCAATATGTGTATAAAATGAAGTTGGTTTTTGAATTTCGGTTTTAATTATTTTAACAGTACATTTTTTTTCACTAGCTAAAATAATTTCACAATAAAATAAAATACCTAAACCATTGGTTACATGTAAAATATCACTTTCTTTTTTACGTAATACTTTAGTAATATGCCTACTTTCATCTTTATCGAAAGAAAATTCAGAATTACTTAAATTTATTTCTGGATTATAAAATAATTGCATATTAAAATTCAATTCTAGCTTTAGAAGTTACAGAACAATCTTCAAACTTATTTTCTAAATATTTGTGATAAGCAACAATTCCTATCATTGCAGCATTGTCCGTAGTGTATTCAAACTTTGGAATAAAAGTTTTCCAACCATAATTGTTTTCTGTTTCCTTTAATGTAGTTCTTATTCCGGAATTGGCAGAAACGCCGCCACCAATAGCAACCTGTTTAATTCCAGTTTGTTCAACAGCTACTTTTAATTTATCCATTAAAATTTGTATTATAATGTATTGAATAGAAGCGCAAATATCATTAATGTTTTGAGTTATAAAATTTGGATTTTCTTTTAAATTTTTTTGAATAAAATATAAAATTTGTGTTTTTAATCCACTAAAACTAAAATTTAAGCCATCCACTTTTGGTTTAGTAAACTGAAATGCTTTTGGATTACCTAATTGTGCATACTTATCAATTAAAGGTCCACCGGGATAAGGAAGTCCTAGTATTTTAGCACTTTTGTCGAATGCTTCGCCCACTGCATCATCAGTAGTTTCACCTATTATTTCCATATCAAAAAAACTATTTACTAGTATAATTTGTGTATGTCCTCCTGAAATTGTCATTGCTAAAAAAGGGAATTCGGGTTTATCATATCCTTCCTCATCAATAAAATGAGCTAAAACATGTGCATGCATATGATGTACAGCTATTAAAGGGATGTTAAGTGATAAAGCTAATGATTTAGCAAATGAGCTTCCTACTAAAAGTGATCCCATTAAACCGGGACCTTGAGTAAAAGCAATAGCAGAAAGTTCAGATTTATCAATTCCAGCTTTTTTTAATGCGACATCTACTACTGGTACAATATTTTGTTGATGTGCCCTAGAAGCAAGTTCAGGAACAACACCTCCATATTCTTCATGAATTGATTGTCTTGCTATTACATTAGATAATACTTTGTTGTTTTGTAATACAGCAGCTGCTGTATCATCACAAGAACTTTCAATTGCTAATATATAAACAGGATGTTTTGACATAATTAGGGCACAGAATTTGTGTTATATTTTGAAAAACCAATTTAAAATAATTAATTTTACATCGAAGCCCAAAAATAAAGATTTTTTATTGAAATTGTAACTTTTGAAACACTTCACTTTTCTAAAACAAATTCTTGGAAGAAACTAAAAAAAATACAGGCCTAAAAAAAGTTAGAAAAATTATTTTGTTTTTCCTGTTAGGTGTACTATTACTTTTGCTTACACTAGGTATACTTTTGTCTTTACCCTCGGTTCAAACTAAATTAGCTCAATATGCAACAGAAAAACTTAATGAGGATTTTGGAACAGATATAACAGTTGAAAATGCTAATGTTTCAATTTTTGGAGGAGTTAAACTTAAAAATGTACTAGTTAAGGATTATAAAAAGGATACACTATTCTATATTCAAATTTTAAAAACAAACATTCTTGATTTTAAAAAATTAGTAGATGGAGATTTGCATTTTGGTGAAATCCGCTTACATGGTATTGATTTTCAATTAAAAAATTATAAAGGTGAGCACGATACTAACTTAGATAAATTTATTGATCTTTTTGATAAAGGTAAACCAACCCAAAAAAGCTCAAAAAAATTTTTATTAACTGCAAAGGATATTCATGTCTTGAAAGGCCGATTTTCTTATGTAGATGAAAATCTAAAAACTCCTAAAATTCTTGATTTCACTAAATTAAACGCTCATACTTCAAATTTTAAAGTATATGGTCCTGATGTAACTACTAAAATAAATGAAATGAGTTTTATAGATCATAGAGGTCTTGTGATCAAAAACTTAAATTCTGACTTTACCTATACAAAGAAGAATATACATTTGGAAAACTTAGATTTAGTAACAAATGAATCTGAGCTAGTTGGGGATGTAGAATTGCGTTATAAAAGAGAAGATTTTTCAGATTTTAATAATAAGGTTTTGTTTGATGTAAAGATTAAAAAAGCATCAGTTTCAACAAATGAGTTAAATCTTTTTTATGCAGAATTTGGTAAGAATCAAAGTTTTAATTTAAAAGGAAAAATTTTAGGAACATTAAACGATTTTACCACTAGAAATCTCGATTTAAGAGATAAAAACAATTCTGTAATTAAAGGAAATTTTACTTTCAAAAATTTATTTTCAAAGGAAAAAGATGCTTTCTATATGAAAGGGATTTTTTCTAAAATTTCTTCAACCTATAATAATTTAGATGCGTTACTTCCAAGAGTCTTAGGTGATAATTTACCATCTACATTTAAAAAATTTGGTGTATTTAATTTATCAGGAACTGCTGAAGTTACTTTAAAAACTGTAAAAGCTGATATTTTATTAAAAACAGAACTTGGAAATGCTGAATCGGAATTGAGTATGACCAATATCAATAACATTGATAATGCGACTTACGTTGGGAATATCAAGTTAGACAATTTTAATTTAGGAAAATTTTTATCCAGAGAAGATATAGGTATAGTTAATCTGGATTTGGATGTTAATGGTAAAGGATTTACAGAAAAATATTTAGATACTAAACTTAAAGGAAAGGTTCAAAGTGTTTACTACAATAATTATAACTATAAAAATATTGTTGTAGATGGGACAATGAAAAAATCCGTTTTTAAAGGAAATATTACTGCAAATGATCCTAATTTAGTAATGGAGTTTGATGGTAATCTTGACTTGAGTAAGAGAGAAAATAAATATGATTTTCATGCTAAAGTGGAGTATGCAAATCTAGAAAAATTGAAAATTTATACTGCAGATTCGATTTCGGTTTTTCGAGGAGATGTGTTGATGAATTTACAAGGTAACTCTATTGATAATTTATATGGTGAAATTTATATAAATAAAACTTCTTACGAGAATAACAAAGACACTTATTTTTTTGATGATTTTATGATCAAATCATCATTTGATGAAAATAGAGTTCGAACAATAACTGTCAATTCTCCTGATATTATTGATGGCAAAATTGAAGGGAAATTCCAATTCAATCAATTAGTAAAGCTGGTTGAAAATTCATTAGGTAGTCTTTATGCTAATTATTCTCCTAATAAAGTTAAAAAAGGGCAATACATTAAATTTGATTTCAATGTTTATAGCAAATTAATAGAAATTTTTTATCCTGATGTTTCATTAGGTGAAAATACCTTTGCTAAAGGCTATATTAATTCTGATAATGGTGAATTTAAATTTGATTTTAAATCACCTAATATTACAGCTTATGGAAATCAATTTGATAACATTAGTATTGAATTAGATAATAAAAATCCATTGTACAATGCTTATATTGAAATGGATAGTATTAAAACTAAACATTATAAGGTTTCAGATTTAAATTTGATTAATGTAACTGCAAACGATACTTTGTTTTTTAGAACAGAATTTAAAGGTGGGAGTAAAGCAGAAGATTATTATAATTTAAACTTATATCATACAATTAATGAAGACAAGAAAAGTGTAGTTGGAATAAAAAAATCTGAAATTAATTTCAAAGATATTTTATGGTTTTTAAATGAAGACGAATCTAAAGACAACAAAATTGTTTTTAATAAAAAACTAACCGAATTTGATATTGAAAAAATATCAATGTCTCATGAAAATCAAATGGTTGATTTGATGGGTGTAATAAAAGATTCAACTTATAAGGATCTTAAGCTTACATTTAATAATGTTCATTTAGATAAAATTACTCCTTCTATTGATAGTTTAAAATTGAAAGGTAATGTGAATGGTATGATTGCTTTTAAACAAAGAAAATCAATTTATGAGCCAACAGCATTAGTCACAATTGATAGTTTAGGTATTAATAATTATTCTCTGGGTAAACTAGATTTAAGCGTAAAAGGAGACAATACTTTTAAGAATTTTGAGGTTAATACAGTTCTTAGAAATGATGGTTTAGAATCATTTACAGCTGAAGGGTTTGTTTATGTAGAAGGTAAAAAAACAACACTCGATCTTGATTTAAGACTTGATGAGTTTAATATGGGTGCCTTTAGTCCATTAGGAGGAAGTGTGATTACTAATATTAGAGGGTTAGCTTCAGGTGCAGCAAAGTTTGAAGGAGATTTAGAAAATCCAGATATTACTGGAAGACTATATCTCAACAAAGCTGGATTAAAAGTTCCATATCTCAATGTTGATTATGATTTTGAAAATAATGCAATAGTTGATATTACAGAAAATCAATTTACATTTCGAAATATAGATTTAACAGACACTAAGTTTAAAACAAATGGTGTTTTAAGTGGCTCAATTAGACATACTAAATTTTCAGATTGGTTTTTAGATTTAAACATTGATTCAAAAAGATTATTAGCATTAAATACTAAAGATTCTGATGAAGCATTGTATTATGGAACAGCATTTATCAATGGTGATGCTTCTATACGTGGTCCTTTAAATGGATTAGTAATTAGCGTGAATGCAAAATCTGAAAAAGGAACTTCAATAAAAATTCCTATTAGTAATACAGAAACATCTTCTGATAGAGATTATATAAAATTCACATCTGCTAAACAAAAATTAGCTGAAGCAACAGGTAAGAGTCCTAAAACAAAAAGATATGAAGGTGTAGAACTAAATTTTGAATTAGATATTACTCCAGATGCAGAGATTGAAGTTATAATCAATAAAAATAATGGGCACGGATTAAAAGGGCGTGGATTTGGAAGTTTATTAATGGAAATCAATACATTAGGTAAGTTCAATATGTGGGGTGACTTCCAAGCATATGAAGGAACCTATAACTTTAAATATGGAGGAATTATAGATAAAAAATTCCAACTTAAAAAAGGTAGTTCCATTTCTTGGGATGGAGATCCATTAAATGCAACACTTAATATGGAGGCTGTTTATAAAACAGAAGCTAATCCTGCAGTATTGTTAGAAAACCCTTCTTTTAATAAAAAAATCCCAACAGAAGTTGTAATTAAGTTGTCAGATAAATTAACAAATCCTGTTCCAGATATATCTATTAATTTTCCTACATTAAGCTCTGTGCTTCGTTCTGAATTAGATTACAAGCTGAGTGATAGTGATACTAGACAAACACAAGCCTTGTATTTGCTATCTTCTGGAAGTTTTCTAAGTGATAAAGGTGTAGCTGAAAATGCTATAGCAGGAAATTTATTAGAAACAGCTAATAGTTTATTTGACGATATTTTTGCCGATGAAGACTCAAAACTCAAAGTAGGTCTTAATTATGTTCAAGGAAGTAAAAGCAATCAAGGAGTTGAAACAGATGGTAGAGTAGGTGTTACACTTTCAACCCAAATTAGTGATAAAATAACTATTAATGGTAAGTTAGGAGTACCTGTAGGTGGAGTTACGGAAACGGCTGTTGTAGGTGACGTAGAGGTGCAATTGCGTTTGAATGAAGACGGTTCTTTAAAGGCACGTTTTTTTAATCGTGAAAACGATATTAATTATATAGGTGAAGGGATAGGATATACGCAAGGTGTCGGAATCTCTTATGAAGTAGATTTTAATACCTTTAAGGAATTAGTATCCAAAATTCTCAATTCAAAGAAAAAAGATAACGATCAATCACCTCAAGATATTCCTGATTCAGATTTATCACCTGATTTCATTCAGTTTACAGAACAACGTCAGAAAAAGTCTATTGAAAAACAGAAGAATAATGACGAAATGCCTCCAGATCCTAATTAATTTAAAGCGTTTTTTGAAAACTTATTAACGAAAACGTTTGAAAATTTTGGCAACCTCGGTTTTTTAACATTTAACTGAGAAATTAATAATTTTGTTTCCTAACTTTACAATATCAAACGTTTTGAAATGTCAAAAAACATTAAAAAAATTGGGGTTTTAACCTCAGGAGGAGATTCTCCAGGAATGAATGCAGCGATAAGATCAGTTGTTCGTACTTGTGCTTACCATAATGTTGAGTGTATTGGAATTTACAGAGGTTACCAAGGAATGATTGAAGGTGATTTTAAAGAAATGGGGCCTCGTTCAGTAAATAACATAGTTAACAAAGGAGGAACAATTCTAAAATCGGCTCGTTCATTAGATTTTAAAACAGTAGAAGGAAGAAAAAAAGCCCACGAAAATCTTCTAAATGCGGGTATTGATGCGTTAGTTGTTATTGGTGGAGACGGAACATTTACAGGAGCAGAAATATTCAATAATGAATTTGGATATCCAGTAATGGGAATTCCAGGAACCATAGATAATGATATTTACGGTACTAGTCATACATTAGGTTATGACACAGCATTAAATACTGTTGTTGAATGTATAGATAAAATTCGTGATACTGCCAGTTCTCATAATAGATTATTTTTTGTAGAAGTAATGGGGCGTGATGCTGGTCACATAGCTTTAAATGCTGGAATTGGAGCAGGAGCAGAAGAGATTCTAATTCCTGAAGAAGATTTAGGATTAGAGCGTCTTTTAGAATCACTACAAAAAAGTAAGGCCTCTGGAAAATCTTCAAGTATTGTTGTAGTATCCGAAGGTGATAAAATAGGTAAAAACGTTTTCGAACTAAAAGAGTATGTCGAAGAACATATGCCTGAATATGATGTTCGAGTATCTGTTTTAGGTCACATGCAACGAGGTGGTTCTCCATCATGTTTTGATAGGGTTTTAGCATCACGATTAGGTGTAAAAGCCGTTGAGTCTATTTTAGAAGGTAAATCAAATTATATGGTTGGATTAATTCAAGATAAAGTAGCCTTAACACCTTTAGAACAAGCTATAAAAGGAAGCTCTAAAATAGATGAAGAATTATTGAGAGTTTCTGATATAATGACTACATAATTAAAACAAACCCAAATACAATAAACGTAATATAAATCGCTTAAAGAATTTACTTTAAGCCTATAGCAAAATGAATATGAAAGTAAGATTAGGAATTAATGGTTTTGGTCGCATAGGCCGTATAGTTTTTAGAGAAACATTCAATAGAGATAATGTAGAAGTTGTTGCCATCAATGATTTATTAGATGTTGAACATTTAGCTTATTTATTAAAATACGATTCGGTTCACGGTCGTTTTAATGGAAAAGTAGAAGTAAAAGAAGGTAAATTATATGTAAATGATAAATATATTCGTGTTACAGCAGAAAAAGATCCCAAGCTAATCAAGTGGGACGATGCAACTGTAGATGTTGATGTAGTTGCAGAATGTACAGGAATTTTTACCACATTAGAAACAGCTCAAGCACATATAGATGGAGGAGCTAAAAAAGTTGTTATTTCAGCTCCATCTGCAGATGCGCCTATGTTCGTAATGGGAGTAAATCATACCGAAGCAAAAGCAACAGATAAAATTGTATCTAATGCATCATGTACAACAAACTGTTTAGCTCCATTAGCTAAAGTAATAAATGATAATTTTGGAATCGTTGAAGGATTAATGACTACTGTTCATGCTTCAACTGCAACTCAAATGGTTGCTGATGGTCCATCTAGAAAAGATTGGAGAGGTGGCCGTGCTGCTAGCGTAAATATCATTCCGTCATCAACAGGTGCT